>NZ_JBFOKO010000001.1:0-756917 GCF_047246605.1 Aeromicrobium jepli
CAATCACCACCGACCCCACACCGGCATCGGCGGCCTCACGCCCTCAGACCGCGTTCACAACCTCACGGGGAACTACAGCTAGCGCTCGCCCGGCACTCGATCACCGGGGCGAACCCGGTGGTTGAGTAGCACGCGACGAAGGAGCGGCGTATCGAAACCACCGGCCCTCAGGCGTGATCTCGATACACCGGTCTCGCTGGCGCTCGCCCGGCACTCGATCACTGGGGGGCGAACCCGGTGGTTGAGTAGCTGGCGAGGAACGAGCGGCGTATCGAAACCACCGCACCTCACGCGGGCCGGGCTATTCGGCCACGCGGTCGGCCTGCAGGCCGAGTCGCGCGTGGCGGCGCCCGTAGAGGGCGTAGATCGCGATGCCCAGCACCATCCAGATCGCGAACCGCTCCCACGTCAGCAGCGACAGGTTCAGCATCAGCCACAGGCACGTCAGGATCGAGCCGCCGGCCACGAGGGGCGCGAACGGCACGCGGAACGGACGCTCGAGGTCGGGCCGCGTGCGGCGCAGCACCAGCACGCCCGCCGAGACCAGCACGAAGGCGAACAGCGTGCCGATGCTGACCAGGTGGCTGAGCTCGGCCAGCGGCACGAAGCCCGCCAGCAGCGCCACGAACGTCGACGTGATGATCGTGATCCGGTACGGCGTCCGGTAGGTCGGGTGGACCTTCGCGAGCGGCTGGGGGAGCAGGCCGTCGCGGCACATCGCGAACAGGACGCGCGACTGGCCCAGCAGCAGCACGAGGATCGTCGTGGTCATGCCCGCCACGGCGCCGAGCGAGATCAGGTTGGCGGCCCAGTCGATGCCGTTCGCCGAGAACGCCTCGGCCAGCGGTGCGCCGGTGTTCATCCGGTCGTCGGAGTAGTTGAGCATGCCGGTCACGACGAACGACACGGCCATGTAGAGCACGGTGCAGATCAACAGCGAGCCGAGGATGCCGCGCGGGACGTCGCGCTGCGGGTTGCGCGTCTCCTCGGCGGTGGTCGCGACGACGTCGAAGCCGATGTAGCTGAAGAACACGACCGACGCCGCGGCGATGATGCCCATGACGCCGAACGCGGTCGGCGCCATGCCGAACACCGCCTGGATGAGCGGCTGGTCCGAGCCCTTGACGAGGTCGAGGTCCTCGGCCGGCGGCACGAAGGGCGTGTAGTTCGCGGCCTTGACGAAGAACAGGCCGGCCACGATCACGAAGATCACCACGCCCACCTTGATGAGGACGAAGACGCTGGTGACCGAGCTCGAGAGCTTCGTGCCCGCGATGACGAGGAAGGCCAAGATGGCGACGATCGCCATCGCCGCGACGTCCACGACGGCCTCGTCCCCGGCGACCTGGGTGGGCAGCTCCAGCAGCTCCTGCAGGTAGCCGGACCAGCCACGGGCGACGACGGCCGCGCCGAGCGCCAGCTCCAGCAGCAGGTCCCAGCCGATGATCCACGCGATGAACTCGCCGAGCGTCGCGTAGCTGAACGTGTACGCACTGCCCGCGACGGGCACGGTGGAGGCGAACTCGGCGTAGCACAGGGCCGCGAGCGCGCAGGTCGCGCCGGCGATGAGGAAGCTGATGACGATGGCCGGGCCGGCGTGCTTGTGCGCCTCCTGGCCGGTCAGCACGAAGATGCCGGTGCCGATGATGACGCCGACGCCGAAGACCATGAGGTCCTTGGCGCTCAGGTCGCGCTTGAGCTGGTGCTCGGGCTCGTCGGTCTCGGCGATCGACTGTTCGACGGACTTCGTGCGGAACAGGCTCATGCCCCCGACTCTGGACCGGCGTGCAGGCACCTGCAAGTGACATCGGACGCGACCGAGCCCGCCGGGACCGTCACGGAAGGGTCTCGGCGGGCTCGGGCCCGGATGGTCAGCGCGTCGGCCGGCCGTTCTCGTACAGGCGCGGGATCGCATGGTTCGCCAGGCACACGCCGTCCGGGTCCACGGCAGAGCGGATCGCGGCCAGCTTCGGCCAGGCGTCGGCCGCGTAGCCCGTGCGGGCGTCGGTCGGCTCCTCGGCGAAGTTGAGGTAGGACCGGCCGTTCGCCCACGGCTCGAGCGCCGCGACGGCCTCCTCGCCGAGCGCGGCAACGATCGCTCCCAGCTCCGGCGTCGGGGCGATGCCGCCGCAGATGAAGGCGAACTCGCCCTCCAGGTGCGTCAGCGCGCCGCCGCCCTCGTGCGGGCGGCCGACCGCGCCGCCCAGCTGGCGCAGCTCGGCGACCATGAGCGGCGTCTCGACGCCCGGGCCGAAGAGGGCCAGGAACGCGTCCGCGCCCTCGTCGTCGAGCTCGCGCAGCATCGTGGAGCGCATGACGCCCGGCGCGGGCTCCTCCGGGTCCATGTGCAGGTGCACGAGGGTCTCGGTGGGGACGCGGCCGAATGTGTCGAGCTCGGGCTCGAGCGCCCGCAGCGGGGCCAGGATCTCGGAGGCGCGCTCGTCGGAGGCCATGACCGCGCCGTCGATCACGACGATCGTGCGGCCGCGGACGAAGTCGGGCATCTCGGGGATCGGGGGGATCCGCATGATGCGGAACGAGGTGGTGACCTCGTCGGGGGCGACGGGCGCCCAGGCGCGCCACATGTCGAGCACGCGCGGTGCCATCTCGACGTCCCACATCAGCATGCCGGCGTACGCGGTGCTGAAGTCGTACGCGCGGAACTCGAGGGCCGTGACGATGCCGAAGTTGCCGCCGCCACCGCGGACCGCCCAGAACAGCTCGGGGTTCGTCTCGGCGTCGGCGCGCACCAGGTCGCCGTTCGCGAGGACGATCTCGACGGCCGTGAGGCTGTTGGCGGCCAGGCCCAGCTTGCGGGCGTACCAGCCCATGCCGCCGCCGAGGCTGTAGCCGGCGATGCCGACGTCGACCGACGAGCCGTGCAGGACGGTCAGGCCGTGCTCGGCGGCCGCCTTCACGGCCGGCAGCCACACGGTGCCGCCGCCGACGCGGACGATGCGGCGGTCGGGATCGACGCTCACGTCGTTCAGCTCGCTCGTGCGGACGATGACGACGTCGTCGAGGTCGCCGGCCGCGAGCGGGCCCGCGTTGTGGCCGGTGCTCTGCGGCGCGACCCGCAGGCCGGCGGCGGAGGCGGCGCGCACGATGTGGGCGACGTCCTCGGCGGTGCGGGGGAGGGCGACCGCGGCGGGACGCTGGTCGACAGCCAGGTTCCAGGCGGTGCGCGCGGCGTCGTACCCGGGGTCGCCGGGCAGGTGGACGGCATCGCCGGCCAGTCCGCGCAGGCGGTCCGCCGGGCGCTCGAGCTGGTCCAGGGTGGTTTCGTGGAGGGACACGGTGATGCTCCTTGATGGGTGTTTCGCTTCCGGACTCCGAGAGCGGCGGCGCGGTCCGGTGATACGCCCCGAGACGGCGGTCACGTGGGCCGGCGGGACCGGGAACGCGAAGGTCCCGCCGGCCGCGCAGCGAGTGCGCGACCGACGGGACCCGGGTGTCGAGGGACGTCAGCGAGCGGCGACGACCGGCTCGGAACCTTCCACGTCGACCTGCGGCAGGGCGCGGTCGAGCCAGGCGGGCAGCCACCAGTTCCACCGCCCGAGCAGCGTCATCGTGGCGGGCACCAGGACCATCCGGACGATCGTCGCGTCCAGCAGGACGGCGGTCGCCATGCCGACGCCGAGCATCTTCACGACCAGGTCGCCCTCGGTCGCGAAGCCGAGGAAGACGACGACCATGATCGCCGCGGCGGCCGTGATGACCTTGCCCGAGGCCGACAGCCCGTGCACCACGCTGCCCGTCGGGTCGCCCGTGTCGAGCCACTTCTCGCGGATCCGGCTCAGCAGGAAGACCTCGTAGTCCATCGAGAGGCCGAACAGGATCGCGAAGATCAGGATCGGCACCCAGCTCGACACGGGGGCGGCGTGGTCGATGCCGAGCAGGCTCGCACCCCACCCCCACTGGAACACGGCCGTCATGACGCCGTACGCGGCGCCGATGGACAGCAGGTTCATGACCGCCGCCTTGAGCGGGATCACGACGGACCGGAACACGAGCGTGAGCAGCAGCACCGAGACCGCCACGACGAAGCCGATCACGACCCACAGGCGGTGGGACAGCATCTCGGCGATGTCGGCGAAGAGGGGCGTCTGGCCCGTCACCTCCACGCCGGCCGGCAGGTCGGCGCGCAGCTCCTCGACCAGGTCCGACGTGCGGGCGTCGGCGGAGCCGAAGGCCGGCTCGGCGGTCAGCACGGTGACCGCCCCGTCGGGCGAGGTGACCGGTGGCGAGACGGACACCAGGTCCTCCTCGGCCAGCAGAGTGTCGCGAACGGCCGTGACCTCCGAGGCGGATGTCCGCTCGTGGTCCACGACGACCGTGATCGGACTGGTGGCGCCCGGTCCGAAGGCCTCGGACGTCAGGTCGTACGCGCGCCGCGTGGTGGCCTCGGTCGTCTGGTTCCCGTCGTCCTGCGGCCACGTGCGCATGTCGAGCACGGGCGCCGCGAGGGCGATCATGACGGTCGCTCCGGCCAGGGCCCACAGCAGCGGCCGCCGCGTGACGCGCTCGGCCCAGCGCGCCGTCAGGGACGGGCCGGAACGGGTCCGGCCGCGGCGCAGGCCGCGCGCGAGCACCTTGCGACCCGCGAACCGGCACAGCACCGGCACGAGCGTCAGCGCCGTCAGCATGACGGCGACGACCGCGATCGCGGTGGCCCACCCGAACGTCGAGAACGTCGGCAGTCCGGCGAGACCGAGGCCGAGCAGCGAGATCAGGACCGTGAGCGAGGCGAACACGACGGACCTGCCGGCGGTCGCCAGGCTCCGCCCGGTGGCCTCCTCGACCCGGTGGCCCTGGGCCAGGAACTCGGCGTGCCGGCTCACCAGCAGCAGGGCGTAGTCGATGCCGACGCCCAGGCCGACCATCGACGCCACCATCGGCGCCGACGTGGACACGTCCATCGTCGCGGCGAGCAGGGTGATGCCGGCCGAGCCGACCGCGAGTCCGGCGACCGCCACCAGGACGGGCAGGCCGGCCACGACGGCGGAGCCGAAGGCGATCAGCAGGATCAGGAGCGCGGCGCCGACGCCGATCAGCTCGCCGTACCCCTTGATCGGTGCGGAGGCCGTCGACGGCTGGTCGCCGCCGAGCTCGACCTGGAGGCCGGCGTCGCGCGTGGCCTCGACCGCCTCCTCGAGGGGCTCGACGTCGCCCATGAGGTCGGGATGCGTGACCTCGACGTCGTACGCGAGGTGCACGACCGCGGTGCGCCCGTCGTCGCTGACGCGCGGCGGGGCGACGTCGGACACGTGGGCGACGTCGCGCAGCCGCTCGCCGAGGGCGGTCAGTGCCGCCGCCGGGATGGCCCGGTCGTCGTGGACGACCACGTTGGCCGAGGCGTTGCCGGCGTCGGGCAGGTGGTTGCGCAGCAGCTCGATTCCGTGCTGGGACTCGGCGCCGGGCACGTTCCAGTCGTCCTGGGTCGTGCCGCCGAACGAGGAGCTGACGGCGAACACGGTCGCGGCGACGATCAGCCAGCCGACGAGCGTGCGCCACGGGTGCAGGGCCGTCGTGCGGCCCCACCGGTAGAGCAGGGAGGACATGTGGGTTCCTTCGTGGGAGGTCGGTGTTCCGCGTCCCACGAGCTCGGGCCCGCCCGCGCTGATACCGCCGCCCTGCCCTCCCCGTCACCGCGAGTGGCGCAAGAAGGCCCGCCACTCGACGAGTGGCGGGCCAATCTGCGCCACTCGCGGAGCGGCGGACGGTCGGAGCGGCCGGGTCAGCCCAGGACGTCCTTGGCCGCGTGGGCGGCGGCGAGGTTGTCCGGGGCGGCGAGCGCGGCCTCGGCGGCGGCCTGGCACTGCTCGAGCGTGACCTGGGCCAGCTTCGCGCCGACCGAGCGCACCGCGGTGGCCGCGCACGACAGCGACGTGAC
Source organism: Aeromicrobium jepli (assembly GCF_047246605.1). Taxonomy (NCBI): domain Bacteria; kingdom Bacillati; phylum Actinomycetota; class Actinomycetes; order Propionibacteriales; family Nocardioidaceae; genus Aeromicrobium; species Aeromicrobium jepli. The sequence goes on from NZ_JBFOKO010000001.1 coordinate 5,894, forward strand.
GCCCAGGCCGGTGAGCACGCACGCCAGGAGGGGGTGCGCCGCGGCCTCGCCGCACACGCCCACGGGCTTGCCGGCGCGCTGGCCGGCCTGCGCCACGAGCTTGATCGAGGCGAGCAGCGCGGGCTGCCACGGGTCGGTGAGGTCGCTCAGCGTCGGGGCCATCCGGTCGGCGGCGAACGTGTACTGCGACAGGTCGTTCGTGCCGATCGAGACGAAGTCGAGGTGGCGGAACAGGCGGTCGGCCAGCAGGACCGTGGACGGCGTCTCGATCATGATGCCGGCCTGCATGCCGCGGGCCCGGACGCGCTCGGCGAACCACTGCGCCTCGGCCTCGGTGGTGACCATCGGGGCCATGACGCGCACGTCGGCGCCGGTGCGCTCGCGCGCCGCGGCGATGCCGTCCAGCTGCCGGTCGAGCATGTCGGGGTTCGCCAGGCCGATGCGCAGGCCGCGCACGCCCAGGGCCGGGTTGGGCTCGTCGGGCTGCGACGCGAAGGGAAGGGGCTTGTCCGAGCCGGCGTCGAGCGTGCGCACGATGACCTTGCGGTCGCCGAGCGCCTCGAACACCTCGGCGTAGATGTCGGCCTGCTCCTCGACGGTGGGCTCCGTGGCGCGGTCGAGGAAGCTCAGCTCGGTGCGGAACAGGCCCACGCCCTCGATGGGCTCCTGCGCGGCCGCGCGGGCCCCGGCGCCGTCCTGCACGTTCGCGAGGACCTGGATCGGGTGGTCGTCGGCGGTGCGGCCCGGGCCGGTCCAGCCTGCGGCGGCCTCGCGCGAGAGCCGGTCCTGCTCGACCAGCTCGGCGAGGCGCTGCTCGTCGGGGTCGACCGTGACCGTGCCCGCCGTGCCGTCGACGGCGACACGGGCGCCCGCGGGGACCTCGTCGAGGCCCGTCACGGCGACGACGCAGGGGATGCCCAGCTGTCGCGCGATGATCGCGGTGTGGCTCGTCGAGCCGCCCAGGCGCGTCGCGATCGCGACGACGGTGGAGGGGTCGAGGCCGGCGGTGTCGGCGGGCGCGAGGTCGTCGGCGAGCAGCACCGAGGGCTCCTCGGGCAGCGGGATGCCGGGCTCGGGCAGGCCGAGCAGCTCGGCGACGATCCGGTCGCGCACGTCGTAGAGGTCGGTGACGCGCTCGGCCATGAGGCCGCCCGCCGCGGTGAACATCGCGGCGAGCTCGTCGATGGCGGCGGTGGTGGCGGTGGCCGGGCCGGCGCCTTGGGCGGCGTGCTTGCCGACGAAGGTCGCCAGTCCGCGGTCCTCGGCGAGGCTCGCGGTCGCGGCCAGCACCTCGGAGGCGGCGCCGTTGGCGGCCTTGGAGCGCTCGCGCAGGCGGCGGGCGACCTCGGTCGCCGCGGTCGCGAAGGCGACGTTGGTGGTGGACGCGTCGGCGGCCGGCTCGTCGGCGGGGGCCTCGGGTCGCGGGGCCGGTCGGACGACCGGTCCGACGCCGATGCCGGGGACGACGGCGGTTCCGGAGTACTCGGTGCTCACCCTCCGACGGTATCCCGGAGGCTGGAAAGACAGCACAGGCCCATTGACAACGTCCCGCAATGTGACATAAAACCAATGCAAGCAACACCCGAAGTCACACGAAACCACACGGCGAGCAGCGCCGGACCGTGTCACTGTGGGAGCAGGCGCCGGAAGGAGTCGACGTGATCGTCACCGTCACCGCGAATCCCGCGACCGATCGCCTCGTGGGTCTGCTCGAGCCGCTGGAGCGCGGCTCCGTCGTCCGCAGCGAGGCCGCGCACGACGACCCGGGCGGCAAGGGCATCAACGTCGCCCGCGTGCTGCACGCCGCCGGTGTCCCCGTCACGGCCGTGCTGCCCGGCGCGGCGGACGAGCCCCTGCTGGCGGACCTGGATGCGCGCGGACTTCCCCACCGCGCGGTCCCCGTCTCCGGCCGCCTGCGCGTCAACCTGACGCTCGCCGAGCCCGACGGCACCACCACCAAGGTCAACTCGCCCGGCCCGCGCCTCGACGCGAGCGAGGTCGACGCCCTGGCCGAGGCGGTCCTGGCCGCCGCGACGCCCGGCGGCTGGGCCGTCCTGAGCGGCTCGCTGCCGCCCGGCGTCCCGTTCGACTGGTACGCCACGACGACGACGCGACTGCAGCAGGCCGGTGTGCGGGTGGCCGTCGACGCCTCCGGCGCCGCGCTGTCCGAGGCCGTGCGCCACGCCTCGCCGCAGCTGCTCAAGCCCAACGCGGACGAGCTGGCCGAGCTGCTCGGCTGCGAGGCCGACGAGATCGAGCAGGACCGCCACGAGGCCGTCCGCCGCGCGCAGGAGCTGCGCGAGGCCCACGGGGTCGAGACGGTCCTGCTGACGCTGGGCGGCTCGGGCGCCGTCCTCGCCACCCCGACCGGCTCGTGGTTCTGCCCGCCGGTGCCGATCACGGTGCGCAGCACCGTGGGCGCGGGCGACTCGTCGCTCGCGGGGTACCTGATCGCCGAGGTCGCGGGCCGGTCGCCGGCCGAGTGCCTCGCCAGCGCCGCCGCGCACGGAGCCGCGGCGGCCGCCCTTCCGGGATCGGCGCTGCCCGCGCCGGACGATCTCGCGGATGTGCCGGAGGCGGTTCCCGTCGAGCCGGCCGGATGGAGGAGACCATGACCGAACTCATCACCGCGGACCTGGTGGCGCTCGACGTCGACCTCGGGTCCGACGCCTCCGGCGTGATCGACGCGCTCGCGCAGCGCGTCGCCGCGTCGGGCCGCGCCGCGTCCGCCGACGACCTCGCGGCGGCCGCCAAGGCCCGCGAGGCGCAGGCGGCGACGGGCGTGCCCGGTGGCATCGCGATCCCGCACTGCCGTGCCGCGACCGTCACGGAGCCCACGCTCGCGTTCGCGCGGCTGTCGAACCGCGCCGACTTCGGCGCCCCCGACGGGCCCGCCGACATCGTGTTCATGATCGCCGCGCCCGAGGGTGCCGGTGACGCGCACCTCAAGCTGCTCTCGTCGCTGGCCCGCTCGCTCGTCCGCGCGGACTTCACGAAGGCGCTGCGCGAGGCGACCACGCCGGACGAGATCATCGCGCTCGTCGACCAGGCGACCGGGGGAGTCCTCCCCGCACCGGCTGCGCAGTCCGCCCCCGCGGCACAGCCCGCGCCGGCCGCCCCGGCGGCGCAGGCCGAGGCGGAGCCGCGCCGGCTCGTCGCGGTCACGGCGTGCACCACCGGCATCGCGCACACCTACATGGCGGCCGACGCGCTCGCGCAGGCCGCCAACGACGCGGGCGTCGACCTGGTCGTCGAGCCGCAGGGCTCCTCGGGCAGCTCGCCGCTCACCCGCGAGCAGATCGCCGCCGCCGACGCGGTCATCTTCGCCACCGACGTGGGCGTCAAGGACCAGGCCCGGTTCGCCGGCAAGCCCGTCGTCCGCAGCGGCGTCAAGCGCGCCATCAACGAGCCGCGCGTCATGATCGACGAGGCCCTTGCGGCCGCGAACGACCCGGGCGCGCGCCGCGTCGAGGGCGACGCCGACACCGCCACCGCGGACACCGGCGACGAGAGCGTCGGTCGCAAGCTGCAGCGCTGGCTGCTGACCGGCGTCAGCTACATGATCCCGTTCGTCGCGGCCGGCGGCCTGCTGATCGCGCTCGGCTTCCTGCTGGCGGGGTACGACGTCGACGCCAAGGCCGTCATGGACGAGTACTCCCTGGCGAACCTGCCCCAGGCCGGCGAGCACGCCCTGTTCGGCAGCGGCCTGCTGTACTACCTCGGCGCGCTCGTCCTGCTGCTCGGCCAGTGGGCGTTCAGCTTCCTCGTGCCGGCGCTGTCGGGCTACATCGCGTACGCGATCGCCGATCGTCCGGGCATCGCGCCGGGCTTCGTGATGGGCTACGCGGCCACCCAGATCGGCGTCACCGAGACCAACCCCAACGGCGCGGGCTTCATCGGCGGCATCGTCGGCGGCCTGCTCGCCGGCCTCGTCGCCGGCTGGTTCGCCCGCCGCGGCGTGCCCCGCTGGCTCGCCGGCCTCATGCCGGTCGTGATCATCCCGCTGGTGACGACGATCGTCGTCGGCATGGCGATGATCCTCGTGCTGGCGAAGCCGCTGGCCTGGGTCAACGAGGCGCTGGTCGACGGGCTCAACAGCATGACCGGCAGCTCGGCGATCGTCCTGGGCGCCGTGCTGGGCCTGATGATGTGCTTCGACCTCGGCGGTCCCGTCAACAAGGCGGCCTACGTGTTCGCCGTGACCGGCCTGTCGACGGCCGGGGCGCTCGAGGTTGGCTCCTCGCAGTCCAAGATCATGGCGGCCGTCATGCTGGCCGGCATGGTGCCGCCGCTGGCGCTGGCCTTCTCGACCGCGATCCGCCCGCAGCTCTACGCCCGCGAGGAGCGCGAGAACGGCAAGGCCGCGTGGCTGCTGGGCGCCTCGTTCATCAGTGAGGGCGCGATCCCGTTCGCGGCGGCCGACCCGTTCCGCGTCATCCCCGCGATGATGGCCGGCGGCGCCGTCACGGGCGCCTTGTCCATGGCGACCGGCGTCACCCTCGTGGCTCCGCACGGCGGCATCTTCGTCTTCTTCGCGGTCGACAAGGTGCTGTGGTTCTTCGTCTCGCTGATCGTGGGGATGCTGGTGGCAGGATTCCTCGTGACCGCTCTCAAGGCCGGCCGCAGCAAGAAGGCGGCCCCGGCCGCCGAGACCCTCACCGTCTGAAAGGACTTCCCCATGCCGAGCAAGACCGTCACCGTCGGATCCGCCGTCGGCCTGCACGCTCGCCCCGCCGCCGAGATCGCGGCCGCCGTCACCGAGGCCGGCGTCCCGGTCACGCTGGCCGTCGTGGGCGGCGAGCCCGTCGACGCGGGCTCCGCGCTGCTGATCATGACCCTCGGCGCGTCCCAGGGTACCGAGGTCGTCGTCGAGAGCGACGACGCCGCCGCGGTCGAGAAGATCGCCGCGCTCGTGGAGTCCGACCTGGACGCCTGAGCGGCCCCCGCACTTCCACTTTTGGAAGCGGAACCACGTCCTCTCACATCGGTGCCGTGGAACCGCTTCCAAAAGTGGGGACACTCGCGCGGGTCTACTGTCGTGGCATGAGCGACGAATCCTCGACCCTGCGCAGCGTCCACCTCACCCGGACCGGCCCGATGGAGTACCGCGCGGAGAACTCCCGCGGCGGTGTCATCTCGTTCGGTGAGGGCCAGAACATCGACTTCACGCCCGTCGAGCTGCTGCTGGTGGCGCTCGGCGGCTGCAACGCGATCACCGTGGAGGCGCTGACGAAGCGCGCCGAGCCGCGCCGCTTCGACGTCTCGGCCGAGGGCCACAAGGTCAAGGACGCCGAGGGCCGGTCGATCCTGGAGAACATCACGATCACCCTCGACATCACGTTCGACCACGACGAGGCCGGCACCGCGATGGCCGAGCGCGTGCCGGACGCGATCGAGAAGTCGCACCACCGGCTGTGCACCGTGAGCCGCACGGTCGAGGAGGGCACGCCCGTCCGCGTCGTGCAGGTGCGCGAACCGCACTGAAAAACCGTCAGAGTTGACCGGAAATGGCGCCCCGCCTACCGTGAGCGCCATGGAAGACCCCCGCGACGCCGAGGTCCTCGACCGACTCCTGGCGTCCCGATTCAGCTGCCGAGGGTTCACCGACGAGCCGGTCGCCGACGACGAGATCCGGGCGATCCTGGCCTCCGCCTCGCGCACGCCGTCGTGGTGCAACGTGCAGCCGTGGCACGTCGACGTCGTCTCCGGTGACGCTCTCGTGCGGCTGCGCCGCGACATCATGGCCGACACCTCGGCGGGCTCCGACCTGCCGTTCCCGCCCGGCTACACCGGGGTGCACGCCGAGCGCCGGCGCGAGGTCGGCTGGCAGCTCTACGAGGCCGTCGGCGTCGCGAAGGGCGACCGGGACGCGTCCGCTCGCGAGATGCTGCGGAACTTCGAGTTCTTCGGCGCCCCGCACGTCGCGATCGTCTCCGCGCCGGGTCCGCTCGGCGTCTACGCGGCGATCGACTGCGGCCTGTTCGTGCAGTCGTTCCTGCTGGCCGCGCAGGCGCGCGGCGTCGCGACCGTCGCCCAGGCGGCGCTGGCGCAGAAGGCCGACTTCCTGCGCGGCTGGCTCGGCCTGCCGGACGATCGCGTGATCGTCTGCGGCATCTCGTTCGGGCACGCCGACCCCCAGCACCCGGCCAACTCGTTCCGCGCCTCGCGGGTCGAGGTCGACGAGCTCGCGAGGTTCCACGCGTGACGCCCGAGTGGTTCCGCTGGGCGCTCGAGCAGAGGCCCCAGCACCTCGAGATCGAGGTCGAGGGTGCGCCGATCCACTACCGCGCGTGGGGCGATCCGGGCGATCCGGTGGCCGTCCTCGTCCACGGCGGCGCCGCGCACAGCGGCTGGTGGGACCACGTCGGCCCACACCTGGCCGTGGGTCACCGCGTGCTCGCGCCGGACCTCTCGGGGCACGGCGACAGCGGCCGCCGCGACGCGTACTCGCTCGAGGGCTGGGCCCGCGAGATCCTCGCGGTCGCGCAGGCCGAGCACGGTGACAAGCCGGTCGTCTTCGGCCACAGCATGGGCGGGTTCGTCGCCCTGACGGCGGCCCGCGAGCACGGCCACGACCTGCTCGGTGCGGCCGCGATCGACTCGCCGGTGCAGGCGGTCTCGCCCGAGGCGCGGGAGTGGCGCAAGGACCGGGCCGACCTCACGATGCCGGTCTACCCGGACGCGGCCACGATGGTCTCGCGCTTCCGCACGCTGCCCGAGGACGACTCGTCGCTGCCGTACGTGCGCGAGCACATCGCGCGCGGCTCGATCCGCCGCGTCGACGGCCCGAACGGCTCGGGCTGGTCGTGGAAGTTCGACCCCCGCGTCTTCCTGCGCTCGTCGATGACGCCCGACGACGTCACCCGCGCGGCGTGCGAGGTCGCCCTGCTGCGCGGCGAGCGCGGCATGGCGACCACCGACATCACCGAGGAGATCCGCTCGCGATTGGGCGGCGCCGTACCCGTTACGGTGATCCCGGACTCGGGCCACCACATCATGCTGGACCAGCCGACGGCACTGATCGCGGTGCTGCAGACCCTGCTCGGACAATGGAGGAAACGATGACCGATCTCCTGGTCGACCGCACCGACGGCGTGCTGCGCCTGACGCTGAACGCGCCGGACCGGCTCAACTCGGTCACGACCGACATGTTCGAGCAGATGAGCGACGAGCTCGAGCAGGCCGACGGCGTCCGCGTCGCCGTCCTGACCGGCGCGGGCCGCGCGTTCTGCTCCGGCGCGGTCATGGCTCCCGGCGCCACGAACACCGGCATCCTCGAGGCGGCCGACCGCCTCATCCACCTGCTGACCGGCTCGCCGTTCCCGGTCGTCGCGGCGCTCAACGGCCTGACGGCCGGCATCGGCTCGTCCCTGGCGCTGGCGTCGGACTTCCAGGTGGCCAAGGAGGACGACTACTTCCTGCAGGCCTTCGTCAACGTGGGCCTCATGGGCGACGGCGCCGCGCACGAGCTCCTCGCCGCCTCGGTCGGGCGCGCCCGCGCGACGCGCCTGCTGATGCTGGGCGAGAAGCTGCCGAACCGCGAGGCGTTCGAGGCCGGCCTCATCACGCACTGCGTGGGCGCCGACGAGTGGCAGGCCACCGTCGACGGCCTGGTCGACAAGCTCAAGTCCGGTCCCACGCTGGCCTACGCGCAGATCAAGGCGACGATCAACGCCGCCGCGCTGTCCCACCTCGACCGCACCCTGCAGGCCGAGACCGCCGGACAGAAGGTGCTGGGCGCATCCGACGACTTCGCCGAGGGCGTCGCCGCCTTCACCGAGAAGCGCCGGGCCAACTTCACCGGCCGCTGAGCCGTCCCGCCACCCGCTGAGCCCTGCCGCCCGCTGACCGCGAGTGGCGCAAAAGTGCCCGCCATTCGACGAGTGGCGGGCATCTTTGCGCCAGTCGCGACCCCGGTTCGCGCCACTCGGCGAGGGAGACCGACGGGCTGGGCCAAGCCCTCACCCGCGCGAGGACGCCAGCCCGAGCACCGCGGCGAGGCCGAGGGCCGAACGCGGGTGGTACGCCGCGGTCCACAGCCCGCCGTGCGCCGCGCCGTAGGCCTCCTCGCGCCACGGGTCCCGCAGCGGCGTGCGCGGCGAGCGCAGGTCGTGGACGAGCATCGCGGCCATGAGCACGTTGCTGGTGGCCGGCTCGAACACCTCCACGCCGAACCGGTGCGCGCCGGCGTAGGCCGCCGCGAGCGCGCGGTTCTTGACGACCGAGGCCGTCCGGGTCGCGGGCGCCACGTTGAGCGAGACGCGCGTGCCGGCGTCGCGGGCCGCGGCGGCGCGCCAGCGCTGCACCCGCTTGGCGAGGGCGTAGTTGGGGCCCTGCTGCGGGACGAGCGAGTCGCACACGCCGATCTCGACGCCGGGCGGGTAGTTGCGCTGCAGGAGCCGCCCGCCGCTCACGAGCCGCAGCGATCCGCGCAGCATGCGGCGGCCGCCGTCGTAGGCCTCGTTGGCGGTCGTGACCGCCCCGGCGGGCACGGCGAAGACGTCGGTCGGCGTGGCGAGGTAGGCCAGCGCGGTGTCGGGACGCTGGGCGACGACGTGGGCCGAGATCGCGTCGGCCGCCATCGACACGCGCACGTGCGTCGCCCCGTCGGCGTAGCAGTACGTGCCGAGCACGAGCCGTCCGTCGAGCCCGCCGATCCACGTCTCGAGGTCGCGCAGCGAGTGCAGCAGGTCGGCGCCCGTCTCGTCGCCGTCGGCGGGAAGGAGCACGCGCCCGGCGCCCTCCTCGGCCTGGGCGCGGATGCGCTTCTGGATGTCCGCGCGCGGCAGGTCCACCGCCGCGACGGTCGCTCCCCAGCGCAGCAGTGAGCGGTACGGGCCCATCTCGGCGCCGGCACCCAGCACCACGACCGTGTCCCCGTCGAGCCGGAGCCACTCCGGGTGGTCGCGCACTTCGCGGATCGCGTCCGCGAACGTCGGCTCGACGACGCCGCGCGCGACCCAGTCGTCCAGCTGCTCGTCGAGCTCGGCCCCGGCGAGGCGTCGCCCGCGGTACGGGACGGTCAGCTCGGTCTCGGGCGCGGCGGCGCCGGCGACCTCGAGCGTCGTCCAGGTCGACCGCGCGGGCCGCTCGAAGGCGGTCGCCAGGGGCCCGTCGTCGAACAGCATCTGCTCGTGCAGGCTGCGCAGGCCCTCGTTCGCGATCGTGACCGCGTCCTGCGGCGATCCGAGCCCCGCCTCGACGAGCCGCGCGAAGTGCTGCAGGTAGCCGCGGCGCCAGTTCGTCTCGCGCTCGGCCTCCCGCGCGCCGACGGGATCGACGAGCTGCAGCGCGTCGGTGACGGCGCGGCGAGCGGTCGCCGTCGAGCTCTCGGTGGGGAAGCGGACTCCGGTGGCCATGAACGTGAGGATAGCCTCAGGTCGTGGGACACCGCCTAAGCAAGCGCTTAGGAATCGGCTACAGTCGGCGCATGCGAGCGATCCAGATCACATCGCTCGACGGTCCCGAGGCCGTCGAGCTCGTCGACATCGAGTCCCCGGCGCGCGGAGAGGACCAGGTCCTGATCGACGTCAAGGCCGCCGGCGTCGCGTTCCCCGAGCTGCTGCAGAGCCGCGGCCTGTACCAGCTGAAGCCCCCGCTGCCCTTCGTCCCCGGCGCCGAGATCGCGGGCGTCGTCGTGGAGGCGCCCGAGGGCTCCGGCTTCGCGCCGGGCGACCGCGTGGCCGCGCTGCCCATGCTGGGCGGCTTCGCCGAGCAGGTCGTCGCCGACGTGCTGCTGACGTTCCCGCTGCCTGACGAGGTCTCCTTCGCCGAGGGCGCCTCCTTCATGTTCAACTACGGCACGGCGTACTTCGGCCTCGTGAACCGCGGCCAGCTCGCCGAGGGCGAGTCCGTCCTCGTGCACGGCGCCTCCGGCGGCGTGGGCACCGCCGCGATCCAGGTCGCCAAGGCGTTCGGCGCCGGCCGCGTCATCGCCGTGACCTCGACGGACGCCAAGGGCGAGATCGCCGTGCAGGCGGGCGCCGACGAGTACGTGCTCTCCGAGGGCTTCAAGGACGCCGTCAAGGCATCCGGCGGCGTCGACATCGTCGTCGACCCGGTCGGCAACCCGCCCGGCGGCGACCGCTTCACCGACTCGCTGCGCTGCCTCAAGGACGACGGCCGCGTCCTCGTCATCGGCTTCACCGCCGGCGAGATCCCCAAGATCCCCGCGAACCGCCTGCTGCTGAACAACGTCTCGGCCGTCGGCGTGGGCTGGGGCGCCTACGCGATGAAGCGCCCGGGCCTGATCAAGCAGCAGTGGGAGGCCATGGCCGACCACCTCGCCTCGGGTGCGCTCAAGCCGATCGTCGGCGAGTCGTTCCCGTTGGAGAAGGCGTCCGAGGCGCTGCTGACGCTCGACCGGGCGCAGGCCACCGGCAAGCTCGTCCTCGAGGTCTGATGGGGACCCTGCACCTGGTCCGTCACGGCCAGGCCTCGTTCGGCTCGGACGACTACGACCAGCTGAGCGAGCTCGGCACCCGCCAGTCCGCCTCCCTCGGCCAGGCGTGGGAGGCGGGCGGCGCGGTCTTCACCGACGCCGTCGCGGGCTCCATGAAGCGCCACGCCCAGACCGCGATCGCGGCGATCGACGCGAGCGGCCTCGGCGAGGAGGACGCGGACCCCGGCCTGTCGGGCTACGACATCGACGCCGGCTGGAACGAGTACGACCACCTCGCGATCGCGAACGCGCACGACCCCGCCGCGATGACGCGCGACGCGAAGGCGTTCCAGGCCTCGCTCAACGAGGCGCTCGCCGCGTGGCGCGAGGGCAAGGGCAACTTCACCGAGACGTACGCCCAGTTCCGCGACCGCGTCATGGGCGCGTTCGCGGCGGCCACCGAGATCGCCGCCCAGAAGGGCCGGCGGGTGCTGGTCTTCACCTCGGGCGGCCCGATCGCGATGGTCGCGTCCCACCTGATCGCGGGCGACGACTCGGCGTTCCAGCGGCTCAACGACGTGATCGTGAACTCCAGCGTCACGACACTCATGGTGGGTGCCACCGGACCGCGTGTCCTGACGTTCAATGACCACGGGCACCTGCCCGCCGCGGACGTCACGTTCCGCTGAACCTCACGAGGAGCCGCATGCGACGCAACACCCTGATCACCGGCGCCAGCTCCGGCCTGGGAGCGGGCATGGCCCGTCACCTGGCCGCGTCCGGCCACCATCTCGCGATCACGGCCCGCCGGGTCGAGCGCCTCGAGGCGCTGCGCGACGAGCTGGTCGCCGCGCATCCCGGCATCCGGGTCTCGGTGCACGCCCTCGACGTGAACGACGACGAGGCCGTGTTCCGTGTCTTCGGCGAGGCGGCGGCCGAGCTGGGCGGCCTCGACCGCGTGGTCGTCAACGCGGGCCTGGGCAAGGGCGGTCGCATCGGCACCGGCAAGTTCGCCGCGAACCGCGAGACCGCGATGACGAACTTCGTCGCGGTGCTGGCGCAGTGCGAGGCCGCGATGGAGCACTTCTACGAGCGCCGGGCCGGGCACCTGGTCGTGATCTCGTCGATGTCCGCCATGCGCGGCATGCCGTCGTCGATGACGACCTACGCGGCGACGAAGGCGGGCGTGGCGCACCTCGCCGAGGGAATCCGGTCGGACCTGATCGGCCGCAAGGGGCACGACATCAAGGTCACGACGCTCTACCCGGGCTACATCGCCAGCGAGATGAACGAGCAGGTCGAGCAGGAGCAGCGGCTCATGGTCGACACCGAGACCGGCACCGCCGCGATGGTGAAGTACATCGAGAAGGAGGTCGTCGACGCCGCCGTCCCCGCATGGCCGTGGGCGCCGATCGGCCAGGTCATGAAGCACGCCCCGCTCTCGGTGGTGCGCAAGCTCGTCTGAGCGGCCTCAGCGGCCAACGATGGCGGCGAGGACCGGACCGGGCATTGAACCTGAGCGCAGGTTCAATTAGGGTGGTGACGCAGGTCACCTCCATTCCTCGGAAAGGCGCCACCACATGGTCAACATCGCCACGGATGTCTGGGCGAACGCCGAGACCGATCCCGATCGGCTCGCGATCCGCTCGCCCCGCACGATCACGTACGGCGAGCTCCGCCGCACGAACCAGCAGGTCGCCGGGGCCATCCGGGCCGCCGGCATCGCGCCGCTGGATCGCGTGCTGTTCATCGCGCCGACCATCCCCGAGTTCCCCGAGGTCTACTACGGCCTGCACGCGGCCGGCGTCACCGTCATCACGATGAACACGATGTCGACGGCGCCCGAGATCGACTACGTGCTCGAGGACTCCGGGGCGTCCCTGGTGATCGCGTGGCACGAGAACGCCGCGAACGCCGAGCAGGCCGCCGCCGAGCGCAACGTGCCGTTCTGGCGGATCGAGCCGGGCTTCTCGTTCGACGCGGAGCCGCTGACGCAGCCGCACGAGCACGACCGCCTCGACACCGCGCTGATCCTCTACACCTCGGGCACGACCGGCCGGCCCAAGGGCGCCGAGCTGACGGCCGCCAACCTGGTCGACACGGTCGCCTCCTTCAAGCCCGTGCTCGAGCTGACCGAGGACGACCGGTTCGGCACGGCGCTGCCCCTCTTCCACGTCTACGGCCAGTGCGTCTGCATGAACACGGCCCTCTCGCTGGGCTCGTCGTTCTCGACCGTCCACCCGTTCAGCCCCAAGGCGATGCTCGACGTGATGGTGCAGGACCGCCTCACGTCGATGGCGGGCGTGCCGACGATGTGGAACGCCATGCTGCACGTCGAGGGCGACTACACGCCCGAGGACTTCTCGGCCCTGCGGATGGCCAGCTCGGGTGGCGCCTCGCTCCCCGTCGAGGTCATGCGCGCGTTCAAGGAGCGGTTCGACTGCGCGATCCTCGAGGGCTACGGCCTGACCGAGACGGTCGGCGCGGCCACCTTCAACGACATCAACCGCGAGCAGAAGACCGGCACCGTCGGCCCGCCGCTGCCGGGGACCGTGGTCGAGATCCGCGACGGCGAGGGCAACGTCCTCGGCCCGAACGAGGCCGGTGAGGTCTTCGTCAAGGGGCCCACCGTCATGAAGGGCTACTGGAACCGCCCCGACGCCACGGCCGCCGACCTGCGCGACGGCTGGCTCAAGACGGGCGACATCGGCATGCTCGACGAGGACGGCTACCTCAGCATCGTCGACCGCGTGAAGGACCTGATCATCCGCGGCGGCTACAACGTCTACCCGCGCGAGGTCGAGGAGGTGCTGTACGAGCACCCCGAGATCGTCGAGGTCGCGGTCGTGGGCGTCCCCGACCCGCACTACGGCGAGGAGATCGCCGCGGTCACGGTGCTCGAGCCCGGCTCGGACGCCACTCCCGAGAGCATCCGCGCGTGGGCCAAGGAGCGCCTGTCGGCGTACAAGGTCCCGCACCTGTTCGCCTTCGTCGACGCGCTGCCCAAGGGCGCCACCGGCAAGATCCTCAAGCGGGCGATCGACCGGGACGAGCTGCGCTCGCTCGCTGCCGAGGGGGTCCGCGCATGAAGCTCGACGGAAGCGTCGCGATCGTCACGGGCGCCGGCGGCGGCATCGGCGCCGCCCTGTGCCGCCGGTTCGTCGAGCACGGTGCGCGCGTCGTCGCGACCGACCTCGACGAGGGCCGGCTCAAGGCCGAGGTCGACGCGATCGCCGCGGACCACCCGGGCGCGATCGCGGGCCTGGCCGGCGACTGCGCCGACACCGACCACATCCGCGCCACGATCGAGCTGGCCGAGTCGTCCTTCGGGCCGGTCGACCTGTACGTCGCCAACGCCGGCGTCGGCCTGGGCGACGGCCTGGACGCCACGCCGCGCGACTGGCAGGTCTCGATCGACGTGAACCTCATGGCCCACGTGCGCGCGGCCGAGCTGCTCGTGCCGGGTTGGCTCGAGCGCGGCAGCGGCCACTTCCTGTCGACGGCGTCGGCCGCCGGTCTGCTCACGCAGATCGGCTCGGCGACCTACTCGGTCACGAAGCACGCGGCCGTGGCGTTCGCCGAGTGGCTGTCGGTCACGTACGGCGCGCGCGGCATCGGCGTCAGCTGCCTGTGCCCGATGGGCGTCAACACCGCGATGCTCAACGGCGGCGCGGAGTCCGACAGCGCGATCGCGCGCCAGGGCGCGAAGGCGGTCACCCAGGCCGGCCTGGTGCTGGAGCCGCTCGAGGTCGCCGACCTCGTCGTCGAGAAGCTCGGCACCGACGAGTTCCTGATCCTGCCGCACCCGGACGTGCTGGAGTTCTTCCGCCGCAAGTCCTCGGACTACGACCGCTGGCTGCGGGGCATGCGGCGCTACCAGGAGACGCTCGCGTGACCGTGGTGGCGCCCGCCGAGCAGCCCGAGGCCGTGCTGTTCGACTTCGGCGGCGTCCTCACCAGCAGCGTCCTCGACGGGTTCTCCGACTTCAGCGAGTCGATCAGCGGCGACCGCCGGCTCGTGCTCGGCCTGTTCAGCCGGGACGAGGAGGCCAAGCGCCTGCTCGTCGAGCACGAGGAGGGCCGGCTCGACCACGACGGCTTCGAGGCCGGCTTCGCGGCCAGCCTCGCCGCCGCGGGCGTGACGGTCGAGACGGACGGCCTCATCGGACGGATGCAGGCGCACCTGCGTCCCGATCACGACATGCTCGCCCTGCTGCAGGCCGTCCGCGACGCGGGCTTCCGCGTCGGCCTGGTCTCGAACTCGCTCGGCCGCGACTGCTACGCGGGGTTCGACCTCGACGCGCTGTTCGACGCGAAGGCGATCTCGGGCATCGAGGGCGTCCGCAAGCCGTCGCGCCGGCTCTACGAGATCGCCTGTGAGCGTCTCGGCGTCCCGACGACGCGGGCCGTCATGGTCGACGACCTCGCCCAGAACATCACCGCGGCGGAGCGGCTCGGCATGGGCGGCATCGTCCACACCGACGCGGCCTCCACCGCCCGCGCCGTCGGCGGACTGCTGGGCCTCGACCCGGCCGTCCTTCACCCGCTCGCACCCCAGGAGATCTGATGGACCTCGGACTGACCGGCCGGACCGCCGTCGTGACGGGCGCCTCGCGTGGCATCGGCCTCGCGATCGCCCGGACGCTGCGCGACGAGGGCGCCAACGTCGTGCTGACCGCGCGCAAGCAGGAGGACGCGCAGGCCGCGGCCGACACGATCGGCGACGGTGCGATCGGCATCGGCGCGCACGTCAGCGACGAGGACGCGGCGCAGGCCTGCCTGGAGCGGACGCTCGAGGAGTTCGGCAGCATCGACGTCCTGGTGAACAACGCCGGGACGAACCCGGCCTGGGGCTCGCTCGTGAAGCAGGAGAAGTCGCGCTTCATGAAGACGCTCGACGTGAACCTGTGGGGCCCGGCGATGTGGACCCAGATCGCGCACGACCTCTGGATGGGCGAGCACGGCGGCTCGGTCGTGCACACGGCCTCGCTCGGCGGCTTCGTCGTCGGCCGCGACCTCGCGGTCTACCACGCGTCGAAGGCGGCCCTGGTCCACCTGACGCGCCACCAGGCGCAGGAGCTGGGCCCGCGGATCCGGGTCAACGCGATCGCCCCCGGCGTGGTCCGCACGCGCCTGGCCGAGGAGCTGTGGAAGGAGCACGAGGAGGCCGTCGCCGACACGACGCCGCTGGCCCGCATCGGCGAGCCCGAGGACATCGGCCCGGCCGTCGCGTTCCTGGCCGGCTCCGCCGCCTCGTGGATCACCGGCGAGACGCTCGTGATCGACGGCGGCCAGCGATGGGGGACCGGGCGATGACCGTCGCGCTCGACCTCGCCACCCTGGCCACCTGGCTGCGCGACCGGGGCGTCGAGATCGACGGCGAGCTCACCGGGACGCGCGTCGGCCGGGGCCAGTCCAACCTCACGTACCGGCTCGAGGACGAGGCCAAGCGCTCGTGGATCGCGCGCCGCCCGCCGCTCGGCGAACTGCTGGCCTCGGCGCACGACGTCGTCCGCGAGGCCCGCATCCTGGCCGCGCTGCAGGGCACCGAGGTGCCGGTGCCGCGGCTCGTCGGGGTCTGCGAGGACCCCGCGGTCGCCGACGTCCCGGTGGTCGTGATGGAGCACGTCGACGGCATCGTGCTCGACCGGATGGAGGTGGCCGAGTCCCTCGACCCCGCCGTCCGCCGTGAGCTCGGGCTGAACCTCGCGCGCACGCTCGCGCACATCCACGCCGTCGACGTCGACGCGGTCGGCCTGGGCGACCTGGCCTCGCGCTCGCCGTACGCCGAGCGCCAGCTCAAGCGCTGGTCCCGCCAGTTCGAGGCGAGCCGCACGCAGGAGCGGCCCGACCTCGACGAGCTCACCGAGCTGTTGCGGGCCAACGTGCCGCCGCCGGGCGACCTGTCGCTCGTGCACGGCGACTTCCACATCCGCAACGTGATCGTCGACGGCGAGCGCGGCGGCCTCAACGCCGTGCTCGACTGGGAGCTGTCCACGCTCGGCGACCCCCTCGCCGACATCGGCAGCACGCTCGCGTACTGGCCGCAGGCCGGCGAGGCGGCGAGCGGCCTGTTCGCCGCGTCGACCCTGCCCGGCTTCCCGACGCGTGACGAGCTGGCGGGGGAGTACCTCGAGGCCTCGGGCCGCGACGGCGAGGCGCTGGCGTTCTGGCACACGCTGGGCGTCTGGAAGATCGCGATCATCAGCGAGGGCGTCTACCGGCGCACGCTCGACAACCCGGCCAACACGGCCGAGGGCGGCGCGCCGACGCCGGAGCGGATCCAGACCGTGATCGACCACGCCTGGCACATCGCCCGCACGACAGGGCTCGCCGGACGGTGAGAGAACCGCGCGAGGCAGGCTACCGGGCAGTAAGGTCGGACGCGCCATGAGCGAACCCGACCTGCAGGACCAGCGCGACCTCCCGACCCTCGTGGACCCGTCCAAGCTCCGCGAGATGCCCACGACCGCCCGGGGCGTGCGCACGCGCGAGGCCCTCGTCGCGGCCGCGCGCCGCGTCTTCGAGCGCGACGGCTTCATCAACTCGCGGCTGACGGACATCACCGCCGAGGCCAAGTGCTCGATCGGCTCGTTCTACACGTACTTCGAGAGCAAGGACGAGATCTTCGCGGCCGTCATGCAGGCTGCGCAGGACGACATGCTGCACCCGGGCCTGCCGCGCGTGGACTCCGACCCCAGCAACGTCGCGGCGATCCTGGACGCCAGCAACCGGGCGTACGTCGAGGCCTACAAGCGCAACGCGAAGCTCAACCTGCTGCTGGAGCAGGTCGCCACGATCGATCCCGAGTTCCGCAAGCTGCGCGTCGCGCGCGGCGCTGCGTTCGCCGAGCGCAACGCCCGCTGGATCAAGCGACTGCAGGACGAGGGCTACGCCGATCCCGAGCTCGACCCCTACATGACGGCGCGCGCCCTCTCGCCGATGCTGGGCCGCATGGCGTACCACGCGTTCGCGCTCGAGGACGACAGCCTGGACGAGGACGCGATCGTCGCCACGGCCACGGTCGTGTGGATGAACGCCCTGGGCATCCCCAAGGACGGCACGAAGCGCGCCTGAGCGCTACTCGAACCCCACGAACCGCGCGACGTCGTCGACCGACTCGCGCGCGGACCGCACGTGGTTCGCGGCGAAGTCCTCGTCGGGCCAGCCCATCGCCACGGCCGTGAAGATGACGTGGTCGTCCGGGATCTGCGCCTCGCGGCGGACCACGGCGCCCTGCATGATGCCCTGGCTGTTGATGACCGTGCCCAGCCCGCGGGACCACGCCGAGAGCACGAGCGCGTGCACGACGGCCCCGAGGTCGAAGTGCGCGATGGGCGCGATCGGCTCGAGGCTGCGGTCGTGGGCGATCACGATCGACACGGGTGCGTCGAACTGGCGGAAGCCCCGCATCGTCCAGTCGAGCCGGCGCTGCTGGTCATGGCGCTCGATCCCCATGGCGGCGAACAGCCGCTTGGCGATGTCGACCTGCCTCTCGCGGTGCACGCCCTCGTAGCGCTCCGACACGACCACGTCACGCTGCACGGGCGCGCCGCTGAGCATGAGCCGCGTGTTCTCCTCGCGGATGCGGTCGAGCACGTCGCCGGTGAGCACGTGGAACTTCCACGGCTGGGTGTTCATCGACGAGGGCGCGAGGACCGCGTCCGCGAGGACCTCGCGGATCAGGTCCGCGGGCACCGGATCGGGCCGGTACCCGCGGACGCTG
This sequence comes from Aeromicrobium jepli, assembly GCF_047246605.1. Classification (NCBI taxonomy): domain Bacteria; kingdom Bacillati; phylum Actinomycetota; class Actinomycetes; order Propionibacteriales; family Nocardioidaceae; genus Aeromicrobium; species Aeromicrobium jepli. Next base: position 24,000 of record NZ_JBFOKO010000001.1, read on the forward strand.
CGGCGTCCACGCAGGAGCTCGCCCAGGGGCGCGTCGACACCGGGAGCCTGCATCGTCAGGCGATCTTCAGGACGAGCTTGCCGGTGTTGCGGCCCTCGAACAGGCCCAGCAGGGTCTTGCCGAAATCCTCGACGCCGCCCTCGACGATCGTCTCGCGCGCGACGAGGCGGCCCGACTGGATGAGCTCGGACATGTCGGCGATCGCGGCCGCGTCCTTGTCCGGGTAGTCGAAGACCAGGAAGCCCTGCATCTTCGCGCGGAACACGAGCAGCGACATGTAGCGGCTCGGCCCGGGGGCCAGCTTCTCGTCGTTGTACGTCGAGATCGCGCCGCAGATGATGACGCGGGCGCCGCGACGCAGGTTCGCCAGCGCGGCGTCGAGGATGTCGCCGCCGACGTTGTCGAAGTAGATGTCGATGCCCTTCGGGGCGATCTCGCGCAGCCGCTTGAGCACGTTCTCGCTCTTGTAGTCGATGACCTCGTCGAAGCCGATCTCCTTGAGCCAGGCGCACTTCTCCGGGCCGCCGGCGACGCCGATGACCGTGCAGCCCTTCGCCTTGGCCAGCTGGCCGGCGACGCTGCCGACCGCACCCGCGGCGGCGGAGATGAGGACGGTGTCGCCCTCCTTCATCTCGCCGACCTCGTGCAGGCCGTGGTACGCCGTGAGGCCGGGCATGCCGAGGGCGCCGAGCCACGTGGCGGGACCGGCGACGGAGGTGTCGATCTTCTGGACGCCGGTGCCGTCGGTGATGACGTACTCGGTGACCCCGAGGGTGCCGGTGACGGCGTCACCGACCGCGAAGTCGGGGTGGTTCGACTCGACGACCGTGCCGGTGACGGCGGCTCGCATGACCTCGCCGATCTGCACGGGCGGCAGGTACGAGCGGACGTCGTTGAGCCAGCCGCGCATGGCCGGGTCGAGGGAGATGTGGTCGACCTTGACGAGGAGCTCGCCGTCGGCGGGCGCGGGGAGGTCGACCTCCTCGGTCGCCCACGTGCTGTCGTCGGGGAGTCCGGAGGGACGCTGGGCCAGGGTGATGCGCTTGGTGGTGGTCACGCTTCACGACCGTACTCGGTGAACCTGCCGATGGACTCGGCCACGCAGACGGGCTTGGGCAGGCCCTCGCCCTCGAAGACCTGCGTCGTGACGATCTGCGCCGAGCCGTTGCCGTCGGGCGTGACCTTCGTGATCGTGGCGCGCATGCGCACCTTCGAGTTCACCAGGCGCGGGTGGGGGAAGCGGACCTTGTCGTAGCCGTAGTTCAGGCTGTGCGCGAAGCCGTCGAACGCCATGAGCTCCTCCATGAAGGCGGGGCCGAGCGAGAGGGTCAGCAGGCCGTGGCTGATCGTCGTGCCGAACGGGCCGGCGGCCGAGCGCTCCTCGTCGACGTGGATCCACTGGTGGTCGCCGGTGACGTCGGCGAACGTGTTGATGTCGGCCTGGCTGAGCGTGTGCCACTCGGTGGGCCCGAGCTCCTGGCCCTCGAGGGCGATCAGCTCGTCGATCGTGGTCGGTCGGACGCGTGACGTGGTGGTCATGGAACCCCTTCGGAAGAATGTATTGAATCCGATCTCAAATTCAGTATGGTGATCCTAGGCTGTGACCGGCAGCACATTCAAGAGAGCACCAGGAGGGCGCATGGCGACCGTGCAGACCGTGAAGGGTCCCGTCGACAGCAGTGAGCTGGGTCGGACGCTCGTCCATGAGCACGTGTTCGTGCTGGGCGAGGAGTTCCGGCTGAACTACGAGGACTGGGACGAGGAGCAGAAGGTCGCCGATGCGGTGCGTGACCTGAACGACCTCAAGGCGGCCGGGATCGACACGATCTTCGATCCGACGGTGCTGGGCCTGGGCCGGTACATCCCGCGGATCCAGAAGGTCGCGGCGCAGACGGACCTGAACATCGTGGTCGCCACCGGGCTGTACACGTACAACGACATCCCGCACCAGTTCGAGCACCGTGGCCCGGGGCTGTTGTTCGACCAGCCCGAGCCGCTGGTGGAGATGTTCGTCAAGGACATCACCGAGGGCATCGCCGACACAGGGGTGAAGGCGGCGTTCCTCAAGTGCGTGATCGAGGAGCCGGGCCTGACCCCGGGCGTGGAGCGGGTCATGCGCGCGGTCGGCCAGACCAGCTCGCAGACCGGCGCGCCGGTGACGGTCCACACGAACCCGCACACCCGCTCGGGCCTGGTCGCGCTGAAGGTCCTGGGTGAGGAGGGTGTGGCGCCGGAGAAGATCGTGCTGGGTCACTCCGGTGACTCCGACGACGTGGACTACCTGACCGAGCTGGCCGAGAAGGGCGGCCTGTTGGGCATGGATCGTTTCGGGCTGGACGTGTACCTGTCGACCGAGAAGCGGGTCGACACGATCGTGGAGCTGGTGCGGCGTGGCTACGTCGACAAGATCACCCTCGCGCACGACGCGTCGTGCTACATCGACTACTTCGACCCGAAGCAGAAGGCGGAGATCCAGCCGAACTGGAACTTCCGTCACATCCCCGACGACGTGGTCCCGATGCTGCTGGACAAGGGCGTCAGCGAGGACGACGTGGACACGATGCTGGTGAAGAACCCGCGCCGCTACTTCGAGTGATCCTCCCACTCGAGACGCGAGGGCCCCGGCAGCGCCGCCGGGGCCCTCGTGTGTCCGGGGTGGGCGGACTCACCCCGCCGCGGCTTGGCCCGGGTGGGGTACCGACTGTTAGGCTGACAGGACGCGAACGCGCCGAGACCGAAGCGCTGTTTCCCGGCCCGACGATGATGCGCCCTCTTCGCGCTCCCTGGCACGCGGGCACCCCGCTTAGTGATGAGATTCTGTGACCCTGCTTGAACGCAGCACTGTGCTGCCCACGTTCGACGCTCTTTCCCTTCCCGACTCCCTGGTGCGCAAGCTCGCCCAGCAGGAGATCGTCCACCCCAGCCCCATCCAGGAGGCCGTGATCCCCGCGGCCCTCGCCGGCCGTAACGTCCTGGGCCGCGCCCGTACCGGCTCGGGCAAGACCCTCGCGTTCGGCCTGCCCGTCCTGGCCGCGCTCGCCGGCCGCACGAGCCGTCCCAAGGCGCCGCGCGCGCTGATCCTGCTGCCCACGCGTGAGCTGGCGACCCAGGTGCACACCGCCCTGATGCCGCTCGCGCAGAAGGTCGGCCTGAAGCACACCACCGTCTACGGCGGCGTGCCGATCAACAAGCAGATCAACGTCCTCAAGGGCCAGATCGACATCGTCGTCGCGACCCCCGGCCGCCTGATCGACCTGCTCGACCGCCGCTGCCTGACGCTCGACGACATCGAGATCACCGTCCTCGACGAGGCCGACCACCTGTGCGACCTGGGCTTCTTCAAGCCGATCGACAAGATCCTGTCGATGACGCCCCCGCAAAGCCAGCGGCTGCTGCTCTCGGCCACCCTCGACGGCGACGTCGACAAGCTGGTCAAGCGTCACCTGCCCGACCACCGCCTGTTCGAGGTCGACCAGGTCGAGGACCAGGTCGAGACGATGGAGCACCACGTGCTCGTCACGGCCCCGACCGAGAAGACGGCCACGGCGCTGGAGCTGCTGCGCGCCAACCCGCGCAGCATCGTGTTCACCCGCACCCGCCGCGGCGCCACGCGACTGGCCCGCCAGCTGACCCAGAAGGGCCTCGAGGCGGTCGACATGCACGGCGACCTCTCGCAGCGGAACCGCGAGCGGAACCTCGCCCGGTTCACGCGCGGCGAGGCCTCGGTCATCGTCGCCACGGACGTCGCCGCGCGTGGCATCCACGTCGACGGCATCGGCCTGGTCGTGCACTACGACGCCCCCGCCGAGCACAAGGCGTACATGCACCGCTCGGGCCGCACGGCGCGCGCCGGCGAGTCGGGCTCGGTCGTCACGATGACCACGCCCGAGTCGCTCCGCGACGTCATGGCGCTGCAGCGCAAGGCCGGCGTCACCGCCCGGCACCACCACGTCGCCACGGCGCCCTCGCCCATGACGGCGGCGGCGCTGTCGACCTCGGGCACCGAGGCCCCGGCCGAGCCGGCCGGTGGCCAGCGCCAGGCGCGCTCCGGTGGTGGGCGCGGTCAGGGCGGCCGCCCGCAGGGCTCCGGTCGTCCCTCGGGCAACCGGAACCGCAACCGCCGTGGTGGTTCGCGCCCCTCGGCGCGCACCAGCTGATCCGACCGCGGCGGCGCGTCAGGCCGGGGCCACCTCCGCGAGGTGACGCTCCAGCACCGCGTTGACCGCCTCCGGGTTCTCGAGGGCGTGCACGTGCCCGGTGTTCTCCATGACGACGAGCTCGGCATGGGGGACGCCGGCGACGATCTGCTCGGACTTCTCCGGCGGGTACGTCGCGTCCTCGGTCCCGGCGACGACGACGAGCGGCACCCGGATGTCGCCGAGCTCGTCGAGCACGCCGGGCCGGTGCGCGATGTTCCACGCGGCGTCGGCGGTCTCGGGCCCGCGGCTCAGCAGCAGCTCCCGGACGCCCTTCAGCACCTCGGCGCGTGACGGGTCGGTCAGCGTGGTGGTGCCCATCATGAACTGCAGGACCCCCTCGAGCACCGGCTCCATGCCGTGCGCGGCGAGGACCTCGATGAGGGCGTCCATCTGGTCGGCCTGCTCCTCGACGTCGGCCGACGTGCCCATCACGACGACCGACCGCAGGAGGTCGCCGTGGCGGGCGGCCAGGCGCAGGCCGATGAACCCGCCCATCGAGTTGCCGACGAACACGACGGGCGCGAGGCCGAGCGCCTCGATGAGCGCCACGACGTCGGCCGTGTGCGTGTCGTAGTCGAGCTGCTCCCGCGGTGCGCGGGCGCTGCGGCCCTGGCCACGGTGGTCGTAGCGGACGACGCGGTAGCGGTCCGCGAACCGGTCGGCCTGGGCCTGGAACATCCGCGCGTCGAAGAACATCGAGGGGCTCATCAGCAGGGCCGGCGCGTCGCGCGGTCCCTCGTCCTCGTAGTACAGCGTGGTGCCGTTGACGTCGATCGTGGGCATGGGGGACTCCCGTCGCAACTGAAATTGAACTCACCTTAGCAAGATGTGACGCGGCTCACATCCACCTCTTGACAGGCTCCCGGGCGGTCCCGCATGGTGGGTCCACAAACTATGTGCACTGCCTGTGCAGATACCTTGGATCGGCCCGTCATCGGGGGGCAAGCAGCGTGTTTGGACGAGCTCGTCCCGCGGTTCGATCCTGACCGTCGAAGGAGACGAGCATGAAACTGTCCAGACTGATCGCGATGGCGTTCGCCGGCGCGGCCCTGACCGCGGGCACGGCGATCCAGCCGGTCGTCGCGGCCGAGAACCCTTACGAGCGCGGCCCGGCCCCGACGAACAGCAGCATCGAGGCCACGCGCGGTCCGTACGCCGTCAGCACCAAGACGATCTCGTCGCTGGCCGCGCGCGGGTTCGGTGGCGGCACGATCTACTACCCGTCCACGACCGCCGACGGCACGTTCGGCGTCGTGGCGATCTCGCCCGGCTACACGGCCGCGCAGTCCACGATCCAGTGGCTCGGCCCGCGCATCGCGTCGCAGGGCTTCGTCGTCATCACGATCGACACGAACACCCGGCTCGACCAGCCGGCGTCGCGTGGCGACCAGCTGCTGGCGGCGCTCGACCAGACGATCGCCGACACCACGGTCCGGTCTCGCGTGGACGCGTCGCGCCAGGCGGTGATGGGCCACTCGATGGGCGGCGGCGGCACGCTGGAGGCCGCGAAGGACCGCCGCTCGCTCGAGGCCACCATCGGCCTCACGCCGTGGAACCTCGACAAGACGTGGCCCGAGGTCGAGGCGGCCTCGCTCGTGATCGGCGCCCAGAACGACACGGTCGCGCCGGTCTCGTCGCACTCGATCCCGTTCTACAGCTCGCTGTCGAACGCGGAGCGCCGCTCGTACCTCGAGCTGCGCGGCGCCAGCCACTTCGCGCCGAACACGAGCAACACGACGATCGCAAAGTACTCGATCGCCTGGCTCAAGCGGTACGTCGACAACGACACCCGCTACGAGCAGTTCATCAGCCCCGGGCCGAGCCCCTCGCTGCTGAACGGCATCTCGGACTACCGGATCGACTGACCCCCCGGAGTGGGCAGTGGCCCCTCGCCCCGTGGGCGGGGGGCCACTGCCGTTCGCGATACGGTCGCCGGGTGTCCACGCCCGATGCCCTCCCGGTCCGTCCCGCCACGGGAGACGAGCTCGCCCGCCTCGCCGGCGTCCTGGCAGACGCCTTCGCCGACTACCCGTGGACCCGCTGGACGGTCCCCGGCGACGACGCGCGGCGCCGCCTCGCCGAGCTCCAGCTGCTCTACCTCGACCACGCCCTTGCCCACGGTGGGCGGATCTGGACCACGCCGGACCTCGACGTCGTGGCCGTGCTGATCCCGGCGGCGATCCCCGATCCGTCCGAGGCGACGTTCGGCCGCGTCGTCGCGCTGCACGGTGACGGCTGGCAGCGGGTCGTGGAGCACGAGGAGACCGTCGCGGCACGGCGTCCGTCCGCGGACTGGGTGCTGGCGACCGTCGGCGTCGCGCCCGCCCGCCACGGAAGGGGCCTGGGCTCGGCCGTCCTGCGCACCGCGCTGGCCGACCCTGGGCACGGAGAGCGTCCTGCTCGAGACGTCCTCGCCGGCCAACGTGCGGCTCTACGAGCGACTCGGGTTCCACGTCGCCGAGCACGTGCGCGGCGCGGGTCCCGACGTGTGGATCATGCTGCGCTGATCAGGAGTTGCGCAGCATGTCGATCAGCTCGGACTTCTTCTTGCTCGAGTAGCCGGACAGGCCGATCTCCTTGGCGCGCTTGCGCAGGTCGTCGACGGTCCAGTCCTCGTACGAGCCCGACTCGCCGCCGCGCTTGCCGACGGTCTTCTTCCCGTCGCGGGCCGCGGCGTTCGAGATCCGGGCCGCCTTGGACTTGGACGCGCCGTCCTCGCGCAGCTCCTCGTACATGTCCGGGTTCTTGATGCTCGACGGAGCCTTCTTCTTCGGGGCCATGGCTCCACGACACCACGAGCCGCCGCGGTCCGCGACTCAGCGCGACAGCAGGTCGCGGGCGAGCGCGCCCACCTGGTCGTGCTCGATGAGGAAGCCGTCGTGACCGTGCGGCGAGTGCACCACGGCCAACGGGTCGGCGTTCGGGATGAGGTCGGCGAGCTCCTGCTGCTGGTACGGCGGGTACAACCGGTCGGAGTCGATCGCCGCCACGACCGTCCGCGCGGTGACCCGCGCGAGCGCGGCCTCGACGCCGCCGCGGTCGCGGCCGACGTCGTGGCTGTTCATCGCGTCGCCGAGCGTCACGTACGACCAGGCGTCGAACCGCTTGAGCAGCTTCTCGCCGTGGTGCTGCAGGTACGAGGTCACGGCGAAGCGCCCGTCCGGCTGCACCTCGCGCCCGAACCGCTCGGCCAGCTCGGCCTCGCTGCGGTACGTGGTGTGGGCGATGCGGCGGGCGAGCTCGAGTCCGGCCTCGGGCCCGGCCGCGCGGATGATGTCGGCCTGCGTGGTGGTCCACGCGATCTGCTCGGCCGAGGCGTACGCCGACGAGGCGAGCAGGAACAGCCGCTCGACCCGCTCGGAGTGCATGATCGCCCACTCCACGGCGCGCATCCCGCCGGCCGAGCCGCCGATGACGGCGTGCCAGCGGTCGATGCCGAGGTGGTCGGCCAGCATCGCCTCGGCGGCGACCTGGTCGCGCACCGTGACGGCGGGGAAGCGGCTGCCCCACACCCGGCCGTCCGGTGCCTCGGAGGCGGGGCCCGTGGTGCCCTTGCAGCCGCCGAGGATGTTCGCCGCGACGACGAAGAAGCGGTCGGTGTCGACCCCCAGGCCGGGGCCGACGACGCGGTTCCACCAGCCGTCGGGCCCGGCGACGAGCGAGTCGCCGGTCAGGGCGTGCAGGACGAGGACGGCGTTGTCGCCGGTGAACTCCCCCCACGTGTCGTACGCGACCTCCAGACGCGGGAGGACCTCACCCCCTTCGAGGGTGAGGTCTCCCAGCGGCTGGATCGTGGTCACTTGGCGGCTCGGAACCCGGCGTCCAAGTCGGCGAGGATGTCGTCGATGCCCTCGAGGCCGATCGCCAGGCGGACCAGGCCCGGGGTGACGCCGGTGGCGGCGTGCTCCTCGGGCGTGCCCTGCGAGTGCGTCGTGCTGGCGGGGTGGATCGCCAGCGAGCGGACGTCGCCGATGTTGGCGACGTGGCTGAACAGCTCGAGCGCGTCGATGAAGCGGCGGCCGGCGTCGACGCCGCCGGGCAGCTCGAACGTCAGGATCGCGCCGGAGCCGCGCGGCGTGTACTTGTCCGCGAGCTCCTTGTAGGGGTTGCCGTCGAGCGATGCCCACGTGACCTTGGCGACGTCCTCGCGCGCCTGCAGCCACTCGGCGACCTTGCGCGTGTTCTCGACGTGACGCTCGATGCGCAGGCTCAGCGTCTCCAGGCCCTGCGCCAGCAGGAACGCGTTGAACGGGGCGACGGCGGGACCGACGTTGCGCAGGTACTGGACGCGCAGCTTCGTGATGAACGCGGCCGGGCCGAGGGCCTCGGCGAACACGAGGCCGTGGTAGCTCGCGTCGGGCTGCGTGAAGCCGGGGAACTTGTCGCCGTGGGCGCCGTAGTCGAACGTGCCGCCGTCGATGACGACACCGGCGATCGCGGTGCCGTGGCCGCCGATGTACTTCGTGGCCGAGTGGATGACGGTGTCGGCGCCGTGCTTGAGCGGGTTGAGCAGGTACGGCGTGGCGACGGTGTTGTCGACGATGAACGGGACGCCGACCTCCTTCGCGACGGCGCTGATGGCCTCGAGGTCGAGGATGTCGCCCTTGGGGTTGCCGATCGTCTCGCCGAAGAACGCCTTGGTGTTCTCGCGCGAGGCGGTGCGCCACGCGTCGGGGTTGTTGCCGTCCTCGACGAACGTCACCTCGATGCCGAGCTTCGGGAACGTGTGGCGCAGCAGCGAGTCCGTGCCGCCGTAGAGGCTCGCGGAGGCGACGATGTGGTCGCCGGCCTCGGCGACGTTGGTCAGCGCACCCGTCGTGGCGGCCTGGCCCGAGGCGACCAGCAGCGCGCCGACGCCGCCCTCCAGCGCGGCGAGGCGCTCCTCGACGACGCCCTGCGTGGGGTTCATGATGCGCGTGTAGATGTTGCCCGGCTCGGCCAGGCCGAACAGGTCGGCGGCGTGCTGGGTGTCGCGGAACTGGTACGAGGTGGTCTGGTAGATCGGCAGTGCCCGCGCGCCCGTGGTGGGGTCGGGCGTCTGGCCGGCGTGGATCTGCTTGGTCTCGAACGACCAGTTCTCGCTCATACGTGCTCCTTCGACGGGGTGACTCTCACGAGCGTCCCATCGTTCACACCAGGTGGACGGCCGTCTCAGGATCCGGACGTGGCCGTCCGGTCAGGACATGGAGAACGGCTGCGCCGTCGACTCCTGCACCGACAGCCACAGGTCGCCGTCGGGGTTCACCCGCTGCTGGTTGCGCACGACGACCGAGATCGGCACGTGCGCGAAGCGGTGGCGCGGGCGGCCGATGACCATGTCGGTGCGGCCGGCCATCGCGGCGTGCACGGCCGCCTGCGCGAGGCGCGTGCAGTAGACCGAGTCCGCGGGGTCCGCCGGCACCGAGCGGATCATGTAGCCGGGGTCGAAGTAGCGCAGCGTGAGCGGCTCGTCGTGGTCCTTGAAGTCGCGCGCGATCTGGGCGCGCAGGAAGCCGGCGAAGTCGCCCAGCACGGTGTTGCCGCTGGCGTCGGTGCGGCGGCTGGCGGGGATGAGGTCCTGGCCCGCGCCCTCGGCCAGCACGATGACGGCGCTGCCGCGCTCCTTCACGCGCTTGCGCAGCGTGGCCAGCAGGCCGTTCTCGCCCTGCAGGCTGAACGGCACCTCGGGGATCAGCACGAAGTCGGCCTCGTGGTTGGCCAGCGCGGCGTAGCAGGCGATGAAGCCGGCGTGACGGCCCATGACCTTGACGACGCCGACCCCGCCGATGGCCGCCTCGACCTCGACGCGGGCGCCCTTGATGGACTCGGCCGCCTTCGCGTACGCGGTCTGGAAGCCGAAGCTGGTGCCGATCAGCGGGATGTCGTTGTCGATCGTCTTGGGCACGCCGACCACCGCGATGGGCAGGTTCCGCGCGAGGGTCTCCTCGGCGATCGCGTGGGCGCCGCGCATCGAGCCGTCGCCGCCGATCACGAACAGGATGTCGATCTCGCGGTGGACCAGGTTGTCGACGATCTGCGGGATGCTCTGGCTGCCGCGCGAGGAGCCCAGGATCGTGCCGCCGCGGTCGGTGATCGTCTCGACCACCGAGGGGGTGAGGTGGATCGGGTCCGGCGCCTTGCCCGGGACGAGGCCCGCGTAGCCATTCTTGAAGCCGGTGACGTCGGTGACGCCGTAGTGCTCGAACAGCTCCAGGACGAGGGCGCGGATCACGTCGTTGAGGCCGGGGCACAGGCCGCCGCACGTCACGATGCCGACCTTCGTGTTCGCGGGGTCGAAGAAGATCTTGCGCCGCGGGCCACCCGGCTCGAAGGAGGGGACCTCGCTCAGTGGGATGTCCCCGCGCGAGGCCAGCAGCGAGACCGTGTCGTCCACGAGGACGCGGTCGGTCTCGGCGACGTAGTACGCGTTCGTCTGACGGTTGGCGACGTAGTCGGCCAGCGGCGAGTCGTAGGTGCACTCGCCGAGGGTGCGAACCTGCAGCTCCTCGAGTGTCAGCACGCTCTCAGGCTAGCGGAGCGCGGTGCCGGGTGTCCCGCGCGTCAAGGGGCGGATGACCGCAGCCGACCTAGACTGGCTCCGTGCCCAGGAGTGCGCATTCCGGCCGGAAACGCGGTCGGCAGATGAGGTCGGTCCATGCGACCGCCACGTTCCACGACGCTCCGTCGCCCCGCGCGCGCCTCGTCGGGCGCGGTGCCCGCATGACGATCAAGCCCCTGCTGAGCCTGGCGCCCGTGGACGAGCGGACGATGCGGCGCATCCAGCGGTGGGCCGGTCGCGTGGCCCGGCCGGGCTCGGACGACGTCGAGGTCGAGGTCGGCGAGATCGGCGGCGTGCCGGGCGAGATCCTCACGCCCGTGGACGGTCCGGCCTCGGGACTGACGCTGCTCTACCTGCACGGCGGCGGCTTCTTCACCGGCAGCATCGCGACGTACCGCGCCCTGCTCGAGGCGTTCGTGCGGGCGACGGGCGGGACGGTGTGCGCCGTCGACTACCGCCAGCTGCCCGAGCACTCGGTGGCCGAGTCCGTCCAGGATGCGATCAGCGCGTACGCGGACGTGCTCGACCGGGCCGTCGACCCCGACAAGGTGGTCGTGGCGGGCGACTCGGCGGGCGGCTACCTGACGATGAAGGTCGCCGAGCTGGCCACGCTGCGGGGCCTGCGCTCGCCGGCGGCGCTCATCGGATTCTCGCCGCTGCTGAGCCTGCACCCGGACCGTCCCGACGAGAACGTCATGCGGATCGACGCCGTGCACGAGGCCGTGCTGCCGGTCCGCCGCATCGCCGCCCTGCGTGCGCTGTGGCTGCCCGACGGCGCCGAGATCGAGGGCAGTCCCGACCCGCTGCGCGCCACCGAGCACATCGACTCGCCCACGCACCTGGTGGCCGTCGAGGACGAGTTCCTGCGCCCCGAGGTCGAGGCGCTCGCGCTGCTGCTCGAGGATCGCGGCGTCGAGGTCGACGTGCACCTGTGGCGCGGTCAGGTGCACGCGTTCCCGCTGCTCGCGGGCCGGCTGCCGGACGCCGACCTCGCGATCGAGCTCGCGGCGGAGTTCGCGCTGCGGCACGTGGGCGAGTCGCCCGCCGTCGAGGTCGAGGACGCGTCCGCGCGGACCGAGCCGCTGGACGGCGAGCTCGCGTGACGGTTTCCCCGGTTAAGTAGGTTACCTGTCACTTCGCGTGGGTCGCTTTCCACGCGAAGTGAGGGTTTCCCCGCTTAACCGGGGAAACTTCGCCCGCCGGCCGACGGACCTCCACGCACGAGGAGCGCAAGAAACCAACAGACTTGACTGTTTCTTTCGCCGCGGTCATGCTGTCCGGGTGACGGACACCCCCACCCGCACGCCGCAGCCGGAGCGCACGCGGCTCATGCGCCAGCGCCTCATGGAGGCGACGGTCGAGTCGATCGTCGAGGTCGGCTGGGCCGGCACGTCGACCACCGTGGTCAGCCAGCGCGCCGGGGTCAGCCGGGGCGCGCAGCTGCACCACTTCCCGAGCAAGCACGACCTCGTGGTCGGTGCCGTCGAGTACGTCGCCGAGCGCCGCCGCGAGGAGCTCGAGGTCGACACCTCGTCGCTGCCGCAGGAGGGCCGCACGCGCGCCGTGCTGGAGCTGCTCGCCGGCCAGTTCACCTCGCCGGTCTTCGTCGCCGCGCTCGAGCTGTGGGTGGCGGCCCGCACCGACCCGGACCTGCTCGAGAAGGTCGCGCCGCTGGAGCGCCGTGTCGGCCGCGATGCGCACGCGCAGGCCGTCGCCCTGCTCGAGGTCGACGAGTCGCGCGGCGCGAACCGCCAGCTCGTGCAGGCGACCCTCGATCTCCTGCGCGGCCTCGGGCTCGCGGCGACCCTCTCCGACGACTCCACCCGCCGGGCCTCGATCCTCGACGCCTGGGCCGACACCCTCGACCGGGAGCTGGAACGATGAGCACACTCGACACCGTCCTCGACGACCTCGCCGCCGAGTCGGCGCAGCTGGACACGTGGGTCGCCACCCTGACGCCCGACCAGTGGACCACCGTCACGACGCCCGAGGGCTGGACGGTGGCGCACCAGATCGCGCACCTGCACTGGACCGACGTGACGTCCACGTACGCGATCAACGACAAGGAGGCCTTCGACGCCCTGATCGTGGCGGCGTTGGAGAACCCCGAGGGCTACATCGACCAGGCCACCGACGAGCTGGCACAGGAGCCCCCGGAGGCGCTGCTGCCGGCGTGGCGCCAGGGCCGAACGAGCCTCGTCGAGGCGCTGCGGTCGGTGCCGGACGGCACCAAGGTCCCGTGGTTCGGCCCGCCGATGAGCCCGGTGTCGATGGTCACGGCGCGCCTCATGGAGACGTGGGCGCACGGCCACGACGTCGCCGAGGCGCTCGGCATCTCGGTGCCGCGGACCGACCGGGCCAGGCACGTGTGCCACATCGGCGTGCGGACCTTCGCGTTCACGCACCAGATGCGCGGCGAGGAGGTCCCTGACGTGCAGGTCCGCGTCGAGCTGACGGCGCCCTCGGGCGAGCTGTGGACGTGGGGCCCCGAGGATGCCGCCGAGCGGGTGACCGGCGACGGCTGGGACTTCGCGCTGCTGGCCACGCGCCGGCGCCACCGGTCGGATGTCGACGTCCACGCCGAGGGCGCGGCCGCCGACCACTGGCTCGACATCGTCCAGGCCTTCGCCGGCCTGCCCGGCAACGACCCGAAGCCGCTCGCCGAGCGCACCCCGCTGACCTGAGCGACGCACGACGATGCATCTGGGTACCTGAGCGGGGACAGATGCATCATCGTTCGTCCCTCCCGGGACGCCAGGGGGACGCATCTCGCGGACCGCAGGTCCGAGCGGTTTCCGTCCCGCGGTGGCGGCCCTAGCCTGAGGTCATGTCCCTCACGGACCCGGTGCTGCCGACGTGGGCGCGGATCGCCGGCGCCCTGCTCGGCCTCGGCGTGCTGGTGGCCGGGGGCGTCGCCGTGTTCGAGACGGACAACGAGCTCGGCGCGACGGCCCTCGTCGCCGCCGGGGTCGCGATCGCGGGCGTGTCGGTGTTCGGCAACCGGATCGAGGCGCTCGAGGCCGGTGGGGTGCGGGTCGAGCTCGAGCGGCAGGCGATGACGGCTCGCCGCCAGGCGCGCCGGGCCCGCGCCGCCGGTCGCACCGAGCGCGCTGAGGCGCTCGAGCGCAAGGCCGAGGGCCTGCTCGCCGCCGCGACCATGGTCGGCTCGCGCTACGAGGACCTGCGCTCGACCGAGCCCTCCGGCTGGGAGCGCACCTCGCGGATGGAGGGCCTGCTGAGGGAGGCCCGCGCCCTCGACACCGACGTGCTCGGACCCTCCGACGTCGCGCAGATCTTCATGCGCGGCAGCGACGGCGGCCGCATCGCGGCCCTCGCGCTGGCCGAGGCCGACCCGCGCCTGGCGACGGTGGGCATGCTGATCAGCGCCGTCAACGAGAGCCGGTCGAGCTTCGAGCAGTACCACGGCCTGCTGGCGGCCGAGGCCGCGCTGCCGCACCTCGACGACGAGGACCGCCACCGGCTGGGCGCGGTCGTCGACGCCCTGCTCGCCGGCCCGCTGGGCCAGCGCTCCTCGGACCGGCGCACGGTCGCGCGGCGCATCCTCGACCGGCTCAGTCACTCCTGACGCAGGCTGCCAGGGCTAGTTCGCCGCCTTGATCTTGGTGACCGCGGTGCGAGCCACGGTCTCGAGATCCTCCGCCGGGAGGCGCTTCTTGATGCCGGCCGACGCGAGCAGCATGAGGTTCTGGTCGACGCGGACCACGATGAGCGGGGCGACGACCCTGATCCCGGCCGAACGGGCGCTCAGGCGCAGGGCGACCGTGTCGTCGCCGAGCGACGGGAACGCCATCGGCGAGACCTTGAACGTGACCTTCGTCCCGTCGTCGCCCGTCTCGGTGAACGAGTCGCACGTCTCGAACGCCGTGCGGAAGGCCTTCACCGACTTCTTCGCCTCGTTGCCCTCGAACGAGGTGATGGATTGGAGGAGGAACGGGCCCCGCTTGCTCTTGCGGAACGTCGCCTCACCCTCGCCGACCGGCGTGGCCCCGGAGTCGTCGTCCGCCTCCATGGCCGCCACTAGTAGGTCACACTCGGGGCTGTCGGAGCTCGTCTTCGAGTCGTCCCCGTCGTCGCTTCCGTCCGGGTCGACGGACCAGCCCGCGGGAAGGTCGTCGACCGTGAGGAGGGCGTCGTCGATGTCCGCGTAGGTCAGCGGGCCGGCGAGGATTCGCTCGACGAAGCCGGTCTTGCCGGCAGTGTTCGAGTCGCTGGCGCAGCCGGTGAGCAGGAGGGCGGACGCAGCCGCGAGGGCGAGGAGCGAACGCTTCATGGTCCGGATCCTAGGAGCCGGGACCGGAGTTTGGTCCACGGTCGAGGAGAAAGACGGGACATCACGCCGTGCCCGGAGGGCGAGGCCTCGTGCTAGAGTCCGAATCGTATACAAAAAAGTATCAGATGGAGGAGAGTCCCATGCGCGTGTTCTCGGGTCCCGAGGAGCTCAAGGCAGCGGTCGGCGAGGAGATCGGCGTCAGCGACTGGCTCGAGATCACCCAGGAGCGCGTGAATCTCTTCGCCGAGGCGACCGGCGACCACCAGTGGATCCACGTCGACCCCGAGCGCGCGGCCGAGGGCCCGTTCGGCACGACGATCGCGCACGGCTACCTCACGCTCAGCCTCATGGTGCCGTTCATGCTGCAGGTCTACCGCGTCGAGAACCGCAAGCACGCGGTCAACTACGGCCTGAACAAGGTCCGCTTCACCTCGCCGGTGCCCGTCGGCTCGCGCCTGCGCGGCCGCCTGACGCTCGCGAGCGCCGAGGAGGTCAAGGGCGGCGGGCTGCAGCTGACGTGGGCCGCGACGATCGAGCGCGAGGGCGAGGAGCGCCCCGCCTGCATCGCCGAGAACATCACGCGCGTGTACTTCTGAGCGGCGTGAGCACCACGCCGCCACCCCGCTCGACCTGGGGCCTGCTGGCCGACCGCCGGTTCGGTCCGTTCGTCCTGGGCAAGGGCCTGGCCTTCACGGGCGTGTGGATCCACCACGTCGTCACGGCGGTGCTGGCGTGGCAGTTCACTCACTCGGCCGTGTGGGTCGCGGCGGTCAGCGTCGTCCACTTCATCCCGCAGGTCGTGCTGGCGCCGGTCATCGGGCCGCTGTCCGATCGCTCGAGCCGAGGGCGACTCGTGGCCTACGGTCGGCTGTTCTGCATCGCGGGCACCGGAGGCCTCGGTCTGTGGCTCTGGCTCGCAGGCGCCGAGCGCACCGGGATCACCGGCGTCCTCCTCTTCTCCCTGGTCGCGGGCATCGGCTTCGCCGTCAGTGGTCCGGCGATGCAGGCGATGGTGTCCGACCTGGTGCACCCGAACGAGGTCGGCCGGGCGGTCGCGATCGATACGATGCCCACGATGTTCGGCCGGGCCGCGGGGCCCGCGATCGGTGCGGTCCTGGCCGCCGCGTTCGGCCCGGCGCCCGCGCTGGGGGTGGCGGCCTGTGGGCACGTCGTGTTCGGCATCGTCTCGGTCCTCATCGCGCGCGGCGACGGGCCGATCGCGGCCACGAGTGCCGGGGGCAGCTTCCGTGCGGGTCTGGGCTACATCCGCCGCAACCCCGTCGTCGCGATGCTGCTGCTGGGCGTCACCGCCGTGGGCCTGGGCGCCGATCCTGTGGTCACGCTGGCCCCCGCGATCGCGCACGACCTCGGCGTCTCCGAGGCGTTCGTCGGCTACATCGGCTCGGCGTTCGGCGTCGGGGCGCTGGTGGGCAGCGGCGTCTCCACGGTCTTCAACGGCGGACTGCGCGTGCAGAGCGCACCCGCGATCGGTCTGACGGGTCTGGCGCTGGGCTCGCTCGCGGTGCCGCTCCTGGATTCGGCGACCTCGGTGTGCGTGGCGTTCTTCCTCGCCGGCATCGGCTTCACGGTGGCGTTCTCGGGCTGCACGGCGATGCTGCACCACGTGGTCCCCGCCGACATGCGTGGCCGGGTGATGTCGTTGTGGGTGATCGCGTTCATGGGGTCGCGCCCCCTGGCGTCGGTGCTCAACGGCGTCGTCGCCGACACGCTGGGCGCGGACTGGGCCATGGTGATGATGGCCGTGATCGTCGGCGCCATCGCGGTCAGCTCGCTGCCGGTGGTGCTGCGCCGCCTGACGCGCGACTGACCGGAGTCAGCGAGGGCGCGACCAGCCGAGGCGCTGCGTGAGCAGGTTCTCGGTGGAGCCGCGGTGCTCGTCGGAGACCTTGATGAGGGCCTCGTTGTCCTGCGCGCGCACGGCCTCGATGATGCGGCCGTGGTCCTCGCAGACCCGCAGCTGGGTGTCGGCCTGCTGGATGTAGAGCGAGCGGTAGAAGCTGGACATGTACCAGAGCCGGCGGATCTCCTCGCGCACCAGCTTCAGCGGGCTGGGGTCGAAGATCAGGAAGTGGAAGTCGAAGTTCACCGACTGCCACTCGTCGGGTTCGGTGGCGGCGCTGAGCGTGCGGAGGTGTTCGTTCAGGCGCTGCAGCTCATCGACGTCGACGACCGAGAGGTCGACCGTGCGGACGACCTCGGTCTCCAAAAGTCGGCGCATGAGGTAGATCTCGGCGAGGTCCTCGCCGCTGAAGCGCGCTACCGTGAATCCCGTGTTGGGCCTGTAGTCGAGCACGCCCTCGGCCTGCAGGGTCGACAGTGCCTCGCGCACGGGGATGCGGCTGACGTCGAGTTGGGCCGCGATCTCGCCCTGGTGCACCTTCTGGCCGGGCAGGAGGGTGCCGGAGATGATCATCTGCCGGATCTCGGTCAGGCAGCGCTGCACTCCCGTCGCGGTCGGGGTGGTCTTCGCCATCGGAACGGCCTCTCAGCAGGTAGGTCGGTCGGTGGTCGGTGCATTCCGAAGCGTATACATGGCCTCGGGACACCTTCCCATACGCAAGGATATACATTCTTGCATGTCATTACGCATTCATGGTTGAATGCCTAGCGTGTGGTCCAAGCCACACCCCGAGACGTGATGGAAGGACGTCCCCGTGCCCCACCCTGTTGTCGAAGCTCCCGCCACGGCTGCCAACACCCGTGGCCTCGACGCGCTGTTCGATCCGCGCGGCGTGGCGATCCTGGGTGCCTCGTCCGATCCGACGAAGATCGGCGGCCGTCCGCTGCGCTTCCTCAAGGAGTCGGGCTTCGCCGGGGGCATCTACCCGATCAATCCCAAGTCCGACGAGGTGCAGGGCGTCAAGGCCTACGCCTCGATCGAGGACGTCGACGGCATCGTCGACCTGGCCGTCGTCGCGCTGCCCTCCCATCACGTGCTCAGCGCCGTGGAGTCCTGCGGCCGGCAGGGCGTCAAGGTCGTGACGATCTTCTCCGCCGGCTTCGCCGAGATGGGTGCCGAGGGAGCCGCCCTGCAGGACCAGGTCCTCGAGATCGCCGGTCGTCACGGCATGCGCGTGCTCGGTCCCAACTGCATCGGCAGCATGAACGCCGCGAACGGCGCCGTCGGCACCTTCGCCGCCTCGGTGGGCGTGCCGTTCGCGGTCGAGCCGCTGGCCAAGGTCGCCCTCGTCAGTCAGAGCGGCGCGATCGCCAGCGAGTGGGTCGTCAACGGCAAGCAGACCGGCCTGAACTTCGATCCGTGGCTGTCCACGGGCAACGAGGCCGACATCCAGCTGGCCGACGTGCTGGCCCACCTGGCCACCGACGACTCGGTCGGGGTGATCGCGGCCTACCTCGAGGGCTGCCGCGACGGCCAGCGCCTGCGCGAGGCGTTGGCGGTGGCGCAGGAGAACGGCAAGCCGGTCGTCGTGCTGAAGGTCGGTCGCTCCGAGGTCGGCGCCACCGCCGCCGCCTCGCACACGGCCTCGCTCGTCGGCTCCGACCAGGTCTTCGACGCGCTCTTCGAGCAGTACGGCGTCATCCGCGTGGATTCGATGGCCGAGCTCTTCGACGTCTGCTACGCCCTCTCGGTCGGCCCGCTGCCCCAGGGCGACCGACTCGGCATCCTCACCGGCTCGGGCGGCATCGGCATCATCGCCGCCGACGAGGCCGAGGAGCAGGGGCTGCGGGTCCCGACCCCGTCGCAGCAGCTGCAGGACCAGCTCAAGACCATCTGGCCGCCGGCCGGCGTCGGCAACCCGATCGACCTCACGGCCCAGCTCATGAACGACGAGCACCTGCTGCCGTCGTTCGTCGACGCGTGCCTCGACGACGGCGCGTTCGACTCGATCGTCATGGGCCTGACCTACATGGGCCTGCTCGAGCCGTGGACCGACCTGGTCGTCCGCGCCCTGAAGCTGGCGCGCGAGGCCCACCCCGACGCGCCCATCTACGCCACCACGCTGTCGACCCCCGCGGTCAAGCGCGCCATCGAGGAACTGGGCATCCCGGTCTTCGACGACATCACGAAGGCCGTCCGGATCCTGGCCCGCGTCACCGACTACGCGATGCGCCGCCGGCGCTTCGAGGAGTCGCGCGAGCGGGCGGCCGAGGCCCCGGCCGTGGCCGTCCCCCCGCTGCCCGAGGTCTTCACCGAGGTCACCGCCAAGGCGTTCCTCGCCGAGGCAGGCGTCCCCGTGGCCCCCGAGGTCGTCGTGACGTCGGCCGCCGAGGCCGCGGCCGCCCAGGAGCGCATCGGCGGCCCCGTCGTCCTCAAGGTGGTCTCGCCGGACATCGCGCACAAGACCGAGGTCGGCGGCGTGGTCCTGGGTGTGGCCAGCGCCGATGAGGCGGCCGCCGCCCACGACCGGATCCTGGACTCGGCCCGACGCCACGAGCCCGACGCCCGGATCGACGGCGTGCTCGTGGCCCCCATGATCACCGACGGCATCGAGACGATCCTGGGCGTCGTGGACGATCCCACGTTCGGCCCCGTCGTGATGTTCGGCCTCGGCGGCATCTTCGTCGAGGTCCTCAAGGACGTCACCTACCGCCTCGCCCCGTTCGGTCGGGAGACCGCACGCGAGATGATCCGCGAGATCCGCGGCTCGGCGATGCTCGACGGCGTGCGGGGCGCGGCCCCGGCCGACGTCGACGCACTGGCCAGCGCCCTGGTCGCGCTGTCGCACGTGGCCGCGGAACACCGCAGCCGATTCGACAGCATCGAGGTCAACCCGTTCCTCGTGCGCCCGCAGGGCCACGGCGCGGCGGCCCTCGACGCGCTCATCACCGAGCGCGTCACCCCCTGATTTTCCCCCCAACCCTCACAGGAGAGACACGATGAAGAAACTCACCTTCGGCGCCCTCGCCGGCGTGCTGGCATTCTCGCTGGCCGCGTGCGGCAGCTCGGACTCCGGCGACGACGCCGCAGAGTTCCCCTCCGGCGACATCACGATGGTCGTCGCGTATGCCGCCGGCGGGCCGACCGATCTGGCGGGTCGCGCCGTCTCGAAGTACTTCGAGAAGGACCTCGGCGTCTCGGTCGTCGTGGAGAACCTCGAGGGTGCCTCCGGCGCCGTGGGCTCGGCGAAGGTCATCAACGCCAAGCCCGACGGCCTGACGCTGGGCACCACGACCGCCTCGGCCATCAGCCGCGTGCCCACCATCGAGAAGGTCGGCTTCGAGGCCGGCGACGGCACGCCGATCGGCGTCGTCACCGAGTCGCCGGGCATCTTCTTCGTCAAGAAGGACTCGCCCTACAAGTCGATCGAGGACCTCGTCGCCGCCGCGAAGGCCAAGCCGGGCAAGATCACGGTCGGTGCCGCGGGCGCGCAGACCCCGCAGGCCGTCGAGATCCTGCGGATGGCCAAGGAGTACGGCGTCGAGTTCAAGCTCGTCCCGTTCCAGGGCGATGCCCCGGCCCTCACGGGTCTGCTGGGCGACAACGTCGACGTCATCGTGCCGTCGTACAACGAGCAGGTGCGTGGCCAGCACGAGTCCGGCGCGATCGTGCCGCTCGCGACGATGGGTCCGAAGCGACTGTCGTACCTCGAGGACACGCCGACCCTCGCCGAGTCGGGATTCGACCAGCTGACGTACGGCATCTCGTCGTTCATCGTCATCGCGCCGAAGGGCACGTCGGAGGAGATCGTCTCCCGGCTGGAGGCCTCCCTCGAGGCGGCGCTGAAGGATCCCGCGACCCGCAAGGCCGCCGGCGAGCTGAACGTGCCGAAGGAGTTCATCGGCTCGAAGGAGCTGCAGGCGCGGATCGACGACGAGGTCGAGACCCTGACGCCGGTCCTCAAGGACCTGTTCGGCTGATCAGCCGCGGTGGGTCCGGGTCGTCCGCGATCCGGACCCACCTTCCCGATTTCCCCCCTGACAGGACCACCTCATGACCGACCTGACCCACGAGCAGAGTGCCCCGCCGGGCGCGACGCCTGACCGCGTGCGCGGCACCGGCTGGATCGCCTCGAAGGTGCCACTGGCCGTCGCGATCGCGATCGCCTTCGTCTTCCACCTGCAGACCAAGGAGATGGAGGTCGGCTCACTCACCGAGGCCGGCCCCGGCTTCTGGCCGCGCGTGCTGATCGTGGCGATCATCGTCATCTCGGTGCTCGGCTTCTTCATCGACATGCGCGACGGCATCGAGGTCTTCGAGCTGGGCAGCACGGTCCGCGTGATCGCGGGCTTCGCGGCGCTGGCCGTCTTCACGCTCATGTTCGAGCAGACCGGATCGATCCTGGCCGGCTTCGTGTTCCTGATGCTGTGGCTCAAGGGTCTCAACGGCGAGAGCTGGCGCATGTCGCTGGCGATCTCGGTCGTCGCGCCCCTGGCCAGCTACCTGCTGTTCGTCTCGGCGCTGGGCGTCCGCCTGCCCGAGGACATCGTCGCCAGCCTCTGGGGAGGTCGCTGAGCATGGACTCCCTGACCAACCTCGCCTCGGGCTTCGGCGTCGTCTTCGCCCCCGAGAACCTGCTGTTCGTCTTCCTCGGCGTCACGATCGGCACCGTCATCGGCGTGCTGCCGGGCCTGGGCCCGACCGCCACGATCGCGCTGCTGCTGCCGATCACGTACTCCATCTCGCCCGAGGCGTCGATCATGATGCTGGCCGGCGTCTACTACGGCTCGATGTACGGCGGCACGATCACGTCCGTCCTGCTGCGCATCCCCGGCGAGGCCGCCTCGGCGATCACCGCGCTCGACGGCTACGAGATGACCAAGCAGGGCCGCGGCGGCCCGGCGCTCGGCATCGCCGCGATCGGCTCCTTCATCGGCGGCACGATCTCGATCGTCGGCCTGGCGCTCATCGCCCCCGCGGTCGCGACGGCCGCGCTGCGGTTCGGCCCGCCCGAGTACGCCGCCATCACGATCCTCGGCCTGGTGCTGGTGACCTACCTGGGCACGAAGTCCACGGTCAAGAGCGTCATCGCCGCGCTGTTCGGCCTGCTGCTGGCGGCCGTCGGCCCCGACCCGATCCAGGGCACGTCGCGCTTCAGCTTCGACATGCCCGAGCTGATCTCCGGCCTCGACCTCGTCGCCATCGCGATGGGCATGTTCGGCATCGGCGAGATCATGTACAACCTCGAGCAGCGCGTGAAGGGCTCCGGCACGATCGGCGCCATCAACCGCATCCTGCCGACGCGCGACGACTGGAAGGCCTCGCGCGGGCCGATCGCCCGCGGCACGATCCTGGGCTTCCCGATCGGCGTGCTGCCCGGTGGCGGCGGCGTCATGAGCTCGCTGGCCTCGTACGCCGTGGAGAAGAAGGTCGCCAAGGAGCCGCAGCGCTTCGGCAAGGGCGCCATCGAGGGCGTCGCCGGTCCCGAGACCGCGAACAACGCCTCGTCGATCTCGGCGTTCATCCCGCTGCTGACCCTGGGCCTGCCGTCCAACGCCGTCCTCGCGCTGATCCTCGGCGCGCTGATGATGCAGGACATCACGCCCGGCCCCACGATGATCAACGACCACCCCGAGCTGTTCTGGGGCGTCATCGCGTCGATGTTCATCGGCAACCTGATCCTGCTGGCGCTGAACCTGCCGTTCGTCGGCCTGTTCGTCCAGCTGCTGCGTGTGCGCATCGGCATCATCGGCGGCGTCGCGCTGCTGATCACGCTCATCGGTGTCTACACGATCAGCTACACGCAGTTCGACATGTGGGTCATGATCATCGCCGGCTTCGTCGGCTACCTCATGCGCAAGACCGGCTTCGAGCCCGCGCCGCTGGTGCTGGCGTTCGTGCTGGGCAGCGTGCTCGAGGTGGGCTTCCGCCAGTCGCTGCTGATGTCGGACGGCTCGCTCTCGATCTTCGTCACCCGCCCGATCTCGGGCACCATCATCGCCGTCGTCGCGGTCGTGATCCTCGCCTCGGTCGTCGGCGCGATCCGCCGCCGCCGCGGCAAGGGCAACGGCTTCATCGACATGACCAAGCAGCTTTCCGCGGAGGACTGACACCCGAATGGACCTGAACTTCACCCCCGAACAGCAGGCGTTCCGCCGTGAACTGCAGGAGTGGTTCGCGGCGAACGGCCCCAAGGAGCGGCTCGACAGCCCCTACTCCGAGCCGGGCTTCAGCCAGCACCTGGAGTGGGAGCGCGCGCTCTTCGAGGCCGGCTACGCCGCGCCCGGCTGGCCCAGGGAGGTCGGCGGCATGGGCGCCGACGCGTGGGACCAGCTGATCTACGACGAGGAGTACGCGCGGTTCCGGCTGCCCGAGCGCCTCAACAAGATGGGCCTCGTGCACGGCGGCCCGACGGTCGAGGCGCACGGCACGGACGAGCAGAAGCAGCGCTTCCTGCCCGGCATCCTCAACTGCGAGGACATCTGGTGCCAGGGCTTCTCCGAGCCCGGCGCCGGCAGCGACCTGGCCGCGATCCGCACCACGGGCCGCATCAACGGCGACACGATGGTGGTCGACGGCCAGAAGATCTGGACCTCGCAGGGCATCATCGCCACGACGATGTTCGCCCTCGTGCGGACCGACCCGGCCTCGAAGGGCCACAAGGGCCTGACGTTCGTCATCATCGACCTGCGCTCGCCCGGCGTGGAGATCCGGCCGCTCGGCCAGCTGCACGGCAACCCGGGCTTCGCCGAGGTGTTCTTCTCCGGCGTCGAGGTGCCGATGGAGAACGTGATCGGCGAGGTCGGCGACGGCTGGCGCGTGGCCGGCACGTCCCTGCAGCTCGAGCGGGGCACGGGCCGCGGCACGCACACCCGCCTCGAGCAGGCGCTCGTCGACCTGGCGCGCGACACGGCCGACCTCGGCACCGAGGCGCAGGTGGAGAGGCTCGGCGAGCTCGCCGCGTGGACGTTCGCGTACGAGCAGGCCACCTACGCCTCGACGCACGAGATCGCCACCGGCCGCACGGGCCCGGACTTCTCGAGCATCCTCAAGCTGCGCTACACCGAGATCCACACGGCGGTCCACGAGCAGCACCTGGTCGTGCTGGGCGCGGACGCCGAGATCATGACCGACCACGGTCCCGACGGCGAGATGTTCGGCATGCGCCGCAACTACTGGCACGGGCGCGGCGCCGAGATCTACGCCGGATCGAACGAGATCCAACGCAACATCATCTCCGAGCGGATGCTCGGTCTGCCGAAGGAGCCGCGCGGATGAAGATCGCATTCGAAGCCGAGCAGAAGGACCTGGCGACGTCGTTCGACCAGGCCGTCGCGTCCGAGGTCGACGTCGATGCCCTGCGGGCGCTGTGGACCACCGAGACGGGGCGCTCCGAGAAACTGCGCACCACGATCGCGAACCTGGGCCTGACCACGATCCTCGTGCCCGAGCGGTTCGAGGGCTACGGCGGCACGCTCGTCGACCTCGCGCTCGTGCTGGAGCGGGTCGGCTACCACGCGGTGCCGGACGCGCTGGTCGAGTCGCTCGTGACCGCGCCGGTCGCGCTGACGGTGGCCGGCACGCCCGAGCAGCAGGCGGCGTGGCTGCCGAAGCTGGCCGACGGCTCGGCCACGGCGACGGTCGCGCTGCGCGGCCTGGACTCCGTGCCGGACGTGCACGTCGCGGACGTGCTGATCTACCTCGACGGCTGCCGGCTGAAGCTGGTCGAGACGTCGAGGTGCGAGCTGACCGCGCTGCGCTCGATGGATCCCTCGCGCCGCCAGTTCCGCGTGACGGTGCCCGAGGGCGCCGCCGAGGACCTGCCGAACGGCGACCCCGACACCGTGCTGGCGCACGAGGCCGCGGCCTCGGCCAGCGTCCTGATCGGCCTGAGCCGCCGGATGCTCGACGAGACCGTCGCGTACGTGAAGGTGCGTGAGCAGTTCGGTCGCGTCATCGGCTCGTTCCAGGCCGTGAAGCACCAGCTGGCCGACGCGGTCGCGAACGTCGAGCTGGCCGCCTTCGCGGTGCACGCCGCGGCGGCCAAGGTCGCCGACGGTGCGCCCGATGCGACGACGGCCGCGCTCGCCGCGCGCATCGTCGCGATCCAGGCCGAGTTCGAGGCGAACCGCGCGTCCCTGCAGCTGCACGGCGGCATCGGCTTCACGTGGGAGCACCACCTGCAGCTGTGGCTCAAGCGCGGCAAGGCCCTCGAGCAGGCCCACGGCGGCCTCTCCGAGCTGGCCGAGGCCCTCGGCCAGGCCACCATCGCCTCCGCGCGGGGCGCCGCATGAGCGTCCCCCGCCTCGCCGTGGCGAATGCCGGTGATCGAGTAGCAGGCGAGCGAAGCGAGACGCGTATCGAGATCACGTCGAAGGGAACGCAGGCATGAGCGACGACATCCTCCTCGACATCGAGGGCCCGATCGCGACGATCACCCTCAACCGTCCGCACCGCAGGAACGCGCAGACGGCCGAGGGCTGGGCGCTGCTGTACGACCACCTCCGCACGGTCTCCTACAACGACGAGGTGCGTGCGGTCGTCCTCACCGGTGCCGGCGGCGCGTTCTGCGCGGGTGCCGACATCGGCGGCGGCCCGGCCGGCGGTCACCCGCTGACGCGCGTGCGCAACATCAGCCGCACCCCGGAGATGCTCTACAGCCTCAACAAGCCCACGATCGCCAAGGTCGAGGGCGCGGCGGTCGGCGCGGGCTTCAACATGGCGCTGTGCTGCGACTTCGTGGTGGCCTCGTCGACGGCGAAGTTCTCCGAGATCTTCTCCAAGCGCGGGCTCAGCATCGACTTCGGTGGCGCGTGGCTGCTGCCGCGGCTCGCAGGCCTGCAGCAGGCGAAGCGGCTGGCCTTCCTGGCCGAGTTCGTGACGCCGCAGGAGGCCAAGGAGCTCGGCCTCGTCACGTGGGTCAAGGAGCCCGACGAGATCGACGCGTTCGTCGACGACCTCGCCGGCCGCCTCGCCAAGATGCCGCCGATCGCGATCGCGCAGAACAAGGACCTGCTCCACAACGGCGTGGTGCAGTCGTTCCGCGACGTGCTCGACAACGAGGCGCGCGCCCAGGCCATCAACTACGCGACGGACGACGCGCCGGCCGCCTTCAAGGCGTTCGCCGACAAGACCGAGGCGGAGTTCACCGGGAAGTGGTCGATCAAGTGATCCCCGAGTTCGAGCAGATCACCCTGTCGCTGGCCGACCGCGTCCTGGAGCTGCGGCTGAACCGCCCCGACCGGATGAACGCGTTCACGCCGGTCATGCGTGCCGAGATCGTCGAGGCTCTCGACTGGGCCGAGGCGAACGAGGACGTGCGCGTCGTCGTCGTGACGGGGGAGGGGCGTGCGTTCTGCGCGGGCGCCGACCTCGGCAGCGCGGGCGACAAGCCGTTCTCGTACAGCGGCGAGGGCATGCGCAACTCGACGTCCGACGCCGACGAGATCGCGGGTCTGCCGCGTGACGGCGGCGGCGTTGTGACGCTGCGCCTGGCCTCCTTCCCCAAGCCGGTGATCGCCGCGATCAACGGTGCCGCGATCGGCGTGGGCATCACGATGACGCTGCCGATGGACATCCGCATCGCGTCGACGAAGGCGAAGTTCGGCTTCGTGTTCGCGCGCCGCGGCATCGCGCCCGAGGCGGTCTCGAGCTGGTTCCTGCCGCGGGTCGTCGGGATCTCGCAGGCGGCCGAGTGGGCACTGACGGGGCGCGTCTTCGACGCCGAGGAGGCCCTGCGCGGGCGCCTCGTGTCGCGCGTCGTCGAGCCCGACGAGGTGCTCTCGACCGCTCACTCGATCGCGCGCGAGATCGCGGACAACACGTCCGGCGTCGCGGTGGCGGCGACCCGGCGGATGCTGTGGTCGCAGCTCACGCAGGACGACCTGTGGGAGACGCACAGGCTCGAGACCCAGACGATCGCCGCGCTGAAGCAGGGACCGGACGCCAAGGAGGGCGTCTCGTCGTTCCTGGAGAAGCGCGATGCCGTGTTCACCGGCCGGCTCGACACCGACCTGCCCGACTCCGTTCCCGACTGGCCGGTCCGCCCGGCCGCCGACTGAATCCCCCCGAAGGAGCACCCATGCTGAAGACCCGTTTCACCGAGACGTTCGGTGTCACCCATCCGATCGTCCAGGGCGGGATGCAGTGGGTGGGGCGTGCCGAGCTGGCCGCCGCCGTGTCCGAGGCGGGCGCCCTGGGCATCATCACCGCGCTGACGCAGCCGACGCCCGAGGCCCTCGCGGGCGAGATCGCGAAGGCGCGCGAGCTGACCGACAAGCCGTTCGGCGTGAACCTGACGATCCTGCCGTCGATCAACCCGCCGCCGTACGACGAGTACCGCCAGGCGATCGCCGAGTCGGGCGTGAAGATCGTCGAGACCGCCGGCGCGAACCCCGAGCCGCACATGCCGTTCTTCAAGGACAACGGCATCAAGGTGCTCCACAAGTGCACGAGCGTCCGGCACGCCCTGCGCGCCGAGAAGGTCGGCGTCGACGGCGTCTCGATCGACGGCTTCGAGTGCGCCGGCCACCCGGGCGAGGACGACATCCCCGGCCTCGTCCTCATCCCGGCCGCCGCCGACCAGCTCTCGATCCCGATCATCGCCTCGGGCGGCATCGCCGACGAGCGCGGCCTGGTCGCGGCGCTGGCCCTCGGTGCCGACGGCGTGAACATGGGCACTCGCTTCATGAGCACGCAGGAATCGTGGATCCACCAGAACGTCAAGGACCGCATCGTCGAGGCCACCGAGCGCGAGACCTCGCTGATCTTCCGGCCGCTGCGCAACACCGCGCGCGTGGCCCGCAACGAGGTCAGCGTCAAGGTCGTCGAGATGCTCAACGAGGGCGCCCAGTTCGAGGACGTCCGCGACCTCGTCGCCGGCGTCCGCGGCCGCGAGGTCTACGAGTCCGGCGACCTCGACGCGGGCATCTGGTCCGTCGGCATGGTCCAGGGCCTCATCCAGGACGTCCCGTCCGCCCGCGAGCTCGTCGAGCGCATGGTCGCCGGCGCCGAGGAGATCATCAACGGCCGCCTGAAGGGCTTCATCGCCTGACACCCCGGTGGTTGAGTAGCTGGCGAGGAACGAGCCGCGTATCGAAACCACCATCGACGACGGAGGGCCCGGCGGATGCGGCCGGGCCCTTCGGTTCTCGGGACACTGGACGTTGAGATTCGGTACCGTGGGTAGTACCGTTTCGGGTGTGGCGTCCATCGAGAAAATCGTGAAGGCGCTGCGCAACAATCCGCAGAACGTCGCCTTCGCAGACCTGCACAAGGTGTGCGAGCACTATTTCGGAGAGCCGCGGCGACGGGGGACGTCCCACGCGGTCTTCAAGACCCCGTGGCCGGGAGACCCCCGGGTGAACATTCAGGACGACAAGGGCAAGGCGAAGGCGTACCAAGTCCGCCAGGTTCTCGCCGCGATCGACAAGAAGGAGGCCATGTCATGAGCACGCTGGAACGACCGAACGTCGCGCACTACACCTATCGAGTGACGTGGTCCGCCGAGGATGACGAGTACGTCGCCACGTGCCTTGAGTTCCCGTCGCTCTCCTGGTTGGCGGAGTCTCGCTCGGACGCGATCGACGGCCTCGAGGCGCTCGTGGCCGACATCGTCCAGGACATGCAAGAGAATGGCGAGACGGTTCCCCAGCCGATTGCCGAGCGTAGGTACTCGGGGACCTTCAACGTCCGCATCGGCGAGAACCTGCACCGTGACCTTGCGATGCACGCCGCCGAGGAGCACATGAGCCTCAACCAGTACGTGGTGCGCAAGCTCGCCGCTGGCTGACTCGCGGCAATCCCTTCGTTCTCACCTGCCACACCTAGATAAGGATCCGCGCAGATCCTTATGTAAGGACGCCCGTTGGAGAAGGATCACGAGTGCCGTCCGAGCGCACGGTGCTTCAGCTCGTCCCGGTCTCGGCTCGACTCATGAGCCATGTAGCCACGGATGCGGTCACCGCTCCCACCACGCCGATGCCGACGATCATCAGCACCACGGCTACGGCACGTCCTTCTAGCGTCACTGGATATTGGTCGCCGTAGCCCACGGTCGTCACCGTCGTGCAGGCCCACCAGAGCGCGTCGCCGAAGGTGGTGATGTTGGAGTCCGCTGCATCCTGTTCCGCGTCCAGGACGGCGATCGCTCCGAGCCCCACGGCCATCGCCGCGCTGCCGGAAACGTAGACGAGCACCCGCCCGGCGAGGGAGTTCGATGCCGAGCGATCGAGGATCCGTACGAGCGCAAGCAACCGGAGAAGGCGCAGCGGGCGGAGCATCGGCACCACGATCAGTGCGACGTCGTACCAGTGGCGGACCGCGTACTCGCCGCGATTCCCCGACCCGGCGAGCGCCAGTCGCACAATGAAATCCGCCGCGAACGCGGCCCAGACGGTCCACGTCACTGCGCTGAGGACGGTGAGCAGATCAGCGTCGAGGCGCGGGTCGAGCACCGGCCACGCGTAGGCGACGAGAAAGGCCAACGCGAGCGCGACGAGAGGGACTTCCGTCCGACGTTCCCACTGCTCGACACGCGAGTCGGTGGTGGCTGATGCGTGCGCGATCATCAGTTTCGATTCAGTCCGAACTCGCGCGTCAGCAGACTCTCCTTGAAGTGCGACTCCGCAGCATTGACCTCGGACGCTGGCGTGCTCGGACCGAACACGCGCAGGACGCTGAAGACGAAGTTCCGGGCGTGATCCGTCTTCACGACACCGCCTCCGACGCTCTCGAAGGCGAGTTCGCGCAGTGCGACGTTGCCGCCGTGACCGTCCTTCGCGTATGTGGACCAGCGGCCGAGGAGGCGCTCGGCTCCGTCGGCCTTGCCCACATACTGCTTGCCATTCGTGGAGTCGGTGATCAGGTAGATGCCCTGCACTTCCCGGAGGGCGGCCCGCCAGTCCTCGTAACGGTGGCTCTCGACCATCTCGCGCAGTTCGTGGAACGTCAGCCGAACACCGTCGAACCCGGGAAACGGGACCTTATCGCGGTCGGCGATCTCGAGAACAGGGAGGTTCGCGGCGCGCGTCCCGCGACTGTGCCAGTTGATGGGGCTGTCCCACTCGATGACGAGCCGGTCCGTGAGGGGCGCGAGGAAGTCGTTGGGGTGCAGATCGAAGGTGCGGTAGGTGTCGTCGCGAAGCTCAGGCAGCTCGCCGCGGTTCTCGAACGTGCCGAAGAGGCGGGAGCGCCTTTGCCCGTCCGCGACCAGGATCACCCAGTAGCGCGGAGGCTCTGCCGGGAAGCGCCTGGTCAGCACGCTCTGCTGACGCGTGTAGGCGATGACTCGCTCTACACCTAGGTCTTCGGGCCCTCGCAGTCCGTCGTGCGAACCGGGGTTGAAGCTGTGCCGGATGACGTGGATGTTCTCGAGTCCGATCGGTGGGTCGTGCTCGGCGCCCAGTCCGACGAGGATGTGGCCAAACTTCAAGGGAACCGTCTGCGAGGGGTCGAGCACGCCGTCAGGCTAGTCGGCGGTCGCTCGCTTGACGGTCACTTCCGCGAGTAAGGGCTCGTCACTCGACGGGAGCAGTCGTCAGGCGTCGCGCTTGGACATCGCGCCCCACAGCAGGGTGACGACGATGGCGCCGAGGAAGGAGCCGATGAGTCGCTCGGGTGCAGCTCCAAGCCGTCGCCCGCGATCAGGCTGGCGGCGGGGCCTCCCACAGTGAGCCGATGAGGGCCGGTGCGATGGCGAGCGTCCAGTTCACCGACTGCATCTTTCGGCCGAGCGCCATCTGCGCCAGGCCGCCGACCAGGATTCCGAACACGATGATCGCGAGGATGAGCATGGCGCCACGCTAGAGCGTCGGCGACGCCCACGCCCCGTCCGTTTTGGATGAGGATCGCAGGCGACAGGTCACTGGCGAGGACCTTCATCGTTCGCGGCTTACCGGGCGTGCCGTCAGGGACAGAGCAGCTGCTTCGCCTTGGAGACGAGCTTGTCCTCGTTCCCAGGGCCGATGACCGTCGCGAGGACCTGCCTGCCGCGTCCGTCGTCGAGGTGACCACCGCACGCGAGGGCCGCGAGCGCCCGGTGTTCGTCCTCGGATCCGATCGCCCCGGGCCATTCGGCCTCCGCGAAAGCGACGAGCTGGTCGGCGCCCGCGCCCACGTCGGGGACCGTGAACAACAGGAGGTCCCGGCGGTACTGCGGGCACTCACGCGCCGCGTCGTCGAGCACGGCGCGGATCTCCGCCGCATCGGCGCTGCGCTTCTCGAGCGAGTCCACGAGCTCGAGCGGGTTCTTCATTCCCATCTCGAAGGAGTCGCATGCTCCGGTGGCGAAGTCGGCGCGGATCTTCTTGCGGATGGGGTGGGACTCGGGAAGCGGCAGCTCAAGAACGGTCGGGGTCACCTGCGTGAAGACGCGCGGATTCGTCATCGCAATGGCCGGTGCGTCCCGGCACTTCTCGATGTAGCGCTGGGCGGTCCGGACCTCGGTGTCTGCGGGGTACTTCTCGTACCAGTCCTTCAGCTCGTCGCATCCGGGATCCGTCGCCAGGAACTCGCCGCGGGTCTCCAGCGTGTACGTCTCGGGAGCGTCTGCGGGTTCGGCTTCGCCGCCGCACGCGGCGAGCAAGCCCGCCATCATCAGGCCGACGAGCCAGGCGCCGAATGCGACCGGCGCGAAGTGACGAGAGCGAGCGGAGCGACGAGCCACGGGACCACCTTCGAACGCGGCCGAGTCCGGCTGGGCGCCGCTCATGCCGGCGGGAACGCTACCGGAGCGGCCGACCAACCGTGGGCGAATCGGCGCGATGCGCGGATTTCGCTGACCGTGCCGTGACGCACGGAGCGCCCGGCAAGCCGCCGGGCGCCCCGTGCGTCAGGGGATCACTTCCGCGAGTACTTCACCCACGGCGTGAACGTGTTCTTGTACGGCAGGTGGTCGACGAGTGCCGGCGTGTACGGGTGGTAGCCGGAGGCGTCGATGTAGCCGGACTGGATGCTGCGAGCGTTCACCCTGACGTACTTCGGGTGGTAGAGGCAGCCGCGCTTCGGCTTGATGTGGATCGTGATCTTGCCGTGCTCGAGGTCGTAGCTCTCGCTGACCGTCTTGCCGCACTTGCCGGGGAACGGGTAGGTCTCCCAGCTCTGGCGGTACTTCTTCGAGCCATTGAGTGCACGGAACCCGCCGTCACCCGGGATGCCGACCTCCTCGGCGAACTCGGCGCCCTTCGAGCGGTGGTTCGTGTCGAGCAGGAGTCGGAACTCGCCGACGGGAGTGGACTCCGCGTTCCAGTCGACCGGCCTCATCTTCACGGTGACCCGCACGCCCTTGGCGTTGTTGACGACCTTGACCTTGTAGAGGTCGAGAGCGCTCGTCCCGCCGCCGACCGGGTCCGCCGTGGTGCGCTGCTGCGCCTGCGCGGACGACGCCGTGCCGACCAGGCCTACGCCGAGCGCGAGCGCCAGCGAAAGGCTGCGCATGACTGGCCGCCGCTGCTTCGAGGCGCCGCGGGAGTTAGTGGTGATGCGATACCTGGGCATGGTGTTCTCCGTTTTCGTGAGCCGTGCGTGTCGCATGAGAGGAGCCAGTCGTTGCGAAGTTCGTACACCGGATCGTGATCCGAAGGACAAATTGCCCCTCTGCGTGGCAGCCGATCGCACGGCTCCATCTGCATACTCGTCTCTCGCCGCGTCCGAGAGCAGTCGGTGTTCCCTGCCGGAGTGCGCGTTGCAGAGCGTGGTGGGCGAGCCTGGGCCTGAGGCATGTTCCGGAACTACAGCCGGCTAGGG
Organism: Aeromicrobium jepli; assembly: GCF_047246605.1. Taxonomy (NCBI): domain Bacteria; kingdom Bacillati; phylum Actinomycetota; class Actinomycetes; order Propionibacteriales; family Nocardioidaceae; genus Aeromicrobium; species Aeromicrobium jepli. The sequence continues at coordinate 56,633 of NZ_JBFOKO010000001.1, forward strand.
CGCTATCTTCAATAGTCCGTGGGCGCCCGCGTCCGCACGAATGACCAGCTCAGTTGCAGAGCCATCGAGCCAAACGGATCACCGTTTCGAATGAACGTACTAATGAAGGGTGTGCCATGTGGTGGCAAAGCCTCTTTAAGGAGCGCCAGCCAAGTCAGTGCCATGGCGCGACAGATGCTGTGGAGGACCCGGGTGCTCGGGATTACCTCAAGATCGAGGAGTCTCGCGCTTTCAAGACGTACCGGGCGCGCGAATCCGCGGCGAGGCGCTTAGGTCAGCGCGCGCGCGCATGGAACGGTGCCCTAGTGGCGTTCTCGACCAGTACCGCCGTCGCTTCGGTCGGGCTGCTCGTCGATCCGAATATGTACGGATCGCAAGGGGATACGCTGATGGTCTGCCTCTCGGTTCTTGTGCTCGTTGTCTCGCTTACGACAGCCAATATTGACTACTCCGGCAGGAGCAGGAACATGTTCCTGAACTATCGAAACATCCAGCGGATAGCTGTTGAGATGGAGGAGTTAGGTCGGCAAACGTCGTCGCCCGTAACGCGGGATGCCGTCAGGGAACTGGTTGATCGCTACCAAGCGGTCCTGGACGAGACCGAAAATCACACGCCGGGCGACCATCTGCGGAATTTCTCCCGCACTCTCCCCCAGAGTCACCCCCACTACTCGTCCAGTGAGCAGTTGTACCGCGAGCGACGACGACGCATGCTGCTCGACTGGTCGATTACTGTCTGGCCGTATGTGACGCTGGTGGTTCCAGTCGCGCTCTTGGTGCCGTTGGTGGCCGGTCTCTGGGGTTGACCTCTTGGGGATGTGTCCGTGGTAGCGTGCCATCGGGTCCCAAGAGGGACTAAACCTCCCGCCTAGAATGCAGCTCCTCGTGGGTCTGCAAGGCGCGGACGTGCACAACGCCCGCGCGCGTGAAGCAGCCTTTTTGAGGCGGGATCAGCCGAGGCGGGGCGTAGTCTTCCGGCTTCGCCCCGCCGTCTCCTGGAGGGTTTGAGTGGAAGAGCTTTCTGCGCTTATCCGAGGCGCCGCGACAGAAAAAATCCGCAAGCATGAACGCAGCGTCAAATCGGCACAGGACGAGACGAAACGCCGTTCCCGACGGACGTCTAGGAGTGGTGCTTCGTTAGAGGTCTCGCGTCCGAGGCTTTGGGAGTACGCCCCAAGCCATGACCCCTTCCGGGTCCGAGCTCGCGCGGACGTAATCGGACACGCCATTGGGACGCGCATCAAAGAAAGGCGTTACCAACCGTTTCCGCCTGCTGGGGTCCAGATCCCAAAAGCAGACGGCTCATACCGGTCGGTGACGGCCTTCGCCATAGCAGACGAGGTCGTGTCAAAACGCCTGTATGTGTCGCTAATGAACAAGAATCGAGCGCGTCTAAGTGCCCGATCATATGCATACCGCAAGGACCTCGGTGTGCACGACGCCATCGCCCACATGCAGTCTGAATGGCGAACAGAACATCGGGTCTACGTTGCAGAGTACGATTTCACGGATTTCTTCGGGTCCATCGACCACCGTCACGTGTGGCGAACCATTGAGGAACTGGGTCTGTCTATCACGCGGACCGAGCGAAAGCTCCTAGGGGCTTTCATGCGGGCCCCCCTTCCCACGATGCTGCCTGCAAAGATGCCAAGCGATGCGCCGCGCAGAGAGAAAGGGATCCACCAAGGGAGCACCATTAGTCTACTGCTGGCGAATATTGCAGCGACGCCGCTCGACAGGCAGTTCGAGCGGCTGGGCGTCTCCTTCGCTCGGTACGCCGACGACGTTGTTGTGTGGAGTCGCGACTATGAGTCAATCAGTCGTGCTGTCGAAGAACTGCACCGGTTTGCAGATCGGTCGCAATGCAGTATCAATCATGGGAAGAGCGAGGGAGTACGCCTTCTCACGTCGCCAGCGTCGAGCAAGGCGGAATTTCGCAGTACGCATGCCATTGAATTCTTGAGTCATAGACTGTCGCTTCGCGAGACAGCTTTGGCTGACAGGGTTGTGGCCGATGTCAAACGCGAAGTGGATCAGTACATATTCAACCATCTGCTGCGCGAGCCTCTTCGCGGCCAGCAGGATCCCCGACGTCTGCGCGATAATCTTGATCGTGACTACGTGGCTCTTCTCTCGCAATTGCGTCGCTATTTCTACGGAAATCTGAGTGAAGGGCAATTGCGTCGGCTGTTGCGGGGGCCATTGCCGCCGAGGATCTCTCTCGGTGGCCTGTTGGGGAGGCAACCGCTCGTCGACGATATGGAACAACTGCGCGAAATCGACGCGTGGGTGCTGTCTCGAGTTTGGCTCGCGCTCCGCAAGCGGGCCAAGCTCCTTCGAGGGCTGGCGCCGTCGGATCCAATGCCTTGGGGTATGACACAGATTCAATTGACGGAATTGATGGCGCGATCTCGTCGCGGTGACAGAGTTGATGGCAGAGTTCCAAGTTTGGTCCGGATGTCGGAGCTTATGCAGCGAGCGGTCCGGGCGCACGGAACGCGTGTCGCACATTACGCAGGGTCTCTATACCAGTGGCATTGAGTCGAAGAGTGGCTTGGCATTGGCGGCGATCGTACTTTTGGGTCGTCCCGTGCAGCCCGTGTTGAGACTCATTCCGTCAATTACGTGTGCGCCGGAAGACCGAAGCCCCCGCGCCCTTCTGGGCGCGGGGGCTTTCTCGTGCTGAACTCAGCGAACCGGGACGCGCCCACCATCAACCGAGAAGGTCTGACCGGTCATGTAGTTGCAGTCCGGGGAGGCCAGGAAGACGTACACGCCGGCGATCTCCTCGGGCTCGGCCCAGCGGCCCAGCGGGATCGACTCGAGGTACTTGTCCTTGAAGCGCTCGTCGGTGCGGATGGTCTCGGTCATCGGCGTGGCCGCGGCGGGGGCGACGGCGTTGACGATGATGTTCGCCGGGGCGAGCTCCTTCGAGGCCGAGCGCATCATGCCGAGCAGGGCGGCCTTGGCGGTCGCGTAGTTGATCTGGCCGATCGTGCCGTTGATGCCGGCGGCCGAGCTGGTCAGGATGATGTGGCCCTGCTTGAGCTCGCGCATGCCCGGCACGACGGCCTGCAGCCAGTAGAACGAGCCGTTGACGTGCGTGGCCTGGACGACGTCCCACTGCTCGTCCGTCATCTTCCACAGCATCGCCGGGCGGGTGACGCCGGCGTTGCTCACCAGGATCGTGATGGTGCCGAGCTTCTCGGCGATCTCGGCGGCGGCGGCGTTGACCGACTCGCGGCTCGAGACGTCGTTCGCGACGCCGATCGCGGTGCCGCCGGCGGCGTTGATCTCGTCGGCCACAGCCTTCGCGCGGTCGCCGTCGATGTCGGTGACAGCGACCTTGGCGCCCTCGGTCGCGTAGCGCTCGGCGATGGCCTTGCCGATGCCCTGGCCGGCGCCGGTGATGACCGCGACGCGGTCCTGCAGAACTCCAGTCATGAAAGTGCTCCTAGATAAGTAGAGAAATCAGAGAGTGGTGGCGTCGCCCAGCAGGGCGGTCACCTGGCTCGACAGCACGCCGCCGTTGCCGTGGACGAGGCCGACATGGGCGTCGGCCACCTGGCGGTCGCCCGCCTCGCCGCGCAGCTGGCGCACGGCCTCGATGATCAGGAAGATCCCGTACATGCCCGGGTGGGCGTAGGACAGGCCGCCGCCGTTCGTGTTCACCGGCAGCGAGCCGCCCGGCGCGATCACACCGCCCGACACGAACGCGCCGCCCTCGCCCTTGGCGCAGAAGCCCAGGTCCTCGAGGAACAGCAGTGTGTTGATCGTGAACGCGTCGTACAGTTCCACGACGTCGACGTCCGACGGCGTCAGGCCGGCGAGCTCGAACGCGCGGGCGCCCGACTCCTTCGCGGCCGTCGTCGTCAGGTCCGGCGTCGTCGAGATGTTCATGTGACGCGACGCCTCGGCCACCGAGAGGATCGGCACGAGCGGCTTGGCGAGGTCCTTCGCCCGCTCGGCCGAGGTCACGATGACCGCGCCGGCGCCGTCGGTCACGAGGCAGCAGTCCCGCACCGACAGGGGAGTGGAGACCATGCGCGCGCCCAGGACATCGTCGATCGTCAGCTCGTCGCGCATGAACGCGTCCGGGTTGAGCTGCGCCCACTTCCGCGCGGCCACGGCGATCTCGGCGAGGTGCTCGCGCGTCGTGCCGTACTCGTGCATGTGGCGCGCGGCCGCGAGCGCGTAGCCCGAGACCGGGAGGCGCGGGCCGAACGGGGCCTCGTACGAGGGAATGAGGTTCGCGCCCGAGGTGGCCAGGCCGCCCGAGTGCGAGCGCTGGTTGCTGCCGTACGCGATGAGCGCGACCTCGGCCATGCCCGAGTTGATCGCGGCCGTCGCGTGGCGCAGGTGCGCGACGAACGAGGAGCCGCCGGTCGCGGTCGTGTCCACGTAGCGCGGCGTCAGGCCGAGGTACTCGCTCAGCGTCGTCGCGGGGAACGTGAAGAAGGCCGAGTGGCAGAAGACGGCGTCCACGTCGGACGGCTTGAGGCCCGCGTCGGCGAGCGCGGCCAGCGAGGCCTCGCCCGCGATCTGCAGGGCCGAGACGCCCGGTCCGACCTCGCCGATCCCGGCATCGCCGACGCCCACGACCGCGGTGCTGCCGCGCAGGTCCTTCTCGAGAGTGCTCATGCGCTGGCCTCCAGGGTGACGCAGGGGTGGGGCTCGCCGCCCTCGGCGATCGGACGGATGTCGACGGCCACGCGGTCGCCGATCGAGGCGTTCACCGCGTCATCGCCGTCAAGGCGCGACATCGCGCGGAATCCCTCGTCGTAGTCGACGATCGCCACCGTGTAGGGCGCCTTGTCGCGCGGGCTGATCGTCGTCGCGGAGTAGATGGTGCCGCGTCCGGCGCTGTCCTCCCACGCCAGCGAGGTCGACCCGCAGGTCGGGCACACCGGGCGCGGGGGGAACACGGCGTGCTCGGCCTCGCACCGCTGGAAGGAGAGGGTTCCGGCCTCGATCCGGGAGCGGTAGGTCGCGTCGAGCGACCGGTGTTCCGCCTGGGTCATCGTGCCTCCTGAGGGGGTTCGGCAGGTCCGATCTGGACGATAGCATTCATGATAGTATACATTCATGCATGAACTTGCACCGACCGAAAGGGAGCGCCATGGCTGACCAGCCGCGCACCGGGGGACCCCTGGAGGGAATCCGTGTCCTGGACCTGACGCGCGTCGTCATGGGCCCGCTGGCCACGCAGGTCCTCGCCGACCAGGGCGCGGACGTGATCCTCGTCGAGGCGCCGGGCGGTGACACCAACCGCGTCATGGGCCCCGGCCCCCACCCCGAGCTCTCGGGCATCGCGCTGAACCTGCTGCGCAACAAGCGCTCCATCGACGTCGACCTCAAGTCCGACGAGGGCCGCGAGATCATCCGCGCGCTCGTCCCGCAGTGCGACGTCGTCGTCGCCACGATGCGCCCGCAGGTGCTGACGCGCCTCGGCCTCGACTACGACTCGCTCAAGCAGCTGCGCCCCGACCTGGTCTACTGCCAGGCGCAGGGCTTCCCGCTCGCCAGCGACCGCGCCGGCGAGCCCGCCTACGACGACATCATCCAGGCCGCCAGCGGCGTCGCCGACATGGTCCAGCGCGTCACGGGCGAGCCCTCGCTGCTGCCCACGATCTTCGCCGACAAGGTCTGCGGCCTCGTCATGGCGCAGGCCATCGTCGCGGCCCTGTTCCACCGCGAGCGCACGGGCGAGGGCCAGCACGTCGAGGTTCCGATGCAGCAGGCCACGGCCGCGTTCATGCTGGCCGAGCACGGCAGCGGCGCGATCTCCGAGCCGCCGGTCAACATCGAGGGCCGCCCCGCCTCGGGCTACCCGCGCGTGCTGTCGCCCGAGCGCCGCCCGCACCCCACGAAGGACGGCCTCGTCCACCTCTTCCCGTACCTGCCGCGGCACTACGCGCGCCTGTTCGCCGCCGCCGGCGTCGAGGGCGCCGAGTCCGACCCGCGCTACGTCGACCAGCGGGCCACGCTGATCCACTCCGACTCGCTGTACCGCGACGTCCGCAAGGTCGCGCCGCAGCGCACCACCGAGGAGTGGCTCGAGTTCTGCCGCACCGAGGGCATCCCGGCCACGCACGTCGCGTCGCTGCAGGACCTCGTCGACGAGCTCGACCTGGCCGAGCACCCGGCCGCCGGCGCGTACCGCGTCATCCCGCAGCTGGCGAACTTCTCGAGGACGCCCGGCAGCGTCCGCCGGCCCGCCCCGCTGATCGGCGAGCACACCGACGAGGTCCTCGTCGAGCTCGTCACGCCGACGGTGACCCATCCCGAGGGCGTCGCGCACGCCGAGACCGCGAGGGAGCTCGCATGAGACTGACACCCACCGTCCTGACTCCCGAGGAGCTCGCGCTCAAGCAGGAGGTCTCTGACTGGCTCGACGAGCGCCTGCCCGAGGGCTCGTACCCGCTCGGCCTGGGCATGGCCGGCGCGATCGATCCCGAGTTCTCCAAGGACCTCGGCTCGCAGGGCTGGATCGGCATGTCGCTGCCGAAGGAGTACGGCGGACACGGCCGCACCGCGGTCGACCGTCTCATCGTCGTCGAGGAGCTGCTCGCCCGCGGCGCCCCGGTCGGCTACCACTGGATCGCCGACCGCCAGTTCGGCCCGGGCATCAACGCCAACGGCACCGAGCAGCAGAAGAAGGAGCTCCTGCCCGGCATCGCCGCGGGCGAGTTCTCCTTCTCGATCGGCATGAGCGAGCCGGACTCCGGCTCCGACCTGGCCTCGGTGCGCACGCGCGCCGAGCAGGTGGACGGCGGCTGGCGCATCAACGGCACCAAGATCTGGACCACGGGCGCCTACACCGCCACCCACATCGTGGCGCTGCTGCGCACCTCCGAGGACCGTCACCACGGCCTCACGCAGTTCATCATCGACCGGCACACGCCCGGCCTGACGGTCTCGCCGATCGAGTTCATCGACGGCACGAAGGACTTCTGCGAGCTGTCGTTCGTCGACGTCGTCATCCCCGACGACCGCCGCCTCGGCGCCGTGGGCGCCGGCTGGTCGCAGAACACCGGCGAGCTCGCCCTCGAGCGCGGCGGCGTCGACCGCTGGATGACCGCGATGCCGCTGCTGGAGCGCTGGGCGCGCCGCGAGGCGCAGGGCGCCTCGGCGTCCGCCGCCACCGAGCTCGGCACGATCACCGCCAAGGCCTGGGCTCTGCGCGGGATGTCGCTCTCGGTCGCCCGCATGGTCGACGCCGGCAAGTCGCCCGTCACCGAGGCCGCCCTGATCAAGGAGATGGCCACCCGGTTCGAGCAGCAGTGCGTCGACACGATGGTCCGGTACCTCGGCCGCCCGCCGCGCCCGGACAGCGACGACCCGTACGAACGCCTGCTCGCCACCGCCGTGCAGGTCAACCCGTCGTGGACGATCCGCGGCGGCACGAACGAGATTCTCCGCTCGGTCATCTCGAAGGGACTGAGGAACCAGTGAGCACCGTCGACCCCGACCTGCTGGACCTGCTGCAGGACTTCTTCGCGTCCGAGGTGACGCCCGACGTCGTCGACGCGGCCGAGCGCGCCGGCGCCCTGCCCGCCGACCTGTGGGCGCGCGCCGAGTCCGTCGAGATCCCCTGGATCGGCATCGCCGAGGAGCACGGCGGCGTGGGCGGCTCACTCGCCGACACCGTCGCGATGGTCGAGGAGGCCGCTCGCCGCGCCACCCCGTTGCCGCTCGTGGAGCACCACCTCGCCGCCTGGCTGCTGGGCCTCGTCGGCGCCGACCGGATCGGCGGCCCGCTCACCGTGGCCGGTCTGCGGGACGAGATCACGGTCTCGAACGGCGCCGTCGGAGCCATCGAGGAGGTCGCCTGGGCCGCCGACGCTCTCGCCGTCGTCGCCCTCGCCCGCGAGGACGACCGCGACGTGGTCGTCGTGCTGGACCGCGACTCCTACGACGTCGAGCCGGGCACCGACCTGGCCGGCATCCCCGTGCCCACGGTCGTGCCGGGGCCCGGCACGACCGTGCGGATCTTCCCCCTGCCGGTTCCGGCCGAGGAGGTCCGCCGCCGCGCCGAGCTGCTGCGCTGCGCCCAGCTCGCCGCGCTCACCGACGCGATGGAGGAGCTGACCCGCGGCTACGTCGCCGAGCGCCACCAGTTCGGCAAGCCCGTCGGCTCCTTCCAGGCCGTGCAGGTCCACACGGTGACGCTCGCGCAGGCCGCGTCGATGTCGCTGCTCTCGGTCGACCGCGCGGTCCTGGCCCTCGAGGCCGGCTCCGGCGAGTTCGAGGTGGCCGCCACGACCGTGGTCACCACGCAGAACGCCGTCGCCGGTGCCGCCGCGGCGCACCAGGCGCACGGCGCGATCGGCATGACGCGCGAGTACCCGCTGCAGTTCCTCACGCGCCGCGTCCACGCGTGGCGCCAGCGCTGGACCGCCCAGCCCGCCGCCGAGCGCGTGGTCGGCGACTGGGCGCTGGCCGCGCCCGCCCTGTCCAAGCTCGTCTCCCGCCACCACGACGAAGGAATCCCCGCCTGATGACCGACGGACTGAACGTCTCCCGCGACGGCCACGTCACCCTGATCGAGGTCGACCGCCCGCCGACGAACTACTTCGACGTCGAGGTGCTGACGGGGATCGCCGACGCCGGCATCGCCGCCGCCGAGGAGGGCAGCCGCGCGATCGTGCTGGCCTCGAACGGCAAGCACTTCTGCGCCGGCGCCAACTTCGGCTCGGGCCCGATGGCCGACGACCGGGTGGCCTCCACGCGCCGCGTCTACGCCGCGGCGGCGCGCATCTTCGAGGTGCCGATCCCGATCGTCGCGGCCGTCCAGGGCTCCGCCGTGGGCGGCGGCCTCGGCCTCGCGTGCGCGGCCGACTTCCGCGTCGCCGCGCCCTCCACCCGCTTCCACGCGAACTTCTCGGCGCTGGGCTTCCACCAGGGCTTCGGGCTGAGCGTCTCGCTGCCGCGCATCGTCGGCCACCAGCGCGCCTCGCGCATGCTGCTGGAGTCGTGGCGCCTCACCGGCGAGCAGGCGCTCGAGATCGGCCTGGCCGACGAGATCGCCGCCGACGGCGAGGTCCGCGAGTCGGCGTTCGCCTTTGCGCACCGTCTCGCCTCTCGGGCACCCTTGGCGGTGCGCTCGATCCGTGCCACGCTGCGCGGGGGCCTGGCCGAGGAGGTCAAGGCCGTCCTCGAGCACGAGATCGGCGAGCAGACCTGGCTCTGGCAGACCGACGACTGCTCGGAGGGCATCGCGGCCAACCTGGCGCGCCGCGATCCGGAGTTCACCGGACGCTGACTGAGAGGACCACCATGCAGATCCGAGGAGCCGTGCTCGACCGCATCGGCGACCCCGCCCCGTTCACCGCGTCGCAGCCGTTGCGCGTGACCGACCTCGAGCTGGCGGCGCCCGGCCCCACCGAGGTCCTGGTGAAGGTCGAGGCCGCCGGCGTGTGCCACTCGGACCTGTCGGTGGTGGACGGCAACCGGCCGCGCCCCGTGCCGATGCTGCTCGGCCACGAGGCCGCGGGCCGCGTCGTCGAGGTCGGCTCCGAGGTCTCCGACCTCGCCGTCGGCCAGCGCGTCGTCATGACGTTCCTGCCGCGCTGCGGCGACTGTGCCGGCTGTGCCACCGACGGCCTCGCGCCGTGCCAGCCCGGCTCCGTCTCGAACGGCGCGGGCGAGCTGCTGGGCGGTGGCGGCCGCCTGACCGACGGCGACTCGCCCGTGGCGCACCACCTCGGCGTCTCGGGCTTCGCGACCCACGCCGTCGTGGACCACCGCTCGCTCGTCCCCGTCGACGACGACGTCCCGCCGCACATCGCGGCCGTCCTCGGCTGCGCCGTGCTGACCGGCGGCGGCGCCGTCCTCAACGTCGCCAAGCCCAAGCCCGGCTCGACCCTCGCGGTCGTCGGCCTCGGCGGCGTCGGCCTGGCCGCCGCGCTCACGGCGCTGGCGTTCGAGGGCGTCCACGTCGTCGGCATCGACCCGCTGCCGCACAAGCTCGAGGCCGCGAAGGCCCAGGGCGTGCACGAGGTCATGACCCCGCAGGAGGCCGTCGAGCGCGGCTTCAAGGCCGACAAGGTCATCGAGGCCGTCGGCCGCGGCTCCGTGTTCGCCGCGGCGATCGCGCTGACGGCTCCCGGCGGCTCCACCATCACGGTCGGCCTGCCCACGCCGGACGACACGATCGAGCTCTCGCCGCTGTCCCTCGTCGCCGAGGGCCGCACGGTCGTCGGCAGCTACCTCGGCTCGGCCGTCCCGAAGCGCGACATCCCGCTGTTCGTGGAGCTGTGGCGCGCGGGCAAGCTGCCGCTCGAGGGCCTCATCAGCTCGTCCATCGCGCTCGAGGACATCAACCGCGCCATGGACCAGCTGGCCGACGGCAGCGAGCTGCGCCAGGTCATCACGTTCGAGGACGGTGCCGCGTGAGCGTCGACGCCTTCATCGAGGACCTGCTGGCCGGCAAGCCCGGCGACGCGTACATCTACGGCGCCTGGACCGAGGCGGCGGACGGCAAGCGCTTCACCGTCTTCGATCCGGCGACCGGCGAGGCGATCACCTCCGTGGCCGACAGCTCCGCCGCCGAGGGCTCGGCCGCGCTCGCCGCCGCCGACGCCGCGCAGGAGGCCTGGTCGCAGGTCCCGCCGCGCGAGCGCTCGCGCCTGCTCATGGCCGCGTACGACGCCGTCGTCGCGAACACCGAGGCGTTCGCGCGCCTCATCACGGCCGAGATGGGCAAGTCGCTCGCCGAGGCCCGCGGCGAGGTCGCGTACGGCGGCGAGTTCCTGCGCTGGTTCGCCGAGGAGGCCGTGCGCATCGACGGCCGCTTCGGCACGCTGCCGAACGGCCGCCTGCGGATGATGGTCGACCGCCGTCCCGTCGGTCCGTCGCTGCTCATCACGCCGTGGAACTTCCCGCTCGCGATGGCGACGCGCAAGATCGGTCCCGCGCTCGCGGCCGGCTGCACGGCCGTCGTGAAGCCGGCCGAGCTGACACCGCTCACGACCCTCGCGCTCGCGAAGGTCCTCGAGGAGGTCGGCCTGCCCGCCGGCGTCGTCAACGTCGTCACGACGACCGATCCGGGCGGTGCCACCGGGCACCTGCTGTCCGACCCGCGCCTGCGCAAGCTCTCGTTCACCGGCTCCACGCCGGTCGGCAAGATGCTGCTGGCCCAGGCCGCCGAGGGCGTCCTGCGCTGCTCGATGGAGCTGGGCGGCAGCGCGCCGTTCGTCGTCTTCGAGGACGCCGATCTCGACGCCGCCGTCGAGGGCGCGATCGCCGCCAAGACCCGCAACATCGGCGAGGCCTGCACGGCCGCCAACCGCTTCCTCGTGCACGAGTCCGTCCGCGAGGAGTTTGTCGCTCGCTTCGGTGTCGCGATGGGTGCCCTGCGCGTCGGCGCCGGCACGCAGGAGGGCACGGACCTCGGTCCGCTCATCGACGAGCGCAGCCGCGAGCGCGTGCACTCGCTCGTCGAGGACGCCGTGGAGCGCGGTGCGCGCGTGGTCGTCGGTGGCGAGCTGCCGTCCGGCCCCGGCCACTTCTACCCGGCGACCGTGATCGACGGCGTCCTCCCGGGCTCGCGTGTCGTCACCGAGGAGATCTTCGGTCCCGTCGCGCCGGTCCAGACGTTCACCACCGAGGACGAGGCCGTCGCGCTCGCGAACGAGACTCCCTACGGCCTGGTCGGCTACGTCTACACGCGCGACCTCGACCGGACGATGCGGTTCGTGCCGCGCCTGCAGTTCGGGATGGTCGGCGTCAACACCGGCGTCGTCTCCGACCCGGGTGCACCCTTCGGCGGCGTCAAGGAGTCGGGTCTGGGCCGCGAGGGCGGCCGCGAGGGCATCGACGAGTACCTCGAGTACCAGTACGTCGGCCTGGCCCACTGACGACGGTTTCCCCGGTTAAGTAGGTTTCCTGTCACTTCACGAGGGTTGCGATCCCCGTGAAGTGACAGGAAACCGTGTTCAGTCGGCGCTGCCGGCCTCACTCGGAGGGCTTGACCGCCAGCACCTCGCACGGCGCATCGAGGATGAGGCGCTGGGCGATGCTGCCGAGGAGCAGCTTGCCGACGGGGGAGCGGTGGCGCAGGCCGATCACGAGCACCTCGGTGTCGTGCGCGCTGACCGCCTGAAGCACGCCTTCGGCGACGTCGGAGCTCTCGATCTGCTGGACGGACGCCTCGACACCCGTGGCGGCGGCCTGACGGACGATCTCCTCGAGTTCGGCCTCGGGCGCGGCGTTGGCCTCCACGAGCGCACCGCCGCGCTGGACGTTCAGCACCACCAGCGGGGTCTCGCGCAGCTGCGCCTGGCGGATGGCGGCGGGCACGGCGGCCGCGCCGGCGGGAGTGGGCGTGTAGGACAGCAGGACGGTCATGGCCTGAGTATACCGATATGTATGCATATTCGGTGTACTGTTCGTCGGCCAAGAAAGAAAAACAAACAGTCTTGACTGTTTCTGGAATCGGGCCCAGACTCGACCCGTGCGAACTCTGCGTGTGGGCAACTGCTCCGGCTTCTACGGCGACCGCTTCTCGGCGATGCGCGAGATGCTCGAGGGCGGCGAGCTCGACTACCTGACCGGCGACTACCTGGCCGAGCTCACGATGCTGATCCTCGGCCGTGACCGGATGAAGAGCGCCGACCTCGGGTACGCCAAGACGTTCCTGCGTCAGGTCACCGAGAACCTCGCGCTGGCGAAGGAGCGCGGCGTCCGGATCGTCGCCAACGCGGGCGGCCTCAACCCCGCGGGCCTGGCCGCGGCGCTGCGAGAGGCGGCCGCGGAGCAGGGCGTCGACGTGGTGGTCGCGCACGTCGAGGGCGACGACCTCATGGCACGCTCGGCCGAGCTCGGCTTCGGCGACGCGATCACGGCCAACGCCTACCTCGGCGCCTTCGGGATCGCGGAGGCGCTGCGGGCCGGAGCGGACATCGTGGTGACCGGCCGGGTGACGGACGCGTCGGTCGTCCTGGGTCCGGCCATCGCCGAGTTCGGCTGGGGACGTGAGGACTTCGACCGCCTCGCCGGCGCCGTCGTGGCGGGTCACGTCATCGAGTGCGGCGCGCAGGCGACGGGCGGCAACTTCAGCGGCTTCCGCGACATCGACACGTCGCGCCCGCTCGGCTTCCCGCTCGCGGAGATCGCCGAGGACGGCACCGTCGTCATCACCAAGCACGAGGGCACCGGCGGCGCGGTGACGGTCGACACCGTCACGGCGCAGCTGGTCTACGAGATCCAGGACCAGCGCTACCTCAACCCCGACGTCGTGGTCGACCTGACGTCGATCGAGCTCGCCGCCGACGGCGACGACCGCGTGCGCATCTCGGGCGTGCGCGGCAGCGCGCCACCGGCCTCCACGAAGGTCTGCCTCAACGCGTTCGGCGGCTTCCGCAACAGCGTCGAGTTCGTGCTGACCGGACTCGACATCGAGGAGAAGGCGGCGTGGGTGCGCCGACAGATCGAGGAGGCGCTGGCGGCGAGCCCGCCGGCCGAGATCGCGTGGGACCTCGTGCGCACCGACCGTGAGGACCCGGAGACCCAGCCGCAGGCGGCGGCGCTGCTGCGCTGTCACGTCAAGGACGCCGACCAGGCCAAGGTGGGTCGCGCGTTCAGCGGCGCCGCGGTCGAGGTGGGTCTCGCGTCGTACCCCGGCTTCACGATGACCGCGCCGCCCGGGCGCGGCGCACCGTACGGCCTCTACCGCGCGGCCTACGTCCCCCAGGCCGAGGTGCCGCACGTCGTCGTCCACGCCGACGGCTCGCGGACCGAGATCGACCCGCCGAAGGTGACCGCCGACGCGCCCACGGACGACTTCTGGAACGGGATGAACGCTTCGGTGGACGACGCACGTGGATCCCGTTCCGAAAGTTGCCGGGAGGTCCCGCTCGGCCGCCTCGTCCACGCGCGCTCGGGCGACAAGGGCGGCAACGCGAACGTCGGCGTGTGGATCCCCGCGACCCACCCGCGGCGCGACGAGGCCGCCGCGTGGCTCGCGGGATTCCTGACCCCCGACCGGATCAAGCAGCTGCTGCCCGAGGCCGCCGACCTCGAGGTCGAGGTCCACCCGCTGCCGAACCTCGCCGGCGTCAACGTGCTGCTGCACGGGCTGCTCGGCGAGGGCGTCGCCTCGTCCACCCGCTTCGACCCCCAGGCCAAGGCCGTCGGCGAGTGGCTCCGCGCCCGCATCGTCGCCATCCCCGAGGAGCTGCTCGCATGACCACCGACATCTGGACCACCCCCGAGCGGCAGGCCCTGCGGACGGCGGTCGAGGACTACACCCGCACCGAGATCGCGCCGCGCCTGCCGCAGTGGGAGGACGACGGCGAGCTCCCGCGCGACCTGCACCGCCAGACCGCGAAGGCCGGCTTCCTGGCCATCGGCTTCCCCGAGGAGGTGGGCGGCGACGGCGGTGACCTGGTCGACGCGTGCATCGCGGCCGAGGCGATGCTCCACGCGGGCGGCAGCAGCGGCCTGCAGGCCAGCCTGTTCACCCACTCGATCTCGACTCCCCACATCATCGACTCGGGCAACGCCGACCTGATCGACCGCTACGTCCGCCCGACGCTGGCCGGCGAGATGATCGGCTCGCTCGGCGTGACCGAGCCCGGCGGCGGCTCGGACGTCGCCAACATCTCGACCCGCGCGGTCCGCGACGGCGACCACTACGTCGTCAACGGCGCCAAGACGTTCATCACGAGCGGCGTCCGCGCGGACTTCGTGACCACCGCGGTCCGCACGGGCGACGCCGGTCACGGCGGCATCAGCCTGCTCGTCATCGACAAGGACACGCCCGGCTTCACGGTGGGCCGCAGCCTGCGCAAGATGGGCTGGCACTGCTCCGACACGGCCGAGCTCTCCTTCGAGGACGTCCGGGTCCCCGTCGAAAACCTCGTCGGCGAGGAGAACGCGGGCTTCTACTACATCGCGCAGCAGTTCGTGAGCGAGCGCATCAACCTCGCGACGCAGGCGCACGCGACGGCCCAGCGCAGCCTCGACCTCGCTGCGGCGTACGCCCGCGAGCGCGAGACGTTCGGCAAGCCGCTCATCGCGCGCCAGGTCATCCGCCACAAGCTGGTCGAGATGCACTCGCGCACGGCGGCGGCGCGCGCGCTCACGCACGAGGTCGTGGAGCGCTCGCTCGAGACCGACAAGTCCGACCCGAGGCTGATCCTCGACGCCGTCGTCGCCAAGAACGTCGCCGTCGCCTGCGCCGAGTTCGTGGTGAGCGAGGCCGTGCAGGTCTTCGGCGGCATGGGCTACATGCGCGAGTCCGAGATCGACCGCCACTACCGCGACGCCCGCATCCTGGGCATCGGCGGCGGCGCGACCGAGGTCATGAAGGACCTCGCGGCGAAGCTGCTGGGGTACTGACCGTGGACGTCCAGCGTGATCTCGATACGCCCCTCGCTTCGCTCGTGAGCTACTCGATCGACGGGTCCGGTGGTCGAGTGCCGGCGAGCGCAGCGAGACGGTGTGTCGAGACCACGAGGCTCGTCGGATGACGCCCGACCGGCTCCGCGGCGAGCGCATGGCCCGCCAGCGGCTGCTCGGCGAGCCGTTCCCCGACCTCGTGTCGTGTGTCGGGACGCTCGGCGCCGTGCAGTTCCAGGAGTTCGAGGACTCGCTGTGGGCGCTCGCGCGGCGCACGAAGGACCGTCCCGCGCGTGACGCCATCGCCGCGGAGATCGCCGGCGGCGCGCTCGTGCGCCACCACGTGCTGCGCCCGACGTGGCACGTCGTGCGGACCCAGGACCTCGACTGGATGCTCGACCTGACCGCCGACCGGATCCGCGCGCAGATGCGACCGCAGCTGCGCGCGACCGGACTGCTCGAGGACCGCGACCGGCTCGTCGGCCTCGTCGGCGAGATCGTCGAGGCCGCGGACGGCCCGGTCACGCGCAAGGAGGTCGGCGACGCGCTGCGCGAGCGGGGCGTGGACCTCAAGGGGCAGGCGCTCGGCCACGTCACGTTCAGCGCCGAGCTCGACAAGGTCGTCACGACGGGCCCGCGCCGTGGCAACTGGGACACGTTCGTCCCGTATGCCGCGCGCATCCCGACCGTCGAGCTCGACCGCGACGAGGCGCTTGTGCGGCTCGCCGCGACGTACCTCGCCGGCCACGCGCCCGCGACCGCCCACGACTTCGCGTGGTGGGCCGGGCTGACCGTCACGGACGCCAAGCGGGGGTTCGAGCAGGTCGAGCCCGACGAGGTCACGCCCGCCACCTCCGACGACACCGCGTTCCTGCTGGGCCTCTACGACGAGCTCGTCATCGCGTACCAGGACCGCTCGATGTACGAGGTCCCGCTCGGCTCCGGCGGCACGATCGACGTCTGGGGCGGGAACCTCGTCCTGCTCGACGGCCGCGTCGCCGGCACGTGGCGTCGCCGCAAGCCCGCCCGCAAGGCCGACCCGGCCACGGTCGAGATCGTCCCCGCGCGGGAGCTCTCGCCCACCGACCGCGAGCGCGTCGAGGCCGATGCCGCCGCGTTCGTCGACCACCTCGACATCCCCGTAGACCTGCAGTGGAAGGACGCCCCATGAGTGCAGCCCGGACCGCCGTCGACCCCACGTCGGCGACCTACACCCAGAACCGGGAGGCGATGCTCGAGCGCGTCGCCGACCTCGCCGAGCAGCACGCCAAGGCGCTCGCCGGCGGCGGCCAGAAGTACGTCGACCGCCACCACGCCCGCGGCAAGCTCACCGCGCGCGAGCGCATCGAGCTGCTGCTCGACCCCGACACCCCGTTCCTGGAGCTGGGCGCGCTGGCGGGCTGGGGCACCGACTTCACCGTCGGCGGCTCGATCATCACCGGCATCGGCGTGGTCGAGGGCGTCGAGTGCATGGTCATCGCCAACGACCCGACCGTGAAGGGCGGCTCGTCCAACCCGGTCACGGTCAAGAAGGGCTTCCGCGCGGCGCAGATCGCGGCCGAGAACCGGCTGCCCACGATCAACCTCGTCGAGTCCGGCGGCGCCGACCTGCCGACGCAGAAGGACATCTTCATCCCCGGCGGCGCGAGCTTCCGCAACATCACGCAGGCCAGCGAGGACCGCCGCCCCACGGTCGCCCTCGTGTTCGGCAACTCGACCGCCGGCGGTGCGTACGTGCCCGGCATGAGCGACTACGTCGTCATGGTCGACGGGGGAGCGAAGGTCTTCCTCGGCGGCCCGCCGCTGGTGAAGATGGCCACGGGCGAGGAGTCCGACGACGAGTCGCTCGGCGGCGCGCAGATGCACGCGAAGACGTCGGGCCTGGCCGACTACCTCGCCGTCGACGAGCGCGACGCGATCCGCCTCGGCCGCCAGATCATGCGCCGCATCAACTGGCGCAAGGCCGGCCCCACGCCGAAGGCCCGGTACAGCGAGCCGCTGCTGCCGGCCGAGGACCTGCTGGGCATCGTCCCGACCGACCTCAAGGTGCCGTTCGACCCGCGCGAGGTCATCGCCCGCCTCGTCGACGGCAGCGAGTTCGACGAGTTCAAGCCGCTGTACGGCCAGAGCCTCGTCACCGGCTTCGCGCAGCTGCACGGCTACCCGATCGGCATCCTCGCGAACGCGCAGGGCGTGCTGTTCAGTCAGGAGGCCCAGAAGGCGGCGCAGTTCATCCAGCTGGCCAACCAGGTCGACACGCCGCTGCTGTTCCTGCACAACACGACCGGCTACATGGTCGGCGCGGAGTACGAGCAGGGCGGCATCATCAAGCACGGCGCGCAGATGATCAACGCGGTCTCGAACAGCAAGGTCCCGCACATCTCGATCGTCATGGGGGCGTCGTACGGCGCGGGCCACTACGGCATGAGCGGCCGCGCGTACGACCCGCGCTTCATGTTCAGCTGGGTCGGCGCGAAGTCCGCGGTCATGGGCCCGGCGCAGCTGGCCGGCGTCATGGAGATCGTGGCGCGGCAGTCCGCCGAGTCCAGGGGCCAGGTGTTCGACGCCGAGGGCTTCCAGGGCATCAAGGACCTCGTCGAGGCGCAGATCGAGGAGCAGTCGCTGGCGTACTTCACGAGCGGCATGGGCTACGACGACGGCGTCATCGACCCGCGCGACACCCGCACGATCCTGGGCATCTGCCTCTCCGCCATCGCCAACGCGCCCGTCGAGGGCGCCCGGGGCTACGGGGTGTTCCGCCTGTGAGCCGGGTCCACCCGAAGGGACGGGATCTCGATACACCGTCTCGCTCCGCTCGCCGGCACTCGATCAGCGAGTACCCCGGCGGTCGAGTAGCTCGCGAGCGCAGCGAGCGGCGTATCGAGACCACGGCCTACCAAGGAGTTTTCGCATGACCATCAAGAAGGTCCTCGTCGCCAACCGTGGCGAGATCGCACGGCGCGTGTTCCGCACGTGCCGTGACCTCGGCATCGAGACCGTCGCGGTGTTCTCCGACGCCGACGCCGGCATGCCGTTCGTGGCCGAGGCCGACCTGTCGGTCCGGCTGCCCGGCAGCGCGCCGTCCGAGACGTACCTGCGCGGCGACCTCGTGATCGAGGCGGCGCGCCGGAGCGGCGCCGACGCGATCCACCCCGGCTACGGCTTCCTGTCCGAGAACGCCGACTTCGCCCGTGAGGTCGAGAAGGCCGGCCTGACGTGGATCGGCCCCAGCCCGGAGTCGATCGACCAGATGGGCAGCAAGATCCGCGCCAAGGAGATCATGGCCGCCGCCGGCGTCCCGATCCTCTCGGTCGACGTGAGCAACGTGAGCGACGCCGACCTGCCGCTGCTGGTCAAGGCCAGCGCGGGTGGCGGCGGTCGCGGCATGCGCGTCGTCGAGCGCCTCGCGGACCTCGAGGGCGAGCTGGAGAAGGCGCGGGCCGAGGCGGCGTCCGCGTTCGGCGACGGAACGGTCTTCGTCGAGCCCTACCTGCCGCGCGCCCGCCACGTCGAGGTGCAGGTCCTGGCCGACACGCACGGCACGACGTGGGCCGTCGGCGACCGCGACTGCTCGATCCAGCGTCGTCACCAGAAGGTCGTCGAGGAGGCGCCCGCGCCGAACCTCTCCGAGACCGCGCGCACGACGCTGCACACCGCGGCCCGCGCCGCCGCCGAGGCCGTGGACTACCGGGGCGCCGGCACGGTCGAGTTCCTGGTCGACGGCGACCGTGTGTTCTTCCTCGAGATGAACACCCGCCTGCAGGTCGAGCACCCGGTGACCGAGCTCGTGCACGGCATCGACCTCGTCGCCGCGCAGATCCTCATCGCCGAGGGCAAGCCGCTGGAAGGCGAGGTCCGCGAGCCGCAGGGCCACGCGGTCGAGGTTCGCCTGTACGCCGAGGACCCGTCGGACGACTGGGCGCCGCAGACCGGCACGATCCGCGCCTTCGAGTTCCCGGACACCGTCCGCGTCGACTCGGCCGTCGAGGTCGGCAGCACGGTCGGCATCCACTACGACGCGATGATCGCCAAGGTCATCGCGCACGGACCGGACCGCACGACCGCGATCCGCGCCCTCGTCGACGCGCTGCGCCGCGCCCGCATTCACGGCGTCACCACCAACCGGTCGGCGCTGCGCCAGATCCTCGAGGCGCCGCAGGTCCAGGACGCCGACCTGTGGACGTCGATGCTCGAGGAGCACGGCGACCAGTGGCTGAAGGCGACCGCGATCGACCCGCTCGCGCCCGTCGCCGCGGCGCTCGCCGAGGCCACCGTCGCGGCCGCGTCCTCACCCGTGCTGGGCCGGATCCCGGCCGGCTACCGCAACGTGCCGAGTCAGCCGCTGTCGCGCGAGTACGAGGGCCTCGAGCCCGTGCAGTACCGCCACGAGGGCGGCCGCCTGGTCGTCGACGGCATCACGGTCGTCTCGATCGACGCCGGCGCCGGCCCGGTCCAGGTCCTGCTGGAGGCCGACGGCGTCACCCGCCGCTACACGGTCGCCCTGCGCGAGGACGGCGCCGACGTCGACGGCCCCGAGGGCTCGGTGAGCCTCACGGCCGTGCCGCGGTTCGTCGACCCGGCCGACGTGGTCGCCGAGGGCTCGCTGCTGGCACCGATGCCGGCCGCGGTCACGGACGTCAAGGTCGCCGAGGGCGATCGCGTCTCGAAGGGCGACGCGGTCATCGTCCTCGAGGCCATGAAGATGCAGCACACCATCTCGGCGCCCACCGACGGCGTCGTCAGCGGCCTCGCCGTGAGCGTCGGTCAGCAGGTCGAGGCCGGTGCGGTCCTCGCCGTCATCGAGGAGGAAGCCGAATGAGTCAGTTCACCGAGTCCGAGGAGCGCCGCGAGCTGCGCAAGGCCGTCGCGGCCCTGGGCGCCAAGTACGGCGAGCACTACTTCTACGACGCCGCCAACTCGGGCCGCAAGACGACCGAGCTGTGGTCCGAGGCCGGCAAGCTCGGCTACCTCGGCGTCTCGATCCCGGAGGAGTTCGGCGGCGGCGGTGGCGACATCGGCGACCTCGCCGCGGTGTGCGAGGAGCTCGCGATCGCCGGCTGCCCGCTGCTGCTGATGGTGGTCTCGCCGGCGATCGTCGGCACGGTCATCGCCCAGTACGGCACGCAGGAGCAGAAGGAGCGCTGGCTGCCCGGCCTGGCCGACGGCACCGCCACGTACGCCTTCAGCATCACCGAGCCCGACGCCGGGTCGAACTCGCACAACCTCGTCACGAACGCGACGAAGACCGAGGACGGCGGCTGGATCCTCAAGGGCGGCAAGACGTACATCTCGGGCGTCGACGAGGCCAGCCACGTGCTGGTCGTCGGTCGCACCGCCGATGCGAAGAGCGGCAAGCTCAAGCCCGCGCTGTTCATGGTCCCGACCGACGCCGAGGGCTTCAACGCCCAGGAGATCGACATGGGCCTGACGAGCCCCGAGAAGCAGTTCACGCTGTTCTTCGACGACATCCGCCTGCCCGCGGACGCGCTCGTCGGCAGCGAGGACGCCGGCCTCGAGCAGCTCTTCGCCGGCTTGAACCCCGAGCGCATCATGGCCGCCTCGATGGGCACGGGCACGGCGCGCTGGGCGCTCAACAAGGCCGTCGCGTACGCCAAGGAGCGCGACGTCTGGGGCAAGCCGATCGGCGCCCACCAGGCGATCGCGCACCCGCTGGCGCAGCTGCACATCGACATCGAGATGGCCCGCCTGCTGACCCAGAAGGCGGCCGCGCTCTACGCCGCGGGCGACCTCATGGGCGCCGGCGAGGCCGCCAACATGGCCAAGGTCGCCGCCGGCGACGCGGCCGCCAGGGCGGTCGACACGGCGATCCAGACCCACGGCGGCAACGGCCTGGCCAACGAGTACGGTCTCGTGCAGGCGCTGGCCTCGTCGCGACTGTCGAACATCGCCCCGGTCAGCAAGCAGATGGCGCTCAACTTCGTGGCGCAGTTCTCGCTCGGCCTGCCGAAGTCGTATTGAGCAAACCGGGGTCTCGATACGCGCCTCGCTTCGCTCGTAGAGCTACTCGACCGCCGGGTTCCGGTGGTTGAGTAGCCGGGCGAGGAACGAGCCCGCGTATCGAAACCACCGTCACCTGAACGGAGCACCATGACAGAACTGGTTCACCTCGACGTCGCGGACGGCGTCGCGACGATCACGCTCGACAGCGAGCACAACCGCAACGCGCTGAGCCGCCAGCTGGTCACCGAGCTGCGCGACCACCTGGCCACGGCGGAGGCCGACGCCGACGCGAAGGTCGTCGTGCTGCGCTCGGCGCACCGGGTGTTCTGCTCGGGCGCCGACCTCTCGGAGGCCGCCGAGGGCGGCATGGAGCAGGGTGCGCAGACGCTCGTCGACCTGCAGCGCTCGATCGCCAGCAGCGCCAAGCCGGTCGTGGTCGTGCTGGCCGGTCCCGTGCGCGCGGGCGGCCTCGGGCTGGTCGGCGCGGCGGACCTCGTCCTCGCGGCGGAGTCCGTCACGTTCGCGCTGACCGAGGTGCGGCTCGCGCTCGCGCCGGCCGTCATCAGCCTCTCGCTGCTGCCGCGCCTGTCGCCGCGCGCCGCCTCGGACGTCTTCCTCACGGGCCGCACGTTCGACGCAGCCGAGGCGGCCGAGATCGGCCTCGTCACCCGGGTCGTGGCCGACGACCAGCTCGACGAGGCGCTCGCGGGCGTGCTGGCCGAGCTGGCGCAGGGCTACCCGCAGGGCTTCCGCGAGACGAAGGCGCTGCTCAACCACGACCTGGTGGAGCGCATCGACCGGCTCGGGCCCGAGATCGCGGCGCAGTCCGCGCGACTCTTCGGCAGCGACGAGGCCCGCGAGGCGATGCTCGCGTTCCTCTCCCGCCGCCGCTGACCGACGAACGATGAGGCATCCGGGTGCCCCAGCGGGGCCGGATGCATCATCGTTGGTCACCCGGAGGGCGCGCGCCCCGGTGCGCGTCAGCTCGTGGGCACGGTCAGCAGCGGCAGCGCGTTGATCGAGCACCGCACGCGCGGGGCGATGACGGTCGCCATCTCCGGGGAGTTCGTCGAGGGGTGGAGCATGAGCACCCGCTGGCCGGTGAGGTCGGCGCGGATCGGGACCGGGGCGCGGCCCGGTGCCAGCGGCGTGGGGGTGACCTTCGGCTCGGTGTCGCCGGCGAACCGCTTGAGCACGACCGTCGTCAGCGTCGCCGGGGTCGTCTCACCGTCGGGCACGGCGGCCGTCGCCTTGAAGGTGGTGCAGCGCCACGACACGTCGAACATGTCGGCGGCGAAGCGGTACGTGAGCGCGCTGGGGTAGGTCCGGCCGGCGACCGTGACGGGTCCGCGGACGGCTCCTCGGCCGGTGGGCGTCATGCTCGGCTGCTGGGTCAGGTCGAGCCAGCGGAAGCCGGTGAGCGCGCGGGTTTTGCTGTGCCCGGCGCGGCGCTTGCTGGACTTGGGTGCGACGACGCGGAAGTACTGCCGTCCGGCGGTGGTGACCTTGACCTTCGTGGAGTAGCGGGCCCGCGACGTGGTGCGGACCTTCCTGACCGTGCGCCACTTCCCGCTGCCGACCTTGCGCTGGATCGCGAGGCGCTTCTTCGCGGCCTTGGGGCCCGCGACCCTGCCGGCGATCCGGATGGTCTGGCCGACGTCGGCCTGGGTGCGCGAGATCTTGATCGAGACCTGGTAGGCGCGCTTCGGGGCGGCCTCGGCCGTCGTGGGTGCGAGGGAGGCGATGAGCGCGACGGTCGTCGCGACCGCGAGGGTGCGCAGCTTCATAGGGAGGTCACTCCTGTTCGGACGCGATGTCGAACGGCAACGTATCTCGCGCGGAACAAGGCGGGACGGCGGGGGTCAGCCGGCGGTGGGCAGGGTGGCCTTCGGCAGGGAGTTGACGGTGCAGTGCAGGCGCGGCGAGATCAGCACGGCGCGGTGGTCCTGCGAGGAGCTGAACAACCCGAACTCGAGGTGGTCGGACTCGGTGCGCAGCGCCCACGTCGCGGTGAGGGGCGTGTTGCCGCCGCTCACCCAGGGCTCGATGCGCGCGAGGGCGGGGGCCAGCTCGGCACCCTGGCCCTGCATGAGGTCGAGCAGCGCCCAGTTGTTCATCTCGCCGCCCACGCCGGCGGAGTAGCTCACGGCGTCGCAGCGCCCGTCGAAGCGGACGAGCAGCTTGCCGGAGCCGCGCGGGGCGACGGTCAGGCCGGAGTACCGCGAGCCGTGGACCGTCACGGTGCCGGCCTGGAGGTTGCTCGAGACGCCCGAGCGCGCGGCGTCGATCCAGCGCCAGCCGGTCAGGCCGCGGGCCGCGCTGGTGCCCGCGCGCCGGACGGACGAGCGAGGGGCGACGACGCGCAGGGACTGCGCGCCGGCGGTGCTGATCCGCACCGCGGCGGAGTACCGCGCCGAGGCGGTGGTGCGGACCTTCTTCACGGTGCGCCAGGCGCCGGTGCCCACCCGGTGCTGCACGAGCAGTGCCTTGCGGGCGGCGCGAGGACCGGTGACGCGGCCGGAGACCGTGACGGTCTGGCCGACGTCGGCCTTCGTGGCGGACAGCGCGATCGACACGCGGTAGGAGGCGGGAGCGGCCTGCGCCGCGCCGGCCGGAGCCAGGCACGCGACGAGTCCGACGGCTGCCGCGACGGAGAGGAAACGCATGCGCATGGGGGACCTCCGACTCGAAGACGCACTGACCAGAAGGAACTAGTGAGTGTTACCGATGGGACTAGTGGGAATAGTGTGACTAGTGTTACTCCGGAAATTCGAAAGTGGAAGTGGAATCACTGCTACGAAACGGTGAAGAAGAAAAGAAGCGCCCCTCCCGAGCCGGGAGGGGCGCTTCTTTCGTGGTGGGGAGGTCAGAGCGGCGGCAGCTCCGCCTCAGCCAGGCGGTTGACCTTGCAGTGCACGACCGGGTCGACCGCGGTGACCGGCCCCGAGTCGCCGGAGCCCATGGCGAAGAGCTCGGCGCCAGAGATGACCCTGCGGACCGTCTTGGCCGGCGCGCCGGGGGAGACCGGCGTCCTGGTGTCCGAGAACGCGCTGCCCGTGGTGGTGAGCGTGACGAACGAGGACTCCGTCTCGAGGCCGTCCTTCACGCCCGCGCCGAGGCGGACCGTGTCGCAGACGCCCTCGACGTTGTAGTAGCGGCCGGCGTTCGTGAACGTGATCGCCTTGGCGTACTTCCTGCCGGCGATGGTCACCGGACCGACGACGGACTCCCCGGCCAGCTGGGTGGGCTGGGTCGTCAGGTCGAGCCAGCGCCAGCCGGTGAAGGCGCGGGTCCGGCTGGCGCCGGCCTTCGCGCGCTTGGACGTGGGCGCGAGGACGCGGATGGACTGGGCGCCGGCGGTCCTGACCTTGACCTTGGCGGCGTAGCGGCGGGTCGTGGTGGTGCGGACCTTGGCGACGGTCTTCCAGGCGCCCTTGCCGACCTTGACCTGGACGGCGAGGCGCTTCTTGGCGGCGAGGGGGCCGGCGACCTTGCCCGAGACCTTGATGGTCCGGCCGACGTCGGCCTTCGTGGCCGAGGTCGAGATCGAGACCTTGTAGGTGGGCTTGGCGGCGGCCTCGGCCGCGACGGTGGGGGCCAGGGAGGCGACGAGACCGACCGCCGTGGCCACCGCGAGGGTGCGAACGCGCATGGGGCTTCCTTTCAGCGAGGCGGGGCTCAGTCGAGGATGTCGGCGACCGAGGGGAGGCGGTTGACGGTGCAGTGGACGAGCGGATCGACCGTCGACACGGTGCCGCTGCCCGCGCCCATCGCGAACATCGTCATGCCGGACACGGACTGCCGGACGGTCTTGACCGGAGCGCCGGCCGTGACGGGGGTCTCCCGGTCGTCGCCCATCGCGGGCGTGGCGACGATCGTCAGGAGGGAGGCGTTCTCGTCCAGCCCGTCCTTGACGCCGACACCGGACTTGAACGTGTCGCAGGCGCCGTTGATGTTGAAGTACGTGCCGGAGTTGCTGAAGGTCATCGCCGTGGCGTGGCGCTTGCCCGCGATGGTGACGGGCCCGACCGTCACGGGGCCTTCGTTCCGGGTCTCCTGCTTGGTCAGGTCGAGCCAGCGCCAGCCGACGAAGCCGCGGGTCCGGCTGGCGCCGGCCTTCGCGCGCTTGGACTTGGGCGCGAGGACGCGGATGGACTGGGCGCCGGCGGTCCTGACCGTGACCTTGGCCGCGTAGCGGCGGGTCTTGGTGGTGCGGACCTTGGCGACGGTCTTCCAGGCGCCCTTGCCGACCCTGACCTGGACGGCGAGGCGCTTCTTGGCGGCGAGCGGGCCGGCGACCTTGCCCGAGACCTTGATGGTCTGGCCGACGTCGGCCTTCGTGGCCGAGGTCGAGATCGAGACCTTGTAGGTGGGCTTGGCCGCGGCCTCGGCCGCGACGGTGGGAGCGAGCGAGGCGACGAGGCCGACGGCCGTCGCGGCCGCGAGAGTGCGCAGGCGCATGCGAGAACTTCCTGGGGAGTCGAGGGGGATCGGTCATGAAACTATCCCGATAGCAACACCCGTCACAGGGGAAACGGCAAACCCGGCATGGCCCATCCGGATGGTTTTCTCCGCCGGCACCCCGTTCTCGCGCGGGTTCCACACGTTTTGGTCCGAGCGGGGGTCCAGGCCGACGTAAGGTCACGGAGTGATCCCCAGTCTCACCAGCCACATCCGGCGCCGCGTCCTGGTGCCGCTCCTCACCTTCCTCGTCGCCGTCGGCGGCCTCGTGTCGATCGCCTCGCCTGCGCAGGCCGGCGAGGAGGCCGTCCACGTCCGCACCGTCGGCTCCTACGGCGGCGCGGAGGACCAGTTCGGGGAGGCCTCGGACATCGCCGTCGGGCCCAACGGCCATGTCTACGTCGCTGACGCGGACAAGCGCCGGATCGTCGAGCTCGCGGCGGACGGCACCTACCTGCGGAGCGTCGCCGCGAACGAGGCCGTCTACGGAGTCGACGTCGACGCGGCGGGCGACATCTACGTCATGGGGCCGGAAACGGTCTCGAAGTACGCCGCGTCCGACGGTCGGCGGCTGTACCGGGAGCCGTGGGGTGGCTACCGGGACTTCACGGTGGGCGACGACGGCTCCGTCTACTTCTTCGCCGACTGGGGTACCCCGGGGATCATCCGCGAAGGGCCGAACGGCGTGGAAGGAGCGTGGCTGCCTCTCGCGGACGAGAACGGCCCGATCCCGAGCATGAGCAGCTACGACGTGACCCTCACGTGGAGCGCCGGGATCCTGCACGTCACCGACACGAAGGTCGGTCGGGTCCTGCGGGTGACGAGCGACGGCGACTACGTGCCGCCGCTGTACCCCGCCGCGCCGCCGGAGTACTCGTGGCTCACCAGCCTGGCGGTCGATCGCATGGGACGGTTCGCCGCGACCACCTACGGCGCGACGGCCACCTTCGGGTCCGACTGGCAGTTCCGAACCGGATGGCCGATCAGCGAGCCGCTCGACTACGAGTGGCCCCGACGAGTCGCCTACGGCGACGACGGACTCGTGTACACCCTGACGAACTACTCGAGGATCCAGATCACTCGCGTCGGCCGGGCGTTCGACGACTTCACCCCGCAGATCACCGGCTCCGGACGAGCCGGCGAGGAGCTGACGGTGGCCGCTTCCACGGCACCCGAGCCCGCCTCGTGGTCGTACGCGTGGACGGTCAGCGGCAGCGACGAGGTCCGCTCGACCACACGCTCCTTCACGCCGACCGTTTCGGACGTGGGCCGGACGGTCTCCGTCGCGGTGACGGCGAAGGGCACCGACGGCAGCCCGTCGGACCGCACGTCGACGGCCTCGCGCACGGTCGCGCCCGCGACGATGACCGCCACGGCGACCCTGTCCGACTCCACGCCGGCCACCGCGCCCACGACGGGCGACGTGCTCTCGGTCGACCTCGACCGATCGACGCTCCCCGCAGGGGCGACCAGCGCGATCCGCTGGGGCCGGATGGAGGCGGGCGCGTGCGCCGTCGCCGGATCGGCTCACGACACGTACACCGTCCGCGACGCGGACGCCGGTGCCACGCTGTGCGCCGTCGTCACCACGAAGGCGGCCGGTCACGAGGACCTCGTCACGTCGGTCGCCGCCCGTGACACGGCGATCGGCACGTTCACCGTGCCCTCCCCGAGCTTCGACGTCGCGTCGCCCGTCGTCGGTGGCACCGTCACCGGCTCGCTCGACCTGAGCGGCGCCCCGGCCGGCGCCGGGGTCTCGGCGTGGCGCTGGGGTCACACGACCGACGGTTCCTCGTGCGAGCTCATCGCCGGCGCGGAAGGGCGCACGTTCACCCCCGACGTCTCCGACTTCGAGAAGCGGCTCTGCCTCCGGGTCACTGTCGCCGCCCCGCACCACACGGCGACGGAGACGCTCGGCACGCTTCCCGCCGTCGCGGCCGGCCCGTTCGGGCAGAAGCCCACGGTCACCGTCCCGGACTGGGCGCAGGTCGGCGTCGAGCTGAACGCCGAGGTCACGGGCGGCGACCCGGGCGACGCGAGCCGTGCCTACCAGTGGCGCCTCGACGGCGCGCCGATCGAGGGTGCGACAGGGGCGACGTACACGCCGCGCGCCGCCGACCGCGGGCACGACCTCTCGGTCACCGTCACGTCGACGGCGCACGGCTACGTCGACGACGTCACGACCTCGTCCTCGGTCGAGGTGGGCGCGGGCCGCCTGCAGGTGCCCGTGCCGCAGCTCGACACCGACCGCCCGGTCGTCGGCACGCCCGTCTCGTTGGCCGTGGACCTCACCGACGCGCCCGCGGGCGCGGAGGTCGAGCGGACGTGGGGCATGCGCGTCGGCGAAACCTGCGAGCCCGTCGGCGGCGCCACGGGCGAGTCCTTCACGCCGACTGCGGCCCAGCTCGGAAACCCGCTGTGCGTGACCGTCCGCGTGACCGCACCGGGCTACGACCCGCTCGAGGCCACCTTCACGGCGGAGCACGCCGTCGCGCGCGGCATGCTGCCGGCGATGAGCGCGATCCTGAGCACGACCACGCCCGAGGTCGGCGAGACGCTGACGGCGACGCTCGTCTCGGGCGAGCTGCCGGCGGGCGCGGCGACCCGGATCACGTGGGGTCATGCAGCCGCCGGTGAGGAGTGCGTGGCCGACGAGGCCGGCACGTCCTTCGAGGTCGCCCGCGGCATGGGCGGCGGCACGGTCTGCGCGCTCGTCACCGTCACGGCGCCGGGCTACGCGGAGTGGTCGACCCGGCTGACCGCCCAGGTCGTCCAGGACCAGATCCAGGTCCCGTCCCCGGCGTTCAGCACGGACCGTCCCGCCGTGGGCGTGCCGGTGTCCCTGCCGCTCGACCTGACCGGCGCACCCGAGGGCGCGCAGGCCACGCGCCAGTGGGGCGTCCGCGCCGGCCGCGAGTGCGTCGCCATCGATGGCGCGACCGGCGAGTCCTTCACGCCGACGCCGGCCCAGGTCGACGAGGTGCTGTGCGCCGACGTGCGCGTCACCGCGGCCGACCACGTCCCGTTCGAGGCGACCGTCTCCGCCGCGAACCCCGTCGTGCGCGGCACCCTCCCCACCCTGCGCGCGGTGCTCAGCACCTCCTCGCCGAAGGTCGGCTCCACGCTGACGGCCTCGGTGCTCTCGGGCGCGCTGCCCGCGGGTGCGACGACGACCGTCACCTGGGGTCGCGCCGCGGCCGGTGCGGTCTGCCGCCCGGCGACGGCCGCGCGATCGCTCACCATGACGAGGGCGATGGCGGGGAACACCGTGTGCGCCCTCGTGAAGGTGACCGCTCCCGGCTACGCCGAGTGGACGACCCTGCTCAAGGCCGGACCGGTGAAGGAGGCCGCGAAGGCGACCTCCTCGCGGAAGGTGGTCCGCGGCACCGACCGGTTCGTCGTCAGGGCCCAAGGGCTGGCCCCCGGCCAGCGGTACCGGATCTCGATCCGCCACCGCACGTTCACGGGCAAGGCCGACTCGCACGGGCGCCTCGCCCGCACGGTCCGCTACGGCACGGGCCTGCGGTCCGTGAGGCGGACGATCGTCGTCCGCGGCTACACGGGCTCCAAGGTCACGTACACGAAGCGGTTCACGATCGACTACCGCGCGCGCTGAGCCCCACGAAGCCGCCCTCCGCACTCCTCCGGCGGGCGGCTTCGTAGTCCATTCGGATGGGATTCTCCGGTTCCGCCACGGACGCCACCGGCGCAACGTACGTTCCTTTGGTGATCTCCAGTCCCATCCATCACATGGATTCCCCGTCCTCGCGCGGTACGCGGCCCCTCTCCTTCCTCGCCGCGTTCCTCGTGGCCCTCGCCGGCCTCGTCGCGATCGCCACCCCCGCGCACGCGGCGGACGAGGTCACCCACGTCGGCGTCTTCCCGCCGGCGTCCTCGGGCACGCCGACCGTCGACCGTTCCTGGGCCCTGGACATCGGGCCGAACGGCGACCTCTTCGTGGCTGACGGAGCGGCCATCCGCCAGTTCACCCCCGCCGGGGAGCTCGTCCGCTCCGTCGACGCCCGTGAGATCGGCGCCGTCTACGGCGTGGAGGTCACCGGTGACGGCACGATCTACGCCGCCGGCGGCGCCGGCATCGCGAAGTTCCGGGCCGACGGCACGCACGTGGCCACGTTCCCCAGCAACTGGGGTCCGACGACCGACCTCGCCGTCGCGCCGGACGGGTCGATATACGTCATGGCGTGGGGCGGTCGCGAGGTCCGCAAGCTCGACGCGGCCGGTGCGCTCGTCTCGCAGTTCTCCGCGGCCCCCGGCGGATCCTACGGTCTGGCGCTCGATCGTGACGGCTTCCTGTGGGTCCCGGACTTCGGCGGGCACGAGCTGCGCAAGTACACCCAGGACGGCGTGCCCGTGGCCACCATCACCGAGAGTGCCGACGGCCGCCGGCTCAGCTACCCGTTCAAGGTGGACACCACCGTGAACGGCGACGTGGCGCTGGGCGAGTACGGTGCCGCCGGCTTCACGGTCTACGCAGCCGATGGCAGCGTCCGGGCGTCGCTGGTCCGCGCTCCCGGCTTCAGCAACGTCTTCGGGATCGCGATCGACGACGACGGCCGGATCTTCGTGTCGGACCAGAACAACGCTCCCGGCATCCACCAGTTCAGCCTGGGCCCGGTGTTCGCGGCGTTCACGCCGCAGATCACCGGCTCGGGCCGAGTCGGCGACGAGCTGACGGTCACCGCCTCGACGACGCCCGAGCCCGCCTCGTGGACCTATGCGTGGACGGTCGCCGGCAGCGACGAGATCCGCTCCACGGCCGCCACGTTCACGCCGATCGCCGCCGACCGAGGCAGGACGGCGACCGTCACCGTCACCGCGAAGGGCACCGACGGAGAGCCGGCCGATCGCCGCGCGACGGCGACCAAGGCGATCACGGGTCGGCTGATGGAGCCGTCCGCGTTCACGATCACCGACTCGACGCCGGACTCGGGACCGACCCGCCTGGATCTGCTCACGGTGACCGTCGACGAGGCGCTGCTGCCGCGTGACGCCGCCGGATCGGTCCGCTGGGGCCGCATCGCGAACGAGGAGTGCGTGGTCCCCGAGGACGCGCCCGACTCCAGGACGTACCGCGTGACGAACGCCGACGCGGGCGCCACGCTGTGCGCCGTCGTGTCGTTCGCGGCCGCCGGCCACGAGGACCTCACGACGACGCTCTCCGCCGCGTCGCCCGCCCGTGGCAGCTTCGTGTCCGCCGGCGTCGTCATGGACGACGAGTGGCCCGTCGTGGGCCAGACGGTCGAGGCGGTCCTGGCCGTCGAGGAGGAGCCCGCCGGCACGCAGATCAAGGCCGTGCAGTGGGGACGGTACGACCGCACGGCCGACGAGTGCGTCGCGATCGAGGGGGCGACGGAGCGCACCTACACCGTCGAGGTGTCCGACTTCGCGACGTCGCTGTGCCTCACGGCGACCGTCGGGGCCCCGCACTACGACGACGTGACGGGGACCATGATCGCCGGCCAGGTCGCGGCCGGTGTCTTCCCGCAGGCGCCGACCGTGACGCTCGGCGACTGGGCGCAGGTCGGCCAGGAGTCCCGGGCCGACGTCAGCGGCGGCGACCCGGCCGACGCGGACCGCGCCTACCAGTGGAGCCTCGACGGCGAGCCGATCGACGGTGCCACGCAGGCGACCTACACGCCGAAGGGCGGTGATCGTGGCAAGAGCCTGTCGGTGACGGTCACCTCCACCTCCCGTGGCTACGTCGCCGACGAGACCACCTCGAACGCGGTCGAGGTCGCCTCGGGCCGCCTCAGCGTCCCCGAGCCGGCGTTCAGCACGGACCGGCCGGCCGTCGGCACGCCCGTCTCGCTGCCGCTGGACCTGACCGACGCGCCCGAGGGTGCCGCGGGTCACTGGCAGTGGGGTCTGTGGGACGACGAGGCCGAGACGTGCGTCGCGACCGACGGCGCCACGACGGACACCGTCACGCCCACGCCGGACCAGCTCGGCGAGGTGCTGTGCGCCGTCGTCGGCGTCACGGCTCCGGGCTACGGCTCGCTGGAGGCGACCTTCGTCGCCGAGACCTCGGTGACGCGCGGCACGCTCCCGACGATTCGTGCGGTGCTCTCGAGCACGACGCCCAAGGTCGGCTCCACGCTGACGGTGGCGCTGCTGGCCGGCGCGCTGCCCGCGGGCACCACGACGACCGTGACGTGGGGCCAGGCGGTCGCCGGTGCGGACTGCCGTCCGGCGAAGGCCGCCGGCGCGTACCGCGTCACGGCCGACACGGTGGGCCGCACGGTGTGCGCACTGGTGACCGTGAGCGCTCCGGGTCACACGGAGTTCTCCACGGTGCTGAAGACCGCCGTGGTCAAGGAGGCCGCGAAGGTCGCCCCGTCGCGCAAGGTCGTCCGCGGCACGGACGCCTTCGCGGTGAGGGCGCAGGGCCTGGCCCCCGGCCAGCGGTACCGGATCTCGATCCGTCATCGCATGTTCACCGGCACGGCCGACTCGCACGGCCGCGTCGTGCGCACGGTGCGCTACGGCAAGGGCCTCAAGTCGGGCAAGCGCACGGTCATCGTGCGTGGATTCACCGGCACGAAGGTGACCTACACGAAGAGGTTCACGATCACCTACCGCGCGCGCTGAGGCCGTCCGGCGCGCGCACGCACCGCAGCGCCCCGCAGGTGCCGGCCGACCCCCGTTCGCGCGGTCGGCACCCGCGGGGCGCTGCCGTTCGTGAGACGCGTGACCGGCTCCTGATACAGGTGCGGCACCAAGGTGAGCCACGGCGCGGACAAGCCGGGTGTCGGGTGGGTGACGGTGCCTAGAATGGGGAGTTGCCCACCCCATCCCTGAGGACGTCGATGACCCACGCTTCGCCCGACGAACGCGAGCTGCAGCACGAGCAGGCGTACGTCGACACCGTCTACGAGCGGCTGGACGAGTCGGCCAAGGTCGCCCGGTCCCTCGTCGCCGAGGGGATGGCCCGCGGCCACATCGGCCACGAGGGCGGTCTCGTCGAGCGTGACGCGATGGTCTACCAGGCCTCGCGCCGGCTCAGCGCGCTGCACGCCGCACACGACGGCCTCGTGTTCGGCCGCCTGGACCTGAAGGGCGGCGAGGCCCGCTACATCGGCCGCATCGGCGTCCGCGACGAGGACCGCGAGATCCTGCTGATCGACTGGCGCGCACCTGCGGCCTCGGTCTTCTACCAGGCCACGGCCCAGGACCCGGCGGGGGTGATCCGCCGCCGCGTGCTGCGCTGCCGGGGCGACCGCGTCATGGGCATCGAGGACGAGCTGCTCGACGCCGACGCCGCACCCGACGACATGGTCGTGATCGGCGAGGGGGCGCTGCTGGCCAGCCTCAGCCGAGCCCGCGACAGCTCGATGCACTCGGTCGTCGCGACGATCCAGAAGGAGCAGGACGAGGCCATCCGCGCCCCCGCCCGTGGCGCCACGATCATCGGCGGCGGCCCCGGCACCGGCAAGACGGTCGTCGCGCTGCACCGCGCCGCGTACCTGCTCTACACCGACCGCCGCCGGTTCGAGTCGGGCGGCGTGCTCGTCGTCGGTCCGTCCGGCGTCTTCATGAACTACATCGAGCGCGTCCTGCCCAGCCTGGGCGAGACCAGCGTGACGCTGCGCTCGATCGGCCAGGTGGTCGAGGGCATCGACGCCACGGTCCACGCCGCCCCCGAGGTCGCGGCGCTGCTCGGCCGCCCGCAGATGGCGACGGTCCTGTCGCGGCTCGTGAGGGCTCCCCAGCAGGGCGCGCCCACGCGCTTCGAGTACTTCTACCGCGACGACCGGCTCGTCCTCGAGGCGTCCGACCTGGCCAGGATCCGTCGCCGGGCCCACGGCATGGGACTGCCGAACGCCGCCGGCCCGGCCGTGCGCGAGGCGCTCGTCCAGGCGCTGTGGGAGCGCGTCACGGGCGACCGCGCCCTCGACCGCGGTCCCGAGGCGTTCTCCGACCAGCTCGACGGCGACGAGCGCTTCGAGGCGTTCTTCGAGCAGTGGTGGCCCGAGCTCGACCCGGTCGACCTGTGGCGCGTGCTGCCGACGCGCCTGGGCGAGCTCGCGTCGGACCTGCTCACCTCGTTCGAGCAGCAGGTGCTCCGCCGCGAGTGGCCGCAGGAGCCGACGATCGAGGACGTCCCGCTCATCGACGAGCTGCGTCACCTCGTGGGCGAGGTGCCGCCGCCGTCCGAGGACGACTTCGACAACCCCAAGCAGCTCATGAGCTTCGAGTGCCGCGAGCGCGAGGACCGCGTGCGGGTCACGGGCGACATCGAGGACGAGGGCTACGCGCACGTGCTCGTCGACGAGGCGCAGGACCTCTCGCCGATGCAGTGGCGCATGCTCGGCCGGCGCGGCCGCACCGCCAGCTGGACGATCGTCGGCGACGAGGCGCAGTCCTCGTGGCCCGTGCCGGCCGAGTCGGCCGCCGCGCGCGACGAGGCCCTCGGGTCGCTCGCGATCCACCGCTTCCGGCTCTCGACGAACTACCGCAACTCCGCCGAGATCTACGAGTTCGCCGCCAAGGTCGCCGTGCGCGGGATCGACCACCCCGACCTGGCCGAGGCCGTCCGCCGCACGGGCGTCGAGCCCCGGCACGAGGTCGTCCCGGCCGCCGACCTGACCGGCCGGGTCGCCGCCGAGGCCGCGACCCTGCTCGAGCAGGTCGACGGCACGGTCGCGGTCGTCGCGCCCGCCGGCCGGCTCGCCGAGCTGGCCTCCGCCGTCCCGGCGGACGAGCGCCTGCGTGTGCTCGACCCGCTCGACACGAAGGGCCTCGAGTTCGACGCCGTCCTGCTCGTGGACGCCGACGGGATCGTCGCCGAGGCGGCGTCCGGCTGGCGCACGCTGTACGTGGCGCTCACGCGCGCCACGCAGCGCCTCGTCACCCTCGGCACCAGCCGCTCCTGGCTCGACCGGGTGGGCGCGTGAGGCGGTACCTGCCGCTGCTCGCGCTGGTGGCGGCCGGCCTCGTGGTCGGGCTGTCGGTCGCGGCGACCTCGTTCGTCAACACCGAGCGCGCCGTCACGATCGGCGCGCACAACGCGATCGCCAGCCCCACGTTCGACGGGCACGTGACGATCGTGGCCGGGCCGCTGCTGCCCGAGCTGCGCATGCCCTCCGACGCCGTCCTGGGCATCGGCGCCGAGGTCGTGCTGCGCGACAGCCCCGACACCGACCTGCAGAACGTGCTGGCGCAGGACGCCGCGATCGCCAGCCAGCCCGAGGGCGAGATCGCCGCCATGACCTCCGAGATCGCGGACATGGCCGTCAGCGCCCTCCAGCGCGGTGCCGCGGCCGCCGTCATCGCGATGGTGCTGGGCGCGGCCGTGTGGTGGGCGCTGGGCCGCCGTCGCCGTCGCGAGCTGCGCGAGTCCTGGCCTCCCGAGCCGCGCACCGCGCTCGTGGCCGGCGTCATGGGCATCGCGCTGGTCGGCGCGCTCATGGTCTACCTCCCCGACCCCAGCACGCACCGCGAGGTCGCGTGGGTGCCGATCCGGCAGGAGTTCCCCGAGCTGCCCGACGAGCCGAGGCTGGCCAGCGTGCAGATCTCGCGTGGTGCCGCGACGGCCACCAGCAAGGCGATCGTGCAGGGCGCGCTCGACACGTACCAGGAGTCGCTGACCTTCTACTCCGAGCTCGCCGAGAAGGCGAAGGACCTGCCGGTCCGGGCGCCCGGGGAGGGCCAGACCACGGCGCTCGTCGTGACGGACCGCCACGACAACGTCGGCATGGACCCCGTCGCCCGCGAGGTCGCGGACGCGGCGCAGGCGTCGTTCGTGCTCGACCTCGGCGACGACACGTCGAACGGCGCCTCGTGGGAGGCGTTCAGCATCAAGTCGCTGCGCGAGACGTTCTCGGACCTGCCGATCGTCGCGGTCGCGGGCAACCACGACACCGGCCAGTACATCCAGCGCGAGATGGAGCGCAACGACTTCGTGCTGCTCGACGGCGAGCCCGTCGACGTCGAGGGCGTGCGCATCATCGGCGAGAGCGACCCGCGCAGCTCGGGCCTGACCGCCGGCTACAACGGCAACGAGGGCGACAACATCGCCGCCATCACCGAGCAGAACTCCGCGCTCGCCGAGGCGGCGTGCGAGGACGGCGAGATCACGGTGCTCGCCACCCACAGCTCGGCGTCCGCCAAGGCGGCCGTCGCCCAGGGGTGCGCGGACATCGCGATCAGCGGCCACCTGCACCGTCAGGTCGGCCCGACCTCGACCGCCGGCCCGAACGGCACCACCACGGCGGTCTCGATCGGCTCCACGGGCGGCGCGGTCTACGCGTTCGCCCTCGGCACGAAGCTGCGCCGCGACGCCCAGGTCGCGGTCCTGACCTTCGAGGACGGCCGTGCCGTGGGCCTGCAGATCGTCACGTTCAAGCCGGGCGCCGTCATCGAGCTCGGCGACTACACGCCGCTGCCGATCGCCGCGCCCCACGACGTCGAGTGACGCCGGCGCTCGCGGCGCGGTCGCGGCGCCGCCGCGCTACCGTCGGGAGACGATGACTCCTCGCACCGACCTCCGGTTCCCGCGCGGCGCTCGGGTGCTGCACGTCGGGCCCCACAAGACCGGCACGACCTCGCTGCAGCGCGCCTTCCACGCCGAGCGCGAGGCCGTCGCCGCGCAGGGTGTGCACTACGCCGGCTCCACCAGCCAGCCGATCGACGAGGTGCTCGCGCTGCTCGCGCGCGAGAACCCGAGGCCGCCCGCCGACGCGCCGTCCAGCGACCGTCCCTGGCGGCGCCTCGTCCGCGAGGTCAAGGAGGCCGAGGGCACCGTCCTGGTCAGCAGCGAGTTCCTCGCCGACGCCCGCGAGGCGGCCATGGCGGCCGCCGTCCGCGAGCTCGGCGGCGACGATCCCTGGGTCCTGGTCACACTGCGACCGCTCGCGAAGATCCTGCCGTCGCAATGGCAGCAGTACGTCCAGAACGGCATGCGGACCGCGTACGGGCGCTGGCTCAAGGCGATGCTCCGCGAGGCGGACACCACGACCCTCTCGCCCTCGTTCTGGTGGCGGCACCGGCACGACGAGCTGGTCGCGCGCTGGGCCGGCGTGGTGGGGCCCGAGCGCGTCGTCGTCCTCGTGCTCGACGAGTCCACGCCCGACCAGCTGCTGCGCGACGTCGAGACGCTCTTCTCGCTCGCCCCCGGGACGCTCGAGGTCCCGGCCTCGGACAACCGCTCGCTGACGCTGCCCGAGATCGAGCTGATCCGGCAGTTCAACAAGCAGTTCGCCGCGAGCGGCCTGCCGCGGTCGGTGCACCACCACGCGATGCGCTTCGGCACCGCCCGCTACCTGCAGCAGCGGGCGCCCCGCCCCAACGAGCCGCGGCTCACCACGCCCTACTGGGCCGCGCGGGCCGCGGTCGGCCTCGGCGCCGCGATGGCCGAGCGGATCGCCGCGAGCGGGGTGCACGTCGTGGGCGACCTCGGGGCGCTGTCCGCGATGCCGGCGAGCGGCGTCCGCGCGAAGGGCGAGCCCGCGCCGAAGGTCAGCCTGCGACCCGAGCTCGCCGCCACCGCGCTCATGGGGATGGTGCACGCGAGCGGCCTGCCCGAGATCGTCGGCGAGGGCAAGGTCGCCGAGCCCGAGGGCGCCCAGCCCGTGCCGACGGTGGGCTTCGCGCGCGCCGCCTGGCGCCGCGCTCGCGACCGAGTGCGCCGCGAGCTGACCGAGCGCCGTCCGGAGATCGGACCGGACGCGCCGGCACCCGACGACGGACAGGTACGCTGACGCCATGTCGACGACCATGTGGTGGCCCCTCCGCTGAGGAGGCCTGTCGACGTACCCCACGCCCAGACCCCTCGTTGGCGGTCTGGGCGTCGTTCGTCCGACCGCGGGAAGAAGACTCCGATGACGCACACGATCCTCGACGACCTGCTGGCCCAGCCCGCGTTCGCGCTGATCCGCGGCCGCGAGACGGACCGGGTCACGCTGATCGGCGGACCCCGCACCGACGTCGAGCGGCTGGCCGACGTGCCGCTGGCCGACGGCCCCGGCCCGTCGTGGGACCACCTCGTCCTCGTGCCGTACGCGCAGGTGGTCGAGCGCGGCTTCGAGGCGCACCAGGACGGCACGCCGCTGTCGGTCATCGAGGCCCGGGTCAACCAGGACGTGGCCCTCGCCGACCTGCTGGAGGCGCTGCCGGACGCGCCGATCGACCTCGCCGACCGCGGCGGCTTCGAGACCTCGGACGAGGAGTACGCGGCGATGGTCCGCCGCGTCATCGACGACGAGATCGGCCAGGGCGAGGGCGCGAACGTCGTGATCGGCCGCCGGTACCGTGCGCAGGTCGCCGACTGGGACCACACCCGGGCGCTGAGCGTCCTGCGCCGCCTGCTCGAGCGCGAGCGCGGCGCCTTCTGGACGTTCTGCATCTTCACCGGCGACCGCTACCTCATCGGCGCCAGCCCCGAGCGCCACGTCAGCCTCGACGCGGGCCAGCTGCGCATGAACCCGATCAGCGGCACGTTCCGCATGCGCGGCCTCGACACGCACGCCGAGCGCAAGCGCGAGCTGCTGAGGTTCCTGTCCGACGAGAAGGAGATCTACGAGCTCTTCATGGTCGTCGACGAGGAGCTCAAGATGATGTGCGACCTGTGCCACGAGGGCGGCCTCGTGCTCGGTCCGTACCTCAAGCCGATGACGCATCTCGTGCACACCGAGTACCTGCTGGCCGGCCGCACCGACCGCGACCCGCGCGAGATCCTGCGCGACTCGATGTTCGCCGCCACCGTGACGGGCAGCCCGGTCGAGAACGCGTGCCGCGTCATCAAGCAGTACGAGCCGCAGGGCCGCGGCTACTACGCCAGCGTCGCCGCGCTGCTCGGCCGCGACGAGCAGGGCGCGCCGCGACTGGACGCCCCGATCCTCATCCGCACCGCCGACGTCGACCTCGAGGGCAACCTCGTCGTGACGGCCGGGGCCACGCTCGTGCGCGACTCCGACGCCGAGTACGAGACCAACGAGACCTGGGCCAAGGCCTCCGGCATCCTCAGCGCCTTCGGCCTGGTCGAGTCGGCGCCGCCCGCGGTCGAGGGCTTCGACGCGTTCACCCGCGAGGACGACGTGCTCATCGCGCTCGGCTCGCGCAACCAGCGGCTCTCGCAGTTCTGGCTGAGCGACCAGTCGGGCACGCCGCAGGTGCCGGCCCTGACGGGCAAGCGGGTGGTCGTGCTCGACGGCGAGGACGACTTCGTCAACATGCTGTCGCACGTCTTCGGCGTGATGGGCATGACGACCGACGTCGTGCGCCACGACGAGTGGACCGAGACCGCGCTCGACGGCCACGACCTCGTGGTCGTCGGCCCCGGTCCGGGCGACCCGCGTGACGGCGACGACCCCAAGATCGCGAACCTTCGCGCGGCCACCGCGCGGCTGCTGGACCGCCGGCAGCCGTTCCTGGCGATCTGCCTGGGCCACCAGACGCTGTGCCACCAGCTGGGTCTCGACCTGGCCTACAAGGACATCGTCTTCCAGGGCACGCAGAGCGCCCTGCCCGTGCTGGACCGCACCGAGACCGTCGGCTTCTACAACACGTTCGTGGGTCGGGTTCCCGCGTCGGGGCTGCCCGAGGGCGTGACGGTGCAGACGGACCCGGAGTCCGGCGACATCCACCTCGTGGCCGGCCCGCACTACCGCGGCATCCAGTTCCACGCGGAGTCGATCCTGACGCAGAACGGCTACGCGATCCTGCGCGATCTCGTCGAGGCCGTCCTCACGGACCGCTGAGCGCGAGCGCTCGCCCCGCCTTTCCCCGAGATGTGGAACGGGATCCACGTTCCGGTCGGTGCCGGACGTGGATCCCGTTCCAGAAGTCGCCCCCGTGGGGCGGCGGTCAGTCCTGCTGGCGGGCGGTGGCGCCGCCGTCGCTGTCGAGCTTGACCTTGATCTCCTGCGACTTGTCGCCCCGCAGGACGGTCAGCGTGACCTCGTCGCCGGGCTTGTAGCCCCGGATCGTCGCGACGAGCGCCGAGTTGCTCGAGATCGGGTTGCCGTCGACCTTCGTAACGATGTCGCCGGCCTTGAGGCCCGCCTTCTCGCCCGCGCCGCCCATCGTGACCTCGCCGATCAGGGCGCCGATGCTGGTGATCTTGTCGTCGCCGGTGGCGTTGCGGACCTCGACGCCGATGCGCGCGTGCTCGACGGTCTTGCCGTCGAGGATCTGCGTCGCGACGTTGTTGACCAGGTTGATCGGGATCGCGAAGCCCAGGCCGACCGAGCCGTTGCCGTTGCCGCCGGTGTTGATCGCCGAGTTGATGCCGATGACCTGGCCGTCGAGGTTCACGAGCGGGCCACCCGAGTTGCCGGGGTTGATCGCCGCATCGGTCTGGATCGCCGGGAACGTCGTGGTGGTGCCGCCCTGCTGGAACTGCGAGCCGTCGCCGGGGCTGACGGGGCGGTTGAGCGCCGAGACGATGCCGGTCGTGACGGTCGCGTCGAGGCCGAACGGCGAGCCGATCGCGACGACCGTCTGGCCCACCTGGACCTCCTGGGAGTTGCCCAGCGTGGCGGGGGTCAGGCCGCTCACGTCCTCGGCCTGGATGACCGCCACGTCGGTGGCCACGTCGCGCCCGATGATCGTCGCCTTGGCGTTGCGGCCGTCGTTGAAGGCGACGGTGATCGTGCCACCGTCGGCCGCCGCCTCGATCACGTGGTTGTTCGTGATGATCTTGCCGTCCTCGCTGATGACGACGCCGGTGCCGGTGCCGGACTCGCCCTGGCCGGCCACGTTGATGACGACCGTCGCGGGCAGGACCGCGTCCGCGACCGCGCTGATGTCGCTGTTGGCCTGCTTCGCCGAGGCGGGGCGGTCGAGCGTGGTGCCCGTGCTGGTCGTCGTGACGGTGCCGTCGTCCTCGAGGGCGCTGTAGATCGCGGCGCCGCCCGCGGCCGAGGCGCCGGCGAGCAGGATGATGCCCGTCGCGGCCGCGACGAGGCGACCCGCGCGCCGCTTCCTGCGCGGAGCGGGCGCCGGCGCGGCGAACGCCGGCGGGACCTGGCCGCCGCCGTTGCCGCCGTCGCCCGAGCCGCCGCCGAACGCGACCGTCGGCTCGTGGACGGCGACGGTCGGCTCGTGATCGCCCGGTGCGTCGTACGTGGACGTCGCGGGCTCCGGCGTGGGCTCCTCGGCCCGGGCGCGGGGCTCGGCGAAGGGCCAGCCGCCGCCCGCGTCCTGCGTGGGCTGCTGCGGCGTCGGGGGCACGTACGGGCGGTCGGCGTACGGATCACGCTGGTCTGTCATGGTTCAACCTTCCTCCGGCGACCTGAGAACTGCTTGTGAACAGGCTGGGGCGTAGCGAAATGTCTGCGGTCACGTGGCGTCGAGCGGGACGCGGAACGTGAAGGTCGCGCCCTCGCCCGGCCGCGACTGCACGGTGACCGCGCCGCCGTGGCGGTCGGCCGCGCGCTTGACGATCGCCAGTCCGAGCCCCGAGCCGGGCAGGGTCCGGGCCTCGGTCGAGCGGTAGAAGCGGTCGAACACGTGCGGCAGGTCCTCGGGCCGGATGCCCGGCCCCTCGTCGCTGACGGTGACCGTGCCGCCGCTCAGGCGGACGCGCACGGTGCCCTCGGGCGGGCTCCACTTCGCGGCGTTGTCGAGCAGGTTCGTCACGGCGCGCTCGAGCAGCTGGCTGTCGCCCAGCACCCACGAGGGCTCCAGCAGGGCGTCGAACGTGACGCTCGGGGCGCGCAGGTGGACGCGCTCGACGGCGCGGCGGACGACGTCGGCGAGGTCGAGCGGCTCGGGATCGCGGTGCAGCGGCTCGTCGCGAGCGAGCTCGGTCAGGTCGCCCACGAGCGTCGAGAGCTCGTCGAGCTGGGCGCGCACGTCGTCGAGCAGCTCGCGGTGCGCGGTGGCGTCGAGACGGCGCTCGGGCTCGGCGCTGGCCTGGCGCAGCAGGTCGATGTTGGTGCGCAGGCTCGTGAGCGGCGTGCGCAGCTCGTGGCCGGCGTCGGCGATGAGCTGGCGCTCGCGGCGCTGGGTCTCGTCGAGGGCGCGCAGCATCTCGTTGAAGGCGTGCGACAGCCGCGTCAGCTCGTCCTCCTTGCCGGTGACCTCGATCGGCGTGAGCTCGCGCGTGCGGGCGATGCGCTCCGCGACGGCGGTGAGCCGGCGGACGGGACGCAGGCCGTTGCTGGCGACCGCCCAGCCCGCGAGCCCGGCGAAGATCATGCCCGACAGCGTCGACAGGATCAGCACGATCTGCAGCCGCTCGAGGGCGCGCACGGTCGACTCCATCGACTGCGCGAGCACGAACGCCTGGCCCGACCCGGCCTGGATCGCGACGACCCGGTACGGCGTGCCGCCGACGTCCGCGGTGCGCGCCGAGGTCTTCGCGTAGCCGAGCGCGACCTCGCGCTCGCGGTTGTCGTACGGGAACGTGTCGTTGGGGCGCGGGCCGACGAACACCCGGCCGCCGCCGCTCTGGATCGCCAGCAACCGGATGCCGGCCAACGAGAGCAGGTCGGCCTCCTTGGCGGTCAGGTTGGTCGGCGTGTAGCCGGCCGCGACGGCCTCGTTGGCGCGCTTGAACATCGAGTCGTCGAGCGAGCCGACGATCTCCTGGCGGACCAGCACGTAGACGCTGACGCTGATGAGCGTCAGCACCGCGGCGACGGCCGCGGTGGTCAGCAGCGCGACGCGGCCCGCGAGCGAGAGCCGCTTCGTGATCGGCTCGAAGGCGTCGTGCGCGTGCCCGTGCAGCCGCTCCAGCAGGGTCACGGCGGCGTCTCCCGCAGCACGTAGCCCACGCCGCGGACCGTGTGCAGGAGGCGGGGCTCGCCGTCGGCCTCGAGCTTGCGCCGGACGTAGCCGACGTAGACCTCGAGCGAGTTCGCCGTGGTGGGGAAGTCGAAGCCCCACACCTCCTCGAGGATGAACGAGCGCTCCAGGACGCGCTTCGGCCGCTGCATGAACAGCTCCAGCAGGGCGAACTCGGTGCGGGTGAGCGAGATCTGCCGCTCGCCGCGGCGCACCTCGCGGGTCACCGGGTCGAGCGTGAGGTCGGCGAACTCCAGCGGGGGCTCGTCGTCGGGGTCGTCGGCGCGCCGCGTCACGCGCCGCAGCAGGGCGCGCACGCGGGCGAGCAGCTCCTCGAGCGCGAACGGCTTGGTGAGGTAGTCGTCGGCGCCCGCGTCGAGGCCGTCGACCCGGTCGCTGACGGCGTCGCGCGCCGTCAGGACGAGGATCGGCACGTCGTTGCCGGCGGCGCGCAGCGCGCGCGTGGCGTCGAGGCCGCCGAGCCGCGGCATCATCACGTCCATCACGATCGCGTCGGGGGCGGACTGGGCGACCTTGGCCAGCGCCTCGGCACCGTCGCCGGCGATCTCGACCGTGTAGCCGTTGAACTCCAGGGAACGGCGCAGCGAGTCGCGCACGGCGCGGTCGTCGTCGACGACGAGGATGCGCATCGACCCCTCCTTCCGTCAGGACCGGCTGTCGAGCAGGCTCTGCGCGGCTGCGGCGGCG
This sequence comes from Aeromicrobium jepli, assembly GCF_047246605.1. Lineage (NCBI taxonomy): Bacteria > Bacillati > Actinomycetota > Actinomycetes > Propionibacteriales > Nocardioidaceae > Aeromicrobium > Aeromicrobium jepli. Next base: position 99,857 of record NZ_JBFOKO010000001.1, read on the forward strand.
CGCGGTCCGTAGGCGCCGCCGAACATCATCGCGTGCACGAGCAAGGGGTGCAGTTGGTGCAGCGGGACCCGGTCGGCCCAGCCGTCCTGCAGGGGAGCGACCTCCTGGTACGCGTCGACGATCCGCTGCAGGTGCGGGGCGCCGAAGAGGGCCAGCATCGCCAGGTCCGTCTCGCGGTGGCCGCCGTGGGCGGCCGGGTCGATGAGGTGGACGCCCTCGGCGGACCACACGAGGTTGCCCGACCAGAGGTCGCCGTGCAGCAGGGCCGCGGGCTCGGGGTCGGCCGTGAGCGAGGGCAGCCGCTTCATGGCCTGCTCGATGACGGCGGCCTGCTCGAGCGAGAGCGAGCCGCGGTCCACGGCGGCCTTCACGTACGGCATGACGCGGCGGCTGGCGTAGAACTCCTCCCACGTCGGCAGCGGCCGGTTCGGCAGGGGAGCGAGCCCGACGTAGCCGTCGTGCTCGGCGCCGAAGCCGCCGGCGCCCTGCGCGTGCGTCGCAGCGAGGGCGCGACCGAACGCCTCGGCCAGGTCGGTGGTCGGCTTCGTGGGCTCGATCCACTCCAGGATGATGCACTCGTCGTCGGCCGCGAGGACCTCGGGGACGGGGGCGCCGCCGGCCGCGCGGAGGCGGTTCAGGCCCTCGGCCTCGGTCGTGAAGAAGCGGGCGGGCGCCTGCGGCCGGGTCTTGATGACGGCGCTGCGCCCGTCGGTCAGGCGCAGCCGCGTGGTGGTGCAGATGTCGCCGCCCGCGACCGACGTCGTCGACACCACGGCCACGTCCAGCAACCGCTCCGCCAACGCCGCCGTTCCCGCCATTCGTGCCATGCAGTGAAACCTACCGGCTGCCCGTCGCGCGCGGTCGCAGAGCGGTCCGCGCGGAGGGCGGGGTCAGCGCTCGGACAGGTGCCTGACGATCTCGTCCGTCGTCCGCTCGACCATCGCGAGCACGTCGTCGAAGCCCTCGGGCCCGCCGTACCAGGGGTCGGGCACCTCGGCGTCCGGCGTGTCCGCCTCGGGGTCGAACGAGCGGTACATGCGGACCTTCGCGCGGTCCTCGTCGGTCCGGGCGAGGGCCAGCACGTCGGCGTGGTTGGACGCGTCCATCGTCAGGATGAGGTCCTGCTGGTCGAACCACTCGGCGGTGAAGGTGCGGGCGCGGTGACGGCTCGCGTCGTAGCCCGCGGCCGTCAGCTTCTCGGCGGCGCGCTCGTCCATCGGCTGGCCCACGTGCCAGTCGCCGGTGCCGGAGGACGACACCACCACGTCGTCGATCCCGGCCTCGGCGAGGCGGTGCTCGAGGACGACGTCCGCCATGGGGGAGCGGCAGATGTTGCCCAGGCACACCATGGCCACGCGGGTGGTCATCGGAACAGCACCGACAGGATCGACTGGCAGATCGAGATGACGATCGAGGCCAGCAGCGCCCAGCCGAACCCGGCGACCATGAACTCGACGCCGAACGAGGTGGTGAGCCACTCCGTCAGGAGCAGCAGCAGCGCGTTGATGACGACCAGCAGCAGGCCGAGGGTCAGCACGATGAACGGCAGCGAGATCAGCTTGACGATCCCGCCGACGAACTCGTGCACGATCGTGAAGACCAGGCCGACGACGGCCAGCGCGAGGACACGGTTGAGCGTCGACTCGTCGGCCCCGCCGATCGACATCTTGGTGCCCAGGATGAGGGCGGCCAGGGCGAGGGCGAGGCTGCTGACGAACCACGTGGACAGGAAGCGTTCCATGGTCCTCACCCTAGAGGGCCGGAGGCAGCTCCTCCTCGGGCACGTGGCGCGCCGTCTGGGCCAGCACGATGCCCGCCAGAACGCCGAGGACGCCGATCACCTGCACCGTGGTGAGGGTCTCGGAGAACCACAGCCAGCCGACGACGACAGCCACGACCGGCTCGAGCATCGCCGTCACCGAGGCCTTCGAGCTGGACAGGTCGCGCAGCGAGGCGAGGTAGAGGAAGAACGGCGTGACCGTGCCGAACAGCACGACCGAGCACATCGCGAGCCACGCCGGGACGGTGAGGTCCGAGAGCCGGCCGAGCATCGAGGCGGGGTCGCCCAGCGCGTCGACGCCCTCCCAGCCGCCGAGGACGTTCATCGTGATCGCGCCGACGCCGAAGGACCACACGACGGTCCGCAGCGCGGTCAGCGGCTCGCCGGACGTCGCCGTCAGCGTCTCGCCCAGCAGGAAGTACGCCGCGAAGCAGAACGCGGCCGCGAGCGCCATGGCCAGGCCGAGCGCGTCGAGGGTCAGCCCGTTCCAGATCTGTCCGACCAGCGCGAGGCCGGCGAGCGCCAGCGCGATCGCGGGCCACACGCGCGGGTGCACCGGCTCGCGCCGCACGAAGCGCACCCACAGGACCACCAGGACCGGCGCGAGGTACTCGATGAGCAGCGCGATGCCGATCGGCAGCCGGGTCAGCGCGATGTTGTACGTCCACTGGACGAAGGCCACCCCGACGATGCCGAGCGCGACGATCAGCAGGGCGTCGCGGCCGCGCGGCCGGCGCAGCGCCGACCGGTCGAACACGACCGCGATGAGCAGGAACACCAGGAACGCGCCGGTGGCGCGCACCGTCGTGTAGGTCGAGGTGGGCAGGCCGGCCTCGATGGGGATGCGGGTGACGCCGGCGTTGATGCCGAACAGGACCGCGGCCGTGACGACGAGCGCCAGCCCGCGACGCGCATGACGCTCGCTCACGCGGCGATTGTCGCACCGCTCGGTCACCGCTCACGCGCGAGTCGCCGGTCGTAGGCTCAGGGCCATGACGCAACCCCGTCCCCGTGACGTCCTGGCGTCGATCCCGGCCTACCGGCCGGGTCGCCCCGCCGAGGACGAGCGCCTCAAGCTCTCCAGCAACGAGAACCCCTTCCCGCCCCTGCCCGGCGTGATCGACCAGGCGGCTGCGCAGCTCAACCGGATCAACCGGTACCCCGACCCGGGCGTGACCGCGCTCGGGCAGGCGCTCGCCGAGCGGACCGGGCTGACGGCCGACCACTTCGCGTTCGGCACGGGCTCGGTGTCGGTGCTGTTCGCGCTGCTCGACGCCTGGTGCGGGCCGGGTGACGAGGTCGTCTACGCGTGGCGCTCGTTCGAGGCGTACCCGATCGCGGTCGACCTGCCGGGCGCCGTCTCGGTGCGGGTCCCGCTGACCGAGGACCACCGTCACGACCTGCCGGCGATGGCCGCCGCGATCACCGACCGCACGAAGGTCGTGCTCGTCTGCACGCCGAACAATCCGACGGGCCCGATCGTCGAGGCCGAGGCGTTCGAGGAGTTCATGGCCTCGGTGCCGTCCCACGTGCTGGTCGTGGTGGACGAGGCGTACCTCGAGTTCGTCCGCGATCCCGCGGCGGTGAAGGGCCTCGAGGCGCTGCGGCACCCGAACGTCGTGGTGCTGCGGACGTTCTCGAAGGCGTACGGCCTGGCCGGCCTGCGGGTCGGCTACTCGATCGCGCACCCCGAGATCACCGAGTCGATCCGCAAGGCGCTGCCGCCGTTCGGCGTGAGCGACCTCGCGCAGGCCGCGGCGCTGGCGTCGCTGGACGCGCAGGACGAGCTCGACAAGCGGGTCGAGTCGCTCGTCGCCGAGCGCGACCGGGTGACGGCGGCGCTGCGCGAGCAGGGCTGGGACGTGCCGGACTCGCACGCGAACTTCGTCTGGCTGCCGCTGGGGGAGCGGTCCGCCGAGTTCGCCGAGCACGTCCGGCCGCTCGCCGTCCGGCCGTTCCCCGAGGGCGTGCGCGTGAGCCTCGCCGACCCGGACGCGAATGACCTGCTGATCGCTCGCGCCGCCGCCTTCCGGGCTGACGGTTTCCCCGGTTAAGTAGGTTCTCTGTCACTCAACGTGGGTTGCGAACCCCGTTGAGTGACAGCTTCCCTCGTTCAGTGGGTCCGGTCGGCCATCGAGTGGCGGATTCCGGGTGGTCGCGTCATCGGCGCGACTGAACGAGGTTCCCTGTCACTTCGCGTGGGTCGCAACCCTCGCGAAGTGACAGGAAACCCGCTTAACCGGGGAAACCGACACCACCTGCTACCCTCGAGGCCAGATGTGATGCCCGTCACATCGGCGGTCCGCACGCTCACCACAACCGAGCCTGGACCGCGTCAACGGAGCGGCGACCCCGCTCCCGGCACAGGAGGCAGTCATGGGCCTACCCATCTCCCGGACGCTGACGCCTGACGGCGAGCTCGTCGCAGCACACGACTTCACCCTCGAGGACCTGCGCGGCTTCCACCGCGACCTCGTCCTCGCGCGGCGCATCGACTCCGAGGCGTTCGCGCTCCAGCGGCACGGCGAGCTGGGCCTGTGGGCCCCGCTGCTCGGCCAGGAGGCCGCGCAGATCGGCAGCGGCCGCGCCCTGGCCCCGAACGACTTCGTCTTCCCGTCCTACCGCGAGCACGCGGTCGCGTGGTGCCGCGGCATCGACCCGGCGCTGCTGCTGGGCCTGTTCCGCGGGACGAGCCTCGGCGGCTGGGATCCGGCGCAGTACAACTACGCGCTGCCGGCGATCATCATCGGCGCCCAGACGCTGCACGCCGTCGGCTACGGCATCGGGTTGACGCTCGAGGGCCGCGAGGACGCGGTCGTCGCCTACTTCGGCGACGGGGCGACGAGCCAGGGCGACACGAACGAGGCGTTCGCCTGGGCCGCCTCGTACAACGCGCCGGTCGTGTTCTTCTGCCAGAACAATCACTACGCGATCAGCGTCCCGCTCGAGCGCCAGACCCGCGTCCCGATCGCGCAGCGGGCGGCCGGCTTCGGGTTCGAGGGCGTCCGCGTCGACGGCAACGACGTCCTGGCCGTCCACCAGGTCACCAGCGAGGCGCTGCGGAAGGCACGCGAGGGCGGCGGTCCCACGCTCATCGAGGCGATCACGTACCGGATGGGCGCGCACACGACCTCCGACGACCCGAGCCGCTACCGCGACCCGCACGAGTCCGACGAGTGGGCCGAGCGCGATCCGCTGCTGCGGCTGCGCCTGCTGCTCGAGGCGACCGACCCGGACTTCGCCGCGTTCGACGCCGAGGTCCAGGCCGAGGCCGACCGCCTCGGCGAGCACCTGCGCGAGGTCTGCCGGGGCCTGCCCGATCCCGACTTCGCCGAGCTGTTCCAGCACGTCTACGCCGACCTGCCACCGGAGCTGGTCGAGCAGCGGGAGGAGGTCCGGTCATGGAGCTGAGCATCGCCAAGGCCATCAACGCGGGCCTGCGGGCCGCGATGGACGACGACCCGAAGGTCGTCCTGCTGGGAGAGGACATCGGCCGCCTCGGCGGCGTCTTCCGCGTCACCGACGGCCTGCAGAAGGACTTCGGCGAGCAGCGCGTCATGGACACGCCGCTCGCGGAGTCCGGCATCGTCGGCGCCTCGGTGGGCCTCGCGTACCGGGGCTTCCGGCCGGTCGTGGAGATCCAGTTCGACGGGTTCGTCTACCCGGCCTACGACCAGATCGTGAACCAGGTCGCGCGGCTTCGCTTCCGCAGCGAGGGTGCCGTGACCGTCCCGATCGTCATCCGCATCCCGTACGGCGGCGGCATCGGAGCGGTCGAGCACCACTCCGAGAGCCCGGAGGCGCAGTTCGTCATGACGGCCGGCCTCACGGTGCTCGCGCCGTCGAACCCGCACGACGCGTACTGGATGATCCAGCAGGCGATCGCCTCGGACGACCCGGTGATCTTCCTCGAGCCCAAGCAGCGCTACTGGCAGACCGGCGAGGTCGGCGACTCCGCAGGCATCGGCCTGCACGAGAGCCGCGTCGTCCGTGAGGGCACCGACGCGACCGTCGTCACCTACGGGCCGACGGTCAGGACGTGCCTCGAGGCGGCCGAGGAGGCGCAGGCCGAGGGCACGTCGCTCGAGGTCGTCGACCTGCGCTCGCTGTCCCCGCTCGACCTCGGACCCGTCTTCGCGTCCGTCCGGCGGACCGGCCGCGTCGTCGTGGTGCACGAGGCGGCGCGCACGCTCGGGCTCGGCGCCGAGCTGGCCGCCCGGATCACGCAGGAGTGCTTCTACTCGCTCGAGGCGCCCGTCCAGCGCGTCACCGGCTACGACGTGCCGTATCCGCCGTGCCGGGTCGAGCACGACCACCTGCCCACGGTCGAGCGCGTGCTCGACGCCGTGGCCGTCACGGGGGAGTACCGATGAGCGAGTTCCGCCTGCCCGACGTGGGCGAGGGCCTGACCGAGGCCGAGATCGTCACATGGCGCGTCGAGGTCGGTGACGAGGTGAAGGTCAACGACCCGATCGTCGACATCGAGACGGCCAAGTCGATCGTCGAGCTGCCCAGCCCGTTCGCGGGCGTCGTCGAGGAGCTGCTCGTCGCCGAGGGCGACACCGTCGCCGTCGGCACGGTCATCGTCCGCATCGGCGAGGGTCAGGCGAGCGGTGATCTCGATACACCGTCTCGCAAGCTCGCCGGCACTCGATCGCCGGGCACTGGTGGTCGAGTAGCCGACGAGCGAAGCGAGGCGCGTATCGAGACCACGGCCGAGTCTCCGCAGCCCGAGTCCGCAGAGACCCGCCCGAAGGTCCTCGTCGGCTACGGCCCGAGCGAGCGTCGTCGCCGCACCCGCAGCGCCCGCACCGAGATCCGCCCGTCCACCTCGGTCCGCGTCCTGGCCAAGCCGCCGGTGCGCAAGCTCGCGAAGGACCTGGGCATCGACCTCACGCAGGTGCCGTCGACCGGCGACGTCGTCACGCGCGCCGAGGTCGAGGCGTTCGCGCGCAGTCACGAGACCGCCTCCACGGCCACGCCGGTCTCCGGCGTCCGGAGGGCGACGGCGGAGGCGATGGTGGCCTCGGTCGCCGTGCCACAGGCGACCGAGTGGGTGACCGTCGACGTCTCGGCCACGGTCGAGCTGGTCGCCCAGCTCAAGCAGGACCGGCGGTTCGCGGACGTGAAGGTCACGCCGACGCTCATCGCGGCGCGCGCCGTGTGCTTGGCCCTCGGCCGGACGCCCGACCTGCACGCGCAGTGGCGGGGCGCCACGATCGAGCACCCGCCGTCGGTCGGCCTGGGGATCGCGGCGGCGACCGAGCGGGGCCTCGTGGTGCCGGTCGTCCGCGAGGCCGAGACGCTGTCGCTCGCCGACCTCGGCCGGGCGATCGACGAGCTCGTCGCCACCGCGCGCGAGGGCCGGGTCCAGCCGGCCCAGCTCTCGGGCGGCACGTTCACGATCACGAACGTGGGCGTGTTCGGGGTCGACGGCGGCACGCCGATCCTGCCGCCCGGCCAGTCGGGCATCCTGGCGCTCGGCCAGGTGGCGCGGCGGCCGTGGGTGGTGGACGACGGGGTTGTCCCGCGCTGGGTCACGACCCTGGCGGTCACGTTCGACCACCGGGTGGCCGACGGCGAGCAGGCGTCGCGCTTCCTCGCGGACGTCGCGACGCTGATGGGGAACCCGGCGATGGCGCTGGCCTTCTGAGCAGCCGGCCGTCACGGTTCCGGGGTTGCTGCGAGAGGCGACCCCGGGACGTGGCGGCCGGCGCTGCAGGCGCACAATGGCTTGAGTGAGCGTCCCGGAGCAGAACAGCAAGGGCGCCTACCTCGTCTGGCTCGTCGGCCTGGCGGCCTACCTGCTGGCGGTCTTCCACCGCTCGTCGCTCGCCGTGGCGGGCCTGGTCGCCTCCGAGCGCTTCGACATCACCGCGGCGCAGCTCTCGACGTTCGTCATGCTGCAGCTGCTGGTCTACGCCGGCATGCAGATCCCCGTCGGCCTCGCGGTCGACCGTTTCGGGCCGCGTGCCGTGATGCTGGGCGGCGCCGTCGTGCTGACGGTCTCGCAGGGGGCGTTCGCGTTCGCCGAGTCCTATGCGACCGCGCTGACCGCCCGCTTCTTCGTCGGCATGGGCGACGCCATGACGTTCGTGTGCCTGCTGCGCCTGGTCAACGCGTGGTTCTCGCCCGGCAAGGTCCCCCAGATCACCCTGCTCACCGGCCCGATCGGCCAGCTCGGCGCGATCATCGCGGCCGTGCCGATGACGTGGGCGCTCAGCGAGCTCGGCTGGACCAACGCCTACCTGCTCGCGGCCGGGCTCGGACTCGTCGTGACGATCGGCGTGCTGGCGTTCGTGCGCGACGAGCCGCACGCCCGCTCGGTCCGCGGCGCGCCGCTGTCGTGGACCAACATCCGCACGTCGCTGGCGGCGTCCTGGGAGCACCCGGGGACGCGGCTGGGCTTCTGGATGCACTTCGTCACCCAGTTCAGCTCCACCGTGCTGGGCCTGCTGTGGGGCTATCCGTTCTTCGTCACCGGCGAGCACACGTCCGAGGCCTTCGCGGGCACGCTGCTGACCCTCATGGTGGTGGCCGTCATGGTGGCCGGGCCCGTGCTGGGCCGGCTCATCGGGAACCACCCGTGGCACCGCTCCACGATCGTGCTGGTGATCGTGAGCTCGATCGTCGTGGCCTGGACCGCGGTGCTGGCCTGGCCGGGCGACGCGCCGGCGTGGCTGCTCGTGGTGATGGTCATCGTGGTCGGCGTGGGCGGCCCGGCCTCGATGATCGGCTTCGACCTGGTGCGCACGTCCAACCCGATCGACCGGCTCTCCACGGCGACCGGCATCGTCAACCAGGCCGGCTTCCTGGCCAGCCTCATCACCGTCATCGCGGTCGGCGTGATCCTCGACCACACCGACCAGAGCTACAGGGCCGCGATGAGCTTCCAGTACGTGCTGTGGGCCCTCGGCCTCGCCCAGGTCTGGCGCTACCGCGTCAAGACCCGCGCGCGACTCGTTCGCGACGACCCGCAGCGCTGGGCCCGCCACGCGGGCCTCGGCTGATCGTCGGTCCGCGCCGCCCGGCGAGACTCAGGTGGCGGGGAAGGACAGCCCCGTCGCGGCCTCGCTGGCCGACCAGGCCTCGGCCGCCAGGACGGGGTCCTTCGCGGCGGGCGTCATGCCGACGCGGCGCGGGCGGCCTCGCGACTGGCGGAACCCGTCCGGGCCGAGGTACTCGCCGCCGGTCAGCGTCGGGTCGCTCGCGGCACGCAGCGACGGCCACGCCCCGGCCGTCGCGGGCTGGCTCACCGCGCCGGCGAGGAAGTGCAGCGCCGAGCCGCCCGTCCGGGTCAGGTTCGTCGAGCTGAGCCCGGGGTGCGCCGCGACCGTCACGACGGGCAGGTCCGCCCGCCGGACCTTCCGGTCGAGCTCCTTCATGAACAGCAGGTTCGCCAGCTTCGACTCCGCGTACGAGCGCCAGCGCCGGTACCTGCGCGGGTCGCCGTCGGGCACGAGCGCGCGCAGGTCGAGCGTCTTGGTCATCGAGTGCGCCAGCGACGACACGGTCACGATGCGCGCGCCCTGCCTGAGGACCGGCCACAGCGTCGCGGTCCACGCGAAGTGCCCCAGGTGGTTGGTCGCCATCTGCAGCTCGAAGCCGTCCTTCGTGCGGCTGAACGGCGGCACCATCACACCGGCGTTGTTGACGAGGATGTCGATCGACCGGCCGTCGTCCACGAGGCGCTGCGCGGAGGCGATCGTGCCCGCCAGGTCGGCCAGGTCGAGCGACACGACCTCGACGTCGCCGCCGAGCTGTCGGACCGTGTCCGCGGCCTTGCGGTCGTCGCGCGCCGTGATCGTCACGCTCGCACCGTGCCGCAGCAGCTGCCGGGCGGTCTCGGTGCCGATGCCGCTCGTGGCTCCCGTGACGACCGCCCGCTTGCCGGTCAGGTCGCCGATCTCGTCCGTGGTCCAACCCGCCATGAGTCCTCCGTCGTCATCGGGGCAGCACCGCGAACCACGGCACCGACCATCCACCGAGCCTGAACCTACTCGTCGCGAACGCCTCGCGCCCGATCCTCAGCATCCGTCCGGCGCTCGGCTCGTAGACGCGCAGGCGGTTCTGCTCGGCCGAGACGACGAGGACGACGTGCGCCGGGTGCAGGGCGTCCCCGACGTACAGGGGCACGGTGTGGCCGGCGCTCGCGGCGGCCAGGATGCGGTCGAACTCCGCGCCGAGGTCGTCCGGATCGAGCGCGCGGGCCGCGTAGCGCGTGCCCCGCCCGGACCGCTCGGGGCCGCCGCCCATCTGGCGGGCGGCGCCCCAGGGCGAGGTCCCCACGACGCGCAGCCACGGCCACTGCCAGCGGCCGTCGTGGTCGCGCAGGCCCCCGACGCGGCGGTGCATCGCGAGCACCTCGGCGCGCCAGTGCGCCGGGTCGGCCATGACGTGGGCGGCGTAGGCCTCGTCGCGCAGCATCCGCGCGAACACGAGGGAGGCGGCGCCGCACGAGGTGTCGTCCGGCTGGCGGAAGTCGAGGGCGCGCTCGGTCGGGTCGAGCGAGAGGGGCGCGGGGGCGAGCGGTCGCGCGGTGGCGGTGGCGGCAGGGCGCTGCCGGCGCGCGACGGCCCGTCGTGCTCGACGCACGACCTCGGTGGCCGGACCGGCGAGCCGCGCGCGCATCAGGTCGTGATGGCCATGGCGGCCAGCACCCGCCGTCCGAGCTCGGTGTCGCCGTCGATCGCGACCTCGACGTCCTCGGGCCCGCGGCGGCCGCCGGCCAGGACCGTGAACGCCTCGGTGTCCATCGTCAGCGTGACGTCCGCGGTGGCCTCCGTCGGCCGCGCACGGCCGTCCTCGCCGATCCCGATCGTGGAGTCCAGCGCGACGGGACCCGTGACGTGCCAGCGCACGACGCTGCCGGCGGGCGCTCCCGCCCGGCGGCCCAGGACGAACGGCAGTGCGGCGCCGAACGAGGCGGTCGTGACGTGGGCGCCCAGCGAGTCGAGGCCACCGGTCAGACCGGTCGCGCGGCGGATGTCCTGCTCGTGCGTCCACAGGTCGATCGCCCGGTTGCGCAGCGCGACGTCCCACGTCCACTCGACCCCCGCCGGGGTGCGCTCGGCCCTCGCCTGCGGATCGGGCAGCTCGGCGAGCGTCTCGGCGCGGCGGGCGACCAGGTCGCGCAGGTCGGCGCGCAGCTGCTCGACCGGCACGCCGCGCAGCGCGTCGACGCCCGCGTTCGTGTAGTCGCTCGGCACCTGGGCGCCGCCGATCCGCTGCGTCTCACCCTCGACCAGCACGCGCTCGAGGTGCACGAGGTGCGCCAGGACGTCGCGCGCGGTCCAGCCGGGCAGGTCGGTCGGCGCGTCCCAGTCGTCCGGCTCGAGGCCGAGAACGGCCTGCGCCGACTCGTGCCAGGCGTCGACGTAGGTCCTCAGGTCAGTCATGGGCGAGCATCCTCCGGGTGCGGGCGGTCAGGGTGGCGCCGGCCAGCGCGAGGCCGGCGAGCAGCCCGATCCACGCGACGGCCTGTCCCGCGCCGACGCGGCTGGACAGGTTGACCAGCGCGGTGCCGTAGCGGGCGGTGTCGGTCTGCTTGTCGGCGGGACGGCAGACGACGCGGGCCTCGTCGGGTGCGTCGGAGAGCACGCCGAGCAGGTGCCAGCGGCTGCCGTCGCTGTCGACGATGACGTCGACCGTGGCGGCCGGGATGGGGACGCGCTTCTTGCCGGCGCGGGCGACGCAGCTGATCTGCCGCTCGGGCTGGGGCAGGTCCGTCAGGACGGCGAGGTCGTCGTCCGAGGTCACCTGGATGGGCTGGCCGACCGGCACGACCGTGGCCGAGCGCAGCGGGTCCCACGCGGAGGCCGCGAACGCGGTGCCGGCGATCCACGCGACCACCGCGATGAGCGCGGCGACCAGGTACCAGCGTCGTCGGGTCAGCTCCACCCCGTCAGCCTAGAGGGGCGACACCGTCCGCCCGCGGACCCCGGGCCGGACCCCCGAACGCGCGAACGGCGCGCACCCTCGAGGGGTGCGCGCCGTTCGGCGGTGCGTCGGCTCAGAAGGCCGCTTCGTCGAGCTCCATGACGTCGAGGTCGACGATCTCGGCCATCGCGCGCTCGGCGGCGAGGCGCGGCAGGACCGTCTTGGCGAAGAAGGACGCCGCGGCGACCTTGCCCTCGTAGAACGACTTGTCCGCACCCGACGCGCCGGCGTCGAGCTTGGCCTGGGCGACCTCGGCGCCGCGCAGCAGCAGCCACGCCACGACCAGGTCGCCGAGCACGTACACGAGGCGCGTCGTGTTGAGCGCGACCTTGTAGACGTTGCGGACGTCGCCGTTCTCGTCGGCCGGGTTCGAGGCCATGAGGTCGGTGAACATCGCCGTGATGACGGCGGTGGTGTCCTCGAGGCCCTTCGCCAGCAGGTCGCGCTCGACCTTGAGGCGGCCGTTGCCGGCCTCGCTGTCGATGAACGACTTGATCTCCTCGGACAGCCAGCCGAGCGCGCGGCCCTGGTCCTTGACGATCTTGCGGAAGAACAGGTCCTGGCCCTGGATCGCCGTGGTGCCCTCGTACAGGGTGTCGATCTTGGCGTCGCGGACGTACTGCTCGAGCGGGTACTCCTGCAGGAAGCCGGAGCCGCCGAAGGTCTGCAGGGACTCGGTGCCCAGCAGGACCCACGAGCGCTCCGAGCCGTAGCCCTTGACGAGCGGCAGCAGCAGGTCGTTGATCGCGGCCGGCAGGCTCGCGTCCTCGCCGGCGGCCTTCTTGACCATGACCTCGTCCTGGAACGTGGCCGCGTAGATCATGAGCGAGCGCAGGCCCTCGGCGAACGCCTTCTGCGTCATGAGCGAGCGGCGCACGTCCGGGTGGTGCGTGATCGTGACGCGCGGGGCGTCCTTCGCCGGGTTGGTCAGGTCGGCGCCCTGCACGCGCTCCTTGGCGTACTCGAGCGCGTTGAGGTAGCCGGTCGACAGCGTCGCGATGGCCTTGGCGCCGACCATCATGCGCGCGTTCTCGATGACGCGGAACATCTGGTTGATGCCGTCGTGGACCTCGCCGAGCAGCCAGCCGGTGGCCGGGCCGCCGAGCTGCGGGTCGCCGAACGTGACCTCGCACGTGGCCGAGGCCTTGATGCCCATCTTCTTCTCGACGTTGGTGACGTAGGCGCCGTTGCGCTCGCCCGTCAGCTCACCGGTCTCGAGGTCGAAGTGGTGCTCGGGGACGAGGAACAGCGACAGGCCCTTGGTGCCCGGGCCGCCGACGCCCTCGATGCCGACGGGGCGCGCCAGCACGAGGTGCATCGTGTTCTCGCCCAGGTCGCTGACGGCCGAGGTGATGAAGCGCTTGACGCCCTCGATGCGCCACGTGCCGTCCTCGTTGAGGTACGCCTTGGTGCGGCCGGCGCCGACGTCGGAGCCCGCGTCGGGCTCGGTCAGCACCATGGTGGTCAGCCAGTGGCGGTCGATCATGATCTGCGCGATCTTCTTGTCGCGCTCGGTGCCGTTCTCGTAGACGATGCGGCTGAAGCCCGGGCCCGCGCCGTACATCCAGATGGCGGGGTTGGCGCCCAGGACGAACTCGCCCATGGCCCACATGAGCGAGGAGGGGGCGGTCTGGCCGCCGAGCTCGGTCGGCAGCTGCAGGCGCCACCACTCGGCGTCGATCCACTTCTGGTAGCTCTCCTTGAACGCCGGGTTCTGCGTCAGGGTGTGCGTGGCGGGATCGAAGACCGGCGGGTTGCGGTCGGCGTCGATGAACGACGCCGCGAGGTCCTCACGGGCGAGGCGCTCGACCTCGGACAGGATGCTCTTCGCGGTGTCGACGTCGACCTCGTCGAACGGGCCGGAGCCGAGGACCGACTGGCGGTCGAACAGCTCGAAGAGGTTGAACTCGACGTCACGCAGATTGCTCTTGTAGTGGCTCATGGGCCAAGGACCTCCGGAAGGATGTGGACTGCCACTGTTACTGGTCAGTACTACTCACCAGTAACAGTACTCCTCCCCGTGGCGCGAGCGGAAGCGGTGGGGGCGCAAATGGCCCGCGAGGAGGGGACCGGGTGGTCCTGCCGGGGGAAAGGAAACGACCCGGCTCCGTGCGGAGACCGGGTCGGTGCGGGTGGTGCTTCAGGCGCGACGCGTGGGAATGCGCGAGAGGCCGTCGGTGGCCACCAGGTACGTGGTGTGGATCGCGCCGGCGGTCAGGGCGACGATCGCGGAGAGGGTCAGGAAGGTCATGGGGGGCTCCTTTCGTTCACCTCGATTCTCGACCTTCGAACTGTCAAGGACAATCCAACACAACTTCACCGAACATGTAGTTTTGCTACATGGATGCACGGCGGCTTGCAATGCTGCGGGAATTGGCCGAGCGCGGCACCGTGGGTGCCGTGGCCGACGAGATGAACGTCACACCCTCGGCGGTCTCGCAGCAGCTGAAACTGCTCGAACGCGAGGCCGGAGTGCCGCTGCTCGAGCCCGCCGGGCGCGGCGTGCGACTCACGGCGGCGGGTCGTGCGCTGGCCGAGACCGCCACCGAGGTCGCGGTGGCGCTCGAGCGGGCCGAGGCCAAGTGGCGCGAGTACCTGGGCCGGCCGGCCGGCGACGTGACGCTGACGGTCTTCCCGACCGGCGGCGAGATGCTGCTGCCCGGCCTGCTGACGCGCGTCGCGGAGGAGCCCGCGGTCAACCTGATCTGCACCGACCGCGACCCGACCCAGCGGTTCGACGTGCTCGACATGGTGGCCGACTTCGACGTCGTGATCGCGGACAGCCCCGACGCGAACGAGAAGTGGCACGAGCGCGGGCTCCACCTCGTGCCACTGCTGCGCGAGCCGCTCGACGTGGCGCTGCCCGAGGACCACCGCCTCGCGGCCAAGGCGAGCCTCTCGCCGAAGGACGTGGTGGGCGAGACGTGGATCGGCGCCCCGCACGACTTCCCCTACGACCGCGTGCTGCAGCACCTCGTCGCGGTCTCGGGCGAGCCCGTGCGCATCGCGCAGCGGTTCGACGACAACGGCGTGGTCGAGGCCGTCGTCGCGGCCGGGCACGGCATCGCGATCCTGCCGCGGTTCACGACCCGGACGCGCGAGAACGGCCTGGTCACGCGACCGCTCGTGGGGATCCGTGCCCGGCGCGAGGTGACCGCGGTGCTGCGGCCCGACCGCTTCGAGCGGCCCAGCGTGCGCTTCGTGGTCCAGGCGCTCCGCGAGGAGGCCCGCAAGGTGGCCGACCGGCACGGCGCCGTCTGACCCGGGCGCCGTGCGCCCGCCCGCCGCCCCGAGCAACTTTTGGAACGCGTTCCACCGTCTCGCTCGGGCCGGCGGTGGAAACCGTTCCAGAAGTCGTCCAAGGGGCGTGCGGCGCGCGCCTCACACGAGCGCGTCGGCGACCAGCCACACCGCGACGGCCGTGATGGCGACGAGGTAGATCCGCTCGAAGCGGCGCTCGGGCATCCGGTCGAGGATCCGGCTGCCGAGCCACGTCCCGACGACCACGCCCACGATGCCGGCGACCGCGGCCGGCGCCTGCGACGCGGGGAGCAGGCCGAGCGAGCCGAACAGGACGAGCTTCGCCGCGTGGCCCGCGACCTGCGAGGCGGCGAAGGTGCCGACGAAGCCGAGGCGGTCCCGGGTGGCGGAGCGGAAGAACGGCGCGACCATCGCGCCGGTGGCGCCGACCACGGGGTTGAGGGCGCCGGCCACGCCGCCCAGCCCGATCCAGCCCGCCGCGCGCGGAGGCGGCAGGGGCCGGTCGAACCAGTGCGGCAGCCAGGTCGCGGTCAGGATGCCGCTCGCGATCGCCACCTGCAGTGCGGCGGCGGGCGCGTCCCGTGCGATCGAGAGCGTCAGCGCGCCGGCGGGAAGCAGCAGCAGCGAGAAGCGCCACACGATCGACCAGTCGACGTCACGCCGGCGGACGATCGTGCGCGTCCCGTTCGAGACGACCTGGATCGCGGCGTGCAGCGGGATGGCGACGAGCGGGTCGACGAAGGCCACGAGCACCGCCAGCAGGACGATCCCGCCGCCGAAGCCGAGGATCGCCGTGAGCGCCGAGGTGAGGAAGGCGACGATCCCGACCAGCAGTACCGTCTCGACTCCCACCGCTCATGTCTACACGGTCAGGCCCCGGGGTCGACGAGGTCCTTCGAGACGGCCTCGTGCGGGTCGCGCTGGAGCGCGCGCATCACGTGGTAGATCACGATGGCCGCGACCGACCCGAGGGTGATGCCCGACAGCGACACGTCGCCGCGGGTGACCGTCAGGTTGCCGATGCCGATGATGAGAGCGGCGGCGGCCGTGTAGAGGTTCACCGGGTTGGCGAAGTCGATCTTGTTGTCGAGCCAGATGCGCACGCCGATCAGGCCGATGAGGCCGTAGAGCGCGACGGTGACGCCGCCGATGACGCCGCTCGGGATCGTCATGAGCAGGGCCCCGAACTTGGGCGAGAGGCTCAGCAGCATCGCGACGACGCCGGCCACGACGTACGCAGCGCTGGAGAAGACGCGCGTCGCGGTCATGACGCCGATGTTCTCGCCGTAGGTGGTGGTCGCCGAGCCGCCGAAGCCGCCCGCGACCGTGGTGGCGAGGCCGTCGGCGATCAGGGCGCGGCCGGACTCGCGGTTGATCGCCGGACGGTCCGTCAGGTGCGCCACGCTGCGGACGTGCCCGACGTTCTCGGCGACGAGGGCCAGCACGATCGGCAGGAACATCGGCAGCACGGACCAGTCGACCGTGGGGTGGTGGAACTCGGGCAGGCCGATCCACTTCGCCTGGTCGACCTTCGAGAAGTCGATCTCGCCCCGGCCGAGCGCCACGAGATAGCCGACGACGATGCCGAACAGGATCGACAGGCGCGCCGCGAACCCACGCAGCACGACCGCGGACAGGCACACGACCGCGAGCGTGATCGTCGCGACGAGCGGCGCCTGGGCGTAGTTGTCGGTCGCCGCTCCGGCGAGCGCGAAGCCGATCAGCGCGACGATCGCGCCCGTGACGACGGGCGGCATGAGCTGGTCGAGCCACGCCGCGCCGGTGACCTGGACGAGCGCGCCGATGAGCGCCAGCAGGATGCCGGTGCACATGATGCCGAACAGCGCCGATCCCATGTCGCCGCCGTCCACGAGCGCCTTGACCGGTGCGATGAACGCGAAGGACGAGCCCAGGTAGCTGGGCAGGCGGCCCCACGTGATGAGCAGGAAGAACAGCGTGCCGAAGCCGGAGAAGAACAGCGTCGTCGTCGGCGGCATGCCGGTCAGCAGCGGCACCAGGAACGTCGCGCCGAACATCGCGACGACGTGCTGGGCGCCGAAGCCGATCGTCCGCGGCCACGACAGCCGCTCCTCGGGCAGGACGATCGCGCCCGGCTTCACGTTCGTGCCGTCACCATGCAGGGTCCACATGGACCCTTACTTTCTCACGTGTACCGGCCGCCCCGACGCGGTGTGGCCGAGCACACGCTCAGCGGCCGGCGAACTGGGCCGCGAAGGCGGCGAACTCCTCGCTGCTGAGCGACTCGGCCTGCGCCCACGACTCGAAGTTCAGCGACTCGTGCAGGTCGGACTTCGCGGCGATGCCGACGGACTTCTTGATGTCGCTCATGAGCTTGGGGCTGCGGCTCGCGTACGAGGCGGCGAGCTCGTCGGCGCGGGCCTTGGGATCCTCGGCGACCTCCTGCGCGATGCCCAGGCGCAGCGCCTCGTCGGCCTTGATGATCTCGCCGGCGTAGAGGGCGGCGGCCGTGTTGGCGGCGCCGATGCGCTGGGTCAGCATCCAGGTGCAGCCCCCGCCGGGGTGCAGGCCGATGCGGCTGAAGGTGGGACCGAAGCCCGCGCGCGGACCCGCCACGATGACGTCGCAGGCGAGCGCGATGTTGAGGCCG
The DNA here is from genome assembly GCF_047246605.1 of Aeromicrobium jepli. NCBI lineage: Bacteria > Bacillati > Actinomycetota > Actinomycetes > Propionibacteriales > Nocardioidaceae > Aeromicrobium > Aeromicrobium jepli. The sequence continues at coordinate 117,466 of NZ_JBFOKO010000001.1, forward strand.
GCGCCGACGGCGGCGCCCTGGACGGCCGCGATCGTCGGGATCGTCAGGGTCCGGATGCCCAGGAACGACGCGTAGACGTTCATCAGGTGCTCGCGCAGGACGTCGACCGGGCGGCTGGTGTCACCGAAGAGGTTCTCGAGGTTGGCCCCGGCGCAGAACGCCTTGCCGGCGCCCGTCACCACGAGGGCGCGGGCGTCCTCGTCGGCGGCCACCTTCTCGATCGCGGGGCGCAGCTCGTCGAGCAGCGGCCAGTCGAGGGCGTTGAGGCGATCGGGTGCGTTGAGGGTGATCTTGCGGACCGGACCGTCGGCTTCGAGTTCGACCAGTGTCATGTGGATCACCCTACGATCGGCTCATGACCGAACGGAGCCTGCCGGTGGTCGCCGGGGTCGAGCACCGCTGGATCGACGTCGACGGAGTCCGCCTCCACGTGGCCGAGGCGGGCGTGGCGCACCGGTCGGACTCGCGGCCCTCGCTGGTCCTGCTGCACGGCTGGCCCCAGCACTGGTTCTGCTGGCGCCACGTCATCCCGGCGCTCGCCGAGACGCACCACGTCGTCGCCCTCGACCTGCGCGGGTCGGGCTGGAGCGACGTGCCGGCCGGCGCGGAGGCCTACGACAAGCGCGTCATCGCCGACGAGATCGCGGCGGCCATCCGGGTGCTCGAGCTCGACCGACCCGTCCTCGTGGGGCACGACTGGGGCGCGTGGACCTCTCTGCTGGTGGCGAGCCGGCACCCCGGCTCCACCCGCGGCGTCGTGGCCGTGGCGATCGTCGCGCCGTGGGAGCGGGTCCCGCCGCAGCACCTGTGGCGCTTCGCGTACCAGCCCGTCGCGGGCGGCGTCGGTGGTGCGTTCCTGCAGCGCCGTGCCGGGCAGGTGCTGCTCAAGACGATCTTCCGGGCCGGGGTCTCGCCCCGCTTCCACTGGCAGCGCTCGGACCGGGCCGAGTACCTCGCGCGGTTTCGCGACCCGGCGCGGGCCAAGGCCGGCGAGTCGATCTACCGCACGTTCATGCTGCGCGAGATGCCCGCGCTCATGCGGGGCCAGTACGCGCGCCGGGTCACCGACGTGCCGCTGCTGTTCCTGCCGGGGGAGAAGGACCTCGTGCTCGCGCCGAGCCTCGTGCGCCGCGTCGAGGGCCCGGACAACGTGACGGTCCACGAGATCGAGGGCGCCGGGCACTTCGTCCCCGAGGAGCGTCCCGCCGACGTGATCGGTCACGTGCGGGACTTCCTGCGCCGGTTCTGACGCAGGATGATGCATTGGACCCCGCTGGGGTACCCGTATGCATCATCGTGGCCCGAGTCGTTACGATCGGGGCACACCGCCGGTGTAGCTCAATGGCAGAGCGCTTGCTTCCCAAGCAAGATACGCGGGTTCGATTCCCGTCACCGGCTCCACGGGGCCCGGCCCCCCGATGATCGTCAGACCGTCTTGGCGATGTAGACGTCGCACGGCGCGTGGTGGGCCACGTCCGCTGCGACGCTGCCGAGCAGGCGCCCGGGTCCCTGCACGCGCCGGTTGCCCACCACGATGAGGTCGGCGCCGACGCGCTTGGCGACGCTCACCAGGGCGTCGGCCGGCTTGCCGGGCTCGGGGCTGGCATGCACGGTGCCGGTGAACGACAGGCTCTCGGCGACCTGGCGCGCGATCGCCTCGGCGCGCTCGCCCGGACTCATCGGGGTCATGCCCGGCGGCAGGTCCTTCGCGGCGGTGGCCTTCTCGTCGACCGCCGTCACGATGTGCAGGTTGGCGCCGGTGGCGGCGGCCAGACCCGCGGCGACCTCGGCCGCGCGGTGGGCGCTGTCGCTCCCGTCGACTCCCACGAGGATGTTCTTCAGCACGACTGACTCCTCACGCTCGTTGTCTGCACCATGGCACATGACGGGTCCACCCGCTCCGCGGCGACCGGAATCCGCTGTCGCTCCGGGCCGCACGGCGCGTGTGCGTTAGGTTCTACTCGTGCTGCTTTCGGACCGCGACATCCTCGCCGAGATCGACGCCGGACGGGTCGCGCTGGACCCCTACGACGCCTCGATGATCCAGCCGTCGAGCATCGACGTGCGCCTCGACAAGTTCTTCCGCGTCTTCGACAACCACAAGTACCCGCACATCGACCCGTCGCAGGACCAGTCGGACCTGACGCGCGCCGTCGAGGTCACGGGCGAGGACGCGTTCATCCTGCACCCAGGCGAGTTCGTGCTGGGCTCCACGTACGAGTACGTGACGCTGCCCGACGACGTCGCCGCGCGGCTCGAGGGCAAGTCGTCCCTCGGCCGCCTCGGCCTCATGACGCACTCCACGGCGGGCTTCATCGATCCGGGCTTCCAGGGCCACATCACGCTCGAGCTGGCCAACGTCGCGACCCTGCCGATCAAGCTGTACCCGGGGATGAAGATCGGCCAGCTGTGCTTCTTCCGCCTCACGTCGCCGGCCGACAACCCGTACGGCTCGGAGAAGTACGGCTCCCGTTATCAGGGCCAGCGCGGCCCGACGGCATCGCGGTCCCACACGAACTTCCACCGGAGTGTGATCGACTGAGGGCATGACCGCGCCCGACATCAAGCTCGTCGTGGCCGACCTCGACGGGACCCTGCTGGACGAGCACAAGCAGATGCCCGCCGGCACGTTCGAGCTCATCGCCGACCTCAACGCCGCGGGCATCGCGTTCGCCCCGGCCAGCGGGCGGCAGTGGGCGACGCTGGCGTCCATGTTCGAGCCCGTGGCCGACGACCTCGTGATCATCGCCGAGAACGGCGCCTACGTGACCGACCGCGGGACCGAGGTCGCCGTGCACCCCTTCGAGGGGCCGTGGGTGACCGACACGGTCCGCCGCATCCAGGCGCTCAGCGACGAAGGCGTGGACCTGGGCATCGTCGTGTGCGGCGTGAAGTCCGCGTGGGTCACCCGCACCGACCGCAAGTTCCTCGACCAGGTGGAGCCGTACTACCGCCGTCTCGAGATCGTCGACGACCTCACGGCCGTCGACGACACGGTCATCAAGCTCGCCGTGCACGACTTCGGCGACCTCGAGGCCGTGACCGCGCCGTTCCTGCGCGAGCACGCCCAGCCGAACCCCGTGGCCGTCTCCGGGGCGCACTGGGTCGACGTCATGGCCGAGGGCGTCGACAAGGGCCTCGCGGTGCGCGAGCTGCAGGCCGAGATGGGCATCGACGCGACGCAGACGATGGTGTTCGGCGACTACCTCAACGACTACGAGATGCTGCAGGCCGCCGACTGGTCGTTCGCGATGAGCAACGCCCACCCCGACATCCTCGACGTGGCCAACTACACCGCGCCACCGAACTCGGAGAACGGCGTCATCCGCACCGTCCGCGCGGTCCTTGGTCTCTGAGGAGCCGGCCCGCGGATAGGGTCGGGGCGTGAAGGTCCAGCCGTCTCCCGAAGTGGCCGCCGCCCTGAACGAGGGACGGCCCGTCGTCGCCCTCGAGTCCACGATCATCAGCCACGGGCTGCCGCGCCCGGACAACCTCGCCGCGGCGCGTGAGTTCGAGGAGATCCTGCGGTCGCAGGGCGTCACTCCCGCCACGGTCGCGGTGCTCGACGGCGAGCTCAAGGCCGGCCTCACCGCCGACGAGCTGCTGCGGATCGCGAACGAGGACATCCCCAAGCTGACCGTCCGCGACCTGCCCGTCGTGCTGGGGATGGCCGGCAGCGGCGCCACCACCGTCGCGGCGACCTCGTGGATCGCCGACCGCGCGGGCATCCGCGTGTTCGCCACCGGCGGCCTGGGCGGCGTGCACCGAGGTGCCGCCGAGACCTTCGACGAGTCCGCCGACCTCACGGTGCTGGCCGACATCCCGATCACGGTCGTCTCGGCCGGGGTGAAGTCGATCCTCGACATCCCCGCCACGCTCGAGCGGCTCGAGACCCTGGGCGTGATCGTCCTCGGCTTCCGGACCAAGGAGTTCCCCAGCTTCTGGCTGACCTCGTCGGGCCACGAGTTGGACTGGCGCGCCGAGGACGCGTTCGCGGTCGCCGCCGTGATGCACAGCCGCGACGCGATGGGCCTGCGCTCGGGCATCGTCGTGGCGAACCCCCTCCCCGTCGAGAAGCAGCTCGATCCGCGCGTCCACGACGAGGCGCTCGCGCAGGCGCTGGAGGAGGCGGACCAGCAGCGGCTCTCGGGCAAGGAGGTCACGCCCTTCCTGCTCAAGCGCATCGTGGAGCTGACCGACGGCCGCAGCCTGGCGGTCAACCTCGACATCGCCCGCAACAACATCGAGGTCGCGGCGCGGATCGCGAAGGCGGCGGTGGAGTACCCGTGATCCTCGTCGTCGGGGACGTCGTCGACGACATCGGCGTCCTGCCCCTCGAGCCGGTCGCTCCGCGCAGCGACACCCGCGCCCAGATCCGCATGACGCCGGGCGGCTCGGCCGCCAACACCGCCGCCTGGCTCGGCTTCCTCGGCGCCCCCGCGCGCTTCTTCGGCAAGGTCGGCGTCGACGGTGTCGAGCGGCACGGTGCGGCCCTGCGCGACCACGAGGTCGACCCGCGGCTCGTGGCCGATCCGGTGTTGCCGACGGCCACGATCGTGCTGACCCTCGACGACGACGCCGACCGCACGATGTACGTCGACCGCGCCGCCAACGGCACCCTCACGCTCGACGACCTCACCGACGACCTGTGGCCGGACGTCGACTGGCTGCACCTGACCGGATACACGTTCTTCGACCCCGAGACGCGTGGCGTCGCGATCGAGCTCATCGCCGAGGCCAAGCGCCGCGGCGCGGGCGTGAGCGTCGACCCCAGCACCACCGCGTTCCTGCGCGAGGTGACTCCCGAGGCCTTCCTGGAGTGGACGGGCGGCGCCGACCTGCTGCTGCCGAACCTCGACGAGGCGCGCCTGCTGGTCGGTGCCACCGGGCCGTTCGTCGACTTCGACGCGCTGACGCGCATGTACCCGCACGTCGTCGTCACGCTCGGCTCGATGGGCGCCGCCTACGTGGCCGGCCCGACCCGCGAGCAGGTCGCCGCGCCCCGGGTCCAGGTGATCGACACGACGGGAGCGGGCGACGCGTTCAGCGCGGGCTTCCTCGCCGCGTGGGTGGAGCAGCGCGACCCGCGCGCGGCCCTGCAGGGCGGCATCGGCGCCGCCAGCCGCTGCGTGCAGCAGCGTGGCGCGCGCCCCTGACCGGACGGTCTCGGGGACCGATCTTGTGCCTCCTGGGCCCATATCTGAGCCTGAGTGGCACAGGATCCGCGCCCGCGCGTGGTCGCGCATGAGAACGGCCCGCCCCACCGTGAGGTGGAGCGGGCCGTGTCGGTGACGGCACTCAGGCCTTCGTGTCGTCCTCGTCCTTCTCGGAGGCCGCCTGGGTGGCGGACTCGCTCAGCTCGGCACCGGAGGGATTGGCGTCCGACAGCGGCGCCGTGTCCTCCGAGACCGGGTCCGCCACGGGCGCGTCCTCGACCGGGGTGATCGAGGCCAGCTCCTCCTGCTCGGACGTCGGCTCGGCGTGCTTCTCGGCCGGCAGCTCCGGACGCGAGTCGTCGTACACGACGGCCTCGGCGTCCGGGTTGGTCGAGTCGCCCACCTCGGGGTGCGGCTCCGGGCGGGGCTCGTCCTGCGAGGCCGTGTGGTGCGCCTCGGACTCGTGCTCCTCGATCGCGTCGAGCAGCGAAGGCTGCTCGTGATCGGCCTTCACCTCGGAGGACGCGGGGGTCGGCTCCTCGGTGACCTCGGGCTCGGCGGCCGGGGTCTCCTCCTCGGCGGCGGGCTCGTCGGGCTCGCTGACCTCGGCAACCGGGGCCGCCTCGGCCTTCGCGGCCGGCTCCTGCGCCGGCTTCTTCTCGTCCGGCACGTTCGCGTCGCCCTCGGCGGCCGCGCCCGGGTCGGACTCGGCCGGCGTCGGATCCTCGCGGACCGGCTCGGGGTCGGTCTGCGCCGGCTCGGACTCGTCCTCGGTCGCGACCGCGACGGGCTTGGTGCCCTCGTGGTCGGCCGCGCCCTCGGGCGTGGCGTCGCCCTTCTCGAAGATGCCGCCCGCCGTGCCCTCGTCGTCGACCGCGATGTTGTGCTTGGCCGCCATCTCGGCGTCCTCGGCGCGGCTGTCGCCCTCGGGGTTGTCGAGGTCGTCACCGGCGTCGGTCGGCGCGTCGGCCGACTCGTGCGCGTCCGCCGACGGGCCGACCTCGGCCGTGTCGGTGATCGTGCCGGGGTCGGCCTTCGCCTCGGGGCCGGGCTCGGCGTCCGTGGGCTCGTCGCCCTCGGCCGTCGCGGCGGCGGCCGTCACGGCCTCGGCCTCGGCGACGACGTCCTCCTCGGAGCGCTTGACGGCCTGCAGCAGCAGCTGCGCGACGTCCAGCACCTCGACGTTGACGAGCGACTCGTCCTCGGCCTGCTTGGCCGTCAGGCCGTCGGCCAGCATGACGCGGCAGAAGGGGCAGCCCACGGCGATCTGCTCCGCACCGGTGCCGATGGCCTCCTCGGTGCGGTTGATGTTGATCCGCGAGCCGATCTTCTCCTCCATCCACATGCGCGCGCCGCCGGCGCCGCAGCAGAAGGAGCGCTCCTTGCTGCGGTCCATCTCGACGTAGTTCGCGCCCGTGGCGCCGATCAGCTCGCGCGGGGGCGAGTAGACCTGGTTGTGGCGGCCCAGGAAGCACGGGTCGTGGTACGTGACCTTGGCCTGGGGAGCGGCGGACGCGACCGGCTTGAGCTTCTTCTCGCGCACGAGGCGGTTGAGCAGCTGCGTGTGGTGCACGACCTCGAGCTCGACGCCGAGCTCCTTGTACTCGTTCTTGAGCGTGTTGAAGCAGTGGGCGCAGGTCGAGACGACCTTCTTGACCTTGGTCTCCTCGAAGACCGCGACGTTCTCCATCGCGAGCTGCTTGAAGACGATCTCGTTGCCCGCGCGGCGAGCCGAGTCGCCCGAGCAGGTCTCGCCGTCACCCAGCACCGCGAACGAGACGCCCGCGATGTTGAGCAGCTCGGCGACGGCCTGCGTGGTCTTCTTGGCGCGGTCCTCGAAGGCGCCGGCGCAGCCGACCCAGAACAGCCACTCGACCTCGTCGAGGGACTCGACGTCGACGCCGACCTGCTTGACCTCGAAGTCGAGGTCCTCGGCCCACTTCATGCGGTCGCGCGGGTTCATGCCCCACGGGTTCCCCTTGCGCTCCAGGCCCTTGAAGATGTTGTTCAGCTCGGCCGGGAAGTTGGACTCGACGAGCACCTGGTAGCGGCGCATGTTGTCGATGTGGTCGACGTGCTCGATGTCGACGGGGCACTGCTGGACGCACGCGCCGCAGTTGGTGCAGGACCACAGGACGTCGGGGTCGATGACGCCGAACAGGTCCTCGGTGCCGATGAGCGGGCGCTCCAGCTCGCGCTGCTGCTCCTCGCTGAGCGACTCCGGGTCCTCGCCCAGGAGCGGGATCTTGGCGTAGGCGTGCTCGCGCAGGCCCATCATGAGCAGCTTGGGCGACAGCGGCTTCTCGGTGTTCCACGCGGGGCACTGCGACTGGCAGCGGCCGCACTCGGTGCAGGTGGAGAAGTCGAGGATGCCCTTCCAGCTGAAGTCCTCGACCTTGCCGACGCCGAGCTTCTCGAACTCCTCCTCCTCGAGGTCCTCCATCTTCTCGAGGTCGAGGGGCTCGCCGCCCACGTACAGCGGCACCAGGGCGCCGAGCGCGGTGCCGCCGTCGGCCTCGCGCTTGAAGTAGATGTTGAACCAGGCCAGGAAGCGGTGCCAGGCCACGCCCATCGTCAGGTTCTTGCCGATGACCATCAGCCAGACGGTGGCGGAGAGGACCTTGACGAGGGCGATGAGCGAGATGGCGGCCTCGAGGCCGGTGACGGACATGCCCGACCAGAGGGTGTCGCCGATCCAGCCGGTCAGCGGGAAGTGGAAGTACGAGGCGTGGTCGTCGCCCTCGATCTTCATCAGCTGGTACTCGGCGCCGCGGATGAGGATGCCGGCACCGCACTCGAGCAGCACCATGGCCTCGACGAAGTAGGCCTGGCCGAAGCGCGAGCCGAAGAAGCGGCTCTTGCGGCCCTGCGCGCGCGGGTGGTTGCGCTGGCGGATGACGATGAGCGCGATGATGCCGATCAGGCCGAGCCAGGCGATGGCCTCGCTGACCCACTCGAAGAGGAAGAAGTGGCCGATCAGCGGCAGCACGAGGTGCGGGTTCCAGACCTGCAGGTAGGCCGTGGCGACGGCCGTGCTGAGGATCATGAAGCTGAAGAAGACGGCCCAGTGCAGGATGCCGACCCACGTCCACTGGAGCATGCGCGTGTGGCCGAGGACCTCGACGAGCATGTTCTTCGTGCGGCGCGCCGGGTCGTCGGTGCGCCCGTACGCGGGACCGCCGGTGCGGATGACGCCCAGCATGCGCTTGATGCCGGGCGCGAGGAAGTACACCGCCGCGGCCGTCGCGAGAAGCGTCAGCACTCCGGCGATGATGTTGATCGGGTCCATGCCGATTCCTCTCGGGGGGTCGAGCAGTTTGTTGATGACCCTAATGCGCTGCGCAGAACTCGGCGCACTAAGGCAAGCCAAAGCCGAGTCTGATGTTACCTGTCAGTAGCAACGGGCACGAACGCCACGGCCGCGAGCGGGAAGATCGCGGCCACGCCGAAGGCCCAGCCGTACCCCGCGTGCTGGACGACGGCGCCCATGAGCGGCGGGACGGCGGCCGACGTCAGGTACTGGCCCGTGTTCTGGAAGCCGAAGGCGCGTCCCGACCAGCGGGGCCCGGCGATCTCGGCGACGGACGTGAACGCCAGCCCGTTCGGCGCGACCGTGACGACCGCGGCGAGCACCATGAAGGCGATCGCGACCGGCGACTCGCCCAGGACCGCGAGCGCCACCATCGTCACGGTGACGACGGCCGCGACCTGCCGCATCGGCCCGAGGCGGTCGCCGATCCGGTCCGACCACCAGCCGATCGCGATGCGGCCCGCGGCGCCGAGCACCTGGGAGGACGCGTAGAGCAGGCCGGCGGCCGACGCGCTCCAGTCGTGGCGCTCGATGAGCCACAGCAGCATGAAGGACCACACGACGTATTGCGGGATGACGAGCAGCGCGGACGCGCCGTGGATGCGCACGAGTCGCCGGTCGCCGCGGTACGGGTTGGCGGCCGCGTCGCTGCCGACGTGCTCGGGGCGGGGCGGGTCGACCACGCTGAGGCCGACGAACGCGGTCGCCACGACCGACGTCGCCAGGCACAGCACGAGCGTGCCGACGATGCCGCGCGACTCGGCCCAGGCGGGCACGACCAGGGCCGCGAGACCGACGCCGAGCGGCAGGCCCGTCTGGCGGATGCCCATGGCCAGGCCGCGACGGTGTGCCGGGAACCAGCCGACGACGAGGCGGCCGCTGGCCGAGTTCGAGCTCGCGGCCGCGACGCCGCACAGCACGAAGCCGGCCGCCAGGACGAGGACGCTGTCGCGCTGTGCGCCGACCAGGGCGACGGCGCTGCCGGCGACGAGCACGAGCAGTCCCGAGGTCAGCGAGACTCGCTCGCCGACGCGGTCGACGATCGCGCCCCACGCGACGAGCGTCAGCAGCGTCCCGACCGTCGGAGCGGCCGCCAGCGCGCCGCTGGCCACGAGGGACAGGCCCTCCTCGAGGTGCAGGTGGGCGATGAGCAGCAGCGGCGTGCTGACGACCGCCGTCGCGGTGACCTGGGCGGCCATCGCGGCGGCGAGCATCAGCCACGGGCTCGGGCGGCCCCTCATCGACGCCCGGCTGGGCGGCTCATCCCAGTGCGCCGAGGTGCGCCAGCGCCTGCTTGAGCAGCACGCCACGACCGCCCTCGAGCTCCTCGAGGATCGCGGGGCTGAGCGCCTCCTCCGGCGTGAGCCACGACAGCTCCAGCGCGTCCTGACGCGGGTCGCACTCGCCGGTCACGGCGACGACGTACGCCAGCGCGACCGCGTGCTGGCGCGTGTCGTACATCGGCGTGACGCCCGGCAGCGGGAAGTACTCCGCGACGGTGAACGGCACGATGTCGGCCGGCAGCTGCGGGAAGGCGGTGGGGCCGAGGTCCTTCTCGAGGTTGCGCATGAGCGCCGTGCGGATGGGCTCGCCGTGGAGCACGCGTCCCGAGACGAACGAGCGGGCGAGCGCTCCGGTGGTGGACCCGCGCAGCAGCAGGCCGACCTGCTCGACCTGGCCGAGGCTGTCGAGGCGGACGGGCACGGCCTCCACGTAGAGGATCGGGACGCGGGAACGGGTCTCCTCCAGCTGGAACTCCGAGAGCCAGCCGGGATTCGGGTCGGGGGTGCGCACGGAGGGCATGGGCCCATTGTGGTCGATCGCGCCGACGGTGCCCGGAAGTGAACGTGACACTGGGGTTGTCACTGTCAGTTACACGTCCTATGGTGAGGTGGATCACACGACGTCGCGCGGCCGGTCTCGGGCGTGCGCGCATCACGTTCTGAGGGGAATCACCGTGAGCTTGTCCTTCCTTCCGTCCCGCCGCGTGACCGCGGCGGCGGCCGCGATGATGGTCGCGGCCGGCGGCGCCGTCGGTGCCGGGATCTTCAGCCCGGCGGCTGCCGACCAGAAGCTCGAGAAGAGCTTCGACTACAAGTGCCAGGTGGTCGCCGGCGGTCTGGACCTGGGTGAGCAGGCGATCGGCGTGACGGCCTCCACGACCGTCCCGGACAGCGTCGCCCCGGGCGACGTCATCCCGCCGACCCCGGTCAACATCACGCTCAAGATGCCCGAGCTGCTGCGCTCATCCACGACGATGCTGCTCGGCGGCCGCGAGGCCGACGGTGCGTCGACCGACTCGTCCGTCACCCTCACCACGGGCGGCCAGACCACGACGATCCCGATCCCCAACCTGGCCGCCGGGCGCACGCCGATCCCGCAGCAGTCGGGCGCGGACTGGCTGATCCCCGCCGCCGGCACCGTCCCGTCGATCACGACGCCGGACTACGCCGTGGACACGGTCGTGGTCGGCATGCCCGCGACGTTCAACATCGCCGCCACGATCTACAAGGCGGACAACTCCACGATCCCGTCGACGCTGTCGTGCAAGGGTCCCGGCGACCTCGCGCTCGGCTCGATCGCCGTGTCGGGCCCGACGACGGAGCCCACCACCGAGCCCACGTCGGAGCCGACGACGGAGCCGACGACCGAGCCGACCACGGAGCCGACCACGGAGCCGACGACGGAGCCCACGACCGAGCCGACGACGGAGCCCACGACCGAGCCGACGACGGAGCCCACGACCGAGCCCACCACGACGCCCACGGATCCGCCGCCGGCGGAGGACGTCGACCTGTCGAAGGAGTTCGCCTACGACTGCAGCGTCACCGCCGGCGGGCTCGACCTCGGCCGCCACGAGATCGGCGTGCTCGCGGAGACGACGGTCCCCGGATCGGTGCGACCCGGCGAGCTCATCGCCGAGCGCGGCGTCGACATCACCCTGACGATGCCCGAGCTGCTGCGGGAGTCGACGGTGACGCTCCTCAAGGGCGAGGCGGCGGACGGCGCCTCGACGGACGCGGCGATCACCCTGACGACGGGGGGCCAGACCTCGACGGTCGCCATCCCGAGTCTCAGTGCCGCTCGCACGCCGATCCCGCAGCAGGCGAACACCCCGTGGCTGATCCCGGCGAAGGGCACCGTCCCGGCCATCCGGGTCCCGGCGTACGCCGCCGACTCGGTCGCGCTCGGCATGCCCGGCACGTTCAGCGTCGCCGCGAAGATCTACACCAGCTCGAGGACGCTGGACGCGAGCCTGGCCTGCAACGGCCCGGAGGACCTGGGCCTGGGCGACATCACCGTGTCGGGCGAGCCGGTCACGGACCCGACGGACGAGCCCACGACGCAGCCCACCACCGGCCCGACCACGCCGGCCCCGACCGAGCCGACCACCGAGCCGACCACCGGCCCGACCACGCCGGCCCCGACGGACGAGCCCACCACCGAGCCCACCGACGACGCGGGCGACGTGCCGGTCGAGCTGGTCGGTCCCGACGTGGTGGCTCCCGGCGACGCGATCACCTTCTCGTTCACGGACGAGTGGATCGGCAAGACGGTCCGGTTCGAGCTGCGCTCCGAGCCCATCAACCTGGGCACCCGGGTCGTGGACGTGTCGGGTCAGGCCTCGGTGCGGATCCCGACCACGGCGCCGGCCGGCTCGCACACCGTGCGGGTGTACAGCAGCTCCGGTGCCCTGATCGCCGCGGTCCCGATCGAGATCGAGGCCGCCGCCGATGACGCCGCCACGACCGACGGCGACGACGACTACTGGACCAACGACGTCCTCGCGTCCGCCGGTGGTCCGGGAGTCGGCATCGCGGTGCTGGGCGGCGCGCTGCTGCTCGGGGGCGCGGGCGCGATCGCCCTGCGCCGGCGCACCAGCCGCGGCTGACGCGGACGGCAGGGGAGCGGGAGCGGGTCTCACGACTCGCTCCCGCTCCCCTTCCGCGTCCCCGCCGGGCTAGGCTGGAGGCACACGACAGGGGAGCGCCATGCAGAGGGCGCTGAGAGTGCGGATCCGCCGCAGACCCTTGAACCTGCTCCGGTTAGCACCGGCGAAGGGAGTCACGATGACATCTGCTGTCCGTTCCACCACCCGCTACCGCACACTGGACCTCGTCACGATCGCCCTGTTGGGCGTCGCGTTCGGCGTCGTCTTCTGGGGATGGGGGAAGCTGTACGACCTGATCGACCTGGGCGCGGCGGTCGGGTTCAAGCCCGCCGCCGGCCTCCTGGCCGGCACCTGGCTCATCGCCGGCGTCGTCGGCGGCCTGATCGTCCGCCGGCCCGGCGCCGCGTTCGCGACCGAGCTCGTCGCCGCGATGGTGTCGATGTTCGTCCTGGGCGGGACGGCCTGGGGTGGCACGGTGCTGCTCTCCGGCATCGTCCAGGGCCTCGGCGCGGAGCTGGTCTTCGCGGTGTTCCTCTATCGCCGGTTCGACGTCCTCACCGCCATGCTCGCCGGCGCCCTGTCGGCGGCGTTCGCGACGTTCTACGAGTGGAAGTACTACTGGGTCGACTGGGACCTGCCGTGGCGCCTGGCCTACCTGGGCTTCTTCGTCACCTCGGGCGTCGTCATCGCCGGCCTCGGCGGCTGGCTGCTGGTGCGCTCCCTGGCGCGGGCGGGAGCGCTGGACTCCTTCCCCGCCGGCCGGCCGTGACGCCGTGACGATCGCGTTCCGCGACTACTCCTGGACGCCGCTGCACGCCTCTCGTCCCGTGCTCGACCGCCTCGACCTGGCGGTCGGGCCCGGGGAGCGGGTGCTGCTCGTCGGCCCCAGCGGCAGTGGCAAGTCGACGGCGCTGCACGCGGTCGCGGGCGCGCTGGGGACGACGCTCGTGGGCGAGTCGCGCGGCGAGGTCGAGGTGACCGGCCGCATCGGCATGGTCACCCAGAACCCGTCCTCGTCGATCGTGGCGGACCGCATCGGGCGTGACGTCGCCTTCGGTCCCGAGAACCTCGGGCTGTCCCGCGACGAGATCTGGCACCGGGTCGAGGAGTCGCTCGAGGCGGTCGACCTGCGCTACGGCCTCGACCGGTTCACCAGTGCGCTGTCCGGAGGGGAGCGGCACCGCCTCGCTCTCGCGGGAGCGCTGGCCACGCGACCGGACGTGCTCCTGCTCGACGAGCCCACGTCGATGCTCGACCCGGACCTCGCGGTCGAGGTCCGGGACGCGGTGCTGCGCGTCGTGGGGGAGCGGTCCCTCGTCGTCGTCGAGCACCGCTTCGAGCCGTGGCTCGAGCACGTCGACCGCGTCATCGTGCTCGACCGGGGCCGGATCGTCTTCGACGGGACGGTCGCAGACTTCCTGACGGCGGGCGTCCCCGACGAGCTGTGGATGCCGGGCCGGCCCGCGCCGGTCCCCGCCGCGGTGCCCGAGGACCTCGTGCGACCCGCCGGCCCGGTGGTGGTGGAGGCGCACGACCTCGTCGTTGACCGGGTCACGCGCACCCTGCGCGGGACCGAGCGCACGCGCGCGGTCGACGGGCTCAGCCTGTCCCTGGCGGCGGGCACGACGACCGCGCTCGTGGGATCCAGCGGTGCCGGGAAGTCGTCGGCGCTCCTCGCGCTCGGCGGCCTGCTGCCGCCCACGGCGGGCCGCGTCGTCGCGCCGGACGAGGTCGGCTGGTGCCCGCAGGATCCCGAGCTCGGCTTCGTCGCCCGCACGGTGCGCCTCGAGCTCGAGGCCACGCCTCACGCGCTCGGCCGCGGTGTCGACGTGGACGCCCTGCTCGAGGTCATCGGGCTGGCCGGTCGCGGCGACGACCACCCGTACCGGCTCTCCGGCGGCGAGCAGCGCCGCCTCGCCCTGGCCGCGGCGACGGCCCACCGCCCCGGGCTCGTCCTGGCCGACGAGCCCACGGTCGGCCAGGACCGGGGCACGTGGGCGCTCGTCGCCGGCTGGCTCGCGACGGCTGCCAGCTGCGGTGCGACGGTCGCCGTGTCCACGCACGACGCCGACCTGCCCCGCGATCGCGACGTGGTCATGAAGGCCGGAGCGGTGATCGCATGACCGGTGTCATCACGCGGTTCAACCCGCTCGTGCTGATCGCGATGGCGCTCGCCCCCGCGCTGGGCTCGCCGGCCATCCGCACGATGCCGGTCGCCGTGACGTGCGTCGTCCTGCACCTCGTGGTCATGGCCCTTCTGGTCCCGTCGTGGCGGTACCCGGCGCTGTGCCTCGCGCTCGTCGCGCTGCCCGTGGCCAGCATCATGTGGTCCACGTGGTGGCTGGGCGGTCGCGACCTCGAGGTCGCGACGGTGGCCGGGATGCGGACGTTCGTCATGGCGTGGCCCGGCGCCGTCGCGGTCGGATACCTCGACGTCGCCCGGCTGGGGGACTACCTCGCGCAGAGCCTGCGGGTCCCGGGCCGCTTCGCGGCGGCGCTGTCCGCCGCCCTGCAGCGGGTGGGTGGCGCGTGGCAGGCATGGCACGACGTCGACCGCGCGCGGCGTGCGCGCGGCCTGCCCCGCCGGCCGTTCGCCATGGCCTTCACGCTCCTGGTGCACACGATGCGCGACGCGACCCGCACCTCGATCGCCATGGACGCGCGGGGGTTCGCCACGGCGCACCGGCGGACGTGGGCCGAGCCCGCGACATGGACGACCGTGGACCGAGGCGCCGTCCTCGGTGCCGTCGCGCTGGGCGCGCTCCCGGCTCTCCTCGCGCTCATGTGACTCACGAGTATCAAAGCCCGTCTGCGTGGCTTGCGTCACATTGCAACTTCTGGTTACAGTCATCTGGCCCACGCCTTCCCGGAGGCGCGGACCCGAGGTGTCACCAGTCGTGAAGTGAGGGAACCATGCGCCTGAGCGCTCCTGTTCGTCGAGGCCTGCGCGGCCTGGCCGCCGGCACCGTCGTGGCGGCCGGCATCGTCTCCCTCCCCGCGGCCGCGAGCGCGGCCCCGGCGAAGGTCGAGCGCGTCCCCTACGCGTGCACCGCGACCAACACGACGATCGACCTGTCGCTCGACGGCACGCAGCAGTTCTACGTCACGGCCGAGACGAACCTGCCCGACCGCGTGCAGCCCGGTGACACCGTGCCGGCGACGGACACGACGCTCACGCTCGACCTCTCGGTGAAACTCGTCAACCGCCTCATGGGTCCGATGAAGGTGACCGACGTCAAGGGCTCCTCGACCACCAACGTCGACCTCAAGGGTGTCGCGCCGGGCGGCGAGGTCAAGACGATCAACCAGCAGGTGAAGGGCCCCAACGGCGAGCCCGGCCCGCTGGTCAAGGACTGGGTCAAGCTCGTCAAGGACCAGGAGGTCTCGATGGTCGCGAAGGGCAAGGTCGACGCCGTCCCGGTGCCCGAGGTGCCGGACGGCAACGGCCTCATCTACGTCCAGACCCCCCAGTCGTTCGTGCTGCACTCGGAGATGACGCCCAAGGTTGTCGGCAGCATCGGCGAGGCCGACCTGGAGTGCGTCCACGGCACGGTCCAGGCGGGCAACACGGTCAAGGAGGGCGATCCGGCCGAGCGCGTGATCGGCACGATCGCGCTCGGCGCGGGCTGCTCCGAGACGGACTGCCCGCTCCCCGCGGACAGCGGCACCGGCGGACCCGGCCCGACGGACCCCGGATCCGGTGACGGATCGGGCACCGACCCCGAGGTGATCGACCCGGTCGTGCCGGACGACGAGACCGTCATCAGCGACAGCGGCTACACGTGGGAGGACACCGACGGCGACGGCGTGGCCGACACGCAGGTCCCCACGAGCACGTCGGCCGAGACGACGTCGCTGCCCGCCACGGGGTCGCCGGTCGCCGCGGGCTTCGCCGGACTGTTCGGGATCCTCCTCGCGGCCAGACTCGCCCTCGGGGCCCGCGCCCGGCGCACCGGAGCCTGATCCGGACGAGTTCCTCGAGGTGACCGGCGGCGGTCACCGTCCCCCTGAGAAGGAGCCCCATGGGTGTCGAAGTACGCGTCGAGGGCCTGACCAAGGCCTTCGGCAGGCAGACGATCTGGCGTGACGTCACGCTGACGCTGCCCGCCGGGCAGATCAGCGTCATGCTGGGCCCGTCCGGCACCGGCAAGTCCGTGTTCCTCAAGGCGCTGATCGGACTGATCAAGCCCGACGAGGGACACATCTTCATCGAGGGCACCGACATCGCGACGTGCAGCGAGCGCGACCTCTACGAGATCCGCAAGCTGTTCGGCGTGCTGTTCCAGGACGGCGCCATGTTCGGCTCGATGACGCTGTTCGACAACGTCGCCTTCCCGCTGCGCGAGCACACGCGCAAGAACGAGACCGAGATCCGCGACATCGTCATGGAGAAGATGTCGATGGTCGGCCTCGTCGGCGCCGAGAACAAGCTGCCCGGCGAGATCTCCGGCGGCATGCGCAAGCGTGCCGGCCTCGCCCGCGCGCTCGTCCTCGAGCCCGAGATCATCCTGTTCGACGAGCCGGACTCGGGCCTGGACCCGGTGCGCACGGCCTTCATCAACCAGCTCATGGTCGACCTCAACGCCCAGACCGAGGCCACGTTCCTCATCGTCACGCACGACATCAACACGGCGCGCACCGTGCCGGACAACATCGGCCTGCTCTACCACCGGCACCTGTCGATGTTCGGCCCGCGCGAGATGCTGCTCTCCAGCGAGGAGCCCGCCGTGCGCCAGTTCCTCAACGCCCAGACGGTCGGCCCGATCGGCATGAGCGAGGAGAAGGACGCCGACGAGCTGGCCAACGAGGACCACAGCACCCTGCCGCCGCTGCCGCCGATCCCGCTGCAGCTGTTCCCGTCGGACGGCCGCCCGCGGGCCACGCAGGCCGAGCCGGGCGCGTGGTGCGCGGCGAACGGCGTCGTCCCGCCGCCGGGCTCGTTCGAGAACGACGGCTCCGGCTTCATGGCGCCCTCGCCGCAGGCCATCGGCGGTCCGCGATGAGCGTGATGACCACGGTGACCGCGCCCCTGGCGACGGTCGGCCGGCTCTTCGCCTTCGGCACGGACGTCCTGCTGGCCGTGTTCCGCCGGCCGTTCCAGTTCCGCGAGTTCGTCCAGCAGGCCTGGTTCATCGCGTCGATCACGATCATCCCGATCGCGCTGGTCGCCATCCCGTTCGGCGCCGTCGTGGCCCTGCAGACGGGCAGCCTCGTGCAGCAGTTCGGCGCGCAGTCGTTCGTCGGGTCGGCCGCCGTGCTGGCGGTCCTGCGCGAGGCCGCGCCGATCGCCACCGCGCTTCTCGTCGCGGGTGCGGGCGGCTCGGCGATCGCGGCGGACCTCGGCGCGCGCAAGATCCGCGAGGAGCTCGACGCCATGATGGTGCTGGGCATCGACCCGATCCAGCGACTCGTCGTGCCCCGCGTGCTGGCGTGCATGCTCGTCGCGGTGTTCCTCAACGGGCTGGTCAGCGTCGTCGGCGTGCTCGGCGGCTACATCTTCAACGTCGTGCTGCAGGGCGGCACGCCCGGCGCCTACCTCGCGTCGTTCACCGCCCTCGCGCAGACGCCCGACCTCTACCAGGGCATGGCCAAGGCCCTCGTGTTCGGCCTCATCGCCGCCCTCGTGTCGACCTACATGGGCATGCACGCCGACGGCGGCCCGCAGGGCGTCGGACAGGCCGTCATGGAGTCCGTCGTCATCACGTTCCTGCTGCTGTTCCTAGCCAACTTCGTCATGAGCGCGCTGTACTTCCAGCTCGTCGAGCCGAAGGCGATCTGACGTGCCGGCCGCCGTGAGGAACGCGTACCAGCGCCCGCTCTCCGTCCTGGACGAGCTCGGGCTGCAGCTGGCGTTCTTCCTGCGCACCATCGCGTGGATCCCGCGCGTGGTCGTCAGCTACCCGCGCGAGATCCTGCGCCTGCTGTCGGAGGTCACGTTCGGTCGCGGCTCGCTCGCCGTCATCGGCGGCACGGTCGGCGTCATCACGGCGATGTCGTTCTTCACCGGCATCGAGGTCGGCATGCAGGGCAACAGTGCCCTCGAGCAGCTCGGCACCAGCGCGTTCGCCGGCTTCTTCTCGGCCTACTTCAACACCCGCGAGATCGCCCCGCTCGTCGCGGGGATCGCGCTCGCGGCGACGGTCGGCTGCGGCTTCACCGCGCAGCTGGGCGCCATGCGGATCTCCGAGGAGGTCGACGCGCTCGAGGTCATGGCGATCCCGTCGCTGCCGTACCTGGTCACGACCCGCGTCATCGCCGGCCTCATCGCCATCATCCCGCTGTACATGCTCGGGCTGATCTCGTCGTACTTCGCCACGAAGCTCACGGTCACGGCGATCTACGGGCAGAGCGAGGGCACGTACGACCACTACTTCGACCTGTTCCTCCCGCCGGAGGACGTCCTCTGGTCGTTCTTCAAGGTGCTGGTCTTCGCGGCACTCGTGATCCTCATCCACTGCTACTACGGCTACTACGCCAGCGGCGGACCCGTCGGCGTCGGCATCGCCGTCGGACGCGCCGTCCGCACCTCGATCGTCGTCATCAACGTCGCCGACCTGCTCCTGTCGATGGCGATCTGGGGCACCACCACGACCGTCAGGCTGGCGGGCTGATGGCGCGCATCGCCACCTTGGACCGCCCCGCGGTGGTCCGCGGCCTCGGAGTCGTCATGGTCCTGCTGATCGCCAGCGCCGTGTTCATCACGTACGCGGCGTTCACGAAGCTGTTCGCGGACGACGTGCCGGTCTCGATCCGCAGCAGCAGCGCGGGCCTGCAGCTCAACAAGAACGCCGACGTCAAGCTGCGCGGGGTGATCGTCGGGCGCGTGGACGAGATCACGTCCGAGCGCGGACAGGCCGTGATCCACCTGGCACTCGATCCCGACCAGCAGTCCGTCATCGCGGCCGACGTGCAGGCGTTCATCGTGCCCAAGACGCTCTTCGGCGAGAAGTACGTCGAGCTGCAGCCGGTGGCGCAGTCGTCCGGCCGCACGATCCAGGCCGGGGACGAGATCGAGCAGGCGGCACTGCCGTCCGACGTGGAGAACCTGCTGATCGACCTCGACCCGCTGCTGACGGCCCTCAACCCCGAGGACCTCTCGTACGTGCTCACGGCGCTCTCCGACGCCCTGAGCGGCCAGGGCGAGACGCTGGGCCGGGGCCTGGAGACGCTGTCGGCCTACCTGCAGAAGATCACCCCGCTCGCCCCCGAGCTGGTGGACGACATCACCAAGCTCGGGGACACCGCCAGCACGTACGCGGACGCGATGCCCGCCATCGGCACCACGCTGCGCAACGCCGTCGTCACGGGCAACACGCTGACGGCCCGCCGGGCGCAGCTGCAGTCGCTGTTCGTCCAGACGGCTGCGTTCGCGACCTCGGCCGAGAGCCTGTTCGACCGGTCGGGACAGGACTTCATCACGCTCTCGCGGGACTCCCGGCCGACGCTCGACCTGCTGGCGGAGTACTCGCCCACGCTGCAGTGCGTGCTCAAAGGCATCGACCGGCTCAAGCCCGCGATCGACAGTGCCTTCCGCAACCACCGCGCGCACGTCTCCATCGAGTTCGCGCCGCGCTCGCCGCGCGCGTACGACGGCGGCGACACCCCGCGCCTGCCCGGCGCGACCGGCGGGTCCGACGCGCTCGCGCCGAGCTGCGCCACGCTGCCGGGGACGAAGTACACGAAGAAGCGGCCCTCGCCCGGGATGAGCGACTCGATGCTCGAGCAGTTCGGCGTGGGTGGCGACCTGGGCAAGCGGGCGCCCCTCTCGGCGCCGACGGTCGTCCGTCCGGCGGGCAGCGCGGCCGAGGCGGCGCAGATCGACGCGATCGTGGCGGCATCGCTCGGGATCGACCCCGAGGACGTGCCCGACGTCGCCCACGCGCTCTACGGTCCTGTCCTGCGTGGAGCGGAGGTGAGCCTCGGATGAGCCGCACCGGACTCGACCGGCAGACCGCGCAGTCCCTCGTGAAGCTACTGGCGTTCCTCGTCATCACCGGACTGATGACGGCCCTGCTCGCGGCCGTCATCGGGAACCGGTCCTTCGATCGCACCACGTCGTACCGCGCCGTGTTCAGCGACGTCACGAGCCTCGTCGTGGGCGACGACGTCAGGATCGCCGGCGTGCGCGTCGGCAGCGTGTCCGACGTCGAGGTGCACTCGGCGAACTCGGCGGTGGTGACGTTCGAGGTCAACTCCGACATCCCGTTGACCCAGGGCACGCAGGCCGCGCTCCGGTACCGGAACATGATCGGCCAGCGCTACATCTCGCTCAGCGAGGGCGAGGGCTCGCCGCAGCGACTGGAGGAGGGCGAGACGATCGACCTCGACCGCACCGCGCCGGCGCTCGACCTCACGGACCTGTTCGGCGGGTTCCAGCCGCTGTTCGAGGCGCTGTCGCCCGAGGACACGAACCAGCTGGCCTACGAGCTGATCCAGGTGTTCCAGGGCGAGAGCGGGACCGTCGAGTCGCTCCTGGCGCACACGGCGTCGCTCACCAGCACCCTCGCCCAGCGCGACGAGCTCATCGGGTCGGTCATCGACAACCTCACCGTCGTGCTGACCTCGTTCAACGAGCGCGACGACCAGCTCTCGTCGGCGATCACGACCCTGCAGCAGCTCATCACCGGACTGAAGGACGACCGCGGCGTGCTGACCGACTCCCTCGACGACATCGCCCTGCTGACGGGCGAGACCTCGGACCTGCTCCAGGACTCGAGCCCCGCCATCACGGCCGACATCAAGCAGCTGCGCCGGCTGACCTCGCAGATCGGCACGAAGAAGGCCCGCGCCGACCTCGACCGGACGCTGGCGATCCTGCCCATCAAGATCGACCGGATCGGCCGCGCCGGACAGTACGGGGCGTTCTTCAACTTCTACGTGTGCGAGCTCGGCGTGAACGGCAAGGTGCCGTCCCTCAGCGGCGTGCCCGGCTGGGAGAGGACGCGCCCGTTCAAGACGATGCAGCGCGTGAAGGTGACCGGAGCGGGGGTGAGTCGATGCCGCTGAGCACCCTGAAGCCGTTCCGCGAGCGCAACCCCGTGATCGTCGGTGCGGTGTCGCTCGCCGTCATCGCGGCGATCCTCGTCGCGGCCAGCCAGGTCACCCGCCTCCCGCTGATCGGCGGCGGTCCCACGTACGCCGCCGAGTTCACCGAGGTCGGCGGCCTCAAGAAGGGCGACGACGTGCGTCTGGCCGGCGTGAAGATCGGCGAGGTGTCGGACCTGCAGCTGCGGGGGGACAAGGTGCGCGTCGTCTTCCGGGTCAAGAAGGACCGGGACCGGCTCGGGACCCAGACCGGCGCGTCGGTGCGCATCAAGTCGCTGCTGGGGCGGATGTACGTCCGGCTCGAGCCCGACGGGCCGGGCACGCTGGAGAAGGGCGCCGTCATCCCCGTGTCCCGCACGCGGGCGCCGTACGACATCGTCCAGGCCTTCTCCGGCCTGACCGAGACCACCCAGAAGATCGACAACGACCAGCTCGCGCAGGCGCTGCGCACGATCGACGACGTCGCGACGAAGACGCCCGAGGAGTTCCGCGAGGCCGTGACCAGCGTGACGGCGCTGTCGAACAGCCTCGCGTCGCGCGATGCCGAGATCAAGACGCTGCTGGAGAACATCGACGGCATCTCGACGGTCCTGGCCGACCGCAACACCGAGTTCGCCCGCCTCTTCGAGGACGGCGCGGTGCTGTTCGACGCGCTGACCGAGCGTCGCGACGCGATCCACGCGGTCCTCGTGGGCGTCACCGAGATGTCCCAGGAGATCGACACGCTCGTGACGAGCACGCGAGCCGACCTCAAGCCCGCGCTCGACCGCCTCGCCGGCGTCGTCGCGGTCCTGCGCAAGAACGAGGCCAACATCAACCAGGCGATCGAGCAGCTGCCCGCGTACTACGCGATGGTGGCGAACAACAGCTCCAACGGGCCGTGGCTCGACGCATACGTCTACAACCTGCTGAGCATCTTCGGCATCCCCAACACGCCATGAGCCCCTTCCTCCAGAGCCGCGCATCGCGTGCCGTCCTCACCGTCCTCGTCGCCGCCGTCGTGCTGGCGCTCGCCGCGGCCGCCTCCGTGGCGATCGTCGCCCGGGGCGACCGCACCACGATCACCGTCGACTTCGAGCGGTCCGTCTCGCTGTACGAGGGATCCAAGGTGCGGATCCTGGGCGTCGACGTCGGCACCGTCGAGAAGCTGACGCCGCGAGGCCAGAACGTCCGGGCCGTCATCTCCTGGGACGGCGACCACGACGTCCCGGCCGACGCCAAGGCGGTGATCGTGTCGCCGTCGGTGGTCGGCGACCGGTTCGTCCAGCTGGTCCCCGCCTACACGGGGGGCGCGAAGCTGCAGGACGGCGCGCACCTGGACCAGTCGCGGACGGGGACGCCGACCGAGCTCGACGAGACGTTCGCCGCCCTCGATCGCGTCGCGACCACGCTCGGTCCGGACGGCCTGAACGAGGACGGCGCCGTGAGCGACCTGCTCAGCAGCTCCGCCGAGAACCTCGACGGCAAGGGCGCGGAGCTGCGCGAGAGCATCGAGGCACTGTCGAAGCTGACCCGGACGGCCGACGGCTCGAAGGACGAGCTGTTCGCCTCGGTGGAGCAGATCGAGCGGTTCGTCTCGGCCCTCGAGGCCAACGACGCCAGCGTGCGTCGCTTCAACGCCAGCCTGGCGGGCGTCTCGGACGTCCTGGCGGACGAGGGCGACGACCTCCAGCTCGCCGTGCGCGAGCTCGCCGCCGCCCTGCAGCAGGTGCAGGGCTACGTGGCCGAGAACCGCACGGCCCTGCGCAAGAACGTCCGGGGCCTCACGAGCGTGACCAAGTCGCTCAGCAAGCAGCGCAAGGAGCTGGCCCAGATCCTCGAGTCCGGACCCCGGGCGCTGTCGAACCTCGCCACGGCCTACAACCCGACGAACGGCACGATCGACGCGCGCACCTCGCTGCGCGGCAGCGAGACCGGCGAGTTCACCGTGATGACGACGCCCGAGCAGGTCCAGGGCTTCTGCGGCCCGGTGAACCAGCAGAACCCCGACTACCGGCCCGCGTGCCTGGCCATGGGCAAGGTGCTGGTCTGGCTCGGCCAGCAGGCGGACCCGTCGTCGGCGCAGGGCGCCACCGGCGCCTCGGCGGACCCGAGGACCCTCGCCGACATCATGGGGGTGGCGTGATGCCCGGACTGCGACTGCGCCACGGACTGATCGGCGTGCTGGCCACGCTCGGGCTGGTCTCGGGCTGCGTCTCCAGCGTCGGCGACGTCCCGCTGCCCGGCGGCGCGGACCTCGGTGACGATCCGTACACCGTCGTGATCGAGTTCGCCGACGTGCTGGACCTCGTGCCGCAGAGCGCGGTCAAGGTCAATGACGTCTCCGTCGGTCGCGTGACGCGGGTGCGACTCAAGGGCTGGCGCGCCGAGGTCGAGGTCAAGCTCAATCGCGACGTCGACCTGCCCGACCAGGCGACGGCGTCGATCCGGCAGACGTCGATCCTGGGTGAGAAGTTCGTGTCCCTCGCGGCGCCGCTCGAGGGTGGCGGAGGGCGACTCGGCGACGGCGACGTGATCCCGATCGAGCGCACGGGCCAGTCTCCCGAGATCGAGCCCGTGCTGGCCTCGCTGTCGCTCGTCCTCAACGGCGGCGCCCTCGGCAAGGCGCAGATCATCAGCCGAGAGCTCAACACCGCGCTGTCGGGCCGCGAGTCGGACATGCGCACGCTCGTGCGCAGGCTCGACGAGTTCGTCGAGGTCGCCGACGACAGCAAGGACGACATCGTCGAGGCCATCGAGCAGATCGACCGGCTCGCCCGGGCCACCAACGAGCAGAAGCAGGCGATCGACGCCGCGCTGGACGACCTGCCGGCCGCCCTGCGGACGGTCAACGAGCAGCGCGCCAACCTCGTGAGGATGCTCGCGGCGCTGTCCGAGCTGGGCGATGTCGGCACCCGGGTGATCTCGCAGAGCAAGGAGGCGATCACCGCGGACCTGCAGGCGCTCGCGCCGGTGCTGGACAACCTCGGCTCCGCCGGGGACGCACTCGTCTCCTCGCTCGAGGTGCTGCCGACCTTCCCGTTCCCGGACTCCCTGCTCGGGTCGACGCCCGAGGAGGCGAAGCGGTACCAGATGGGCAACTTCCTGAACGTCTCGATCGACTTCGAGACGGACTTCTCGACGACCATCGGCCTCATGACCGAGCGCGAGCGCGCCGCGCTGAAGGAGAGCCTGCGCGAGGAGGACGTGTCCGGGGTCCTGGCACGAACGGTGGTGGCGCCGTGATCACGCAGCGCGTCCGCGTCCAGCTGGTCATCTTCCTGGTCGGGACCCTCGTCGCGATGACGTTCATCGGCGCGAACTACGCGCGGGTGGACCGCCTGTTCGGCAGCGGCTACACCGTCACGGTGGAGATGGCCGAGTCCGGCGGCATCTTCACGACGGCCGACGTCACGTACCGCGGGGTGAGCGTCGGGCGGGTGACCGACATGTGGCTCGACGGGGACGGCGTGAAGGTCGAGGTCCACGTGGACTCCAAGGACACGAGGATCCCGGCGGACACGAAGGTCGTCATCGCCAACCGCTCGGCCGTCGGCGAGCAGTTCCTGGACTTCCAGCCGCGCTCGGACCAGGGGCCGTTCCTCGACGACGACGCCGTCGTCGCGCGCGAGAACACCGAGGTCCCGATCGACACCCGCACGCTGCTGACCAACGTCAGCTCGCTGCTGTCGTCGGTCGATCCGGACGACCTCAGCACGGTCATCGCCGAGCTGGGGGACGCCTTCGAGGGCTCGGGCGACGACCTGCGCACCATCATCGACAGCGGGAACTCGTTCATCACCGAGGCGGACCAGAAGTACGAGGTCACGGCGGCGCTGATCCGCAGCTCGGCGACCGTCCTGCAGACCCAGGTCGACAGTCGCGACCACATCCGCGACTTCGCCACGAACCTGCGCAGCCTGTCGACGGCCGTGCGCACGTCCGACCAGGACCTGCGCACCGTGATCGACGCGGGCGCCCCGACGGCCACGACCCTGCGCGCGGTCGTCGAGGAGAACGCCGACGACATCTCCCAGCTCGTCTCCGACGCGATCAGGCTCAACACCGTCGTGCGCGCGAACCTCGGTGGCATCCGCGGCGTCCTCGTGATCGCACCGTACGGCGTCGAGAGCGCCTACTCGATCATCGCGAAGGACTCGCGGACCGGGCAGTACGCCGCGCGCCTGAGCCTCTCGCTCGAACCGGAGAACGCGCCCTGCACGAGCGGCTACGTCCCGTCGTCGAAGCAGCGGACCCCGTTCGACCGCACGGTGGAGAAGTGGAACCGCAAGCTGACGTGCAAGCAGGCCACGCCGCGCGGCTCGAAGGCGGGTGCGAGCGTCTCGGGCGCGTCGGCCGACCTGAACGGCGGCCGGACCAAGGTCCTGGGCACGTACGATGTGGCGACGGAACGGTTTGCGGTCAGCGACGAGACGTCGACGATCCCTCACGCACTCGATCTCGGCGAGGAGTCCTGGAAGTGGATGATGCTCGGGCCCGCGGTGGCGCAGTGACGCGTTCCCGTCTCATCGACGCCGGGTTGGCCGTCGTCGCGCTGGTCGCCCTGGCGATCGGCCTGGTGGTCCTCGTGCGAGGTCCGCAGGTCCCGGCGTACGCGCAGACCTCGGACCGGCAGGAGGTGCGCTCCACGGTCGAGCGGTTCGCCGCCGGGATGAACACCTACGACGTCACCGACCTCGATCCGTACGTGGAGCGGATGACGCCGCTCATGACCGACGACCTGGCCGAGCAGTTCGAGGTGTCGACGCAGGACCTGCTGGCGCGCTTCGCCGCCGCCAAGATCGTCACGAAGGGCACGGCGGACGAGGTGGCGATCGACAGCATCGACGGCGACAGTGCCGAGGCCTTCGCCG
This sequence comes from Aeromicrobium jepli, assembly GCF_047246605.1. NCBI lineage: Bacteria > Bacillati > Actinomycetota > Actinomycetes > Propionibacteriales > Nocardioidaceae > Aeromicrobium > Aeromicrobium jepli. The sequence continues at coordinate 143,722 of NZ_JBFOKO010000001.1, forward strand.
CGGTCTCGGTCGCGACGACGCCGGAGAACGTCGGCTACGGCCAGCCGCGTCTGCGATGGCGCGTCTCCCTCGTCCGCGAGGGCGAGAAGTGGCTCGTCGACAACTTCGCCGACGTCACGGTGGAGTCCGCGCCGACGGAGGAGGGCCAGTGATGCGCCTTCGCCGCCCGGCTCGTCGCACGGCCCTGCTCGCGCTGGCGCTCGCGTCCGTGGTCTTCGCCCTGGTGGTCGTGACGATCGTCCGGGGAGAGGAGTCCTCGGCGGTCGAGCGGTTCGACGCCCAGGACGCGGCGACCGCCGCTGCGTCCGACGCGCTGCCGCGGATGCTCGGGTACGGGCACGAGACCATCGCGAAGGACCTGGACGAGGCCACCGAGGTCATGACCGAGGAGTTCGCGAAGAAGTACACCGAGCTGGCGCCGCAGCTGACCACCACGGCCGAGCAGCGCAAGATCGACGTCACGGCGACCGTGCGGACGATCGCCGCGCTCGAGTGCGGCCAGGAGTGCTCCACCACGGACGTCCGGCTCCTGGCCTTCGTCGACCAGACCCGCACGATCGACGGCAAGCCGGCCTCGCCGGCCGCGCTCTCGATCGTGGTGGAGATGAAGAAGGTCGACGGCGACTGGCTGATCGACGACCTCACCACGAGCTGAGGCGTCGCACCCGTCGGGTGGCGGTGCCTCCGGCGCGGGCCGCGGTCCTCCGGGGTCAGACGTGCTCGGCGTCGACCAGCTCGCCGAAGACGACGGACCGGTCGTCGGTGTGGAAGAGCTCCGAGCACGTCGTCAGGGTGATGAGGGCCGTGTCGGGCTTGGCGCTCGTGCGCTGGTCCTTCGACTCGCGGGCCTTCTCGGGGACCGGCTGGACGACCCAGATCTCGCTGAAGTCGACCCGGGTGTCGGTGCCGGAGTTCCTCAGCTCGTACGTGTAGACGTGCGTGCGCGTCTCGACCTCGACGAGGTCGCCGGCGCGCAGCTCGGGGAACTTGCGGAACGGCTGGCCGTTCGTGATGCGGTGGCCGGCGACGGCGAAGTTGCCGAGCTGGCCGGGGCGCTGCGAGTCCGAGAACCAGCCGACGCCCGAGGTCAGCGCGGTGTCGTCGATGCCCGAGACCACGGGCACCTCCCAATCGTCGCCGAACCGCGGCACGCGCAGCACGGCGAACACGTCGCCCAGCTTGACGCGGTCCTTCGCCGCGTCGCCCTGTCGGTTGCCCTTCCAGTCGTCGGCCAGCGCGACCGCCATCTCGCCCTGGCGGTGCTTGGCCAGGACGTTGGTGCCGATGTAGCTCCAGGCGGCCCAGCCGGCGGCGATCACGAGGGCGCACGTCAGCAGCGAGACCACGATGCGCGCGGGCCGCAGCTGCGGCGTCGGCTTGAGCTCAGGGCGCTCGCGACGCGGCGGTCCGGCGGGGGCGTTCACGTCAACGAGTGTCACACCTGCGCCGGGCCGAGACAATCGTCCCGGCGAGACGGGGAGCCCGAGTCGCCGGGGTCGTTGCCCGTGATCCGCCTCACGCGGTAGCGTGCTCACTAAGCAAGCGCTTAGTCACCAGGAGAAGCCCATGACCCGTGAGTTCGAGACCCTCGCCGATTTCAAGGCCGCCGTCGGCCAGGAGCTGGGCACCAGCGACTGGGTGACCGTGACCCAGGAGAAGATCAACCTGTTCGCCGACGCGACGGGCGACCACCAGTGGATCCACGTCGACCCCGAGGCCGCCGCCAAGGGCCCGTTCGGCAAGCCGATCGCGCACGGCTACCTCACCCTGAGCCTGCTGCCGGTGTTCACCGAGCAGATCTACTCGGTCAAGAGCGTCGTCATGGGCGTCAACTACGGCGCCAACAAGGTCCGCTTCCCGCACCCGGTGCCGGTCGACTCGCGCGTGCGCGCCACCGCCACCCTCAAGGACACGCAGGACATCGCGATCGGCACGCAGGCCATCGTCAGCGTCGTCGTCGAGATCGACGGCGTGGAGAAGCCGGCCTGCATCGCCGAGGTCGTCTACGTGATGGCCGAGGCCTGAGCCATGGACTTCGCCTTCGACGAGAAGACCCAGGGCCTCATCGAGAGGATGCAGGCCTTCATGGACGAGGTCGTCCACCCGGCCGAGCCCCTCGCGCACGAGCAGATCCAGGCGAACTACGCCAACGACACGTGGGACGTCCCGGCGGTCATCGAGGACCTCAAGGTCGAGGCGAAGAAGCGCGGCCTGTGGAACCTCTTCCTGCCCGGTGAGGGTGGCGCCGGCCTGACGAACCTGCAGTACGCGCCGCTGGCCGAGATCCAGGGCCGCAGCATCCAGCTGGCCCCGCCGGCGACCAACTGCGCCGCGCCCGACACGGGCAACATGGAGGTGCTGAACGAGTTCGGCACGCCGGAGCAGAAGAAGCAGTGGCTCGAGCCCCTGCTGGCCGGCGAGATCCGCTCCGCCTTCGCCATGACCGAGCCCGACGTCGCCTCGAGCGACGCGACGAACATCGAGACCTCGATCGTGCGCGACGGCGACGAGTACGTCATCAACGGCCGCAAGTGGTGGATCACGGGCGCGATGAACCCGAACGCCAAGGTCTTCATCGTGATGGGCAAGACCGATCCCTCGGCGCCGCGCCACCGGCAGCAGTCGCAGATCCTCGTGCCGCGGGACACCCCGGGCCTGGAGATCGTGCGCGGCATGCACGTGTTCGGCTACCACGACCGCGACCACGGCGGCCACGCCGAGCTGCGCTTCACGGACGTCCGCGTCCCCGTCACGAACCTGATCGCCGGCGAGGGCGACGGCTTCGCGATCGCACAGGCGCGCCTGGGACCGGGTCGCATCCACCACTGCATGCGCTCCATCGGCATCGCCGAGCGCGCGATCGAGCTGATGTGCCAGCGCGCGCAGGACCGCGTCGCGTTCGGCCGCCCGATCGCCGACCAGGGCGTCGTGCGCGACTGGATCGCGGAGTCCCGCGTCCGGCTCGAGCAGCTGCGCCTGCTCGTGCTCAAGACCGCGTGGCTCATGGACACGGTCGGCAACAAGGGCGCCCACACCGAGATCCAGGCGATCAAGATCGCGACCCCGTCGACCGTCCAGTGGATCCTCGACAAGGCGATCCAGGTGCACGGCGGCGGCGGCCTGAGCCAGGACTTCCCGCTCGCCGAGATGTACGCCGGCATCCGCACGCTGCGCTTCGCGGACGGCCCGGACGAGGTCCACAAGAACTCGCTCGCCAAGGCCGAGCTCAAGCGTCAGGGCCTGCGATGAGCCGCCGCTGCGTCGTCACCGGCGCCGCGGGCGGCATCGGCCTGGCGATCGCCGAGGCACTCGTCGCGCGCGGCGACCGCGTGCTGCTGGCCGACCTCGACGAGCAGCGCGTGCGCGAGGCCGCCGAGCGCCTGCAGCAGCCCTGGTTCGCCGGCGACGTCGCCGCCGAGCCGGGGGTGACCGACCTCATCGCCCGCGCGGACGACGAGCTCGGTGGGATCGACATGTACGTCGCGAACGCGGGCATCTTCCGCGGCTTCGGCCTGGCGGCCGACGAGTTCGACTGGTCGCTCTCGTGGGACGTCAACGTCATGGCCCACGTGCGTGCCGCCCGCGCGCTCGTGCCCCGCTGGAGCACCGAGCAGCCGGGCGTCTTCGCCGTCACCGCCTCCGCGGCGGGCCTGCTGACGCAGCTGGGCTCGCCGACCTACTCGGTCACGAAGAGGGCGGCCGTCGGCTTCGCCGAGTGGCTCGCCGCCACGTACGGCGACCGTGGCGTGCAGGTCGCGGCGCTGTGCCCGATGGGCGTCGCGACGCCGATGGCCGAGGCCGGCCAGACCGCCACGGACCCGGACGCGCGCCTGGCGCACGGCTCGGTCGCCACGGCCGGCGAGACCATCGCGCCGGAGGACGCCGCGCGCGTCCTGCTGGAGGCGATCGACGAGGGCCGCCTGCTCGCGCTGCCGCACCCCGAGGTCGGCACGATGTACGCCCACAAGGCGCAGGACACGGATCGCTGGATCGCGGGCATGCAGCGGTTCCGCGGGAGTCTCGAGGCCTGATCCACGTATCGGCCCTGAGCGGAGCGTCTCCTCCGATACGATCAGCCGACTCGTCACCAACTGGGGGAGCTCCCGAATGAACCGTCCGTCCCTGCGCTGGCTCGCCGGCGCCGCCCTCGCGGGGCTCACCGCGACCGCCCTGGTCGCGCCCGCCGCGCAGGCCGCCCCGGCGCCCGCCGCCTTCTGCGCCGACGGCAGCACGCCGATGGTGCCGCAGGACGAGGTGACCTCGACGTACGACGGGAGCACCACGGTCACGGGCCTGACCGTCACGCAGGGCACGACGCCCACGCAGTTCACGGGCACGTACGCGGGCCACATCGAGGACGCGCTCGGCACCGACGCCTCCGGCGAGGGCGTCGACCTGCTGCTGTTCGAGCTCTCGGGCGCCGGGATCGACTCCGGCGACGTGAAGGCCGGGATCTGGGCCGGCATGTCCGGCTCGCCGGTCTACGACCAGGACGGCCGGCTCATCGGCGCGGTCGCCTACGGCCTGAGCCCCTCCAACATCCGCCTCGCGGGCGTCACGCCGGCCGGCTACATGAAGCAGGTCGGCACCGACAAGCTCAAGGGCGCCCCCGCCAAGGTCAAGGTCACGAAGGCCAACCTCGAGGGCGCGTCCCGGCGCACCGCCGCCGCGGTCACGGGCGCCACGGCCCAGCAGCTCAAGACCGTCAAGGTGATCGCGGGCGGTGCCAAGGGCAACGCCGTCGCCAACCGCACGCAGGCGCGCGTCCCGGCGACCTCGCCCGCCGCGAAGTCCGTCCGCGCCGGCGGCTTCGCCGCGATCGGCGCCCCGGCACAGATCGCCGACCCGCTCGTCCCGGGCGGCAACATCGCCGTCGGGTACTCGACCGGCTCGCTGTTCTCCGGCGGCGTCGGCACGGTCACCGCGGTCTGCGGCGACCAGGTCTGGGCGTTCGGCCACCCGATGGACTTCGCCGGCGAGACCTCGCTGTCCATGCACAACGCATCCACCGCGCTCATCGTCCGCGACGACACCGGCGTGTCCGGCTCGTACAAGCAGGTCGCGCGCGTCGGCCAGCAGATCGGCACGATCACCGAGGACGGCTACGCGGCGATCCGCGGCACCGTCGGCCTCATCCGCGGCTTCCCCGTCGCGACGACGGTCAAGAACGCGCAGGGCAAGGTCCTCAAGCGCTACACGGGCCGTGTCGTCAACCCGCTGCTGGCCTCCAACGCCGCGCTCGGTCCCGTCCTCGGCGCCGTCGACTTCCTCGACAACGCCGGCACCGGCACGGCGCGGCTGAGCTGGCGCATCGACTACCGCCTGCCCGGCGGCCACCGGGGCCAGCTGTCCAACGCGCAGGTCTACTCCGGCCAGGACAGCCTCCTCGACGAGCTCGCCGGCGACCTCGGCAACGACATCTACGCGCTGGCCGGCACGGACCTCGCGGACGTCACGATCACCGGCGTCACCACCTCGCTGACGCTGCTCGACCGTCGCGACATCGACTACCGCGTCGCCGGTGCGCAGGTGTGGAACGGCCGCACGTGGGTCACCCTCAAGGGCCGCACGCTGGCGAAGCACCGCACGTACTCGGTCCGGCCGCTGTACCGCACGTACGTCAACGGCAAGCCCAAGACCGTGGTGCCCGGCACCCGCACGACGTTCCGGATGGGCCGTCTCGCGGCCGGTCGCGGCTCGGTCACCTTCGCGCCCCGCGGCGCCGGCAGCACGATCGAGTGCTTCGACGCCGGCGGCGGCCAGAAGATCTGCATCGACTTCGGCGACGAGGACGAGGAGGACGAGGGCGACGACGAGGAGTACCGCAACTTCGGCGAGCTCCTCACCGCGCGCGACGCCCTGGTCCGCGCCGACCGCGCCGACGTCGTCGCCGAGTGGGGCTGGAAGGGCCGCAAGTCCAAGGGCACCGCGAAGCGCCGCGCGGCCATCGTCGCCCCGGGCGTCGTCTCGGGCAGCTACAAGGCCACCTTCCGCATCAAGCGCTGAGGAACCTCCGTAGGCTGGCCGCATGGCGATCGAGCTCCTGACCCCGGGTCAACTCGACGACATGCGGCCGGCCGGCCGCTTCGTCGCCGAGGTCCTGACCACCCTCGTCGAGACGGCGGAGGTCGGCACGGACCTCCTCGACCTCGACGCGCTGGCCCACCGCATGATCAAGGACCGCGGCGCCGAGTCCTGCTACATCGACTACGCGCCCTCGTTCGGGCGCGGCCCGTTCGGCAAGGTGCTGTGCACGAGCGTCAACGACGCCGTCCTGCACGGGCTGCCGCACCGCTACAAGCTCAAGGACGGCGACCTCGTCAGCTTCGACTTCGCCGTGAGCGTCGACGGCTGGGTGTGCGACTCCGCGGTGAGCACGGTCGTCGGCACCCCGCGCGAGGAGGACCTGCGCCTCATCGAGGCCACCGAGGTCGCCCTCGCGCGCGCCATCGAGGTCGCGAAGCCGGGCAACAAGATCGGCGACATCAGCGCGACGATCGGCGACACCGCGCGTGAGTACGGCCTGACGGTCAACACGCAGTTCGGCGGCCACGGCGTCGGCCGCACGATGCACGGCGACCCGCACATCTCCAACGACGGCAAGGCCGGGCGCGGGTTCCCGCTCAAGCCGGGCCTGGTCATCGCGATCGAGCCGTGGTTCCTGGCCACCACCGACGAGATCCGGATGGACGACGACGGTTGGACGATCCGCAGCGCCGACGGCTCGCGCGGCGCGCACAGCGAGCACACGATCGCGATCACCGACGGCGACCCGATCGTGATGACCGACCGGACGCGCTGAGCTTCACGTTCCGCCGGCCTCGCGCGGCGTGTCGCGGGCCGAACGTGCAACTCAGCGGGTCAGCTGGTTCGCGACCTGCAGCAGCAGCGCGTCGCCGCCCACGTGGGCGGCCAGCATGACCCCGACGGGCAGCCCGTCGTGCTCGTGCAGCGGCAGGCTCATCGCCGGCTGGCCGCTCATGTTCATCAGCGCCGTGTACGGCGTGAACAGCAGCTCGCGGCGGTGGTCCTCGGCCGGGTCGCCCGACTCGGTGAACCACGCGTGCGGCTGCGGGGGCAGCGCGAGCGTCGGGGTGAGGAACAGGTCGTACCCGGCCAGCTCGGCGTTGACCCGCCCCGTCGTGAGCTCGAGGAACGTCAGGGCCGCCGCCAGCTCGGGCGCCGTCGCGCGACCGCCGCGCTCGTACCAGTAGCGCGTGGTGCCGCGCAGCGCGCCGTGCGCCTCGGGCGGCAGCGGGACCGAGGCCATGCCCGCCGACCAGATCACGTTGAACTGCGGCTCCAGCTCGGCCGGCCACGGGTTGGGGATCTCGACGACCTCGTGCCCGAGCGCCACCAGCGACTCGCGCGCCGCCGCCACCGCGGCCACCGAGCCGGGAGAGGCCTCGACGAAGTCCAGGTAGGGATCGGTCCAGGTCGCGATGCGCAGCCGCCCGGGATCGCGGCGGGCCTCCTCGGCGAACGGGACGGCCGGGGCCGGCCACACCCGCGAGGCGCCGGGCGTGGGCCGTGCGAGGACGTCCAGCATCGCGGCGACGTCGCGGACCGAGCGGGCGAGGACGCCGTCGGTCGCCAGGCCGCTCCACGTGGGCGAGTCCGGCCCGGCGCCCACTCGCCCGCGGCTCGGCTTGAGGCCGATGATCCCGCAGCACGACGCCGGGATGCGGATCGAGCCGCCACCGTCGCTGCCGGGCGCGAGCGGGAGCAAGCGGGCCGCGACCGCCGCGGCCGCGCCGCCGCTCGAGCCGCCCGCGTTGCGCTCGGGGTCGGCGGGGCAGCGCGCCGGGCCGACGACGTCGTTGTCGGTGTACGAGCTGAGGCCGAACTCGGGGGTGTTGGTCTTGCCCAGGCTGACGAATCCCGCCGCCTCGACGAGGTCGACGAGGTACGCGCTGTGATCAGGCACGTGGTCGGCCATGAGCGTCGAGCCCATCGTGGTGCGGACGCCGGCCGTGGGGGTGAGGTCCTTGAACGCGGTCGGCACCCCCGCGAACGGCGGCCGGACGGTCGCGGCGTCCCAGGCGGCGGCCCGCTCCAGCGCCCGCTCGGGCGTCACGGTCACGAAGGCGCCGAGGGTCTCGCCGTCCACGCGATCGAGGAAGTGGCGGGTCACCTCGACGCACGAGGCCTCGCCCGCGGCGATCGTGGCGGCGAGGTCGTGGGCGTCCAGCTCGTGCAGGTCGGTCACCGTGCCACCGTCTCGTGTCACGGCGCGCGGGACAAGCGCCGCCCCGCGGCCCGGCCTCGTCCCCGGGGTGAAGCGAAGGGGCCTCCGAGGGTGAAATCGCGCCGAGCGGCCGTCTCACCCGGTGTCCCGATGACACCGTGAGTCACACGGCCACCGAGGGGGTGGCCGTCGCCGCGCCGTCGTGCCATCGACGTTCTCGGGCCGGCCCGTCCCCCATCTCGGCCTGCCCCGACGCGGTGCTCAGCACGTACGGGAGGGACGTCCAGTGTCCACACGCAGACCCATGGCGAGGAGCGCACGGCGCCGCGGCCTCGAGAGGCTCGCCGCGACGAGCGCCGCGACCGCGACGGCGGCCGCGATGCTCGCGATCGCTCCGGCCTCCGCCGACCCGGCGCCGTCGCCGGCCGCCTTCACGCGCACCGCGACCGGCGCGTTCGACGGCACGGTGCCCGACGGCGTGTGCGCCGTGCGCGTCGAGGCGCTCGGCGGCGCCGGCGGCAGCTCGATCGGCGCCCAGGACACCAACGGCGCGGGCGCGCGCATCGGCGTGACCTACGCGGTCACGCCTGGCACGTCCTTCTCGGGCGTCGTCGGCTCCGGCGGCGGCGCGGGCGGGAACGCGAACGGCTCGATGGGCCCGGGCGGCACGCCCGGCGGCGGCCGCGGCGGCGTCTCGTCCGGCTACAACAACATCTACCACCACGGCGCCGGCGGCGGCGGTTACACGTCCGTCGTCATCGGCGGCGACGAGGTCGTCGTGGCCGGCGGCGGTGGCGGCAGCGGCGGCGGTCACACGCCGGCGGGAACGACGTACGGGTTCGGCGGCAACGGCGGCCTGCCCACCGCGGCCGGCGTGACGAGCGGCCAGGACGGCTTCGACGGCTACGACGGCACCGCGGCCCAGGGCGGCGGCGGCACGATCGGCGGCGGCCAGGGCGGTCAGGTCGACGCGGCGGGCGCCGGTGGCGTCCACACGACCTCGCCCGCCCGCAACGGCTTCGCGGCCGACGGCCGGACCGGTGGCAACGGCGGCAACGACCCGGGCGCCGACTCCGGCGCCGGCGGTGGCGGCGGCTACCACGCCGGCGGCGGTGGCGCGTCCACCGTCCTGTCGAACAGCCAGGGCGGCTCCAACGGCGTCTCAGGCGCCGGCGGCGGCGGTGGTGCCAGCTACGTCGCGCCGACGCTCGACGGGGCGGCCGCGACGGCGATCTCCTCCTCGGCGGGCCCCAAGCGCAACGGCAGCGGCAGCGGTGCCGACGGCGCGGTCACGCTGAGCTGGATCCTGTGCGACTACGACCTCGCGGTGAGCAAGTCGGTCGAGGGACCGGCCGCCGGCACCGGGGCGACGACCTGGACGGTCTCGGTCACCAACGAGGGACCCGACGACATGGCCGTCGGCGACACGGTCACGCTGACCGACTCGCTGCCCGGCCAGGGCGCCACGACGATCACCTCCCTCGACGCTCCCGCGGGCTTCGAGTGCCGCGTGGACGGCGACGTGATCGCCGTGGGTGACGAGATGGGCTCGCCGGTCGAGTGCGCCCGCCCCGACGGCTCCGGCCTGGCCGAGGGCGAGTCGATCACGGTCGTCTACACGCAGACCCTGAACCGCACCGGCGAGTACGTGAACACCGCGACCGTCACGGACCGGTCGACGGTCACGGGCAACAACTCGAGCACGGCCACGGCGCGCGTGGTCGGTCCCACGACGGACGACGGCGCCACCGAGGGCCGTCGCGGCAAGACCCAGCGCTGGACCCCGGAGCCCGAGCGCGGGACCTTCGCGGTCGACTGCGCGGACACGCTGACGCTGCTGGACGCCGACGACGATCCGGTCGCCGAGCTGGCCGTGCCGGGCGTCGGCTCCTACGCCGTCGACGGCTGCGAGATCGTCTTCACGCCGGTCCCGTCCTTCGAGGGGACGCCCGATCCCGTGCGCTACCGCGTCGCCGACAGCGAGGGCAACCCCGCGACCGGCACCTACGTCCCGACCGTGCTGCCGGCCGAGCCGCCGGCGACGAACAGCGGGACGACGTCGGGCCCGCAGGGCGTGGCGCAGTCGTGGGAGCCGTCGCCGGAGGCCGGTGAGGACTTCCCGATCGACTGGTCGACGCTGACGCTGGTGGACGAGGACGGTGACCCGGTGAGCGAGGTCGTCGTGCCGGGCCAGGGCACGTACTCGGTGGACGGCCGGGAGCTGGTGTTCACGCCGCTGCCCGGGTTCGTGGGCACGGCCGATCCGGTGGACTACCGGATCAGCGATGCCGGCGGCCAGCCGGCGCGCGGCACCTACACGCCGACCCTCACCGCGGTGACGCCCACCGCCGCCGACGACGCATCGTCGGGCTGGTGGAACCGTCCGCAGTCCGTCGACCCGCTGGTCAACGACGCACCCGGGGACCCCGCGCTCCCGCTCGACCCCCGCAGCCTGACGCTGCTGGACGAGCAGGGCGAGCCGGTGACCGAGGTCCGCGTGGCCGAGGGGGTCTACACGATCGAGGACGGCCGGATCGTCTTCACGCCCGAGCGCGGCTTCACCGGCACCCCGACGCCGGTGGACTACCGCGTGAGCGACGCCAACGGCACGCCGGCGCGCGCCACCTACCAGCCGGAGGTGCGCGGTCCGGAGACGTCGCAGGACCTCGTCGACACGCTGGTCTGCGGCACCCCGGCCGTGTTCGACACGGTGCAGGACGTGCCGGGCCTGGACCCGGTCAGCGTCCGTCTGCTCGACGCAGACGGCAACCCGGTCCTCGAGCTCGTCGTCGACGGCGAGGGCACCTGGAAGGTCGACCCGGACACGGGTCGCGTGACCTTCACGCCGGACGGCTGCTTCGTCGGCACCGTCACGAGCGTGGACTGGGAGGGTGAGCTGGCCGACGGCACTCCGGTGGTCGGCAGCCTGAGCCTCACGTACGTCGAGGAGCCCGTCGACGACACCCCCGTCGCGGACGACGAGCCGGCTCAGGACGAGCCGGATGAGCCCGCGAAGAGCGACTCCGCCCTGGCGAACACCGGCGGCCCGGTGCTGGGGTGGCTGCTGCTGGGACTCGCCCTCGTGGGCGCGGGCGGCGTGATCGTCCGCAGTCGCCGCGAGGCGGAGCGTCACTGACGCGCCAGTGACGACGAGCGGGGCCGGGGAACCGGCCCCGCTCGTGCGTTCCCGGCCGGGGGTTGACGCGCGGGCCCGGCCGAGGGTCGACTGGCGATGACCCGTCGACAGGAGCACGCCATGACCGCAGACTCGATCCCCGGCCGTCACGAGCGGGCCGCCGGCCGCTTCACCGGCGTGGTCGACCACGTCACCGACTGGGACGCGCGCAGCCCCGTGCCCGAGTGGACCGCGCGCGACGTCGTGATGCACCTCGTGATGTGGATCCACGACTTCCTGGCGGACGGCGGGGTCGAGCTGACGCGGCACATCGACGGCGAGGACCCGGTCGGGACGTGGCACGCCCATGCGGCCGAGATCCAGCGGATCCTCGACTCGCCCGCCGCGGAGCAGGAGTTCACGCATCCCGCGGCCGGCACCGCGCCGCTGGCCGAGACGCTCGACCGCTTCTACACGGTGGACGTCCTCATGCACACGTGGGACCTCGCCGAGGCGGCCGGCCTGCCGTCGGGGCTGGACCCACGGGAGTGCGAGCGGCTCCTCGAGGGGATGCGGCGGATCGAGCCGATGCTGCGCGAGTCCGGCCAGTTCGGCCCGGCCGCGGTGCCCGTCCCGGACGACGCCGACGGGGTCGTCCGGCTGATGGGCTTCATCGGGCGCGATCCCCAGTGGCGGTCGCGCGGCTGACCCTGGCCCGGTGGCCCCGCCGCGAGGCACGATGGCCGCATGGACACCGCGATCGAGGTGGCCGGACTGGTCAAGCGGTTCGGCACGTTCGCCGCGCTGGACGGACTCGACCTGAGCGTCGCGCGCGGCCGCATCCACGGCTTCCTCGGACCGAACGGGGCGGGCAAGTCGACGACCCTGCGCGTGCTGCTGGGCCTGTACCGGGCCGACGGCGGCCGTGCCGAGGTCCTCGGCCACGACCCGTGGGACGACGCGGTCGCCCTGCACGAGCGGCTCGCGTACGTGCCGGGCGACGTCGAGCTGTGGCCGAGGCTGACCGGGGGCGAGACCATCGACCTGCTGCTGTCGATGCGCGGCGTCCGCGGTCGCGCGCGCCGTCGCGACGAGCTCATCGAGCGGTTCGCGCTCGACCCGACGAAGCGGTCCTCGGCGTACTCGAAGGGCAACCGGCAGAAGGTCGCGCTCGTCGCGGCCCTCGCGGCGGACGTCGACCTTCTGGTGATGGACGAGCCGACGTCCGGCCTCGACCCGCTCATGGAGGAGCAGTTCCGGCGCTGCGTGCGCGAGGCCGCCGAGTTCGGGACGACCGTGCTCCTGTCGAGCCACCTGCTCGGCGAGGTCCAGGCGCTGTGCGACGACGTCACGATCGTCCGCGACGGGCGCACGGTGCTGTCCGGGGACCTCGACCGCCTGCGCGTCGTCACCCGGTCGAAGGTCTCCGCCGAGCTCGGTCGCGACGCCGCCTCGCTGGCGGAGCGCCCGGACGTGCACGACCTCCACCGCGAGGGCGACCGGACCGTCATGCAGGTCGACGACCTCGACGTCCCGGCCGTCGTCGCGGCGCTCGCCGCCCTCGACCCGGTCGGGCTCACGGTGGAGCCGCCCTCGCTCGAGGAGCTGTTCCTGCGCCAGTACGCGGGCGAGGGCTGAGATGCTCACGGGCTTCGGCGGCCTGCTGCGCGTCGCGCTCGAGGGCGAGCGCCGGCGGACGCCGGTGACGGTCGCGGCGTTCGTGGCGATCTTCCTCGCGACGAGTGCGCAGCTGGCGACGCTCGCGCCGACCCTCGCCGAGCGCGAGGCGCTGCGGACGACCGTGTCGGCGTCCGCCTCGTTCACGCTGCTACTCGGGCCGTTCGAGCATCCCGAGACGGTGGCGTCGACCACCTCGTGGCGCATCGGGCTGTTCATGGCGGGCGCCCTCGCGGTGCTGGCCGCCCTGACGGTCGTCCGGCACACGCGGCGCGAGGAGGAGTCCGGGCGGCTCGAGCTGGTCCGGGCCGCCCGCGTCGGCCGGCTCGCGTCGCTCGCGGCGGCCGTCACGTCGGCGCTGCTCATGGTGGTGGTCACCGCGGGCGCGAGCGCCGTGACCCTGCTGCCGAGGGACGCGTCGGGTGAGCAGGCCCTGGCGTTCGCCGTCGCGCTGGCGGTGCCGGCGCTCGTCGCGATCGGGCTGGCCGCGGCGACCTCCGAGGTCGCCACGACGGGGCGGGCGGCGAGCGGCCTCGCCGTCGGGATCGTGCTCGCGGGGTACGTCGTGCGGGGCGTCGCGGACGTGCGCGGCTGGGACGTGCTCGCCGCGGCCGAGCCGTTCGGCTGGAGCGTCGACGTGGACCCCTTCGGCGAGGTGCGCTGGATCGCCGTCGTCCCGGCGCTCGTCGTCACCGTCCTGCTCGTCGCGGCGGCGGCGCTGCTGGCGCGCGACCGCGACCTGGGCGCGGGCCTGCTGGCGGTGCGCGCCGGGCGGCCCGGCTCGACCCGGCTGACCGGGCCGGTGCCCCTGGCGCTGCGGCTCGAGCGCTCGGCGTTCCTGGGGTGGGCGGCGGTCCTCGCGCTCTTCGGCGCGTTCGTCGGCTCCGTCCTGCCGAGCCTGGGCGAGGTGGCCGGCTCGAACCCGCAGTTCCAGCGGATGCTCGAGCAGCTCGGCGGCGAGGGCGCGCTCGTCGACGCGTTCCTCGTGACCATGTCGCAGTTCTTCTCGGTCGCGGTGGCCTGCTGGACGCTGTCCCACCTCGGCACGCTCGTCGCCCAGGAGGCCCGCGGACCGGTGGAGGCGGTGCTCGCCACCGGGGTCAGCCGCCCCCGGCTGCTGCTCGGGCACGTGGTCCTCGGGTTCGCCGGAGCCGTCGTGCTGGAGCTGGTCGTGGCGCTCGGCGTCGGGACGCAGGGACCGGCGGGCGACGCGCTGGCCGCGTTCGCGGTGCACCTGCCGGCCGTGTGGCTGCTCGCGGCGGTGGGCGCGCTCGTCCTGGGCGGGTGGCCGCAGCACTGGTGGGTCGCCTGGGCCGTGCTGATCCTGTCGGCCGTCGCCGGCGTCTTCGGCGACCTGCTCGGACTGCCCGGGTGGGTCCAGGACCTGTCCGTCCTGTCGCACGTGCCGGCCGTGCCCACCGTGGACCCGGACTGGGCGCCCCTGCTGACGACGACGGCCGCGGCGGTCGTCGTGACCGCCGCGGCCGTCGTGCTGCACCGGCGTCGCGACGTGCCCGCCGCGGCGCGGGCACGTCGGCACTGAGCCGTCAGTCGATCGAGACGATCTCCACCACGAACAGCAGCGTCTTGCCGCCGAGCTCGTTGCCCTCGGACTCCTCGGTTCCGTAGCCGTACTCGGGCGGCATCGTCACGAGGATCGTGGAGCCCTGCTTCTGCCCGACGACACCCGCCTTGAAGCCCTGCACGACCTGGTCGGTCGACAGCTGGGCCGGCTGGCCCTGGCCGAACGTCTGCTGGAAGACCTTGCCGCCGGACTCCCACGTGCTGCCCTGGTAGTTGACGGTGATCGTGTCCCCGGCCTTGACGGTCTTGCCGTCGCCCTCCTCGAGGACCTTCACCAGGACGTCCTTCGGCGGGTCCGTCTTCGGCAGCGTGACCTTCGGCTGCTTGCCCTTGAGCGAGACCTCGGGGACGTCCTTCGTCCACGGCTTGGCCTCGAGCTCCTCGCGGACGTCGACCACGTCCGTGACGATGACGAGCGAGTCGGTCGCCTTGATGTCCAGGTCGGCGTAGCCCTCGTCGCCGTAGACGTCCCCGGCCGAGACCGTGGTGACGACGCGCGAGCCGGTGGGCACGCACTCGATGCCGGCACGGAACGCCTCGAACGTGTTCTCGTCGCCGACGGTCAGCGTGGCGGCCTCGCTGAGCGCCTGCTTGCCGGTGCGGCCGTTGTAGACGGTGACGATCGCCTCGACCTGGTCGTCCTGGGTGGTCGCGTCGCCGTCGCCCTCGTCGAGCACGGTGCGCTGCAGGTCGTCCTTGCCCGCCTCGAGCGGCTTGCCGAAGGTGGCCTTCGGGCCGGTCTTGCCGAACTCGCCCGAGACCTTGACCGCGTCGCTGCTGTCGCCGGGGGAGTACGTGGTGCAGTTCTCATCCTTCGTCGACGCCTTGTCGTCGTCGGAGGATCCGCAGGCCGCGAGCGCGCCCAGGGAGAGCACGAGCAGGACGGGCACGGTGGTCAGGTTCCGCATGGGTGAGGATCTCGATTCTTCGCAGGGTGGGTCCCGAGCAGTCTGCCGAGCGTACCTGTCATCACGCTGAGAACGCCCTGAGAACCCCGCGTCCCCGGGCAGAATCGGCCCTGACAGAATGGTCGTCCGTGACGAACACCCTTGATCGATTCTTCAAGATCTCGCAGCGCGGCTCGTCCGTGGGGCAGGAGGTGCGCGGCGGTGTCGTGACCTTCCTGACGATGGCGTACATCATCGTCCTCAACCCGATCATCCTCAGCGGCGTCGCCGATGCCGACGGCAACTACCTCGGTGGCGGCTCGGTCGAGGGCGGCGGGTTCGTCACGATCGCGGCGTGCACCGCGCTGGTCGCCGGCGTGCTGACGATCCTCATGGGCGTCGTCGCCAACTTCCCGATCGCGCTCGCCACCGGCCTGGGCCTCAACGCGTTCGTCGCGTTCGCGGTCGCGTCGCAGATGTCGTGGGCCGACGCGATGGGCCTGGTGGTGCTCGAGGGCATCGTCATCCTCGTCCTGGTCCTCACCGGCTTCCGCAAGGCCGTGTTCGACGCCGTCCCGGCGCAGCTCAAGACCGCCATCGCGGTCGGCATCGGCCTGTTCCTGACGCTTATCGGCCTCATCGACGCCGGCTTCGTGCGCGGCACCGGCAACGCCTCCCCGCCCATCGGCATGGGCATCGGCGGCGAGCTGTCCGGCTGG
The DNA here is from genome assembly GCF_047246605.1 of Aeromicrobium jepli. Taxonomy (NCBI): domain Bacteria; kingdom Bacillati; phylum Actinomycetota; class Actinomycetes; order Propionibacteriales; family Nocardioidaceae; genus Aeromicrobium; species Aeromicrobium jepli. Next base: position 159,892 of record NZ_JBFOKO010000001.1, read on the forward strand.
CCCGTCCTGGTGTTCTGCCTCGGCCTGCTGCTGATGATCAGCCTGCACGCCCGCCGCGTCCCCGGCGCGATCCTGATCGGCATCGTCGTCACCACGATCGTCGCGATCATCGTCCAGGCCATCACCGACACCCCGGGCGCCGGCGGCGACCCGGCGTCGAAGGGCTGGAACCTCAACGTGCCCGCGCTGCCGGGCTGGGACGGCATCGTCAGCACGCCCGACTTCTCGCTGCTGGGCGAGTTCAACCTGCTCGGCTCGTTCGAGCGCGTCGGCGTCGTCGCCGCGGTCCTGCTCGTCTTCACCCTCATGCTGGCCGACTTCTTCGACACGATGGGCACCATGACGGCCGTCGGCGCCGAGGCCGGCCTGAACGACGAGGACGGCGCGCCCGAGGGCGCCCAGCGCATCCTCGTGGTCGACTCCGTCGCGGCCGCCGTGGGCGGTGTCGCCGGCGTCTCGAGCAACACGTCCTACGTCGAGTCGACCGCGGGCGTCGCGGACGGCGCGCGCACGGGCCTGGCCTCCGTCGTCACCGGCATCTGCTTCCTGCTCGCGACGGTCTTCACGCCGATCGTGCAGGTCATCCCGAACGAGGCGGCCGTCGCGGCCCTGGTCATCGTCGGCTTCCTGATGATGACGCAGGTGACCGAGATCGACTGGACCGACCACGAGATCGCGATCCCGGCGTTCCTGACGATCGCGCTCATGCCGTTCACGTACTCGATCACCGCCGGCATCGGCGCGGGCTTCCTGGCCTACGTCGTGCTCAAGGTCGTCATGGGCAAGATGCGCGAGATCCACGTGCTGCTGTGGGTCATCGCCGTGCTGTTCGTCATCTACTTCGCGATCGACCCGATCACCCGGGCGCTGACCTGACGTGGACCACCGCGCGCAGCTGCTGCACTACCTCGACCGGGGTCGGGCGGCGGTCGTGCGCGCGGTGTCCGGGCTCGACGAGTACGACGCGCGGCGCCCGCTGACGCCCTCGGGCACGAACCTGCTCGGCCTGGTGAAGCACCTTGCGACCGTCGAGCACGGATACGTGGCGTGCACCGCGTACCCCGTCGACCTCGAGATCGCCTGGTCCGACGACGCGTCGCTCGACGCGAACGAGGAGCTGTGGCTCACGCCCGACCAGACGTCGGACGAGATCCTCGACCTGTACGCCGCGGTCGCCGCCCAGACCGGGCGTGCGGCGCGGCTCCTCCCACCCGACGCGCCGGCGACCGTGCGCTGGTGGCGCGATCCCGAGACGACGTTCGACCGCCTGCTGGTGCACCTCGTGAGCGAGACCGCCCAGCACGCCGGCCACCTCGAGATCCTGCGCGAGGGGCTCGACGGCCAGGCTGACCTCGCGGACGAGGCGGACCCGGAGCGCGGGGACGCGTGGCGGCTGGAGTACTCCCGGCGGATCGAGGAGGCGGCCGTGCCGTTCCGCGGCGCCGGCCGCCGCGTGCGCGGCTGACTCAGCTGGTGGGCGGGCCCACCACGAGGGCGGCGCCCGTCAGCACGGCCACGGCGGCGACGCCGACCAGGGCGCCCTGGACGGGCTTGCGCACGAGCCAGGCCACGAGCCGGTCGAGCGTGCTCGCCGGCTCGCTGCTCGTGAGGCGCCACCGCTCGGGCAGAGCGCCCCGGCGCTCGCTGGCCACGTCGAACCAGATCGTGAAGAACGGCGGGATCGCGGCCAGCAGGCCGAGCGCCGTGCGCTTGAGGCTCCAGCGCGCGTCGATCGCGACGACGACGGTCGTGACGACGTAGGCCACGAAGACGACGCCGTGGAGCATCCCGCCGACGCGCACCCCGAGCTCGGTCGTCTCGGTGACGTACTTGAGGAACATGCCCGTGAGCAGCAGGGCCCACGTGACGGCCTCGGCGACGGCGACGGTGCGGAACAGGCGGCGGGGAGACATGACTCCATTGTCCCCGGCGCGGGCAAGCCACCGAACGCGACGTTCCCGGGGCCCACACGCCGTGTGGGACCCCGGGAACGTCACTGCATCGCCTCAGTCGAGGGTCAACCCCTCGGCCGGGGTGACGCGCGCGCCACGGCGGGCGGGCAGCGTCGAGGCCAGCAGGCCCGCGCCGGCGGCGACGACGAGCACCGCCGCGAGCTGGGCCCACGGGACCACCAGGCCGCCGGCCCCCATCACGGGCGTCACGACGGTCTCGACCGCGAACCAGGCGTACGCGACGCCCAGGCCGGTGCCGAGCACGGCCGCCACGACGGCCAGCAGCATGCCCTCCGCCGCGAGCGTCCGGCGCAGGCCGCGCCGCGTCAGGCCGAGCGCCCGCAGCAGGGCGTGCTCGCGGGACCGCTCGAGGATCGACAGGCCCACCGTGTTCGCGATGCCCACGAGGGCGATCAGGACGCCGACCCCGAGCAGGCCGAGCACGGCCCACACGAGCACGTCGAGCTGCAGGGCGACCCACTGCTGGTCCTTGAGGTTGTTCGTCACGTCGAGGTCGGCGCCGGACGTGGCGGTCGCGAGCGCGTCGCCGAGCTCCTCCCCGTCCGCGCCGTCGTCGGCCAGCACCCACAGCGCCCGCGTGTCCGGCGTGTCGGTCAGCCGATCGAGCACGGTGGGGGAGACGAGCGCGACGTCGCCGGCCTGCACGCCGACGATGCGGGTGGCGAGCGTGACCTCGCCGATCCGGGTGCGCAGCGTCAGACGCTCCGGGACGCCGTTCTCGAGCGTCTGCGCGAGGCCCGCCGGAACGAGGACCTCGTCGTCGCGAGCACGTGTGGCGCTCGCGTCGTGCGTCAGCGCGCGCTGGGGGGCCGTCGGTGCCGCGACCGTCAGGCGGCCCGCCTCGGAGGCGACGCGCGTCCCCGCGACGACCACCACGTCGTCCACGCCGTCGAGGCCGCGGACCCGCTGGACGGTCTCGGGCTCGATGACGCGACCCGCCACGGCGTAGTCGACCGGGTACTCACCGTCCATGTCGGCCTGGACGACGTCGCGGGCGCTCGTCATCCCGGTCAGCACGGCCGTCGCCAGCGTCACGCCGACGAGCAGCGAGGCCGTCGTGGCGGCGCTGCGCCGCGGGTTGCGCACGGCGTTCGCCGCGGCGATGCGGAACGGAGCGCCCAGTCGCGCGGTCGCCCGCCCGAGCAGCCGCAGCAGCGCGGGCACCAGGACCGGGCCCAGCAGCAGGATGCCGACGAACGAGACCATGCCACCGGCGACGAGGACCGGCATGGACTCGGTCGCGACGGCGCCGGCCAGGCCGACGGTGCCGGCGATCGTGGCGAGCAGCCCGAGGGCGAGCCGGATCCGGCCCGAGCCGGTGCGTCCGGTGGGCTGCTCGGCGGGGCGCAGTGCCGCGAGCGGGCTGACCCGCACGACGAGGCGGGTGGGGAACCAGGCGGCGACCACGGTCGTCAGCACGCCGCCAACGAACGCCGCCACGAGCCACGTCGGCGAGAACGAGACGCTGCCGAAGTTCTCCTCGCCGGCCAGGGCCCGGATCAGCGCGCCGAGCCCGAGACCGCCTGCGACGCCGGCGACCACGCCGGTCGCGCCGGCGACGAGCGCCAGGACGACCGCCTCGACGCGCACGGACCGCAGGACCTGGCGGCGCGTCGCGCCGACGCAGCGCAGGAGGGCGAAGTCGCGGCTGCGCTGGGCGAACAGGATCGTGAAGGTGTTGGCGATGACGAGCACCGCCACGAAGCCGGCCACCGCCGCGAACAGCAGCAGCAGGATCGCGAGGACGTCGACGCCCTGGTTCATCATCACGATGCGGGCGCTCACGAAGTCGTCGCGGGAGCGGACCTGCGACTCGACCGCCTCGTCGAGCGCCTGCTGCGCCGCGGCGACGTCACCGTCGCGCACGTCGTAGGCGATCGAGTCGGCGTAGACGTCGCCGAGCGAGGCCAGGGCGGGCCAGGTGACCTGGACGTCGCCGCCCATCGGGGAGCCGGCGCCGCTCAGGCCGACGACGGTGACGGACCGCGTCGCGTCCCCAAGGCCGATCGTCAGCCGGTCGCCGACGGAGACCTGCTCGGCGCGGGCGGCCGTGCGCGACATCAGCGCCTCGTCGTCGGACGTGGGCGCGCGACCCTCGACGACCTCCTGCGTGCGCAGGTCGGGATCGAGCGAGAGGGTGCCGACGGGCATGTCCTCGGCGATCGTGCCCGACGGTCCGTCCACCCGGGTCCACGCGGTGGCGAGGACGCTGGCGCGGTCGCCGCGCTCGCGCGCCACCTCGAGCGTGCGGCCCGGATCGTCCGTGGCGAGGCCCTGGTCGTCGCCGACGACGAGCTCCGCATCGGGGTACGAGGCCTCGACGCCGGCGGCCACGGCGTTGCGGGCGCCGGAGCCGAGGGCGTCGATGACGATGACGAAGGCGACGGCGATCGTGACGGCGACGAGGGCCGCCACGTACCGGCGCGTGTGCGTCCGCAGGGACGCCAGGAGCACGGACCTCATCGGGCACCCGCCTCGAGCGTCGCGGCGACCTGCTCGCGCGTGGGGGAGACGAGGTGGGCGCGGACGCGGCCGTCGGAGAGCACCACGACGTCGTCGGCGTAGGCGGCCGCGTCCAGCTCGTGGGTCACCATGACGACCGTGTGCCCGAGGTCGGTGACGCTGCGGCGCAGGAACGACAGGACCTCCGCCGAGGCGGTGCTGTCGAGGTTGCCGGTCGGCTCGTCGGCGAAGACGACGTCGGCGTCGGTCGCCAGCGCCCGGGCGATCGCGACGCGCTGCTGCTGGCCGCCGGAGAGCTCGCCGGGGCGGTGCTCGAGCCGGTCGCGCAGGCCGAGCACGTCGATGACCTGCGCGACCCGCTCGCGCGCACCGGGCTCGAGGCGCCGGCCCGCCAGCTCGAACGGCAGCAGGATGTTCTGCCGCGCGGTCAGCATCGGCAGCAGGTTGAACGCCTGGAACACGAAGCCGAGGCGGTCGCGGCGGAAGTGCGTGAGCCGGTCGTCGTCGAGCGAGGTGAGCTCGACGCCGGCGATCGTGACGGTGCCCTCGGTGGGGCGGTCGAGCCCGGCGAGGCAGTGCATGAGGGTCGACTTGCCGGAGCCGGACGGGCCCATGATCGCGGTGAAGCGGCCGGGCGCCAGGTCGAGGTCGACGGAGCGCAGCGCGTGGACGGTGGTGTCGCCGCGGCCGTACGTCTTGGTGAGGCCGCGCACGGCGGCGGCGGGCAGCGCGTCGGGCTGCAGGACGGAGCGGGAGAAGGACGTCGTGGTCATGGCCCGACGCTATTTTCGCGGCGGGGTCCGGGTCGTCGCCCCGCAGCCGGATCTTCACGTCCGACCACGGTATGACCCGCTGGGCGGCGCGGCGCCCCGGAGGCGGGTCAGCCCGCCAGGCCGGCCTCGAACGCCAGCAGCACGAGGTGCACGCGGTCGCGCGAGTCGGTCTTGGCGAGCAGGCGCCCGACGTGGGTCTTGACGGTGGCCTCCGAGACGAACAGCTCGTCGGCGATCTCGGGGTTGCTCAGGCCGCGGGCGATCAGCACGAGCACCTCGCGCTCGCGCTCGGTGACGGCGGCCAGCCGCGCAGCCGCCGAGGCCGAGACCTGACGGCCGGATCCGGAGTCGGCCAGGAAGTGGTCCAGCAGGCGCCGCGTGGTCGAGGGGGCCACGACCGCGTCGCCGGCGTGCACGGCGCGGATCGCCGCCAGCAGGTCCGGCGGCGCGGCGTCCTTCAGCAGGAACGCGGAGGCGCCCGCGCGCAGCGCGGCGAAGGCGTACTCGTCCAGGTCGAACGTCGTCAGGACGATGACGCGCGGTCCGTCGCCGCCGGGCGCGAGGCGCCGGGTGGCCTCGACGCCGTCGAGTCGCGGCATGCGCACGTCCATGAGGACGACGTCGGCCTGCACGTCGGCGAGCAGCGTCAGCGCCTCCTCGCCGTCGCCGGCCTCGCCGACCACGACGAGGTCGTCCTGGCTCTCGACGAGCATCCGGAACCCCGCACGGACCATCTGCTGGTCGTCGACGAGGACGACCCGGATCGGCTCGGTCACAGCGGGATCCTCGCACGCACGGCCCACCCGCCGCCGGGCGCGGGGCCGACGTCGAGCGTGCCGTCGTGCACCTCGACGCGCTCGCGCATGCCGAGCAGGCCCAGCCCGCCCGACGGCGCGGCGGAGGCGCCGTGGCCGTCGTCGCGGACCTCGACCTCGAGCGCGTCGCCCGTGGCGCGCAGTCGCACGGTGGCGCGCGCTCGCGGGCCGGCGTGCTTGCGGACGTTGGTGAGCGACTCCTGCACGAGCCGGAAGACGGTCAGGGCGATGCCGTCGGGCACCTCGGGCAGCGGGTCGGGCAGGTCGAGCTCGACGCGGTCGTCCGGTGCGACGAGCGACGGCAGGTCGACGAGGCGCGGCTGCGGTGCCAGGGCCGGGTCCTCGCTGCCGCGCAGGAGTCCCAGCAGCCGCCGCATCTCGGTGAGCGCGTCGCGGCCGACCGTGGCGACGGTCTCGAGCGTGCGCACGGCCACGGCCGGGTCCTTCTCGGCCGCGTAGCGTGCGCCGTCGGCCTGGACGATCACGACGGAGAGCCCGTGCGCGACGACGTCGTGCATCTCGCGCGCGATGCGGGTGCGCTCCTCGGCGGCGGCCAGCACGGCGCGCTGCTCGGCCTCGACCGCGAGCTGGCGGCCGCGCTCGACGAGGCCGGCCTCGTACGCCCGCCGGATGCGCGCCTGGCTGCCCAGGGCCCACGCCGCCAGCACGATCGCCGAGATCGTGAGGAAGTAGGGCGACAGGTCGTCGAGCCCGATGTCGTAGTCGACGTAGTCCAGCCCGGGCGGGAACCGCGCGATCTGCGCGGAGGTCCAGACCCAGGACGCGACGGCGGCGCCGCACAGGCCGACAAGGAGGCCGACGAGCGCCGCCCGCGCCGAGCCGAACCGGGCCAGTGCGTAGAGCGCGGCGGGAAAGCCGACCTGGCCCCACACCGGCATGTCGTAGGTCGCGGCCTGCAGCACGCTCGCGCCCGCGACGAAGGCGAACACGGCGACGGGGAACCGGCGGCGCCAGAACAGCGGGACGGTCTGCAGGACGCTGAACACGAGCGGCGCGGCGGAGGTCCCGAGCACGGCCACCATACCGAACGAGGGCAGTACGAGCGCGGTCGCGAAGACCACGTCGAACACGCGGGTCGCCCGCGGACCGAGCCGCCACGGGCGCGCGGACACGTCGAGCGGCTCCTCCATGCGCCCGAGCCTAGGGGCCGCGGCGGCGCGAGTCGTCAGACCGTGGTCGGACCCTCGGTGGTGACCGAGGTCACCCGGACGGGGGAATGTCTCGGCCTTGGGCGAAGTTGATAACGTATGACTCAAGTCTTTTGACCCACAGTTTTCAAGGCAGAGCACCACCGCAATCCCAGGAGGAACCATGGCTCGTGCAGTCGGCATCGACCTCGGTACGACGAACTCCGTCGTCGCCGTGCTCGAAGGTGGAGAGCCCACCGTCATCGCGAACGCCGAGGGCGCTCGCACCACCCCGTCCGTCGTCGCGTTCGCGAAGGACGGTGAGGTCCTGACCGGCGAGGTCGCCAAGCGCCAGGGCGTCACGAACGTCGATCGCACGATCCGCTCGGTCAAGCGCCACATGGGCACCGACTGGTCGATCGACATCGACGACAAGAAGTTCAACCCGCAGCAGATCAGCGCGTTCGTCCTGCAGAAGCTCAAGCGCGACGCCGAGGCCTACCTGGGCGAGCCGGTCACCGACGCGGTCATCACCGTGCCGGCGTACTTCAACGACCACCAGCGCCAGGCCACCAAGGAGGCCGGCGAGATCGCCGGCCTGAACGTCAGCCGCATCATCAACGAGCCCACCGCGGCCGCGCTCGCGTACGGCCTCGACAAGGGCGACGACCAGACGATCCTGGTGTTCGACCTCGGCGGCGGCACGTTCGACGTGTCCCTGCTCGAGATCGGCGACGGCGTCATCGAGGTCAAGGCCACCAGCGGTGACAACCACCTCGGCGGCGACGACTGGGACAACGCGATCGTCGACTGGCTCGTCAACAAGTTCAAGGCGTCCACCGGCGTCGACCTGACCAAGGACAAGATGGCGATGCCGCGCATCCGCGAGGCCGCCGAGCGCGCGAAGATCGAGCTGTCCAGCTCGTCCTCGACGTCGATCAACCTGCCCTACATCACGGTCGTCGACGGCAACCCCGTCTTCCTCGACGAGACGCTGACGCGCGCCGAGTTCGAGAAGATCACGTCCGACCTGCTCGAGCGCACGAAGAAGCCGTTCAACAACGTCATCCGTGACGCCGGCATCACCGTGAACGACATCGACCACGTCGTGCTGGTCGGCGGCTCGACCCGCATGCCCGCCGTCTCCGAGCTGGTCAAGCAGCTCACCGGCGGCAAGGAGCCCAACAAGGGCGTCAACCCCGACGAGGTCGTCGCGATCGGCGCCAGCCTGCAGGCCGGCGTGCTCAAGGGCGAGGTCAAGGACGTCCTGCTGCTCGACGTCACGCCGCTGTCGCTGGGCATCGAGACCAAGGGCGGCGTCATGACGAAGCTCATCGAGCGCAACACGACGATCCCGACCAAGCGGTCCGAGGTCTTCACGACGGCCGACGACAACCAGCCGTCCGTGGCGATCCAGGTCTACCAGGGCGAGCGCGAGATGGCGGCGGGCAACCAGCTGCTGGCCACGTTCGAGCTGACGGGCCTGCCCCCGGCTCCGCGCGGCGTGCCGCAGATCGAGGTCACCTTCGACATCGACGCCAACGGCATCGTCAACGTCTCGGCCAAGGACCGGGGCACCGGCAAGGAGCAGTCGATGACGATCACCGGCGGGTCCGCCCTGTCGAAGGACGACATCGACAAGATGGTCAAGGATGCCGAGCAGTACGCCGAGGAGGACCGCAAGCGCCGTGAGGCCGTCGAGGTCCGCAACCAGGCCGAGACGCTCGTCCACTCGACCGAGAAGTTCCTCGCCGAGAACGGCGACAAGGTCGGCGACGACGTCAAGACCGAGGTCCAGGGCGACATCGACGCGCTGAAGTCGGCCCTCGAGGGCGACGACACCGCGGCGATCCAGGAGGCCGTCACGAAGCTGGGCACCTCCAGCTCCAAGATGGGCGAGGCCATGTACGCCGCGGCGGCGGCCGAGGCGGGCGCCGAGGGCGCTCCCGCGGGTGACGCGCCGGCGGACGACGACGACGTCGTCGAGGCCGAGATCGTCGACGACGAGGGTGAGAAGAAGTGACCGAGCAGCCGTACGACGAGGCGGCCTCCTCGCAGGAGGAGGCGCCCGTCGACGGTGCCCCCGAGACGCCTGAGGAGGCGGCGGCCGAGCCCGCCGCCCCCGAGGGCCCCTCGCTCGAGGAGCAGCTGGCGGAGCGCACCGCCGACGTCCAGCGTGTCCAGGCCGAGTTCATCAACTACAAGCGCCGCGTCGAGGACGACCGGGTCCGCGCGGTCGAGACCGGCAAGCAGAAGGTGCTCGCCGAGCTGCTGACCGTGCTCGACGACCTCGGTCGCGCCGAGGAGCACGGCGAGCTGACCGGTGGCTTCAAGGCCGTGGCCGACCAGCTGCGCTCGACGCTCGCGAAGTTCGACCTCGTGTCGTTCGGCGAGGTCGGCGAGCCGTTCGACCCGAACCTGCACGAGGCCGTCTTCCACGCCGGCGAGGACCCGAACGTCGAGGTCCAGAGCATCGCGCAGGTCATGCGCACCGGCTACCGCGTGGGCGACCGCGTGCTGCGGCCGGCCGTGGTCGGCGTCGTCGATCCCGGGGTCGCCGCGGCGGCCACCGAGCAGCCGACGACCGACGACTGACGAAGGAAACCGAAGGAGAGGAGGGTTGTCATGAGTGCACCGACCGACTGGGCGACGAAGGACTTCTACCAGGTCCTGGGCGTGAAGAAGGACGCCTCGGCCGACGAGATCAAGAAGGCCTATCGCAAGCTCGCGCGTGACAACCACCCCGACTCCAACCCCGGCAACGCGCAGGCCGAGGAGCGGTTCAAGGCGATCTCGGAGGCCTACGGGGTCATCGGGAACGCCGAGAAGCGCAAGCAGTACGACGAGCAGCGCTCGCTGTTCGGGCAGTTCAAGGGCGGCTTCCCGCCGCCCGGCGGCGGTGGTCCCGGCGGGATGGGCGGGGTCGACTTCGACCTCGGCGACATCCTCGGCGGGATCTTCGGCGGGGGTGCGCGCGGCGGTCGGCGTCGCGCGCCCCAGCCGCGCCGCGGCGAGGACCTCGAGTCCGAGGCCACGATCACGTTCCGCCAGTCCGTGGAGGGCGTCACCCTGCCGCTGCGGCTGACCAGCGACGAGCCGTGCGCGAACTGTCACGGCACGGGCGCCCGGCCCGGCTCCGTGCCCAAGGTGTGCAGCAAGTGCCAGGGCAGCGGCATGCAGACCGGCGCGTCCGGTGGCGTGTTCGCGATGACCGAGCCGTGCTCGCAGTGCCGCGGTCGCGGGCTGATCGTCGAGCATCCGTGCGAGGTGTGCTCCGGCTCGGGCCGCGCCCCGTCCAGTCGCACGATCAACGTCAAGGTGCCCGCGGGCGTCAAGGACGGCCAGCGGATCAAGATCCGCGGCAAGGGCGGCAAGGGCGACAGTGGAGCCCCGGCGGGCGACCTGTTCCTGGTCGTCCACGTCGAGGGCGACGAGCGGTTCGGCCGCAAGGGCGACGACCTCACCGTCACGGTGCCGCTGCCGTTCGACGACGCGGTGCTCGGCGGCGAGGTCACGGCTCCCACGATCGACGGCTCGACCGTGAAGCTCAAGGTGCCGGCCGGCACGCCGAACGGGCGCACGTTCCGGGCCCGCGGCAAGGGCGGCACGAAGCGCGACGGCTCGCGCGGCGACCTGCTGGTCACCGTCGAGGTCGAGGTGCCCGGCGAGATCTCGGACGCGCAGCGCGCCGCGGTCGAGGCCTACCGTGAGGCGCGCGTCGGAGGTGTGGCATGAGCGAGTTCGTCCCGCCGGGACCCGATGCCAAGGTCTTCGTGATCAGCGTGGCCGCGGAGCTGTCGGGCCTGCACCCGCAGACCCTGCGGACCTACGACCGCATCGGCCTCGTCGAGGCCGGGCGCACGAGCGGCGGCGGCCGCCGCTACTCGCTGCGCGACATCGAGCTGCTGCGGATGGTGGCGCAGCTGACGGCCGAGGGGCTGGGCCTCGAGGGCGTCAAGCGCGTCATCGCCCTGGAGAACCAGGTCGCGGCCCTGCAGGCCAGGGTCGCCGAGCTGCAGGCCGAGCTGGCGCAGTCCCGCGCCCCGCAGAACCTGCCCGCCCTCTACGCGCAGCAGCCCATCGCCGTCTGGCACCGGCGCCGCTGATCACTCGCCCCGGGTCGCGCCACTCGGCGTCAGCGGTCCGGCGGCACGGACGGGCCGGCCGCGCCCTCACGGGTGACCGTGACGAGCGTCCCCACCGCCGGCACGGCCACCAGCAGCGCCGGCGCGGCGAGCACCAGAGTGCCGAGCAGCCCGTTGCTGCCGATGGCGAAGACCGCTCCCAGCAGAGCGAACAGCGACGGCACGGCACAGACGCCCGCGATGCCGGCGAGCGCCGATCGGTTCGCGCGGGCGCGTGCGGACCGGACGAGCACGAACAGCACGATCGCCACCGCGAGCACGACGAGCGAGAGCACGGCACCGAGCGCGCCGAGGAACGTGCCGAACCCGTCCCAGTCCCCGCCGTGGTCGGCCTCGTCGGTCACGATGAGGGCGCCCGAGAGGCCGAGTCCCACCAGCGCACCCGCGATGAGCATCCCGAGCACGACCATCAGGGCCCAGGACCACGAGTTCAGCGAGGAGCTCATGGGCGACGGTCCCACATCCGCCGCCGCCCGCGCAGCAGCACCGCTCAGCCGAGCTGCGTGTCGAGCCAGGCGAGTCGCCGCTGCAGCCACGTCGACAGCGCGGCAGCCTCGGCCGGCCACGAGCCGTGGAACACGTGGTTCGCGGGGTCCTCGAGGATCGTCGAGCCGAGCGGCATCCCGGCGCCTCCGGCCGAGGTGGGCGCGAAGTTCCGCTCAGCGGCGGCGGCGATCGTCGCGGCGGAGTCGTCGACGTACCGCGGCATCCCCATCACCGAGGCGCGCACCTCGCGCCAGCGCGCCCGCACCTGCGCCACGAACCACGGATCGCTCATCAGCCGCTGGTACCAGTGCCCCTCGGGTCCGCGCATCTGCGTCGGGTGGCACTGGGGCGTCTGCTGCTGCTCGGCGGACCAGTCGTGGTTGACGAACCAGCCCTCGGGATCGGCGATCGCGCAGTTGTGGCGGTTGCCCATTCCCTGGTCGAAGTCCCACGCCGGTCCCATGGCCAGCCGGCCGTCCCCGCCGAGCACCATCCAGACGCTGTTGTTGAACGCCGCGTCGATGTTCTTCGTGATCTCCCCGACGAGATAGGCGTCGACGAACGACGGCACGTCGACGCACGCCCGGTAGCCGTGGCGCGGGTCGGCGAAGTGCTCGGAGTAGAGCACGTCCTCGATCCGTCGCACCTGCTCCGCGGCGCGCGCGGCGACGGCGGGGTCCTGGCTGCTCTTGACGAAGACCTGCAGGTCCCGCGCGGTGCGGAAGCTCGGGTCGGTGTCCTCGTAGGAGTCGGCCTCGAGCAGGACGGCGCCCTCGGGCAGCGCGGCGCGAGCGGGCTCGACCTCGATGCCCTCGCCGAGCTGGTAGAGGCCCTTGCGCTCGCCGTTCAACCGGAGCTCGACGGGCTGGCTGCGGGGCGTCCACGCGGCACCGAGGCGACGGGCGAGCTCGAAGCCGGTCTCGTTGCGCAGCAGGGATCGATCGAAGAAGTTGGCCAGCAGCACCCAGTCCTTGCTGGCGGGCATGCCGTGGACCTCGGTGCGCTCGTCGAGCTTGACCTTGTACGGGAGCTTCGGCGCGACCATCGCGGTGCTGTTGCCCCGCACCCTCAGGCGGGCGCCGAGCGTGACGGGCTCCTCGCCGTCCACGGTGAGGGTCAGCGTGGTGCGCGAGTAGGTGGTCCTGCTCGTGATGGGCAGGCCGTCCTCGGTGGTGACGTCGAGGCGGCCGACCTCAGCCATCCGGTGCGACGTGTCACCGGCGCCCCACGCGACGCGGCCGCCGGCCGGCAGGTCGCAGCGCAGCGCCGGTGCCGGTGGCTCGGGCGTCGTGGCCGAGACGCGGACCGCGACGGACGCGCTGGTCAGCCGCGCGGCTCCCCGGGCGGCGCCCGTCGCGACGCGGTAGCGGGTCGAGGCGGTCGGGCGCACCGTCGCGACCGCCTGTCCGTTCGCGTCCTGGCGCGTCGTCGCGACGGTCCGCCACGTCGTGCCGGTCCACTGCTGGAACGAGACCGCGCGGCGGGCGCGTGCGGGAGCGAAGACGGCCGTGGCCCGCAGCGGCTCACCGGCCGAGGCGAGCTGCGGCAGGGAGAGACGCGCCGTCTGGGCGACCGGTCGGACGGTCAGGCGGCGGCTCGCGCGGTCGCGGGTGACGGCGCGCAGCGTGACGGTCGAGGTGAAGCGGCGGGTGAACGTGGCGGCGACCTTGCGGTCCGAGCGCTTCCTCGCCACGGTGACCCAGCGGCTGCCCGAGCGGCGCTGCAGGGTGATCGTGCGCTGGCCGGACCCGGGCAGGTCGGCGCGCACCGTGACGGTCTCGCCACGGATGGGCCGGGAGTCGGAGACCGCGAGCGTGGGCGGCGCGGCCTCGGCGCCGGTCGGGACGAGGGCGCCGGCGCCGACCGCGAGGGCCGCGAGGGCGGTGCGGCGGAGCCGCCGTCGCGCTGTGCTCACGCTGCTCCTTCGCCACACCCGTTTCGTCCGTCCCATCGTCCCATGCGCCGTGCCGCCGTGAGGCCGGTTTTGGCGAGCGGTGGCCGAGGTCACGGTGCATCGCAAGTGGCGCGGACGGGGGTCGCGAGTGGCGCAAAGTCGCCCGCCACTCGTCGAGTGGTGGGCACTTCTGCGCCACTCGCGGAACAGCGCGCGCCAGTCGGCATGCCGGCCCCGGACCGGCGCGAGGGCCACTCAGCGGGACGCCGTCGGCGCGTCCGGCACTTTGTCGGCGGCGGCCTCTACGGTCGTGGCATGGACTCGCATCGGGGGATCGTTCCACCACATCTGCTGCGCCGGATCGCCACGCTCGACGACGACCGTTTCGCCACCGCCGCGCAGGCGGCGCAGCGCGCGCTCGTCGAGCGGCCGCGCTGGCGCGCCCATCCCACGGTCGTGCCGCGGCCGCCGGCCGAGCCGGGCCTGCACCGGCGGATCCACGATGCCGGGAACGGCACCGAGCTGCCCGGCCGGCTCGTGCGCGACGAGGGCGACCCGGCCACGGGGGACGTCGCGGCGGACGAGGCGTACGACGGCTTCGGCGCCACGGACGCGCTGTTCCGCGGCGTCTACGGGCGCCGCTCGATCGACGACGCGGACATGCCGCTGCCCGGCACCGTCCACTACGGCCATGCCTACGACAACGCGTTCTGGGACGGCGCCCAGATGGTCTTCGGTGACGGCGACGGCGAGATCTTCGGCCGGTTCACCGCATCGCTCTCGGTGATCGGCCACGAGCTCACCCACGGGCTGGTCGAGTTCACCGCGGCGCTGATCTACCGCGGTCAGTCCGGCGCCCTCAACGAGTCGATCGCCGACGTCTTCGGCGCGCTCGTCGAGCAGCACGCGGCGAACCAGACGGCCGACGAGGCCAGCTGGCTGATCGGGCAGGGCCTGTTCACCGACCAGGTCGAGGGCGATGCCCTGCGCTCCATGGCGGCACCCGGCACGGCGTACGACGACGACGTGCTCGGCAAGGACCCGCAGCCGGCGCACATGGACGACTTCATCGACACCACCGACGACAACGGCGGCGTCCACCTCAACTCCGGGATCCCCAACAAGGCGTTCCACCTCGTGGCGACCGGACTCGGCGGATTCGCCTGGGAGGTCGCGGGCCGCATCTGGCTCGACGCGCTGCTCGGCGACCTGTCGCCGCAGGCCGACTTCGAGGAGTTCGCGCGCGCCACGATCGTGGCCGCGCAGGCCCACGACGCCGCTGACGTGGTCCGGGATGCGTGGCAGGCTGTGGGGGTATGGACCAGCTCCACGAGCCCCTCCTCGTCGTCCGGGTGACCCGCACCGGTGGCTTCGCCGGGCTGCGCCGGCAGTGGCAGGTCGAGGCCACCTCCGAGGACGAGGCCCAGGAGTGGTGGCCCCTCGTCGAGGCGTGCCCGTGGGACGCCACGCCCGACGACGGGTACCCCGACGGCTTCGTCTACGAGGTGAGTGCCAACGACCGTGCCGCCGTCCTGCCCGAGCGGCAGGTCGACGGCCCGTGGCGCAACCTCGTCGACGCCGTGGTCGGTCACGCGTCCTGAGGCGGGTCGCGCCTCGACCTGACTAGGCTGGGAGCGGGCAACGGCGCCCCGGGACGAACGCCTGCCGAGGGGAGCCACATGACCGCATCCGAGTTCGACGCCATCGCCAACTCCAAGGACGAGGGCCTGCGCGCCGACGTGCGCCGGGTCGCCGACCTGCTGGGCGAGACGCTGCGCCGCCTCGAGGGCCAGGAGCTGTTCGACCAGGTCGAGCTGGTCCGCGCCCAGGGCAAGGTGCTCGAGGAGAGCGAGGACGACGACGCGCGGCACGCCGCCGTGGTCGAGATCCGGCGGCTGCTCGCCGAGCTCGACGCGCCCACCGTGGGCAAGCTCGTGCGCGCGTTCAGCGTCTACTTCAACCTCGCCAACGTGGCCGAGCAGGTCGCCCGCGTGCGCGGGATCGAGGCGCGGCCCGACGACGACGGCTGGCTCGCCCGCACGATCGGCGAGATCGTCGCCGAGCAGGGGCCCGAGGGACTCGCCGCGGGCATCGAGCGGCTCGACACCCGGGCGATCTTCACCGCGCATCCCACCGAGGTCAGTCGCCGCACCGTCCTGACGAAGCTGCGCCGCATCGCCGACCTGCTCGCCACGTCCGCCGAGCCCGGCACGCGCCGTCGCGCCGCGCAGGACAAGGACCTCGCGCAGCTCATCGACCTGATCTGGCAGACCGACGCCGTCCGGCGCACGCGCCCGACCCCCGTCGACGAGGCACGCCACCTGGTCTTCTTCCTGCAGCAGATCCTCGAGGAGGCGCTGCCGGGCGTCGCGTCCGACCTCGCCGACCAGCTGGCCGAGCACGGCATCCGGCTCGACCCGGCGCGCCGGCCGATCTCGTTCGGCACGTGGATCGGCGGCGACCGCGACGGCAACCCGAACGTCACCCCCGAGGTCACGCTCAGCATTCTGCAGCTGCAGAACCGCATCGCCACGCGGATCATCACGTCCAACCTGGACCTGCTCATCCGCGAGCTGTCCCCGTCGGCCGAGCTGGTCGAGGTCAGCGAGGCGCTCACGAAGTCGCTGCAGGCCGACCTCACGGCGCTGCCCGACATCGACCCGCGCCTGCTCACCGTCAACGCGCACGAGCCCTACCGCCTCAAGCTCTCGTGCATGCGTCTCAAGGTCGAGAACTCGGCAGCCCGCGTCGCGGCCGGCACGCCGCACGTGCCCGGTCGCGACTACGCGAACCGCGACGAGCTGCTGGCGGACCTCGCGATCGTCGAGACCTCGCTGCGCGAGAACGGCGGCGAGCTCATCGCCGACCGCATGCTGGCGCGCGCCATCCGCACGATCTCGTCGGTGGGCCTGCACCTGGCCACGATGGACATCCGCGAGCACGCCGAGGCGCACCACCACGCCCTGGGCCTGCTGTTCGACCGGCTCGGCGAGTCCGACCGGCCGTACGCCGACCTCAGTCGCGAGGAGCGGTTCGCGCTGCTCTCCGACGAGCTCGTCCGGCCGCGTCCGCTCGCGCCCGAGCCGCCGCCCCTCGACGAGTGGGGCGCGCGCACGTACGGCGTGTTCACCGCGGTGCGCGAGCTCAAGCAGACCTTCGGCGACGACGTCATCGAGTCGTACATCGTGTCGATGACCCTCGACGGCGACGACCTGCTGGCGCCCATCGTGCTGGCGCGGCAGGCGGGCCTGGTCGACCTCGTCGGCGGCGAGGGCACCGAGCCGTTCGCGCGGCTGGACTTCGTGCCGCTGCTGGAGACGGTCGAGGAGATCCGGCGCGCCGGCACGGTCCTCGACCAGCTGCTGTCGGACCCGCGCTACCGCCAGCTGGTGCGCCTGCGGGACAACCGCCAGGAGGTCATGCTGGGCTACTCCGACTCCAACAAGGCCGGCGGCATCACCACCTCGCAGTGGGAGCTGCACCGGGCACAGCGGGCGCTGCGCGACGTGGCCCAGCGACACGGCGTGACCCTGCGGCTGTTCCACGGCCGGGGTGGCACGGTCGGCCGCGGCGGCGGACCGACGTACGACGCGATCCTGGCCCAGCCGTACGGCGTGCTGACCGGCGACATCAAGTTCACCGAGCAGGGCGAGGTCATCAGCGACAAGTACTCGCTGCCGCGCCTCGGCCACGAGAACCTCGAGCTCTCGCTGGCCGCCGTGCTGGAGGCGTCGACGCTGCACCTCGAGGCGCGCACGCCCTCCGAGACGATGCTGCACTGGGACGACGTCATGACCTCGATCAGCGACGCCGCGTACGCCGCCTACCGACGGCTGATCGACGCGCCCGGCCTGTTCGACTACTTCCTGGCGTCCACGCCCGTCGACCAGCTGGGCGACCTCAACATCGGCTCGCGACCGGCCCGGCGACCCGACGCCGGCGGCGGCATCGACTCGCTGCGCGCCATCCCGTGGGTGTTCGGCTGGACGCAGAGTCGCCAGATCGTCCCCGGCTGGTTCGGCGTCGGCAGTGGTCTGCGCGCGGCGCGGCTCGCGGGCGAGGAGAAGGTGCTGGCCGAGATGCTCGACCAGTGGCACTTCTTCCGCACGTTCATCTCGAACGTGGAGATGACGCTGGCCAAGACCGACATGGCCGTCGCCGGGCACTACGTCGAGACGCTCGTGCCGGCCGACCTGCGGCCGATCTTCGATCTCATCCGCGCCGAGCACGCGGTCACGGTCGAGGAGGTGCTGCGGGTGACCGGCGAGCGGCACCTGCTCGACGACCAGCCCGCGCTCAAGCGCACGCTCGAGGTCCGTGACGCGTACCTGCAGCCGATCTCGTTCGCGCAGGTCGACCTGCTGGCCCGCTACCGCGAGGACCCCGAGGCCGTCGACGAGGACATGCGCGCCGCGCTGCTGCAGACCGTCAACGGCATCGCCAACGGCCTGCGCAACACCGGGTAGCCGGGCGGCACGCTGAGTTGCACGTTCGGCCCGCGACACGCCGCGATCAGCTGGCGGAACGTGCAACTCAGCGGGTCGGTCAGTTGACCTGGCGGTCGCGGCCCTCCCAGTACTCGGCGCGCAGCTTGAACTTCTGCAGCTTGCCCGTCGCGGTGCGGGCCAGCTCCTCGCGGAACTCGACGCGCTTGGGCACCTTGTAGCCGGCGAGGCGCTCGCGGGCGTGGGCCCGGATGTCCTCCTCGGTGACGTCGCCCTCGACGACGACGAGGGCCATGACGAGCTCGCCCCACTTGTCGTCCGGGACGCCGATCACCGCGACCTCGCGCACGGCGGGGTGCGACGCGAGGACGTCCTCGACCTCGATCGACGAGACGTTCTCGCCGCCCGAGACGATGACGTCCTTCTTGCGGTCGGCGATCGTGACGTAGCCGTCCTCGTACGTGCCGCCGTCGCCCGTGTGGAACCAGCCGCCCTGCAGCGCGTCGGCCGTGGCGTCGGGGTTCTCCCAGTACGACTCCAGGACCGTGTTGCTGCGCGCGAGGATCTCGCCCTGGTCGTCGACCATGATGCGCGTGCCGATCGTGGGCGCGCCGGCGCGCGAGAGCAGGCGGGCCTGCTCCTGCGGCTCGAGCTCCTCCCACTCCTGCCGCATGCGCGACATCGTCAGCAGCGGCGAGGTCTCGGTCAGCCCGTAGATCTGGATGAACTCCCAGCCGAGCTCCTCGCGCACGCGCTGGATCGTGCGGGTCGGCGGGGGAGCGCCCGCGACGATGCAGCGGACGCGGTCGCGGCCGGTCTCGCCCTCCCAGTCGGGCAGCGCGTCGAGCACGGCGTTGAGCACGGCCGGCGCGCAGGCCAGGACCGTCACGCCGTGCTCCTCGATGCGCCGGAGGATCTCGGTGCCGTCGATCTGGCGGATCACGACCTGCTTCGCGCCGATGCCGGTCGTCGCGTAGAGCAGGCCCCAGCCGTCGCAGTGGAACATGGGCAGCGTGTGCAGGTAGACGTCGCGGTCGGTCAGCGTCGCGTGCCAGCCGAACGTGGTGGCGTTGACCCAGCGGGCGCGGTGCGTCTGCTGGACGCCCTTCGGCCGCGCCGTCGTGCCCGAGGTGTAGTTGATCGTGGCGGTGGCGTTCTCGTCCGGCTCCCACGCGGCCGGCTCGGCGTTCGACGCCCAGATCCGGTCGTCGTCCCGGCCGAGCACGAACACGTGCTTCGCGGACGAGCAGGCGTCGGCGAGGTGCTCCAGCTCGGGGTCGAGCATGACGACCTCGGCCCCGCAGTGCTCGACGATGTACTGCACCTCGGCGGGCGCCAGCCGGAAGTTCACCGGCACGAAGATGCGGCCCCAGTTGGCGACGCCGTAGAACGAGGCCAGCAGTCGGGCCGCGTTGTGCGACACCATCGCGACGCGCGCGCCCTGGGGGACGCCGAGCTCGTCGAGCGTCGCCGCCTGGCTGCGGGCCTTCGCGTACAGCTGCGCGTACGTCAGCTCGCCCCACGACTCCGCCACCTGGTTCGGCTCGTCGACCACGGCGATGCGGTCGGGGTAGACGGCACGGGCGCGGTCGAGGAAGTCGCGCAGCGTCAGCGGGACGATCATGGGGCCTCCGGCAGGGTCGTGGTGTGCGTGTGGGTCACGTCACGCTGCCATTGTGGCGACTTCGGCGGTGCCCGTGCACCCCGAGGACCCGCGCGAGCGACGAGCGGTCGCGGCCTCCCGGTGAGCGGCGGCGGCCCGGTGGCGCCCGTCGGCGGCCCGTCCCTGGGCGACTTCTGGAACGGGATCCACGCCACTCGACGCGCGGAAGGTGGAACGCGTTCCAAAAGTCGGGACGGGGGAGCGGGCGAGCGGTCCCGGGCCGCTTGGTAGCCTCGCGGCGTGAGCTGGGAAGAGATGTTCAAGGGCGACTTCGCCGCGGACGAGGTGCGCTCCTACGGCGAGCTCGTGACCAACCTGCACGCGCTGCAGGACGCGCTCGCGTCCATGCGCATGGACCGCGCCGAGATCGACGACCTCGCCGCGGACCTGGCCTCGTGGCGCGAGCGCCTCGAGAAGCTCGGCACCGACGAGCAGCACCAGGTCAACGGGCGCGTCGCCGAGCTGCCCGTGCGCGGCCACGCGATGCTGCCCGAGCTGCAGGTCACGTCCCGGACCTCCGAGCGGGTCGAGGGCACAGTGCGCTTCGGCCGTTGGTTCATGGGCGGCGGCATGGCCGTGCACGGCGGCGCGATCGGCCTGCTGTTCGACGAGGTCCTGGGCATCCTGGCCTCGCTGGCCGCGGGTGGCATCACCCGCACCGCGTATCTGCACACGGACTACCGCGCGCTCACGCCCATCGACACCGAGCTGCACGCGGCGGCGTGGATCGACCGCGTCGAGGGCCGCAAGTGGTTCGTGCGTGGCGAGATCCGCCACGGCGACACGGTGTGCGCCGAGAGCGAGGGCCTGTTCCTGCGCCTGCTGCCCGAGCAGGGCCTGGGCAAGCGCACGACCGGCTGAGGCTCAGCCGTACGGGTAGAACCCGTGCCCGGACTTCTTGCCCAGCAGGCCGGCGTCGACCATGCGGTCGAGCAGTGGCGGCGGCGAGTACAGCGGCTCCTTGAACTCCTCGTAGAGCGACTCGCCGATGGCCTTGATCGTGTCGAGGCCGATGAGGTCGCTCAGCGCGAGCGGGCCCATCGGGTGGCCGCAGCCGAGCACCATGCCGTTGTCGATGTCCTTCGCGGACGCGTAGCCCGCCTCGTACATCCGGATCGCCGACAGCAGGTACGGCACGAGCAGCGAGTTCACGATGAACCCGGCGCGGTCGGTCGCGTCGATCGGCTGCTTGCCCAGCTGCTCGGAGACGTAGTGGCGCATGCGCTCGAGCGTCTTGTCGCCGGTGGTCAGCGAGGGGATCAGCTCGACGAGCTTCATGACGGGCGCCGGGTTGAAGAAGTGCACGCCCATGACGCGGTCGGGCCGGCCCGAGACGGCGCCGAGCTTGACGATCGGGATGGACGAGGTGTTCGAGGCCAGGATCGCGTCGGGGTCCTCGAGGATCGCGCCGATGCGCGTGAACAGGTCGAGCTTGACCTTCTCCTGCTCGCTCGCCGCCTCGATCACGAGCTGGCGGTCGGCGAGGTCCTCGAGCCGGGTCGAGACGACGATCGCGTCGAGGGTGGCGTCACGGTCGGCCTCGGTGAGCTTGCCGCGGTCGACCGCGCGCTGCAGCGACGCGGCGATGCGCTCGCGGGCGGCCTGCGCGGACTCCTCGGAGACCTCGACGACGACGACCGAGATGCCGGCGCGGGCGTTGACCTCGGCGATGCCCGAGCCCATGAGCCCGCCGCCCACGACTCCGATGCGTTCGATGCTCATGACACTCCTGAAGGTGATGGATTCCTCACCTTCGACGGTACACTCCCGCCGGGTGCGCCTCCGCGGCCGGTCGGGCGCGGCGTGATGGGATGGAGTCATGCGTGTGTGGCTGCCGGTGCTGATGGTGCTGGTCCTCGCGGGCTGCGGCGGCAACGACGACGAGCCCGGGGCGACTCCCAGCGCGGTCCCGACCACCCCCGGCGGCGTCGCGCAGGTCCCCGGCACGGTCGATCCGCTCGCGATCACGAGCTTCACGTGCCGCAAGGGCGACGACGGCCGCTGGCGCGTCAAGGGCACGCTCACCAACACCGCGTCGGCCACGCGCGACTACCGCGTGACGGTGTTCATCGGGCAGCAGACCGGTCCCGCGCGCACGGTCGACCTCGACCGCGTCAAGGGCGGCGCGAGCGTCCCGTTCACGGCCCAGCCGGTCGTCGCGGCACCCGACGGGCCGTGCCGCCTGCAGGCCCTCGTGCGGCTCTGAACCGGCCGCCCCGGCTTTTCTCCAGTCCTTAACCAAACTGTCACCGAGGACGCTGTTCCTGGCCCGCTCCCAGGGTTACGGTGTGGCCACCCGTTTCCTGCTGACAGAAGGACAGACGTGCTCAAGTCCCGACGATCCGTCTCCGCCCTGGCGGTCGGTGCGCTGCTGTGCGCACCCCTCGCGGTGGCGCCAGCGGCCAGTGCCGCACCCGTCGACATCACCTTGATCGACATCAACGACTTCCACGGTCGCATCGACTCCAACACCACCAAGTTCGCCACGACCGTGCAGAACATCCGGTCGGAGGAGGGCGCGGCGAACACGCTCTTCCTCTCGGTCGGCGACAACATCGGCGCCTCGCCCTTCGCCTCGGCCACGCAGAAGGACTCGCCCACGATCGACGTGCTGAACGCGCTCGACCTGGCCGTGTCCGCCGCGGGCAACCACGAGTTCGACCGCGGCTACGACGACCTCGTGGGTCGCGTCGCGGGCGAGGCCGACTTCCCGTACCTGGGCGCCAACGTCGTGAAGCGCTCCGACGGCTCGCCGGCGCTTCCGGCCTCCGAGGTCGTCACCGTCGGCGGCCTCGACGTCGCCGTCATCGGCGCGGTCACGGAGGAGACGCCCGCCCTGGTCACCCCGACCGGCATCGAGACGATCCGCTTCACCGAGCCCGTCGCCGCCGTCAACGCCGAGGCCGCTCGCCTCGAGGCGCTGCCGGCCGACCAGCGCCCGGACGTCATCGTCGCGGCGTACCACGAGGGCGCCGGCGCGGGCACGCCCGACGGCTCGACCCTGGAGCAGGAGCTGGCGCACGGCGGCGCCTTCGCCAACCTGGTGAACAACACGTCGGCCTCGGTCGACGCGATCTTCACCGGCCACACGCACAAGACCTACGCGTGGGACGCCCCGGTGCCCGGCACCGACGACACGCGCCCGGTCATCCAGACCGGCAGCTACGGCGAGAACATCGGCAAGGTCACCCTGTCGGTCGACTCCGACACCGGCGAGATCACGGCGCACACGGTCGAGAACGTCAAGCGCGCCACGACGGCCAACCTGGCCGATCCCACCGTCGCCCAGGTCGACACGATCGTCAGTGAGGCGCTCGCGCACGCCGCCGCGATCGGCAACGAGAAGGTCGGCACGATCACCGCCGACATCACGCGTGCCTTCAGCGGCGGCTCGTACGTCGACGGCAAGTACGTCGGCGGCACGACCGACGACCGCGCGAGCGAGTCCACGCTCGGCAACCTCGTCCCGGACGCGATGCTCGCCCAGTCGAAGGGCACCCCGGCGCCCGCCGACCTGGCCATCAACAACCCGGGCGGCCTGCGCAACTCCGAGCTGTTCTACGCGGGCAACACCGCGACCGGCGGACCGAACAACACGGACGGCGTGGTCACGTTCGCCGAGGCGAACACGATCCTGCCGTTCACGAACAACCTCTACACGGTCACCCTGTCGGGCGCGGCGCTCACGAAGGTCCTCGAGCAGCAGTGGCAGCGCGAGCCGAACGGCAACGTCTCGAGCCGCCCCTACCTGCAGCTGGGCCTGTCGAAGAACGTCCGCTACACGTACGACGCGACCCGCCCCGAGGGCGACCGCATCACGAGCGTCTGGATCAACGACCAGCTGCTCGACCCGGCGAAGTCCTACAAGGTCATCGCGCCGTCCTTCCTGGCGACCGGCGGTGACAACTTCCGCGCCTTCCGGGAGGGCACCTGGGTCGACACCGGCGTCGTCGACTACGAGGGCTGGATCGACTACCTGGGCAAGAACAGCCCGGTCGCCCCGGACTTCGCGCGCCGCTCGGTGGCCGTCACGGGCGTGCAGGACTCCTACACCGCCGGTGACACCGTCTCGTTCTCTCTGCCGAAGCTGAACCTGACGTCGCTCGGCAGCCCGGCCAACACCTCCGTGACCGCCGTGCTGGAGTACGGCGACGGCAAGAAGAAGGCGCTCGGCACCAAGGCCGTCACCAACGGCGCCAGCGAGACGTTCGAGTTCACCCTGCCGCGCGGCGCCTTCGACCAGCCGGTCATCCGCGCGACGGCGGCCCCGAGCGGCACCGTCGTCACGATTCCGCTGTCGGTCGACGCGCTCGCGCCGGCGACCAGCACCACGACCGCGACCGCTCCTGAGCAGGTCACCAAGGGCGAGACGTTCGACGTCGACGTCACCGTGTCCGCGTCCGACGCCCTGGCCCCCGAGGGCGAGGTCGTCGTGAAGGACGGCGCGAACGAGGTCGGCACCGCCACCCTCGCCGACGGCGAGGCCACGGTCGAGGTCGACGCCGCGGACCTGCGCCTGGGTGCGCGGCGCCTGACGGTCTCCTACACCGGCGAGGCCGGCGTGGCCGAGTCCTCCACGACCGTCCCGGTCGAGGTCATCAAGGGCGAGACCACGTTCTCGGCCACGGGCTCCACGACGCCGTACGGCACGTCGCCGCGCATCACGCTGACGGCGGACGCCGGCACGAGCGGCATCGTCTACGTCGCCAACCAGCTGGGCATCACGGTGGGCACCGCCTTCCTCAGCGACGGCCGGGGCACGTTCCGCTTCGCCGGCACGGCGCTGCGACCGGGCTCGCACACCTTCGGTCTGTTCTTCAACGGCAGCGCCTCGTACGAGCCGGCCGACGCCACGGCGACCGTCACGGTCACCAAGGCCGGTGCCTCGGTCCGCGCGGCGATCGCCAAGAAGATCACCACGCAGAAGCGCGCCACGCTGACCGCCCGGGTCTCGGCCAAGGGCTTCACCCCGACCGGCACGGTCGTCGTGAAGCGCGGCGCCAAGGTCGTGGGCAAGGCGAAGCTCAAGGACGGCGTCGCCCGCGTGAAGCTGGCCAAGCTGTCCCGCGGCACGGCCCGCCTGACGGTGACCTACTCCGGCAGCAGCGTCGCGAAGCCGGCGAAGACCACCGTCAGGACGACGGTCGTCAAGAAGAAGTGACCCGCACCGGGGCGGCCTGCAGCGCAGGCCGCCCCGGTCGCATTCCCAGCACCCACGTCGAAGGAACCCGATGTCCCGCTCTGCTCTCGGCCGGCTGACCGCGCTGGCCCTCGTGGCCGGCACCGCGGCCGCCGTGCCCACGACCTCCGCCACCGCGGCCCCGGACGGCTCGGGCCTCGTGATCAACGAGGTCTACCTCAACGGCGGCTCGACCGGCGCCACCTACAAGAACAAGTTCGTCGAGATCCACAACCCCACGGACGAGGACATCGCCGTCGGCGGCTGGTCGCTGCAGTACCGGGCGTACAACCAGACGGGCAGCTTCAGCGCCGTCATCCCGCTCGAGGACCACCACGTCGAGCCCGGCGGCACGCTGCTCGTGAGCGGCAATGCCAACTCCACGTCCGGTGCCGAGCTGCCGACGCCCGACGTCAGCAGCACGGTCGCGTTCTCGGGCAACGCCAACGGCGGCACGATCGCGCTCGTGTCGTCGACGACCGCCCTCTCCGGCGACCTCGCGGCCGTGCGCGCCAGCGCCTCGCTGGTCGACCTGATCGGCTACGGCGCCTCCAACACGTTCGAGGGCGCGGTCAAGGCCGACGGGTACTCGCTCACCGCCTCGGTGAGCCGCACCGGCGGCCGCGACACCGACACGAACTCCACCGACTTCACGACGGGCGCGCCGACGCCGGTGCCCTGCGGCACGGCGTGCGACGGCCCGGGCGACGGCGGCCCCGTCGAGCCCGAGCCGACCGAGCCGGTCACGATCGCGCAGATCCAGGGCACGGGCGCGGCCTCGCCGCTCGTCGGCCGGGCGGTCACCACGACCGGCGTCGTCACCGCGGTGTACGCGACGGGCGGCCTCAACGGCGCCTACGTGCAGACGCCCGGCACCGGGGGCGACCTGCCCGCGGACCACGCCGCCTCGCACGGCGTCTTCGTCTTCGGGTCCGCCTTCGCCGCCGACGTCGCCCTCGGCGACACGCTCGACATCACGGGCACCGTCTCGGAGTTCAACGGCCTGACCCAGATCACGCCCACCGGGTGGCAGGACGCCGCGACGGCCGGCACGGTCAAGGCCACCCCCGTCACGTTCCCCATGAGCGAGTCGCGTCGCGAGTCGCTCGAGGGCATGCTGCTCGACGCGACGGCAGGCCGCTTCACGGTCACCAACAACTACGGCACGAACACGTACGGCGAGCTCGGCCTGGCCGCCGGCGACACCGTCCTGCCGCAGCCGACCAACGAGGTCCGCCCGCGCACCCGCGCCTACGACGCCCTCGTCGCCTCCAACGCCGCGCGCCTCATCACGCTCGACGACGGCAGGACCACGAACTTCACGTCCGGCGCCGGCCGTGACGTCGCGGTACCGTGGCTGACGCCGGACAACGAGGTCCGCACGGGCGCGCGCGCCACGATCACCGAGCCGCTCGTCCTCGACTGGCGCAACAGCACGTGGAAGCTGCAGCCCACCACGCCGTTCACGGCGGGCGACGAGACCGCGACGGTCTCCGGCGGCACCCGCGCCGCGCAGCCCGAGGACGTCGCGGGCCCGGTCAGGCTCGCCTCGTTCAACGTCCTGAACTACTTCACGACGACGGGCGAGGACTGGATCGCGTCCGGTCGCGGCACGTGCACGTTCTACACGGACCGGGCGGGCAACCGCATCACGGTCAACGAGTGCACCAACGACGGCCCGCGCGGCGCGGCCAACGACGCGAGCCTCGCCCGCCAGCAGGCCAAGATCGTCGCCGCGATCAACACGCTCGACGCCGACGTGCTGTCGCTGGAGGAGATCGAGGACACCGGCACGCTCAAGGGCCCCCACCGCGACGAGGCGCTGCTGACGCTGGTCGACGCGCTCAACGACGCCGCCGGCGAGCGCAAGTGGGCCGCCGTGGCCTCGCCCGCGTCGATCCCGGCGACGGGCCGCGACGTCATCCGCACGGCGTTCATCTACCAGCCCGCCGTGGTCGAGCCGGTCGGTCCGTCCGTCATCCTCGACTCGCCCGCGTTCGCGAGCGCCCGCGCCCCGCTGGCGCAGGAGTTCCGTCCCGCGGACGGCGACGCCGGCCAGGACTTCCTCGCGGTCGTCAACCACTTCAAGTCGAAGGGCTCGGGCTCGGGTCCCGACGCCGACCAGGGCGACGGGCAGGGTGCGTCCAACCGGGCGCGCGTCGGCCAGGCCGAGGCGCTCGTCGACTTCGTGGCGGACCTCGAGGAGCAGGCCGACACGAACCGCGTGTTCCTGCTCGGCGACTTCAACTCCTACGCCAAGGAGGACCCGCTGCAGATCATCGAGGACGCCGGCTTCGTCAACGTGGACCAGCGCCTCACGGACAAGGAGACGTACCAGTTCGACGGCCTGCACGGCTCGCTCGACCACGTCTTCGCCTCGGACGCCGCATTCGCGCGCGTCAAGGGGGCCGACGTCTGGCAGATCAACGCGCCCGAGTCGATCGGCCGCGAGTACAGCCGGTTCAACAACAACGTGACGCCGCTGGTCGACACCGCCTCGCCGTTCCGGGCGAGCGACCACGACCCGGTCCTGGTCGGCTACGACCCGGGCGCGGCGGCACCGGTCGGGACGACGACGAAGGCCACGGTGCCGTCGGTGGTCCACGCCGACGAGCCGTTCGAGGTCGACGTCACGGTGTCGTCCGAGGTCGGCACGCCGCGCGGCTCGGTCACGGTGCTGCGCGGTGACGAGGTGCTGGGCAGTGCCGCCACGTCCGCCGGCTCGGCGAGCGTCGCGATCGCGGCCGGCTCGCTCGGCGCGGGTCGCCACGAGCTGACGGTCCGCTTCGACGGCGAGGGCCGGTACACCGGCTCCACCGGCACCGTGACGGTCGACGTCCGCGGCGACGCGCCGCTGACCGCGACGGCCGCGCGCGGCACGTACGGCAGGCCGACGGCCATCTCGGTGACGGGCGCCCCCGGTGCCGACGGGCTGGTGTACGCCACCGTCGGTGGCCGGGTGATCGCCTCGGCCATCATGACCGACGGCACGGCGACGATCCGGGTGCCCGGCACGGCGCTGCGCCCCGGCACGACGCCCGTGACGGTGTTCTACGGCGGCAGCCGGTTCGTCGACCCGAGCTCGACCACGGTCGACGTGACCGTCGCCAAGGCACGCGCCTCGCTCGGCGCGCAGGTCGTGACGAAGAAGGTCACGACGCGCAACCGCGCGGTCGTGCGGGTCACGGTCCGCACGAGCGGCTTCACCGAGCGCACCGGCACCGTGACGATCCGCCGCGGCCAGCGCGTCCTGGGCACCGCCAAGGTCCGCAACGGGAAGGCCACGGTCCGCCTCGCGAAGCTGCGCACGAAGGGCGTCAAGACGCTCAGCGTGCGGTTCAACGGCTCCGCGACGACGCAGCCCGCCGCGACGACGCTGCGGGTCCGCGTGCGCTGACGCCGGCACGACACAGGACGGCCCCGGGACCTCGGTCCCGGGGCCGTCCCCGTCCGCGGTCAGGCCACGGTCGCGGTGGTGAGCAGGTACTCCCAGTGCATCGAGAAGCCGCCGTCCTCGGCGCGCGTCCCCTCGCGCTCGCCGAGCTCGGCCAGGTCGCGGTCGAGCTGCGCGGTCCGCTCCGCGTCCTGCGCGTGCGCCCGGTACCCCGTGATCGTCGGGCCGTAGTGCGCCGCGAAGTAGTCGCGGAACTCGCTGCCGTCGGCGAAGTTCCGGACCGGCAGCGTGCCCTTGCTGCACGTCACGTCGGTGACCCGGTCGCCCAGCAGCTCGCGGACGTGGTCCTGCGAGCCCCACAGCGGCGGCGGCTGGACGCCCGGCGGCGGGGACGGCATGTAGGACTTCATCGTCGCGAAGAGGTGGCCGATCGTGCCCTCCGGCGTCCACGACAGGATGCCGATGCGGCCGCCGGGCCGGCACACCCGCACGAGCTCGTCGGCGGCGCGCTGGTGGTGCGGCGCGAACATCACGCCGATGCAGGACATGACGACGTCGAACGCGCCGTCCTCGTAGGGCAGGGCCTCCGCGTCGGCGACCTCCCAGGTCAGCACGTCGTCGGGGTGGCAGGCCTTCCCGGCCTCGAGCAGCTCGGGTGTGAGGTCGGAGGCCACCGCGACGGCGCCCCGGCGCGCGGCGCGGACCGCGGCGCTGCCGGTGCCGGCCGCGACGTCCAGGACGCGCTCGCCCTCGACGATCGACAGCGCGCCGACGAGGACCTCGCCGAGCGGCGAGACGATCTCGCGGCAGACGCGGGGGTAGTCGCCCAGCGCCCACATGCGGCGGTGGCGGTCCTTCAGCTCGCGGTCCTGCTGCGCGGTCTCGGTGGGTGTGGTGTCGGTGGTGCTCATGGATCTTCCTTCGTGTGGTGGTGCTCCTCCCACGAAGAGTCGTCCCGGTCCGGTGCCTGATACCAGTGCTGTTTCTGTACCGCTCGGGCGCTGGCGCGGCCGCGCGCCACGGGCGCACGATGGTCGGGACGAAGGGGAGAGCCATGGCGACGTCCTACGGCCAGTTCTGTCCGCTCGCGAAGGCGATGGAGATCCTCGACGAGCGCTGGACCATCCTGATCGTGCGTGAGCTGCTGCTGGGCAGCACGCGCTTCAACGAGCTGCGGCGGGGAGTCCCGCGCATGTCCCCGGCCCTGCTGTCCAAGCGGCTGCGCGACCTCGAGCGGCACGGCCTGGTGATCCACGACCCGGACGGCTACCACCTGACCGAGTGCGGCCGTGACCTGCACGAGGCGGTCATGGACCTCGGTGTGTGGGGGCTGCGCTGGATCGAGGACTTCGGCGACGAGGACCTCGACCCGCACCTGCTCATGTGAGACGTGCGGCGCAGCATCCCGACGTCCGCCTGGCCGCCCGGACGGACCTGCGTCGCGATCGAGTTCACCGACCTGCGGCGGGCTCGGCGGTGGTGGCTCGTCGTCGGTGGCGGGTCGGTCGACACGTGCGACCAGGACCCCGGGCACGAGGTCGCCGCGACGGTGCGGTCGACGCTGCGGGTGCTGACCCACGTGTGGCGCGGCGACGTGTCGTGGCACGACGCCATGCGCGCCGGCGACCTCGTGATCGACGCACCGGGGCACGTGCGCCGGGTGGTCCCACAGTGGTTCGGGCGGTCGATGCTGGCGAACGCGCTGGCGGCACGGGGCTAGGTCAGCGCAGGTGCGCCAGACAAGCGCCGCCGGCCTCGAGCTCGGCCCACGCGACGGTGATCTCGAGCACCGCGACCGAGGCGGTGGGGAAGCCCGCGCGCACGCGGTTCACGAGCGCGGGGTCGGAGTCCTCGCCGGCCAGCCGGGCCGCGAGGCTCGGCGTGCCGGGGGAGTGGCCGACCAGCAGGACCGTGCCGGCGTCGGGGGAGACGGACCGGACCACGTCCAGCAGGTCGCCGGTCCACCCCTGGTAGATCTCGTCGCGGAACGTGGCGGGCGCGTCGATGCCGGTGGCGGCGAGGGTCTCGCGCGTGCGGCGGGCCGGCGAGCACAGGACCGCGTCCACCGCGCCGACGTGCTCGGCGATCCACGCGCCGGCCTCGGCGGCCTCGACATGACCGGCGTCGGCGAGGGGGCGGTCGAAGTCCTCGACCCCCGCGGGGGACGCGGCCTTCCCGTGACGCATCAGCAGCAGTCGGCGCATGGGCCGAGTCTAGGTCGGGACCGTGTCCCGCGAGATGTGTAGCGCTCCCCACCCGGATCCGGCCGGAAGGGGCCGGAACAGGTGGGGAGCGCTACACATCTGGTGCGCGGGACGCGCAGGTCAGCCGCGGGCGATGGAGACCATCTCGTCGCGGGGGACGACCTTCTTGCGCTCGCGCGGGTGGGCGTCGCTCTCGCCGAGGGACATCTCGTGGGCGTCGAGCTTCTCCCAGCCCTCCCACGTCGTGAACTCGATGCCGCGGCTGTCGAGGTGACGGTCGAAGGCCTCGCGCTCGGCGAACTCGGGTGCCGGCAGGCTCGGCAGGTCCTCGACGAGCATCGAGATCGTCTGGGCCGCGTCGGACTTGGTGTGGCCGATCAGGCCGACCGGGCCGCGCTTGATCCAGCCGGTGGCGTAGACGCCCGGCAGCGGCGAGCCGTCGATGTCGAGCACGTGGCCACCGTCGTTGGGCAGGACGCCCGCGGTCGCGTCGAACGGCAGGCCGGGCAGGTTGTCGGAGTAGTAGCCGATCGCGCGGTACACGGCCTGGACGGGCCAGTCCTTGTACTCGCCGGTGCCGCGGACGTTGCCGGTGCCGTCGAGCTCGGTGATCTCGGTGCGCAGGCCCACGACCTTGCCGTCCTCGCCGAGGATCTCGACGGGGCTCTGGCAGAAGTGGATGTGGATGCGGTGCGCGGCGCCCGTGGGCTCCTTGGCGAGGTAGTCGCCGAGCACCTTGACGACGAGCTTCTGGCTCTTGGCGGCGGCCAGCGCCTCCATCGAGCCGTGGTCGAACTCGTAGCCCTCGGGGTGCACGATGACGTCGATGTTGGGCGAGTGCGACAGCTCGCGCAGCTCCATCGGCGTGAACTTGACCTGCGCCGGGCCGCGGCGCGCGAAGACGTGGACGTCGGTCGTGGCGTTCTTCTTCAGGCCCTCGTAGACGTTGTCCGGGATCTCGGTGACGAGCAGCTCGTCGGCCGTCTTGGCCAGGATGCGCGCGATGTCGAGGCCGACGTTGCCGACGCCGAGGACGGCGACCTGCTTGGCGTGCGGCTGGAAGTCCCAGTCGCGGGGGGCGTCCGGGTGGCCGTCGTACCAGTAGACGAAGTCGGCCGCGCCGTACGAGCCGTCGAGGTCGATGCCGGGGATGTCGAGGTCGCGGTCACGGCGCGCGCCGGTGGCGAACACGACGGCGTCGTAGAACCCCTTGAGGTCCTCGAGCTTGATGTCGGTGCCGAAGTTGACGTTGCCGAAGAAGCGGATGTCGTCGTTGCTCATCACGCGCTTGAGCGCCTTGATGATCTCCTTGATCCGCGGGTGGTCGGGCGCCACGCCGTAGCGGATCAGGCCGAACGGCGTCGGGTCGCGGTCGATGATGTCGACGGTGACGTCGAGTCCCTCGGTCTTCGTGAGGATGTCGGCGGCGTACACGCCCGCGGGGCCGGCGCCGACGACGGCGACGCGCACGTTCCTGTCCACAGTCATGAGGCAAGCCTAAGACTCGTGTCCCAACGGCCCGACGCCCGACCGCACTGTGGACGCGGCGGCGACCCACGCGAGCGGGATCGGCCCGTGGAAGTGCGGGAACTCCTCGACGCCGCGGGGGCCCTCGGCGGCCTCCCAGCGCAGGCGCGGGTCGCCCTCGGGGACCTCGATCTCGAGCGCGACGAGGTCGTCGACGCCCGCGAAGAACAGCGACGCGGTGCCCGGCACCTGCGCGGCGGTGGACAGGTGCACGAACCCCTCGCTCGCGAGCGTGTCCGGGGCGTACTCGGGGCGGCCCCGCCAGGCCTGCCAGTCGTCGGCGGCGATGAGGTGGAACAGGCGCGTCATGGCTCGATTCTTGTCCGTGCCCGGCGGCAGGATGGGCGAAGGCCCCCACCGAACGGAGCGATCCCCATGAGCCTCGACGTGCAGATCACCTTCGACGCCCACGACCCGCGGGTCCTGGCCGACTTCTGGGCGGCGGCCCTCGGCTACGCGGTGCCCGGTCCGCCCGGCGTCGAGCTGGGCGACGGCGACGACCCGTGGCAGGCGTGGGAGGCGTTCCTCGAGCGCATCGGCGTGCCGCAGCCGCAGCGCGGGGCGAAGGCCGCGATCGAGGATCCGGACGGCTCCCGCCCGCGCGTGTTCTTCCAGCGCGTGCCCGAGGACAAGGCCGCCAAGAACCGGGTCCACCTCGACGTGCGCGCCGCCCCGGGGCTGAAGGGCGGCGAGCGGATGGCGGCGCTCGAGGCCGCGTGCGAGCGCCTCGTCGCGCTGGGCGCCACGCGTGAGCGGCGGTTCGAGCCGGACCCGCCGCTCGAGGCGGGGTTCATCGTCATGCGCGACCCCGAGGGCAACGAGTTCTGCCTCGACTGACGCTCAGGGGCGCAGCTCGAGGCCGGGATGGGGACGTCCCGCGAGGGCGAGGACCAGCTCGCCTGCCTCGGCCGACACCTCCTCGCCGTCGCCGAACGACCAGTCGAGGTCGGTGGCGCGAAGTCGCCTGCCGCCGACGTCCGTGCCGAAGTGGCGGTGGACGCCCGCCGAGGTGAGCGTGTCCAGGACCGCCCGCGTCGCCTCGTCGCTCGCGGTGCGCGGCAGGCCGAGCGCCGTCGTGATGTCGAGGCCGTGGATCACCGCGTGGCTGAGCGCGCCGGCCGCGCCGCCGCCCGGAGGCGCCCACCGCGCCATGGTCTCGCTGCGCAGGCCCGCGAGCAGCTCGTCCATCGGCAGCTTCGCGTCGCGCAGGGCGATCGTGTCGGACACCGTCCGGAAGTCGTGGCCCGCCGCCTCGAGCTGGCGCTGGAACGCCGGCCCGTCGTAGCGGTCCGCCATCGTCATGTGCGCCAGCACGGCGCGCACCGACCAGCCGTCGCACAGCGAGGGGCGGTCGCCCGCCTCCGGGGGCTGCGCCTCGAGCGCGTCGGCGAGCGCTGCGAGCTGGGGTCCCACGAGCGCCTGGACGTCGAGCGGTGCATCGTTCTCGCGTACGGTCATGCCACACCTCCGTCGGTGCGTCGAGCATGCGCCGGACCGGGCCGGGCGGCAAGCGGTGCCGAGGCTGAGAAGTCGCTGTGGGTCCGCTGACGGAGCGTCCGGGCGGTGGATTTCGCGAGGGGCCGTCCCCTACGTTGGAGGCACGACGGTTGAACGAGCAACCATCCGGTCCCGACTCCAGGAGACGCATGACCCCGACGAAGCGCCGCGCCTACGCCGCCCTCGCTGCCTCCACCGCGGTGATCACGCTCGCCGCCTGCGGTGGCGAGAACACCGACGAGTCGGCCGCCACCTCCGAGACGCCGTCGGTCACGGACGCGCCCACGGCGTCCTCCTCCGCGCCGGCCGGCGGCGCGACCGGCACGTTCACCGCGGGCGAGTACGAGGCCACGGGCGAGTACACGACGCCCGACGGCCGCACGCAGTCCATCGAGGTCGAGGTCGACCTCGCCGCCGACGGCACGATCACGGCGCTCGACGCCGACGGCCAGGCCGAGGGCGGCAACTCCGAGCAGTTCCAGAAGAAGTTCGAGAGCGGCATCGACGAGCAGGTCGTCGGCCGCAAGATCACCGAGCTCGACGTGGACAAGGTGTCGGGCTCGTCGCTGACGAGCGGCGGCTTCAACGACGCGATCGACCAGATCATCGGCCAGGCGCAGGCCTGAGGCCCTCATGACCTCCGAGTGGCACTTCGAGGCCATCGGAACCGCGTGGTCGATCGGGACCCCCGACCCGATCGGCCCGGCGGAGCGAGGCGCGATCACGGCCCGGATCGACCAGTTCGACCGGACGTGGTCGCGCTTTCGTGCTGATGCGACCGTGGCGCGGCTGCGCACCGAGCTCGCGGTCGACCTCGGACCGGACGCCCCCGCGATCCTCGGGATCTACGACCGCCTCCACGCGCTGACCGCCGGGGCCGTGAGCCCGCTCGTCGGCGGTGCCCTCGAGGAGCTCGGCTACGGCGCCGGGTACACGCTGACCCCGACGGGACGCCCCGTGCGCGTGCCGGCGTGGACCGACTGCTCGCTCGACGGCACGGTCCTGCACGTGCCCGGCCCGGTCGTCCTCGACATCGGCGCCGTCGGGAAGGGCTTCCTCGCCGCCGCCGTCGCCGACCTGGTCGGACAGCCGTGTGTCGTCGACGCCAGCGGCGACCTCGTCAACCGGTCGGGCGCGCCGCTGCGGGTCGCCCTGGAGGACCCCGACGACGCCGAGCTGGCGATCGCGGTCGTGGCGGTGCCCGACGGCGAGGCGCTGTGCGGCTCGGCCACGAACCGGCGCCGCTGGGGCGCCGGTCTGCACCACGTGCTGGACGCCCGCTCGGGCGAGCCCACCCGTGAGGTCGTCGCCGCGTGGGCCGGGGGACCGGACGCGGGCTGGGCCGACGGGCTCGCGACGGCCGCGTTCTTCGCCGACGACCTCGGCGGCACGGGACACTGGTGGGCCGCGCTGGACCGCCGCCGCCGGCTGACCGGCGCGGGACTCCCCGGAGAGGTGTTCGCATGACCTTCCTCGACCGGCAGCTGGGCCGGTTCACGATGTACCGGCTCGTCACCGTCGTGCTCGGCGCGCTGGTGGTCGTCGCGCTCGTGCAGTCGATGCTCGGCGTACTCGACACGTCCGTCTTCAGCGTGCAGGCGCTGCTGCTCTCGCTCGCGGTCATCGTCGCCGCATCGGTCGCGACGAACCTCGTCGTGGGACGCCTGGTCGGCGCGAGGCCGCACCTGGAGTCCTCGCTCGTGACCGCGCTGATCCTGTGGTTCCTGTTCTGGCCGACCACCGAGGCGGGGCAGCTGGGCTGGCTCGCCGTCGTCGCGGCGCTCGCCCAGGTGTCGAAGTACGCGGTGGTGTGGCGTCGACGCCACCTCGTCAACCCGGCGGCGGCGGGCGTCGTGCTGGCCCTGGTGCTGGGGTGGGTCACGGGCTGGCCCGTCCCGTTCACCGGCTGGTGGGTTGCCGCGGAGTCGCTGTTCTGGTTCGTGCTCGTGGGCGCGCTGCTGGTGCTGTACCGGACGCGCCGGCTGCTGATGGGCGCCGTCTTCGTGGCCGTGGCGGCCGCGATCAGCGTCTGGTGGCAGACCGACGTCGGGACGTCGCTCCCGGACGCGGTCACGTTCACGGCGTACTCCACGCCGATCGTCTTCTTCGCCGGGTTCATGCTGAGCGAGCCGCTGACCCTGCCGCCGCGACGTCGTCAGCAGCTGGCCGTCGCGGCGCTCGCGGGCGTGCTGTTCACGTGGCCACTGCTGACGTCGGTGCTGTTCGGCGAGCCGTGGACGTTCGAGCCGTTCACCAGCACGTACGAGCTGACCCTGGTGGTGACGGGCCTGGTCGCGTTCGCGCTGCGCCAGGGCTCGCGCACCCTCGTCCTGCGCGAGCAGCGCGCGCTGGCCGGCGACGTCGTCGAGTACGCGTTCACCCCCGACCGCCCACTGCGGTTCGCCCCGGGCCAGTACGTCGAGCTGGACGTGCCGCACCGCCGTGCCGACACCCGCGGCCGCCGGCGCATGTTCAGCGTGCTGTCGGGGCCGGGGGAGCAGGTCGTGGTCGCGACGCGCCACCCCGAGCCGGGATCCTCGTACAAGCGGGCGCTCGCGGCGCTCGCGCCCGGCGACCGCGTCCGGGTCACCGCCGTCCACGGCGACTTCGTGTGGCCCGCGGACGGCCCTGTCCTGCTCGTCGGCGCCGGCATCGGCGTCACGCCGTTCCTCAGCCAGCTCGCCGCGCACCCCGGTCGCGACGTCGTCGTCGTGCTGGGGGAGCGCGACGACGAGCCCTACGTGGCCGAGCTCGAGGCCTCCGGTGCGCGCGTCGTGCGGCTGCCGGTCGAGGACGTCGACGGCGAGGCGATGGCGCGCCTCGTGCCGGACCTCGAGCAGCGGACCGCCCTCGTCTCGGGTCGTCCCGACTTCGTCGACCACGTCGCGCGCGAGCTGCGCGGACGGGTCCGCCGCATCAAGCGCGACCACTTCCTCGGGTACTGACGGTTGCCGTCGCGGCGCCCGGGGAGGACGCTCGACGGATGAGGATCAGTGCGACGGTGCGGAACGCGCCGGGTCACCACGAGGTGACCGTGACGACCGAGGACAGCACGACGTGCCTCGACATCGGGGCCCGGGCGCAGGGCCGCGGCTCGGCGGTCAACGGCGGCGAGCTGCTCGCGACGGCCCTGGCGACGTGCTTCGTCAACGACCTGTACCGCGAGGCCGCCCAGCGGGACCTCGTCGTCGGCGCGGTGCGCGTGACGGTGGTGTCCGAGTTCGGCGGCCCCGGCGACCCGGCCCGCTCGATCCGGTACTCCGTGCACGTCGAGTCGCCCGAGGACCCGGAGGCGATCGCCGAGCTGGTGCGCGTCACGGACGGCCTCGCGGAGGTCCACAACACGCTGCGCTCGGGCGCGGCGGTGGAGCTCACGGACGTCCGGACCGGCTCCCGCTGAGCCCGGTGTGGCGACGCCGGGCACAATGGTTACCCACGAGTCACCAGGAGGCCGCGTGCGGATCGCACTGTTGTCGTACCGCAGCAAGCAGCACAGCGGCGGACAGGGCGTCTACGTGCGCAACCTCAGCGCCGGGCTGGCCGAGCTCGGGCACGACGTCACCATCTTCTCCGGCCAGCCGTACCCCGAGGACCTGCACCCGCGCGTGCGCCTCGAGAAGGTGCCCAGCCTCGACCTCTACCGTGACGACGACCCCTTCCGGACGCCCGCGCTGCGCGAGTTCCGCGACTGGATCGACGTCCTCGAGTACCTGCAGATGCTCACGGCCGCGTTCCCCGAGCCGCTGACGTTCAGCCTGCGCGCCCGCCGGCTCGACCTGTCCGGCTTCGACGTCGTGCACGACAACCAGTCGCTCGGCTTCGGGCTGCTGTCGATCAACGCGCGACAGCCGTTCCTGGCGACGATCCACCACCCGATCAGCCGCGACCGGGCCCTCGACATCGCGGCCGCGCCGTGGCGCAAGCAGATCACGACGCGCCGCTGGTACGCCTTCGTGCGCATGCAGGCGTACGTCGCGCGCCGCATCCGGACGATCCTGGGCGTCTCGTCGATCTCGGCGGCCGACACGGTGCAGGACTTCCGCCTCGACCCCGGCCAGATGCACGTCGTCCCCCTCGGCGTCGACACGGACCTGTTCAGCCCCTCGTCCGAGCGCGTGAAGGGCCGCATCGTCGTGGTCGCCAGCGCCGACTCGCCGCTCAAGGGCCTGTCGCACTTCCTCGACGCGGCCGCCAAGCTCAGCACCGACCGCGACATCGACGTGCAGCTGGTCTCCAACCTCGACCCCGACGGCGCCGCGTACCAGCGCGTCCACCACGGCGACCTCGCCGGCATCGTCACGGTGCACAGCGGCATCTCCGACGAGGACCTCGCCGCGCTCATCTCCTCTGCCGAGGTCATGGCGATCCCGTCGCTCTACGAGGGCTTCAGTCTGCCGGCGGTCGAGGCGATGTCGTGCGGGACGCCGCTCGTCGCCAGCGCGGCGGGCGCCCTGCCGGAGGTCGTCGGCGACGCGGGCGTCCTCGTGACGCCGGGCGACGTCGAGGAGCTGGTGACGCACATCGGCCGCCTGCTCGACGACCCGGCCGAGCGCGCGCGGCTGTCCGCCGTGGAGCGCGCCCGCGCCGAGGAGCGCTTCAGTTGGCTCGCCGTCGCCCGGGCGACCGCGACGACCTATGAGAAGGTGATCGCCGATCACCGTGCTCGCCAGTCCCGGGACGGAAGGAAGCCCCATGCTGACCGTTGACTTCGACCGACTCCGCGTCGGCCGCGGCACCCGCTTCATCGACGTGGGCGCCGGTGCCGGCCGCCACTCGTTCGAGGCCCTGCGCCGTGGCGCGCACGTGACGGCCTTCGACATGGACGAGGTCGAGCTCAAGGGCGTCGAGGGCATGTTCGCGGCGATGGAGCTCGAGGGCGAGGTGCCGCCGGGCGGCCGCGGCGAGATCGAGGTCGGCACGATCCTCGACATGCCGTACGAGGACGGCTCGTTCGACGTCGTCCTGGCCTCCGAGATCCTCGAGCACGTCCCCGAGGACGTCCGGGCGATCAGCGAGCTGGCCCGCATCCTGGCGCCGGGTGGCACGCTCGCCGTGACCGTCCCGCGGTGGATGCCCGAGGCCGTCTGCTGGGCGCTCTCGGACGAGTACCACGCGAACGAGGGCGGGCACATCCGCATCTACAAGGCCGACGAGCTGCGCGCCAAGCTGGAGGCGACCGGCCTGCAGCTCACGCACCAGCACCACGCCCACGCGCTCCACGCTCCGTACTGGTGGATCAAGTGCGCGGTCGGCGTCGAGCGCGACCAGCACCCGCTCGTGCGCGGCTACCACCAGCTGCTCGTGTGGGACATGATGAAGGCGCCGCGGACCACCCGGTGGACCGAGCGGGCGCTCAACCCGCTCATCGGCAAGAGCGTCGCGCTGTACTTCCAGAAGCCGTTCTGACGCGTGACCCCCTTCGACGCCCAGCAGACGGGCAAGTGGATCGCGTCCGTCCAGCTGCCGACCGGCGCCATCCCGTGGTTCGACGGCGGGCACCTGGACCCGTGGGACCACGTGCAGGCCGCGATGGGACTGGCCACGGCCGGGCTCACCGACGAGGCCGTGGCGGCGTACGAGTGGCTGCGCCGCGCGCAGCGCCCTGACGGCTCGTGGGCCCGCAAGTACTGGCCCGGCGCGGACGACGACGGCGTCGAGGAGCCCGAGACGGACGCGAACTACTGCGCGTACGTCGCCACGGGACTGTGGCACCTCGAGCTGCTCGGCACGGACACGAGCGCCTTCGCGCCGATGCTGGAGCGGGCGGTCGACGTCGTGCTCGAGCTGCAGCGCGGCGACGGCCCGGTCGCGTGGGCGCGCGGCGTGGACGGCAAGGTCGCCGGCGAGTGCCTCGTGACGGGCAACTCCAGCGTCGTGTTCAGCCTGCGCTGCGCCGCGCGCCTCGCCGACCGCTGGGGCCACCCTCGCCCGCACTGGACGAAGGCGGCCGACGGCATCGCGGACGCACTGGCCCACCGCCCCGAGCTGTTCACGCCCAAGCCGCGCTTCTCGATGGACTGGTACTACCCGGTCATGACGGGCGTCCTCGAGGACGAGGCCGCGCAGGCCCGACTCGACGAGCGCTGGGACGAGTTCGTCGTCCCGGGGTTCGGTGCGCGCTGCGTGACGGTCAACCCGTGGGTCACCGGCGGCGAGACGCTCGAGCTGGTCCTCGCGCTCGTGCGCGTGGGCCGCACGCGCGAGGCCGAGGCGCTGTACGCCGACATCCAGCACCTGCGCGACGCGGACGGCTCGTGGTGGACCGGCCTGGTCTACTCCGACGAGAAGCGCTGGCCGATCGAGCAGTCCACGTGGACCGCCGGCACCGCGCTACTGGCTCACGACGCGCTCACCGGCGCCACCGCGGCCGCCGGCTTCATGGGTCGCTGAGGTCGTCCAGACCAGGTCGCGGTCCAGGTCGGCGCGGTTCGTCGTCCACGCGTCCACGAGGTAGTTCTGCGGGAACGCCCACGGCGCGCGGCCGGTGGTGCGCGGCATGAGGTGCGCGCCCCGGCGCAGGTAGCCCGACTCCATGTCCATGAGCGGCCGCGACGACGACGTCCGGCCGGCCAGCGGGGTGACCGAGCTGGCGCCGCGGTCGACGAGCCGGCGGATCACCTTGGCCACGAGGCGCGAGGTCATGTCCGAGCGCATGGTCCACGACAGGTTGATGTAGCCGACGCAGAACGCCAGGTTGGGCAGGCCGCTGAGCATCGCGCCGTGGTACGCGAACGAGTCGGCGGGATCGCGCGTCTCGCCGTCCACGCTGAGCCGGGCGCCGCCGAGGATCTTGACGGCCAGGCCCGTGGCGGTGACGACGACGTCGGCAGGCAGGACCGACCCGTCCTCCAGCCGGACGCCGTCCTCGACGAAGCGGTCGATGCGCGCCGTCACGACCGAGGCGTCGCCGCGCCGGATCGCGCGGAAGATGTCGCCGTCGGGCGTCACGCACAGGCGCTGGTCCCACGGGTCGTACGGCGGGTTGAAGTCGCGCTGGGCGATCTCATCCGAGCCCGTGCCCTGCGCGACGCCCTTGAGCAGCAGCGAGCGCATCGTGCGGGGCGCGCGCTGGCAGGCCTGGTACAGCGCCCACTGCAGCGCGACGTTCTTCGCGCGCACGACCCGGTGGGCCGCGCCGGCGGGCAGGAGGCGCCGCAGCACGTCGGCGACGGGATCGCCCTTGGGCTGCGCGAGCAGGTAGGTGGGGGTGCGCTGCAGCATGGTCACGTGCTCGGCCGTGCCGGCCATCGCGGGCACGAGCGTCACGGCGGTGGCACCGCTGCCGATCACGACGACCCGGCGGCCCGACACGTCGAGGTCCTCGGGCCAGAACTGCGGGTGGACCACGGTGCCGCCGAAGTCGTCGATGCCCGGCAGTGCGGGGTCGTACGGCTGGTCGTAGTCGTAGTAGCCGGTGCAGGCCACGAGGAAGCGCGTCGTCCACGTCTCGGCGCCGCCGGGGCCCTCGACCTCGACCGTCCAGCGCGCCGCCTTCGACGACCAGTCGGCCGAGACGAGGCGGCGGCCGAAGCTGATGCGGCGGTCGATGCCGGACTCGCGCGCGGTGTCCTCGAGGTACTCGCGGATCTCGTGGCCGTCGACGATCGCGTCCTTGCCGCGCCACGGGCGGAACGGGAACGAGAGCGTGAAGAAGTCCGAGTCCGAGCGCACGCCCGGGTAGCGGAAGAGGTCCCACGTGCCGCCGATGCGCTCGCGGCGCTCGAGCACGGCGTACTCCAGCTCGGGGCACGCCTCCTGGATGCGGTGGGCCATGTTGATGCCGGACAGGCCGGCTCCGACGATGAGGACGTCGACGTCGCGCGTGGTCACCCGACGATTGTGACGGGTCGGGCCGCCGTCGGGGCGCGACCCGCGCAAGTCAGCGGACGTCGACGTGGCGCGCGAGCAGGACGCGGTGGCCGCCGCGGGTGCGCGGGGCATCCAGCGCGACGACGCGGATCCGGGCCGGGCCGCGGCGCAGCTCGGGGATCGCGAAGCGCTGGGTGAAGCGCGTGCGCACGGGGCGCGCCGTCGTGCGCACGAAGGTCCGCCCGGCCTGCCTCACCACGACGCGCAGGCGGACGCCGCGACGCGGTGCGTCGGTGTCGACGGCGCGCCCGGTGACGACCACCGCCGAGCCGCGGGCCCGCAGGCCCGTGACGAGTCCGCGCGGCCCGCCGTCGGTGCGTGCGAACCGCAGGTAGCCGCGGGGGAGCGAGGCGCCGGTGTACCGGACGGCGCGGAAGGTCCCGCGGGCCGTGCGCTCGCTCACGACGACCCAGGAGTTGTCCGCCGCGACGCGCTCCACCACGCCGACGTGACCGGTTCCGCCGCCGGCCGGCGCGGTGTGCCACCACGCGACGTCGCCGACGCGGGCGTGCGCCCGGAGCTCGGCCGCGCCCTCGGTGCGCGCGGCCTCGCGCCACGCGCGCGGGGTCGAGGCCGTCAGGACGGGCGCGACCGGGCGGCGGGCCGTGAGGCGCTGGGCCACCGCGTGACCGGCGGTGCCGGCGGCGAGACCCCAGATGCGGTGGCGCGCGGCGCGGGCGCTGCGGATCCCCTGCGCGCGGCACTGGGCGGGGCCGGCGCACACGACCGTGGCGCGCGCGGGCACGCGGACGTGCACGGTGCCGCGCGACGCGATCGCCGCGACGGCGTCCGAGCCGCGCAGCACGGCCGTCGCGATCGCCTTGGCGCCCGCGGCGTTGGGGTGCGTGGCGTCGGTGGTCTGCGCGCGGACCAGGGCCGGGACGGCGACCCACGAGAAGCCCCGGCGGGTGGCCTCGGCCTCGTAGAGCGTCGCGGTGGCCACCTGGCCGGAGCTGAACGCCGAGCCCCACGGGGTCAGCACGTACACGCTGGCCCGATCGAGGCCCAGCCGGTCGGCCACCTGGGCGAGCGCGGAGAAGTAGCGGGAGGCGGTCGCGCGACGCTCGGCCGCCGAGGACACGCGGCGCACCGGGCCGTCACACGCCCTGATGTCGTTGCGGCCGACCTCGACGAACACGACGTCGGGCCGGGCAGCCACGAGGTCGCCGAGCCGGTCGCCGAACGTCGTGCCCGAGCACAGCCGCCCGTCCGCCCCGAAGCCGCGCGCGAGCAGGCCGCTGCCGCCCTCGGCGCTCAGCATGACCTCGGAGGCCGGCATCCCGGCGGCCTCGGCCACGTGCGCCCACCAGGCGCGGGGGCGCTGGACCGAGCCCTGCGCGCTGTAGCGGACCGTCGCCGAGATCGAGTCGCCGAACACGAGGACGCGCGGGCTGCGCAGGGACGGCGCTCCCGGATCGGGGCGGGTGACCTCGGCGGCGCCGTCCGGCGTGGCCGGCTCGGCGGTGGGGTCGCCGGCGGTCCCGGTGGGGGAGGAGGGCTCGGCGGTCGCGGGCGCGGCGAGCGAGAGGACCACGACGCAGGCGGCGGCCCAGGCGCACAGGCGTCGGATCACCGGACGATGGTACGTGAGTGACGGGACGTGTCCGACCGGTTCGGGCAGATCCGTCCCGACCGCCTCCGGGCCGGCCCGTAGAGTGCGGCGGGTGAACGCGCTGCCCGACGACCTCGCCCGCATCGCCGACGACGTCCGGGGCTTCCTGCCCGACGTCGAGGCGGCCGCCCTCCGCGACGCGGCCGCGCGGTTCGCGACGCCCGGCGGCGTGATCGTCGAGATCGGCACGTACTGCGGCAAGTCGACCGTCCACCTGGGCCACGTCGCGCGCGGGGCGGGCGCCACCGTCGTCACGATCGACCACCACCGCGGCTCCGAGGAGCACCAGGTCGGCTGGGAGTACCACGACGCCTCGCTCGTCGATCCCGAGACGGGCGCCTTCGACACGCTGCCGGTGCTGCGCCGCACGCTGTGGGCCGCGGGCCTCGAGGACGTCGTCGTGCCGATGGTCGGGCGCTCGTCCACGATCTCGGCCTGGTGGCGCACGCCCGCCGACCTGGTGTTCATCGACGGCGGCCACACCGAGGAGGCCGCCCAGGCCGACTACGTCGGCTGGGCCCCGTGGGTGCGCCCCGGCGGCGCCCTGGCGATCCACGACGTCTTCCCCGATCCGCAGGACGGCGGGCAGGCCCCGTTCCACATCTACGAGCGGGCGCTGGCCGACGGGTTCGTCGAGGTCGGCCACACCGACAGCCTGCGGGTGCTGCAGCGCCCGGAATGACGGGCATCGCACGCCCGACTCGACATTTGTCTAGCAGTGTGCAAAAGAACCGGGGTGCGAGGTAGGCTCAGACCGCCGACCCGCCCGGGGCGGTAGTAAGGGGCGACTCGTGGCACTCTCCGAACAGCTCACCCACGACGCGATCGCGGTCGGGGTGCACGCCGACGACTGGCGCGACGCCGTGAGGCGGGCCGGTGCCCTGCTCACGGCCACCGGCGTCACGACCGACGAGTACACCGACGAGATGATCGCGACCGTCGAGAAGCTCGGGCCGTACATCGTGCTGGCTCCCGGCATCGCCCTGGCGCACTCGCGGCCCTCGCCGGCCGTCCAGCGCGCCGGGATCTCGTGGCTCCAGCTCGCCGATCCGGTCGAGTTCGGTCACGAGAAGAACGACCCCGTGTGGCTCGTGGTGGCCCTGGCGGCCCTCGACCACGACGGCCACATCGGGCTGATGTCCTCGCTGGCCGCCGTGCTGGGGGACACCGAGCTGCTGGCCACCCTGCAGGGCGCGGACTCCCCGGAGCGCGTCCTCGAGATCCTCACCCCCTCCAACGAAGGACCCACCTCATGAAGATCGTCGCCGTGTGCGGAATGGGCATCGGAACCTCGGTGCTGCTGAAGATGAACGCCGAGAAGGCGCTGCGCGCGCTCGGCAAGGACGCCGACGTCGAGGCCGCCGACATCGGCACGGCCCGCGGTGCTGCCCGCAGCGCCGAGATCGTCCTGACGTCGGCCGAGCTGGCTCCCGAGATCGGCGACGTGCCGGCCGAGGTCGTCGTCATCGACAACTTCATGGACGTCAACGAGATCACGCAGAAGCTCACCCC
This sequence comes from Aeromicrobium jepli, assembly GCF_047246605.1. NCBI lineage: Bacteria > Bacillati > Actinomycetota > Actinomycetes > Propionibacteriales > Nocardioidaceae > Aeromicrobium > Aeromicrobium jepli. The sequence continues at coordinate 204,491 of NZ_JBFOKO010000001.1, forward strand.
GCTCGTCTCCTGACGCGCGCGGATCACTGAGAGAAAGAAAACGACATGGACTGGTTCGTCGACGTACTCGACTTCATCGGACAGCAGATCCTCAACGTGCCGGCGTACCTCATCGGCATCATCACGGCGATCGGCCTCATCGCGCTCAAGCGCTCCAGCGGCCAGGTCATCGGCGGCGGCCTCAAGGCGGCGCTCGGCTTCCTGATCCTGGGTGCCGGCGCGAACGTCGTCGTCGCGTCGCTGACGCCGCTGGGTGACATCATCCTCGACGTCACCGGCGCGCAGGGCGTCATCCCGACCAACGAGGTCATCACCGCGATGGCGTCCGAGCAGTACGGCGCGCAGAGCGCGTACGTGCTCGTGCTCGGCTTCCTCGTGATGCTGGCGCTGGCCCGCTTCACCCCGCTGCGCTACATCTTCCTGACCGGTCACCACATGGTCTTCATGGCCCTGATGCTGACGGTCGTGCTGTCGGTCGGCCTCGACGACAAGAACGACTGGCTGGTCGTCCTGGTCGGCGCGCTGCTGCTCGGCGTGATCATGGTCGTCATGCCGGCGTTCGCCCACCCGTGGACGCGCAAGATCACCGGCGACGACTCGCTCGCCATCGGCCACTTCGGCACGCTGGGCTACATCGCCGCCGGCGCCGCGGGCCAGGCCGTGGGCAAGAAGAGCCGCTCCACCGAGGAGATCAACTTCCCGCAGGGCCTGAAGTTCCTGCGCGACTCGATGGTCGCCACCGCGATCTCGATGGTCCTCATCTACGAGGTCTTCGTCATCTGGGGCCTGATCGCCAGCCCGTCCGCCACCAAGGAGGTGCTCGGCTCCGCTGACGCCGGTGCCGCCGTGATGGCCGGCTTCGCGCAGGCGCTGCAGTTCGGCGTCGGCGTCGCGATCATCCTCTACGGCGTCCGCACCGTCCTGGGCGAGCTCGTCCCCGCGTTCCAGGGCATCGCCGAGAAGGTCGTCCCCGGTGCCAAGCCGGCGCTCGACATCCCGATCGTGTTCCCGTTCGGCGCCAACGCCGTGCTGATCGGCTTCCTGTCGTCCTTCGTCGGCGGCCTGGTGACCCTCGGCCTGCTGGCCATCTGGCTGGAGCCGGCCTTCGGCCTGGCGCTGATCCTGCCCGGCATGGTGCCGCACTTCTTCACCGGTGGCGGTGCCGGCGTCTACGGCAACGCGACCGGCGGTCGCCTCGGCGCCACGGTCGGCGGCTTCGTCAACGGCGTGCTCATCACGCTGCTGCCGGCGCTGCTGCTGAAGGTCTTCGGGTCGCTCGGCTTCGCCAACTCGACGTTCGGCGACGCGGACTTCGGCTGGTTCGGCACGCTGCTCGGCACGAGCCTCGAGGCCGGTGGCCCCACCGTCGGCATCATCCTGTGCGTCCTGATCGGCGCGGCCCTCGTCGTGGCCGCCTCGGTGTTCCAGGTCAAGGTCGTCGACAAGGGCTGGGTGCCCGGTGCCCAGCGCGACGAGATCCTGGCGCAGGAGGCCCAGGACGCGGCCAAGTAAGCCCGTCCCCCCTCGCGAGGCCCGTCCCCACCCGGTGGGGGCGGGCCTCGTCCTTTCTGCGGTCCGAGAGAAAAAAGACACAGTTGAGTGGAATGAACTCAACTTTTGTACTGTTGACTCTGACATGGACCTGAACCACCTCACCACGCGTAGTCAGCAGGCCCTCGCTGCCGCGATGCAGCAGGCCGCTGCCGCCGGCAACCCCACCGTGGAGCCGGCCCACCTGCTCACCGCCCTGCTCACCCAGGAGGGCGGCACCGCCGCGCCGCTGCTCACCGCGGCCGGCGCCGATCCCCAGTCCGTCCTCGCCGAGCTGGAGTCCGTGCTCGGGCGCCTGCCCAGCGCGAGCGGCTCGACCGTCGGCAACCCGCAGCTCGCGCGCGCGACGCACGAGTCGCTGCAGCGCGCGATCGACCTCGCGGGCGAGCTCGGCGACGAGTTCGTCTCCAGCGAGCACCTCGTCGTCGGCATCGCCACCGTCGCGGGCCCCGCGTCCGAGACGCTCGCGCGCCACGGCGCGACCTCCGAGACGCTCCAGGCCGCGTTCGATGCCGTGCGCGGCGGCGCGCGCGTCACCAGCCAGGACGCCGAGGACCAGTACCAGGCCCTCGAGAAGTACGGCATCGACCTGACGGCGCTCGCCCGTGAGGGCAAACTCGATCCCGTCATCGGCCGTGATGCCGAGATCCGCCGCGTCGTGCAGGTGCTGAGCCGCCGCACGAAGAACAACCCCGTGCTCATCGGCGAGCCCGGCGTCGGCAAGACCGCCGTCGTCGAGGGCCTCGCCCAGCGGATCATCGACGGCGACGTGCCCGAGTCGCTGCGCGGCCGGCGCCTGGTCAGCCTCGACCTCGGCGCGATGGTCGCCGGCGCGAAGTACCGCGGCGAGTTCGAGGAGCGGCTCAAGGCCGTCCTGGCCGAGATCAAGGAGAGCAACGGCCAGGTCGTCACGTTCATCGACGAGCTGCACACCGTCGTCGGGGCGGGCGCCACGGGCGACTCCGCCATGGACGCCGGCAACATGCTCAAGCCCATGCTCGCCCGCGGCGAGCTGCGGATGATCGGCGCCACGACGCTCGACGAGTACCGCGAGTCGATCGAGAAGGACCCCGCGCTGGAGCGCCGCTTCCAGCAGGTCTTCGTCGGCGAGCCCAGCGTCGAGGACACGATCGCGATCCTGCGCGGCCTCAAGGAGAAGTACGAGGCGCACCACAAGGTCGAGATCGCCGACGCCGCGCTCGTCGCCGCCGCGACGCTGTCGCACCGCTACATCCCCGGCCGCCAGCTGCCGGACAAGGCGATCGACCTGATCGACGAAGCCTCGAGCCGGTTGCGCATGGAGATCGACTCCAGCCCCGTCGAGATCGACGAGCTCCGCCGCTCGGTCGACCGGCTCAAGATGGAGGAGCTGCACCTGCAGTCCGAGAAGGACGAGGCCAGCCAGGAGCGCCTCGCCGCGCTGCGCCAGGAGCTCGCCGACAAGTCCGAGAGCCTGCGGGCCCTCGAGCAGCGGTGGGAGGCCGAGAAGCAGGGCCTCAACGCCGTGGGCGAGATCAAGCAGAGCATCGACGAGGCCCGCATCGCCGCTGAGCGCGCCCAGCGCGAGGGTGACATGGACACCGCCAGCCGCCTGCTCTACGGCGAGATCCCCGCGATGGAGAAGCAGCTCGCCCAGGCCCAGGAGGCCGAGGCGTCCGCGTCGGCCGACCGCATGGTGCACGAGCAGGTCGGCCCCGACGAGATCGCCGAGGTCGTCGCCTCGTGGACCGGCATCCCCACGGGACGCCTGCTCGAGGGCGAGACCGAGAAGCTCCTGCACATGGAGGAGGAGCTCGGCAAGCGGCTCATCGGCCAGCGCGAGGCCGTGCGTGCGGTCTCCGACGCCGTGCGCCGCGCCCGCGCCGGAATCTCCGACCCCGACCGTCCGACCGGCTCGTTCCTGTTCCTCGGCCCGACGGGCGTGGGCAAGACCGAGCTGGCCAAGTCGCTCGCGGACTTCCTGTTCGACGACGAGCGCGCGATCGTGCGCATCGACATGAGCGAGTACGGCGAGAAGCACTCGGTCTCGCGACTCGTCGGCGCGCCTCCGGGCTACGTCGGCTACGACGAGGGCGGCCAGCTGACCGAGGCCGTGCGGCGCCGTCCGTACTCGGTCGTCCTGCTCGACGAGGTCGAGAAGGCGCACCCCGAGGTCTTCGACATCCTGCTGCAGGTGCTCGACGACGGGCGCCTGACCGACGGCCAGGGCCGCACGGTCGACTTCCGCAACGTCATCCTCATCCTGACGTCCAACCTCGGCTCGCCGTTCCTGGTCGATCCCGCGCTGGAGGACCAGGAGAAGCGCGACAAGGTCATGGAGGTCGTGCGGACGGCCTTCAAGCCGGAGTTCCTCAACCGGCTCGACGAGGTCGTCATGTTCGACCCGCTCGGCGTGGAGGACCTGACGCGCATCGTCGACCTGCAGCTGGACTCGCTCGGCCGGCGGCTCGCGGCGCGGCGGATCACGCTCGACGTCACGCCCGCCGCGAAGGAGTGGCTGGCGCTCACCGGATGGGACCCGTCGTACGGTGCCCGGCCGCTGCGCCGGCTCGTCCAGCAGGCGATCGGCGACCGGCTCGCGCGCGAGCTGCTGGCCGGCGCGGTGCGCGACGGCGACACGGTCCTGGTGGACCGCACGCCGGACGCGGACGAGCTGACGGTCCGCAAGGCCTGAGCCTCACCGGGGGGGCCGGGGCGCTGGGTCCGATCTGGGAGGATCGGGTCATGTCCACGCCTCGGCCCCGCTCGGTGACCCTCGGCTGCGTCTACGGGGGGCTCGGCGGCGCGCTGACCGCCGTCATGCTGTTCGAGACGCTGCAGGGCTGGGGCTCGATCGAGATGCAGGAGGCCCTGCGGTCGAGCCTCGACCAGGTCGGCGCCGACATCGACCTCGACGGCGTCCTGCCGGCGCTGCGGTGGGTCGTCATGGGCCTGCTCGTCGCCGCCATCGCGGCGGCCGTGTTCGCGGTCTACGCCGCGAAGGGCCACCAGGCCTCGCGCATCGGGCTGAGCGTCCTGGCCGGCCTCGCGGGCGTCACGTTCCTGCTGACCGGCATCGTGGGCATCCTGCCCGCCCTGCTGGCCGCGCTCATCGTCTACCTGCTGTGGTCGGCGCCGGCGCGCGAGTGGTTCGCCGTGATGAACGGCCGCACGCCGGTCGCGCTCGGTGCCGAGCCCTCCTTCGGGGCCGGCCCGCCGCCGGCGGCCCCCGCGGCCGGTGCCCCGGTGGCGCCGCACCGCCAGGACGCGCAGGAGGCCAGCATCCCGCTCCCGCCGCCGTACGACCCGGCGCAGCACCCCCAGCACGCGACGGCCGCGCCCGCGGCGGGACGCCCGCGCTCCGTGACGCTCGCGCTGGTCCTCTCGGGCGTCGCCCACGCGATCGGCGCGGTGCTGTGCGGCCTCGTGTCCCTCGTCCTGATCGGGGCGCGCGACGAGGTCGTCGACCAGTACGAGCGCAGCGAGCTGCTGCGCAACCAGCTCGACCAGGCGGGCCTGACCGCCGAGCAGATGGTCACGGCGGGCGCCTGGCTGTTCGGTGCGTGGACCGTCGTCTCGCTCCTCGGCCTCGCCGCGACGGGCTGGGCCGCCACGCGGCGACCCGCCGGGTGGTGGGCGCTGCTGGTCGTCACGGTCGTCACCGCGGGCCTGGCGGCCTTCGGCATGCCGGTGGGACTGGTGTGGATGGTGGGGGCCATCGCCGTCATCGTCCAGCTGTCCCGGCCCGAGGCCAAGGCCTGGTTCCGCGGGGCATGACGCGATTCACACCCGGGTGGGGCGACCCGTCGTGTGGTACCTGCAAAAAGCCTCGTTACGATTGAATTCATGTCCGTCGATCGCACTTCCCCCCGTCCTCACGTCGTCGTCGTCGGAGGTGGATTCGGTGGTCTCGCCCTCGTCCGCAAGCTCAAGCGGGCCGACGTCGACATCACCCTGATCGACCGGCACACGTACAACACCTTCCAGCCGCTGCTGTACCAGGTCGCCACCGCCAGCCTGAACCCCGGCGACATCACGTGGTTCCTGCGCGCGATCCGCTCCAAGCAGGACAACGTGCGCTTCCTCAAGGGCACGGTCGTCGAGATGGACCACCAGGCCCGGACCGTGCTCCTGGACGGCAACATCACCGTCGCCTACGACTACCTCGTGCTGGCCAACGGCGTCACGGCCAACTTCTTCGGCATCCCCGGTGCCGAGGAGTACGCGATGCCGCTCTACCGCCGCTCGCAGGCGCTCGCGCTGCGCGACCTGATCTTCGCCAACCTCGAGGACGCGGCCGTCAACGGCCAGGACCGCGACCTGCGCGTCGTCGTGGTCGGCGGCGGCGCCACGGGCGTCGAGACCGCCGGCGCCCTCGCCGAGATGCGCAACCTCGACATGCCGGTCACGTACCCCGAGCTCGACAAGAGCCGGATCCACATCTCCCTGGTCGAGATGGGCGAGCACGTGCTCGCGCCGTTCCACCCGAAGCTGCGCGACTACGCCAAGAAGGAGCTGGTCAAGCGTGGCATCGACCTGCGCCTGAAGACCGCCGTGAAGGAGGTCCGCGCCGACGGCGTCCTCATCGAGCACGACGGCGCGCAGGAGTTCCTGCCCGCCGGCATCGTGGTCTGGGCGTCCGGTGTCGCGGCGCACGACGCCGTCCGGAACTGGGGTGTGCCGCAGGGCCGCGGCGGCCGCATCGAGGTCGACGCGCACCAGGAGGTGCGCGGCGTGCCCAACGTCTTCGCGATCGGCGACACCTCGATCAACCCCGACTCGCCGCTGCCGCAGCTGGGCCAGCCCGCGATCCAGGGCGGCAAGCACGTCGCCAAGGTCATCGAGGCGCGCCTCGAGGGCAAGGCGATGCCGAAGCCGTTCAAGTACTTCGACAAGGGCACGATGGCCACGATCGGCCGCGCCTCGGCGATCGCCCAGGTCCGCTACCTGCCGCGCCTGAAGGGCTTCCCGGCCTGGTTCATCTGGGTGACGGTGCACGTCGCGCTGCTGCTGGGCAGCCGCAACCGGTTCGCCACGATGACCAACCTGTCGCTGAAGTACGCGCTGTGGCGCAGCCACAACGCGATCGTCGGCGAGACCCCGTACGTCATCGCGCACGAGCCCAAGAAGGTCGTCGGCTACGAGGACCAGGTCGTGTCGAAGTCGGGCGCCAAGAAGAAGGTCGCCCGCAAGCCGATCTCGAAGAAGGCCCAGGTCCGCAAGGCCGTCGCGCAGCAGACCCTCGACGAGATCGACGACGTCGACCAGCCCCGGGCCTGAGGCCCGCGCGGCCCGTCCTAGGGTGAGAGCCATGACTGACTGGACCGCCTCCGGCGACTGGACCGACATCCGTTACGAGACCACCGACGACGGCATCGCGAAGATCACGATCTGCCGTCCCGAGGTCCACAACGCGTTCCGGCCGCAGACGATCCGCGAGATCTCGCGCGCGCTGACGATCGCCCGCGACGACGAGTCGATCGGCGCGATCATCCTCACCGGCGAGGGCGAGCGGGCGTTCTGCTCCGGCGGCGACCAGCGCGTCCGCGGCGACTCGGGCTACAAGTCCGACGAGGGCGCCACGGGCCGCTTCGACGTCACCGACCTGCACGTCCAGATGCGCCGCACGCCCAAGCCGATCATCGCGATGGTGGCCGGCTGGGCCATCGGCGGCGGCCACGTCCTGCACCTGGTGTGCGACATGACGATCGCGGCGGACAACGCCCGCTTCGGCCAGGTCGGCCCCAAGGTCGGCTCGTTCGACGGTGGTTACGGCGCCAGCATCCTGTCCGACCTCGTCGGTCCGAAGCGCGCCAAGGAGATCTGGTTCCTGTGCCGCCAGTACGACGCGCAGCAGGCGATGGAGATGGGCCTGGTCAACACGGTCGTCCCGCTCGCGGAGCTCGAGGCCGAGACGGTGAAGTGGTGCCGCGAGATGCTGCGCCTGTCGCCGTGGGCGCTGCGCCTGTCGAAGCTGAGCTTCCACGCGCACGAGGACGGCTACGCCGGCATCCAGCAGCTCGCGCACGACGCGAACCTGCTGTTCTACGGCCAGGCCGAGGCGCAGGAGGGCCGCGACGCCTACAAGGAGAAGCGCACGCCGGACTTCTCGCGCTTCCCGCGCCGTCCCTGAGAACTTCGAACGGGCCCGAGACCAAGGTTTCGGGCCCGTTTCGTGCGTCAACTTCCGATGACGTTTCCCCGTCAGCCCCGCTTAACCCTTTTCTCCCGGGGGTAACCGCCGTGACAATCAGGAGACCTCTCCGGCGGTGAGCCCGACGTCGCCGGAACTCCCGAAGGGAAGTTCTCCGTGCGCACGTCCCGTCTCCTGGCGACAGCCGCGAGCCTCTCGCTCGCAGCCTCGCTCGCATGGTCGCCCCCGGCCACCGCCCAAGACCCCCGACCCGGCTCGCCGACCATCCGCTCGGCCCCGGAGTCCACGACCACCGGCTCGCTGACCGCCAAGGCCGCGCGTGCCGCCGCAGCCGACGACGAGGCCGAGGGCGCCCTGCCCATGCCGACGTCGTACCCGACGCAGCCGAAGCTCAGGATCTACCCCGACGCGAATCCCGACGCGGCCGACACGGGCAACCTGACCGGCTACGACGACATCGCCCCGCGCCTGCAGGCCGCGATGCGCTCCTCCGACCGCGTCTCGACCCAGATCGTCGGCGAGTCGACGCAGGGCCGCCAGCTCTACCTCGTGACGGTCACCGCGCCCGAGGACGAGGACCAGACGGCGCAGCAGACCGCGTGGCGCAAGCAGATCCGCCAGGATCCCACCTCGGCCGCCACGGACGCGGCGCTCAAGAGCGGCTACAAGACGCCGATCTGGATCAGCGCGAACATCCACGGCAACGAGTGGGAGGGCACGGACGCCGCGCTCGACTACATCGAGCAGCTCGCGGCCGCGCCGTGGAACGACGTCAAGAATTTGCTGCGGGGGCACCGGCTCTACTTCAGCGTCGTGCTCAACCCCGACGGCCGCACGATCGGCCAGCGCGCGACGGCGCTCAACCTCGACGCCAACCGCGACATGATCACCAACACGACGCCGGAGTCCGTGTCGTTCGTCCGCACGGCGCACGCGGTCCAGGCGCTCTACGCGGCCGACTTCCACGGCTACACCGGCGTGCTGCAGGTGGAGCCCTGCGGACCGCCGCACGGCGACGACTACGAGTACGACCTGTTCATCCCGCACGCGTACGCGCTGAGCCTTCAGATCGAGCGCGACGTCGTCGCGGCGAACATCCCGGGCAACACGTACTACAACGTCGCCACGGGCCGGGTCGTCAACGAGAACACGGGCCCGGACACCGCGCACATCAAGATCCCGTACCGTGACACGCCGACCGGCTGGGACGACTACCCGCCCGTCTTCACGGCGCAGTACGCGGCCTTCACCGGCGCGGTGACCTCGACGGTCGAGCTGCCCAAGTCGCGCCCGAACGGCAGCTCGCAGACGCCGGCCAGCGCGACGATCAACTCGGCCGTGGCGCTGCGGACGATGCAGAGCCTCGTCGACTACGTGGCGGACCACGACGCCGACATGCTGGACGACCAGGTCGAGTTCTTCCGCCGTGCGCAGGTCGGCCAGGAGCGCACCGCGCTCACGTCGGAGAACATCGCCTCGGTGCCCGGCCCGGACGAGTGGAAGGCGCTGTGGAACGACTCCGACGACCAGAACGTCGTGCAGTACCCGCGTGGCTTCGTGATCCCGGTCGGTGAGGGCCAGCGCTCGATCTCCGACGCCCGGTACCTCGTCTCGCGCCTGCTCGCGCACAACATCGCGGTGCGGCGCCTCGACGCGGCCACCGAGCTGGGCGGGCAGACCTACCCGGCCGGCTCGTACGTCGTCGACATGCACCAGCCGAACCGCAACCTCGTGCACTCGCTGCTGTCGCCCGGCTCGGACATCTCGAACAAGCCCGGGATCCTGAGCATGTACGACGTCTCGGCGTGGAGCTGGGGCCACCTGTGGGGCGTCGACGTCGCCTCCTTCGGCACGGTCACCAGCGGTGCTTTCCCGGCCTCGACGAAGGTGACCAGCGGCGATGCCGACGGCGAGGTGCCGCCGCGTGGCGGCTACCTGACGTTCGACCTCGCCGGCGTCAACGACTACCGCGCCCTCAACGCGTTGCTCGAGGACGAGGTCAAGGTCTCCCAGCTCGAGGACGGGTCGGCGATCGTCGCGGCGGACGCGTACGACGAGTTGGCCGACGCCGCGCAGGAGTTCGACATCGACGTGGCCAAGGCCACGCCGGCGGAGACCGCGCAGCTCGGCGACGGCACGGCCAAGGGTCTGCAGGACCTGACGATCGGCTACACCGGCAACCAGGACGACCTGCTGTCGCTCACGCAGCTGGGCTTCGACGACCTCAAGGCCGTCAACGCCGCCACGATCACGGCCACGCCCACGATCCTCGACGACGTGGACGTGCTGTGGCTGGGCTCGAACCTCGCGTTCAACGACAGCCAGGCGGCGGGTCGTGCGGCGGTCCAGGCGTTCGCCGACGCCGGCGGCAGCATCGTCGGTCGTACCGCCAACGCCTTCAACGTGGCCAAGACGTTCGGGATCGTCCCCGGCGGCACGGCGGTGACGGGCAACACCGACGGCAACGGCATCGTCCGGGTCGACACGCCCGGTGACGTGCTCGCGCCGTACGCGCAGGAGTTCGCCTTCGTCTACCCGGCGGCGTGGTTCACCGACCTGCCGGAGGCGGTGACGGTCGAGCAGACGTACGGCACGGGCAACCCGCTCGTGGCCGGTCACTGGCGCTCGACGAACGGCACGAACGGCCCGGACACGGCCGCGGGCAAGCCGGCCGCGGTCTCCGCGACCGCCGCCTCGGGCGCGAAGGCCTTCGTGTTCGGCACGGCGCCGTTCTTCCGCACCCACACCAAGGGCGGGCAGAGCCAGGCGGCGCGCGCGCTGTTCTGGGCCGCTCCCGAGGGCGCAGGCGTGGAGGCCCCGGCCGCCACGACGACGACGCTGCGGGTGCCGTCCTCGGCGACGTACCCGAAGGCCGTCACGGCGACGGTCACGGTGACCACGTCCGACGCCACGGCGGGCACGCCGCGCGGCACGGTCCAGGTGCGCGAGGGCTCCAAGGTGCTCGCCACCCGGACCCTCGCCAACGGGTCGGCGACGATCCGCGTGTCGGGCCTCAAGCCCGGCTCCCGTCGCCTGACGGCCGTCTTCACGCCGGCCGAGGGCACGCGCTTCACGGGCTCGACCTCCGCCGTCGCCGTGGTCAAGGTCGCCAAGGCCCGGTCCGCCACGGCGGTCAAGGCCCAGGCGCTCGGCAAGGGCAAGGTCCGCGTGACCGTGGCGGTCAAGGCCGGCTCGGTCAAGGCCACCGGCAAGGTCCGCGTCAAGGCCGGCGCCAAGGTCCGCACGGTGACGTTGCGGAACGGCCGCGCGACGGTCACGTTCACGCTGGCGAAGGGCACGCGCAAGGTCTCCGCGACCTACACGGGCTCCTCGCTGGTCGCCGGCAGCGCGAAGGCCACCACGGTCCGCGTGCGCTGAGTCCGGGCCGCAGGGGCGTCGGCAGCCGCCGGCGCCCCTGTCGGTTTCCCCGGTTAAGCGGGAAAACCGTCACTGAACGTGGTTCGTGAACCTCGCGAAGTGACAGGAAACCTAGTGAACCGGGGAAACCGTCACTGAACGCGGTTCGCGAACCTCGCGAAGTGGCAGGAAACCTAGTGAACCGGGGAAACCGTCACGTCCGCACGTGGTGACGGCCGAGCGGCAGGATCATCGGCCGGCCGCTCGTCGGGTCGAGCATGACCTGGGCGTCCAGGCCGAACACGACCTTGACCATGTCCTCGGTGAGGACCTGCTCGGCCGTGCCGCGGGCGTGGACCATCCCGTGGTGCACGGCGACGAGGTGGTCGGCGTAGCGGGCCGCGAGGTTGAGGTCGTGCAGGACCATCGCGATCGTCGTGCCGCGCGAGCGGTTGAGGTCGGTCAGCAGGTCCAGCACCTCGACCTGGTGGCACACGTCGAGGAACGTGGTCGGCTCGTCGAGGAGCAGCACCTCGGTCTGCTGCGCGAGCGCGAGCGCGATCCAGACGCGCTGGCGCTGGCCGCCGGAGAGCTCGTCGACGACACGGTCGGCCAGGGCGAGGACCCCGGTGGCCTCCAGCGCGTCCGCGACGATCTCGTCCTCGTCGCTGGTCCACCGCGAGAACGCGCGGCGGTGCGGGTGACGACCCTGCGCCACGAGCTCAGCCACGGTGATGCCCTCGGGGGCGATGGGGGACTGGGGGAGCAGGCCGAGGCGGCGCGCGACCTGCTTCGTGGGCAGGCCGTGGATGTCGGCGCCGTCCAGCAGCACCCGCCCGGACTCCGGCGGCAGCAGCCGGGCCATGCCGCGCAGCAGGGTGGACTTGCCGCACGCGTTGGCGCCCACGATCGTCGTGATCGCGCCGGTGGGCAGCTCGAGGCTGAGGTCGGTGACGATCGTGCGTTCGCCGTAGCCGAGTGTCAGCGACTCGGTCGACAAGGTGGTGGTCACAGGGCGCCTCCCGTGCGTTGGGTGCGGATCAGCAGGTAGATCAGGAACGGGGCGCCGATGGCACCCGTGATGACACCGACGGGGTAGCGGGTGTCGAAGGCGAACTGGCCGACCAGGTCGGCCGACAGCACCAGGATCGAGCCGACGAGCGCCGACGGCAGCATGAGCGAGCCGCGGTTCCCGACGAGGCGGGTCGCGATGGGGCCGGCCATGAACGCCACGAACAGGATCGGTCCGGTGGCGGCGGTGGCGAAGGACGCGAGCGTGACGGACACGAGCACGAGCAGCCGCCGCGTGGTCTCGACCGGCACGCCGAGACCGGAGGCCAGGTCCTCGCCCAGGCGGAGCAGTGCCAGGCGCGAGCCGAGCAGCAGCAGGGCCGGCGCCAGGACGACGAACGGCACGCCGATGAGGGCCACGTCGTCCCAGGCGGCGAGGTTGAGGCTGCCGTTGAGCCAGCGCATCGCACGCTGCAGGTCCAGCTCGTTCGCGTAGACCAGCAGGTAGGCGGTGACGCTGTGCAACATCGCCGCGATGCCGATGCCGACGAGGATCAGCCGCGACCCGACGGCCTTGCCGGTGGACGCGAGTCCGTAGATCAGGACGGCCGTGGCGACGCCCGCGACGACGGCGAACAGCGACACGATCGCCCCGCTCGCGCCGAGCACCACGATCGCGAACAGCGCCGCGGCGTTGGCGCCGTTGGTGATGCCGATGATGTCGGGGCTGGCCAGCGGGTTGCGCAGCATCGTCTGGAACGTGATGCCGGCCAGGCCGAAGGCGGCGCCGGCCAGGACCGCCAGGACGGCGCGCGGCAGGCGCAGCTCGCCGACGATGAACGAGGCGCCCGGCACCATCTCGCCGCGCACGACCCGCCACACCTCGCCGAGCGAGTAGACAGGGTCGCCGGCCATGAGCGACACGACGAACAGCGCGACGACGGTGACGGCCAGCGCGATGACGGCACCGGTCGCGCGCCGGCTGCCGCGCGTGCGGGCGGCGTGGACGATCTCGACGGGGGTCAGGGTGGTCATGCGGTCCGTCCTGTCCGTCGCAGGACGACCCACAGGAAGACGGGGCCGCCGATGAGGGCGGTGACGACGCCGACGTCGATCTCGCCGGGGCGGCCCAGGACGCGTCCCACGACGTCGGCGAGGGTCAGCAGGGTGGCGCCGGCGACGGCCGAGATCGGCAGCAGCCAGCGGTGGTCGGCGCCGACGACGAGGCGGCACAGGTGCGGCACGATGAGGCCGACGAAGCCGATGGGCCCGGCGAGCGCGGTGGCCGCGCCGCACAGGATGATCGCGCCGGCGGCGGCGACCAGCCGCGTGCGCACGACCGAGACGCCCAGGCCGGCGGCCGCCTCGTCGCCGAGGGCGAGGATGTTGAGCGACCGGGCGGAGACGAGGCAGATGAGGGCGCCGACCGCGAGGATCGGCAGCACGAGCAGGGTGTCGGCGGTCTCGGCGCGGCCGACGCTGCCGACCTGCCAGAACCGGAAGACGCGCATGACGTCGATGCGCGGCAGCAGGATCGCGCTCGTCAGGGACGTGAAGGCGGCGGTCGTGATGGCGCCCGCGAGGGCCAGCTTGAGCGGCGTCGGGCCGCCCAGCCCCAGCGAGCCGATCGCGTACACGAACACGGCCGCGACGGCCGCGCCCACGAGCGCGAAGACGATGTACTCGGGCATCGTGGCGGCGCCGGCGAACGCGATGCCGCACACGACCAGCAGCGAGGCGCCCGAGTTGATGCCCAGGATCCACGGGTCGGCGAGCGGGTTGCGCGTGACGGCCTGCAGGACCGCGCCGGCCACGCCGAGCGCGGCGCCGACCAGGACGGCGAGGACGGTGCGCGGCACGCGCGACCGGATCGCGGCCGAGGTGACGTCGTCGGCGTCCGTGGTGAGTGCGACCCACACGTCGTGCAGGCTGACCACGCGCGCTCCGAACGCCACGGAGAGGAAGACGGCCGCGGCGAGCGCGACGAGGGCGACGGCGAACCACCACGAGGGGCGCCGCGTCCGGGCGGCACCCCTCGTGGTCGGGACGGTCGTCGTGGTCACTTCACCTTCGCTGCGGCGTCGGCCAGGAGGGTGACGTAGTCGTCCAGCATCCACGGGATCGACAGGGCCGAGGGCGACACGGCCGCGGCGAGCGGCGTGTTGTCCTTCAGCAGAGCGGCGGAGCCGCGCTGGAACGCCGTGACCTTGCCCAGCAGCGGGTCGGCCTGGACCTTCTTCAGGGCGGCGTCGTCGCCGTAGCCGACGAAGACGTCGGCGCCGTTGAGCTCGTCGGCCTTCTCGGCGCTGATCTCGAGGAAGAACTGGTCGCTGTCCTTGGACGACTCGACGAACTCGGGAGTCTCGAAGCCGAGGTCATTGAGGAACTGCGCCCGCGTGTCGTAGGCGGTGTAGTAGCCGACCTTGCTCAGGTCGCTCGGGTCGATCCAGCTCATGACGGCCGTCTTGCCCTTGATCTCGGGGCGCTCGGCGGTCGCGTCGTCGATCTGCTTCTCGAGGTCGGCGATGAGCTTCTCGGCCTCGTCGGACTTGCCGAGGGCCTCGCCGGTCAGCTCGAGCGCCTGGCGCCACGTGGTGCCCCACGCCTTGTCGGGGAACGCGATCGTCGGCGCGATCTTGCTGAGCGTCTCGTACTCCTCCTTGGTGAGGCCGGAGTTGGGCGCCAGGATCAGGTCGGGCTCGGACTTGGCGACGGCGGCAGCGTCGATGCCGTCGGTCTCGTCGAACAGGACGGGCGTCTCGCCGCCGAGCTCGTCGAGCTTGTCCTTGACCCAGGGGTGCAGGCCGTCGGTGTCGTCGTCGCCGTAGGTCACCTTCGGCATGCCGACGGGCACGACGCCCAGCGCGAGCGCGGTGTCCTGGTTGGACCAGGCGACGGTGGCGACGCGCTTCGGCTCGCTGGGCACCTCGGTCGTGCCGTAGGCGTGCTCCACCGTGACGGGGAAGGCGCCGTCGGAGGAGGAGCCGGCGTCCGAGTCGGTGTCGTCGGAGGAGGCGCAGGCGGTGAGGCCGAATGCGAGGGTCGCAGCGGCGAGGAGGCGGGCGAGGCGCAACGGAGTGCCTTTCGTCGAGTAGGTAAGGCTAGGCTAATCCAACTCGTGCACTGCCGTCACGCGGGGTCCGTTCGCCGGGACAGCGGCCGCCTCGCCGGTACGGTGGAGCCATGCCGGGACTGGACTTCGACCCCCTCGAGCGCGCCGGCGAGCTGTGGGAGGAGCGGGTCGGCGACGCGACCTCGATGCGCCTGGCCACCTCGATCATGCGCGTGCACCAGATCCTGTCCGCCCGACTCGACGCGACGCTCAAGCCGTTCGGCATCACGTTCGCCCGCTACGAGGTGCTGCGGCTGCTGTCGTTCAGCTCCTCGGGATCGCTGCCGCTGTCGAAGATCGGCGAGCGGCTCATGGTCCACCCGACCTCGGTCACGAACCTGATCGACCGGCTCGTCGCGGACGGCCTGGTCGACCGCCGGATCGACGCGCGCGACCGCCGCCGGGCGCTGGCCTCGCTGACGGACGAGGGCCGGCGGGTCCTCGACGAGGCGACGGTCGCGCTGACCGAGGCGGACTTCGGCCTCGGCGCGATGGCGCCGGACCAGCAGCGCACGATCCACGAGCTGCTCACGCCGCTGCGCCGCGACGACTGGTGCTGAGACGCGAAGCGCCGGCCCACCCGAGGGTGGACCGGCGCGTGGCGAGGCCGTGCGTCAGACCTTGCGCGGGAAGTACATGTACGTTCCCTGGATCGTCGAGGTCGTGGCCAGGTAGACGCGGTACTTGAACTTCTTCTTCTGCTTGAACGTCACCTTGCCGCTGCCGTTGCGGTTCAGCTTGATGTGCTTCACGCCGCGCCACTTGCCCTTGTAGTAGCGCTTGACCGTCAGCTTGCGGACCGCGGAGGTCGAGCCGTTCGGGTTGTAGACCTTCCAGTTCTTGGCGCGGATCGTGACCTTCTTGCCGCGCTTCTGGATGGTCGAGGCGATCTTGTACGTCGTGCCGCGGCGGACCGGGACGGCGTTGCTGTCAGGCAGGCGCGACGTGGTGCGGTTGTAGTTCGCGTCGTAGGACTCGACGCGGACGTTGCGCAGCTGGACCTTGCCGTAGCCCGAGGAACGCGGCCAGGAGGCGCTGCCCGTCGGGTAGTTGTTCGAGGCGACGAGGTCGTTGCGGACGCGCGCGGCGCCGTTGACGAACACGTCGGCGTAGACGTACCAGCTGACGGCGCCCGGGACGGAGACGCTGGCGCGGGTGCTGGTGTAGACGCTGGTGCTGCTGCCGATGACGGCGCTGCGCGTGAAGCGGACGCTGCCGGAGGCGGCGGCCGGAGCGGCCTGGGTCGAGACGGCCGTGGCGACCGGACCGCGCTTGGCGGTGACGGTGGTGTCGCTGGCCTGGGCCGCGACGGGCGCGGCGAGCGAGAGGGTGAGCGCAGCGGCCGCGGACAGGGCGACCTGGCTGAGACGTCGGTTCATGGAACTCCCCGAGGAACAAGGTGGGTATGGCAGCAGCAGTCTGCCACGTCCGGGACCGTCTTTCGTCGTGGAGAGCGCCCCCGCTTCCGGGGGTACTGCCGGGCGGCCCCGGCGTGGTACGAGGCCGGCTCAGGCGAGCATCGAGGTCCCGAGGGAGGCCTCGGGCACGCCGAGGCCCTCCACGAGGTCCAGCGCGTGCGGGCGCAGCCGCTCCAGCAGCGCGTTGACCTCGGTCGTGACGGCCTTGGCGCGCTGGTCGCTGAGCCGGTTGTGCTCCATGAACCACGCCTTGTCGCGCTCGACGACGGTGAGCGCGTAGAGCGAGCACACGTCGCGCAGGACGTCGGCGGCCGCCTCGTCCTCGCACCGGGCGATGCCGGCGGTGAACGCCTCGAGCGCGATCCGGTCGATGTGCACCCGGCCGGCCTTGATGACGTGGTCCTGGGCGGCGTTGAACACGGCGAACGCCTCGCCCTGGTCCTTGCCGGCGCGGCGGAGGCGGCGAGCGGCCGTCTCGATGACGTGCTGCTCGCGGTCCTCGAACAGGTCCAGCTGGGTGCCGCGGTCGAGCAGGTTGTGGTCCTCGTCGCTCGAGCGCGCGTCGATGAGCCGCTGGATCAGCTGCGTCGCGGCGGTGCGCTCGCGGACGGTCTCGGCGACGGTGCCCGCGGCGAAGCGGACCATGCCGACGGGGTCGAGGCCGTTGACCTCCTTCGCGTACGACGTCAGCAGCTCCTTCGCGACGAGCTGCAGCAGGACGACGTTGTCGCCCTCGAAGGTCGTGAAGACGTCGCTGTCGCCGCGTAGGGTCGTGAGGCGGTTGTCGGCCATGTAGCCGGCACCGCCGCACGCCTCGCGGCACTCCTGGATGGCGCGGGTCGCGAACTCGGTCTGCGCGGCCTTGAGGCCCGCGGCGCGTCCCTCCAGCTCGCGCTGGGCGTGCGGGTCGGGGTCCTCCTCGGTCTGGAGGCGGTGCATGCGCGCGACGAGCTGGTTGTGCGCGAACCGCAGCGCGTACGCCTCGGCCAGCAGCGGCAGCAGGCGGCGCTGGTGCATGCGGTAGTCCAGCAGGACGACCTCCTCGCCGGGCGCGCCCTCGAACTGGCGGCGCTGCAGCGCGTAGCGGGTGGCGATGCTGAGCGCGACCTCGGCGGCGGCGCGGGCCGCTCCGCCCACGCTCACGCGGCCGCGGACGAGCGTGCCGATCATCGTGAAGAAGCGCGCGTTGCGGCTCTCGATGGGGGAGGAGTACGTGCCGCCCTCGTCCACGTGGCCGTAGCGGTCGAGCAGGTTCTCGCGCGGGATGCGGACCTGGTCGAACATGATGCGGCCGTTGTCGACGCCGCCCAGGCCACCCTTGTAGCCGCAGTCGCTCGTCGTGACGCCCGGCAGGTCCTCGCCGTTCTCGTCGCGGATCGGCACGACGAAGCAGTGCACGCCGTGGTCCTCGCCCAGCGTGATGAGCCGCGCGAACACCGCCGCGACGCGGGCGTGCTTCGCGGCACCGCCGATGTAGTCCTTGCGCGCCGACGGGGAGGGGGAATCGATGACGAACTCCTCGGTGGCCGGGTCGAACGTCGCGGTCGTCTCGAGGCTCTGGACGTCGCTGCCGTGTCCGGTCTCGGTCATCGCGAAGCAGCCGAGCAGGTCGAGGTCGATGAGCGGCCGGATGTACCTGGCGTGGTGCTGCTCGGTGCCGAGGTTCTCGATGGCCCCGCCGAACAGGCCCCACTGCACGCCCGCCTTGACCATGAGCGACAGGTCGAACTGCGCGAGCATCTCGATGCCGGTGACGGCCATGCCCGGGTCGCCCGTGCCGCCGTTCTCGACACGGAAGCCGGCGGCGGGGATGCCGGTGGGCACGAGCTGCTTCATCTGGCCCAGCACGCGCTCGCGCGCCTCGTCGAGGCTCAGCGACATGTCGTACGCCAGGTCCATCTGCGACAGCTCGAGCCGGCTCTGCTCGCGCACGTGCCGCCACTTCCCGTCGATCGCCCGCCGCAGTTCGTCACCGAGAGTCATGCGCACAGGCTAGTGTCCGGGCGGCCTGCCGACATGTCGAAGGACGCGCATCCGGAGGCGATGGGACGCGGCTCACGCGAACTGGTACTCCTGTGTCATGGCCTTCCTGTCCTCGCTGCTGCTGACGGTCCTCGCGGCGGTCGTCCCGATCGCCGCGCCGCCCGCCGGCGGGGTCGCCGACTACCAGCTGGGCGGGGCCTACCGCCCGGCCCCGAAGGTCGACGTCGTCGTGCGCGACCGCACCGAGAAGCCGGTGCCGGGCGTGTACTCGATCTGCTACGTCAACGCCTTCCAGACGCAGCCCGGGACGCTGGGATGGTGGCGCAGGAACCGTCCGGGCCTGCTGCTGCGCGACCGGCAGGGTCGCCTCGTGCGCGACGCCGGCTGGCCCGACGAGGTGCTGCTGGACCTGCGGACGGCTCGCAAGCGCGCCGCCGCGGCGCGGATCTCGCGACGCTGGTTCGCCGGCTGCGCCGATCGCGGCTTTCGTGCGGTCGAGCCCGACAACCTCGACTCCTGGACGCGGTCGAAGGGGCTGCTGACGGGTGCGCACGCGAGGGCGTACGCCCGTCTCCTCGTGCGGGCGGCGCACGCCGAGCGGCTCGCGATCGCGCAGAAGAACACGCCCCAGCTGAACGGCCGGCGGCTGGGCTTCGACTTCGCCGTGGCCGAGGAGTGCGAGGTCTACCGCGAGTGCGGCGCGTACACGCGCATGTACGGCCGCCGCGTGATCGAGATCGAGTACACCGACAACGGGCGCCGCGCCTTCACGCGGGCGTGCCGTGCGCGCGGCGGCCGGGTCTCGGTCCTGCTGCGCGACCGCGACGTCGTCCCCCGCGGCACGCGGGGCTACGTCTTCCGCACCTGCTGACGCGGCTCCGCCGCGCGAGATGTGTGGCGGTCCCCACCTGGAACCGGCCCTTCCGGGCGGAGACGGGTGGACAGTGCTGCACATCTCGCCCCCGGAGGGGGCGCGCGGGCCGTTTCCGGTGCTACCCTGCCGCCACAACCACACACCTTCCGCAGTGCCAGGGGAAGCCGGTGAAAGTCCGGCGCTGACCCGCAACCGTGAGACCGCCCCCTCGGGGCCGGCGAGCCGGAGCACCTGCCTGACGGAACCGACCACAGCGCTGTCGAGGAATGCAGCGGGCGGAATGCGGGCCTGACTCCTGGCGCCGTGTCCCTTCCCGTCCAAGCAGCGGGAAGGAACCCCGATGACCACACCCCTGCGCCGGCGCGCCCTCGTCGCGCTCGCCGGAGGCGCGGTGGCCGTGTCCACCGTCGTCGCCACCACCCCCGCCGCCACGGCGGCCACCACCTCGTCCACGTCCGCCGCCGCCGCGTGGCTCTCCGGCCAGCTGACCGGTGGGGTCGTGCACAACGAGCTCTACGACTTCGACGACCTTGGCCTGAGCCTCGACGTGCTCGCCGCGCTGCGGTCGCTCGACGCGCAGCCGGCGGCCCAGCAGCAGATCCTGACGGCCGTCTCCGCGCGCGCCACGGAGTACGTGACCTACACGTTCGAGGGCACCACGACGATCTACCCGGGCTCGGCCGGCAAGCTCCTGCTCGCCGCGAAGGCCGCGGGACGGGACGTGCGCGCGGTCGGCGGCCGCGACCTGGTCGCCGACCTCGAGGCCACCACGAACGACGCGACGGGCGAGTCGAGCGACACGTACGGCCTGTTCGGCCAGACCTTCGCGACGCGCGGCCTGATCGCCGGCGGCAGCGACGAGGCGGCCACCTCGGTCGGCTTCATCACGGGCCAGCAGTGCGAGGACGGCTCGTTCCGCCAGAACCTCAAGGCGGCCTGCCCCGAGGTCCCCGAGATCGACACCACCGCCGCGGTCCTGACGACGCTCGCGGAGGCGCGCGCGGCGGGCATCGCCGTGCCGCAGGCGGTCGTCGACGACGCCGTGGAGGCGCTCGTCGGGGCGCAGGCGGCCGACGGCTCGTTCGTCGGCAACGGCGTGCCCAACGCGAACACGACCGGTCTGGCCGCGGTGGCGCTCTCGCGCGCGGGCCGCGGCGCGGAGGCGGCGAAGGCGGCCACGTGGGTGGCCCGGCACCAGGTCTCGGACGCCACGGGCGGTCGGCTCTCCGGTGAGGTGGGCGCCGTCGCGTACGACGCCGCCGCACTCGCCGCGGGCGCCGAGGACGGCATCGACGAGTTCACTCGCGACCAGTGGATCCGGGCCACGGTCCAGGCCGCCCCGGCGCTGACCCTCGTGACGGGCACGCGCGCTGCGGTGTCCGTGCCGAAGTACGCCCGCTCCGGCGCGACCGTGCGCGTGACCGTCAGCGGCCTCGCGGCGGGCTGGAGCGTCCGCGCCCGCTTCGCCGGCACGTCCCCGTCGGCCGCGGTGCAGCCCTCGGCGGGCCGTGCGACGTTCTCCCTGCGGGTCCCGAAGGGCACCGCGCGCCGCTCGCTGGTCGTGAGCGACTCGACGGGCCGCACCGTGGCCTCCACCGCGGTCCAGGTCCTGGCGCCGCGGACGCTGCGGGTCACGCCCGCCCGCGCCAAGGTCAAGCGCGCCAAGGTCCAGCGCATCGTCGTGCGCGGCCTGACCGCGCGCGAGCCCGTCCAGGTTCGCTACCGCGGCAAGCTCGTGAAGCGCGGATATGCGACGACGCAGGGCACCTACACGTACCGGTTCAAGGTCGGCCGCAAGGTCGGCAAGGCCACCGTGTCCGTGCGCGGCGCGTACGCCGACCGCAAGGGCTCGCGCACCTTCCGGGTCGTGAAGTGATCCGCAGGCTCGTGACGGTGCTGGCGGCGACCCTCGCGGGGGTCGCCGCCGGCCCGGCCCTGCTCGCCGCCCCCGCGCACGCCGCTGCGTGCCGCGCGGGCACGGGCGTCACCGTCGTGGTCGGCTCCTCGGTCGGCTGCGACCCCGACGGCGGCGGCCGGGCCGCGCAGAACTTCGCCGCCGCGGGCCACCAGCTCACCTACGCGACGCGCGCGCCCGGCTTCGTGTGCCGGGTCGACGGCGCGCCCGCGGACGCGACCTGCGTCGAGGCGTCGCCGCCGGACGCGTACTGGGCCCTGTTCTGGTCCGACGGGAAGTCCGGCGAGTGGGTCTACTCCAGCCTGGGCGTCACGGGGCTCAAGGTCCCGCAGGGCGGTGCGGTCGCCTTCGTGTTCCAGCGCTCCGAGAGTCGCACGTGGCCGTCGGTGCCCGCTCCCGTCGCGGCCGCGCCGGCGCCCACGCAGGCGACGCCGCGCCCGGACGGCCCGCGCGCCACCGAGCCGGGCTCCGCGGGCTCGAAGCCGTCGGCCCGGCGCAGCACGGCCCCCCGTGCGTCGGCCCCGGACGCGGCGCCGGTCCCCGGCGCGTCCTCGAGCGCGCCGACCGCGTCCGTGCCCACCGCGTCCGCCTCGGCCACCGCGACGGCCCACCCGACTTCGGCGCCCACCCCGGGCGCGACGACCTCGGCCGGCGAGGACGCCTCCGCGGCCGAGGAGGGCGAGGAGGTCATGCCGCTCGCGGCCACCGACGACGGGGGCACCTCGGCCGCCGCGATCGCGGCCGGAGCGGGCGTCGTCGCGCTGCTCGGTGTCGCGGGCGCTGTCGCGTGGCGGCGACGGAACGGGGCCTGAGCGCGGCGGGATAGACTCGGCCTCGTTGGACCACGTCCGGCACGGAGGAAACCGGTGCGAATCCGGTGCTGTGCCGCAACCGTCAGCCTCGCGACCGAGGTGAGCCGGGAACTCGCGCCGGACCGCCACCGCCACATGTTGTCGAGCAGCGACGGGTGGGTGATCGCCCTCCGCGGCCCTCGCCCCCGTGACGTCGGGAAGGGGACCGGATGGCCACCGCCGTCGACTCCTCGACCGTGCGTCCCGCCGCGCCTGCGCGCCGTCGCCGCGAGCTGCACCCGGGTGCGTGGTGGCTGTGGGCCCTCGGCCTGGCGGCCGGTGCCTCGTTCATGCTCAACCCGATCCTGCTGGTGGTCGTCATCGCGATCGCGAGCCTCGTCGTGGCGGCGTGCCGCGGCGACGCCCCGTGGGCGCTGTCGTTCCGGTACTACCTGTACTTCGGTCTGCTGATCGTGGTGATGCGCGTCGCCTTCCGGATCCTGCTCGGCGGCGGGTCGATGCCCGGCGACGAGGTCCTGCTGCACCTGCCCGAGGTGCCGCTGCCCGAGGTCGCCCGCGGCGTCCAGCTGCTCGGCGACGTCACCGTGAACGAGGTCCTCGTCGGCCTCTACGACGGCCTGCGGCTGGCCGCGCTGATCATCTGCATCGGCGCGGCGAACTCGCTGGCGAACCCCAAGCGCCTGCTCGCGTCCGCGCCGCCCGCCCTGTACGAGGTCGGTGCCGCGCTCGTCGTCGCGCTCTCGGTGTTCCCGCAGCTGGCCGAGAGCGTCCGCCGCGTGAACCGCGCCCGGAAGCTGCGCGGCGACGCGAGCCGCGGCACGGGCGCGATGCACCGCATCGTCATCCCCGTCCTGGAGGACGCACTCGACCGCTCGATGACGCTCGCCGCGGGCATGGACGCGCGCGGGTACGGCCGCAGCGGCTCGGCGTCGCCCCGCGAGCGGTTCGTCACGGGCGTGCTCATGCTGCTGGGCCTGTTCGGCCTCGCGGTCGGCACGTACGGCTACCTCGACGGGACCGCCCCGCGGGTCCTGACCTACCCGATGCTCGTGGCGGGCCTCGTGTTCGCCGTCCTCGCGCTGCGCTCGGCGGGCCGCCGTGTCCAGCGCACGCGGTACCGCACCCAGCGGTGGCTCGCGCCCGAGTACCTCACGGCCGGGTCGGGCGTTGCTGTCGCCGTGGGGCTCAAGCTGCTGTCCTCCACGCAGGTCCCGGTGCTCTACCCCGAGGTGCCCGGCTGGCCGCCGGTCAGCGTGCTGTCCCTCGTGGTCGTCGCGATCGGCCTGCTGCCGGTGTTCGTCGCGCCGCAGGCGCCCGTCGCCCACGACCTGGCCGGGGGTGAGGACGCGTGATCGAGCTCGAGAACGTGACGTTCTGGTACGACGGCGCCGAGCGCCCCACGCTGCAGGGCGTCGACCTGCGCGTCGACGAGGGCGAGCTGGTCCTCGTCGCGGGTCGCACCGGCTCGGGCAAGTCGACGCTGCTGGGGCTGCTCAACGGCCTCGTCCCGCACTTCAGCGGCGGCACCCTGGCCGGCGACATCCGGCTCGACGGGGAGTCGATCCTGGGCCGGCCGCCGCGCGAGCTGGCGCACCGCGTCGGCTACGTCGCGCAGGACCCGGTCGCGGGGTTCGTCTCCGACGTCGTCGAGGAGGAGCTCGCCTACGGGATGGAGCAGCTCGGCCTCGACCCGCAGACGATGCGCCGCCGCGTCGAGGAGACCCTCGACCTGCTCGGCATCGCCGATCTGCGCCGCCGCTCCGTCCGCTCGCTGTCGGGCGGCCAGCAGCAGCGTGTGGCCATCGGGGCCGTGCTGACGATGCACCCGCGCGTGCTGGTGCTCGACGAGCCGACCTCGGCACTGGACCCCACCGCGGCCGAGGACGTCCTGGCCACGATCGCGCGCCTCGTCGACGACCTCGCGCTGACGGTCGTCGTCGCCGAGCACCGCATGGAGCGGGTCATCCCGTTCACGGACCGGCTCGTGCTCGTCGAGGACGGCCGCGTCCGGTCCGGCGCACCTGCGGACCTGCTCAAGGACTCGCCCGTGGCGCCGCCGCTCGTGGAGCTCGGCCGGCTCGCCGACTGGCACCCCCTGCCGCTGTCGGTGCGGGAGGCCCGGCGCCGCGTCAAGCCGCTCGCGGCCCGCCTCGTCCCGGCGCCGGTCCCGGCGACGCCAGCGCGGCCGCCGGCGCTGACCGCCCGTGGGATCACCGTCCGCTACGGCTCCCTGCCGGCGGTCGACGGCGTCGACCTCACGATCGGCCGCGGCGAGATCGTCGCCCTCATGGGTCGCAACGGCTCGGGCAAGTCGTCCCTGCTGTGGGCGCTGCAGGGCACGGGCGAGCGGTCGACCGGCGTCGTCGACGTGGACGGGATCGACCCCGGCGACGTCCGCCCCGCGCAGGCACGGATGCTGGTCGGCCTCGTGCCGCAGACCGCCGCGGACCTGCTGTACCTCGAGAGCGTCGACCGCGAGTGCGCCGCCGCCGACGACCAGTCCGGCGTGCCGCGCGGCACGTGCCGCGGCCTGCTCGACCGGCTCGCGCCCGGCATCCCCGGAGACCGGCACCCGCGCGACCTGTCCGAGGGGCAGAAACTGGCCCTCGTGCTCGCCGTCGTGCTGACCGCGCAGCCCACCGTGGTCGCGCTCGACGAGCCCACCCGCGGCCTCGACTATCCCGGCAAGGCGGCGCTCGTGCGGATCCTGCACGACCTCGCGGCCGACGGCCGCGGCATCGTCGTCTCCAGCCACGACGTCGAGTTCGTCGCGATGGTCGCCGACAGCGTCGTCGTGATGGCCGACGGCGAGGTCGTCTCGCGCGGGCCGCTGCGAACCGTGCTGGCCGAGTCGCCCGCGTTCGCGCCGCAGGTCTCCAAGGTCCTGGGCCCGGCCTGGCTGACGGTCGGCGAGGTCGCCGCGGCGCTGCCGACCGAGGTGGCCCGGTGATCGACCGCCGTCCTCCCGTCGCCGTCCCGCTGACCCGCCGCTCGGCCCTCGTCCTGGCGGCGGCCAGCATCGCCGGCCTCGTCATGTTCGTGTGGCCGCTGCTCATCACACCGGCGGAGGGCCAGACACGCGTCGACCAGCCGTTCCTGTTCATGGCGCTCATGCCGGTCGTCGTGCTGGTCGTGGTGGCCGAGCTGTCGGAGGGCGGCCTGGACTCCAAGGCCCTCGCGATGCTCGGCGTGCTGAGCGCCATCAACGCAGCCGTCCGGCCGCTCGGCGCGGGCGTCGCCGGCGTCGAGCTGGTGTTCTTCCTGCTCATCATCGGCGGACGCGTGCTGGGCGCGGGGTTCGGGTTCGTCCTGGGCTGCACGAGCCTGTTCGCCTCGGCGCTGCTGACGTCCGGCGTCGGGCCGTGGCTGCCGTTCCAGATGCTGTGCGCCGCCTGGGTCGGCATGGGCGCCGGCCTGCTGCCGCGACGCCCGCGCGGCCGCGCCGAGATCGCGATGCTGGCCGTCTACGCGGTCGTGGCCGCGTACGCCTACGGGCTGCTCATGAACCTGTCGTCGTGGCCGTTCACGCTCGGCATCGCGGTGCCCGGCGCCGAGGACTCGCTCGCGATGGTGCCCGGCGACCCGGTCTGGGAGAACCTCCAGCGGTTCCTGCTGTTCACCCTGCTGACCTCGTTCTGGGGCTGGGACACCGGCCGCGCGATCACGAACGCGCTGCTCGTCGTGACCCTCGGCCCCGCCGTCCTCGCCACCTTGAGGCGCGCCGCCCGGCGCGCCCGCTACCTGCCCAAGGAGACCCCCTGATGAAGAGCCTGCTCGTCCGCCTCGCCGCCGTCGCCCTGCTGGGCGCGGGCGCGGTCGCCGTGCCGTCCGCCGCGTCGGCGCACGAGAGCTGCGAGTCGCCCGAGGACGTGCCGGTCGTGCTCGAGTTCGGCTCGCTCGAGGGCGGCGAGGACCGCGTCGTGTGCGCCCAGCACTCGGCCGGCGAGACCGCGATCGAGGCGATCAACGACGCGGGCATCGAGACCGCCGAGTCCAGCGGCGCGATGCCGATGGTGTGCCGCATCGAGGGCCTGCCCGCTCCCGAGGACGAGAAGTGCGGCGCCGCGCTCGACGGTGACGGCTACTGGGCGTTCATGGTCGCGCAGGAGGGCCAGGACTGGGCGTACGCGTCGGTCGGCCTGCAGGAGTACGAGCTGAAGGCGGGCGACTTCGTGGCGCTCAAGTACCACCTCATGAGCGACGGCGAGAACGTCGAGATCGCGAAGGCCGCCGACGCGTCCACGCGCGCCGAGGCCGAGGTCGCCGACGCCCACGGCGAGCAGGAGGGCGAGCACGCCGGCCACGACGACCAGGACGAGTCCTCGTTCGCCACCGTGGCCCTGCCCGTCGCGGTGGTCGCCGTCCTGCTGGTCGCCGTCGCGGCCTTCGTCGTCGCCCGCCGCCGCCGCGACTGACTCCGCCTGTCGCCCGTTCCCGCGAGTGGCGCAAAGCCGCCCGCCACTCGTCGAGTGGCGGGCGCTTCTGCGCCAGTCGCGACCCCCGTTTCCGCCACTCGCGCAGCGAGGCCGAGAGGGTCAGTCCGCGGCCGCCAGCAGCTCGGCGCTGGCCTGCTCGATCGCCTCGGGCGAGAGCGCGTGCGCGATCGCCATCGCCGCCGCGCCCAGCACGCCGGACTGCTCGCCGCTGACCGACGGGACGATCCGCAGGTGCTCGGTCGCCAGCGGCAGCGAGCGCCGGTAGACCTCCTCGCGGATGCCCGCGATCAGGTGCTCCCCGGCCTCCGCGAGCGCGCCGCCGATGACGACGACCGACGGGTTGATGAAGTTCACGATCATCGCCAGGACGTCGCCGATGTCGCGGCCGGCCTGCCGGACCGCCTGGATCGCCTCGAGGTCGCCGGCGCGCACGAGCTCGACGACGTCGGTCGCCTCGCTCACGCCGGACCGACCCAGGTCGCGGGCGATGGCGGGGCCGGCGGCGAGCGCCTCGAGGCAGCCGACGTTGCCGCACCGGCACACCACGTCGCTGCCGCGGGAGACGCGGATGTGCCCGATGTCGCCCGCCGTGCCCTGGCCGCCGCGCTGCAGCTCGCCGCCCGCGATGATGCCGGCGCCGATGCCCGTGGACACCTTGATGAGGATGAGGTCGTCGACGTCGGGGAACTGGGTGTCCTGCTCGCCCAGGGCCATGATGTTCACGTCGTTGTCGATGAGCACCGGCACGTCGAACGACCCGCGGACGAACTCGGGCACGTCGAAGCGGTCCCAGCCGGGCATGATCGGCGGGTTGATCGCGCGGCCGGTGGAGTGCTCGACGGGGCCCGGCAGGCCGATGCCGATGCCGGCCAGGTCGGCGGCGGGGCGGCCCGTCTCGAGCAGGAGGCGGTCGATCGTCGAGGTCACCCAGGTCAGCACCGGGACGGGGCCGTCGGCGATGTCGAGGTCCTCGCGATCCTGGGCCAGCACGGTGCCTGACAGGTCGACGATCGCGGCGCGCGCGTGACGCGCCCCGAGGTCGATCGCGGCGACGACCCGTGCCGCCGTGTTGACCGCGAGCAGTGACGGCGGGCGTCCGCCCGTCGAGCTGCGGCCGCCGTAGGGCGTGATGAGCCCCAGGCGCAGCAGCAGGTCGACGCGGGAGGCGACGGTGGAGCGGGCCAGGCCGGTCGACTCCGCGAGCTCGGCGCGGGTCATCGGCCGACCCGCGCGCTGCAGCAGCGCGAACACGTCGCTGGTCTTCACGCTGCTGATTCAACCATTCCGGCTTTTGAACGTCCAGCCGCCAACTTCTGCCGGGTTCTCGACAGAAGTGGAGATCTGTGTCACAGTGCTCACGTGAACGAGGCTGTGAGCGAGCGGGGATCCGCCCCCGTGCTGCGCGTCCGCGCGGTGACGAAGTCCTTCGTGGGCAACCGCGTCCTGCACGGCGTCGACCTCGACCTGCACCCCGGCGAGGTGCACGGGCTGGTCGGCGAGAACGGCGCCGGCAAGTCGACGCTCATGAAGATTTTCGCGGGCGTGCATCCCGCCGACTCGGGCTCGATCGAGCTCGGCGGCAAGGCGGTCTCCTTCACCCATCCCGTCCAGGCGCAGCGTGCCGGACTGGCCACGGTGTTCCAGGAGTTCAACCTGCTGCCCGAGCGCACGATCGCCGAGAACATCTACCTCGGCCGTGAGCCGCGTGGTCGCGGCCTGGTCGACGTCCGCCGCATGGAGGAGCAGGCCGCCGCGCTGCTGGGCGGGCTCGGCATCGACGGGCTGCGGCCCTCGCGGCGCGTCCGCTCGCTCTCGGTGGCCGAGCAGCAGATCGTCGAGATCGCCAAGGCCGTCAGCTTCGACGCCCGCGTCATCCAGATGGACGAGCCCACGGCCGCGCTCGCCGACCACGAGGTCGAGCTGCTCTACCGGATCGTCCGCGAGCTCACGTCGCGCGGCGTCGCGATCGTCTACGTCTCGCACCGGCTGCGCGAGGTCCTGGACCTGTGCGACACCGTCACCGTCCTCAAGGACGGCCGCCAGGTCGACACGCGCCGCGCGTCCGAGCTCGACGAGGCCACCCTCGTGCGGCTCATGGTCGGACGTCCCATGGACTCGTTCTTCCCCGACCCCGTCCCCGGCACGACCGTCGGCGAGCCGCGACTCGAGCTGCGCGGCGCCGGCAACGGCTACGTCGACGGCATCGACCTCACGCTGCGCGGCGGCGAGATCGTCGGCATCGCCGGGCTGCAGGGATCGGGCCGCACCGAGCTGCTCGAGGCGATCTTCGGCATCGAGCCGTTCACGCGCGGAGAGGTCGCGATCGACGGGAAGGTCACCGCGATCGGCTCGCCGCGCACCGCGATCCGCGCGGGCCTCGCCCTCGTGACCGAGGACCGCAAGGCGACCGGCCTGGCGCTGCACCAGTCGCTGCTGGACAACGCCCTCGGCGTCGTCCGCGCGGTGTTCCCGCGGCGGACCGAGGCCGTGCGCCGCGACGTGCCCGAGCTGTTCGGCTCGCTCTCGGTCTCGGCCCGGGCGCTCAGCCAGGAGGCGCAGCTGCTCTCGGGCGGCAACCAGCAGAAGGTCGTCCTGGCGCGGTGGCTCGCGACCGACCCGCGCGTCGTGCTGCTGGACGAGCCCACGCGCGGCATCGACGTGGGCGCGAAGCACGCGATCTACGAGGTCATGCGCACCCTGGCCGCCCGCGGCGTCGCGGTGCTCATGGTCTCCAGCGAGCTGCCCGAGGTGATCGGCATGTCCGACCGGGTGCTCGTGATGCGCGACGGCCGCCTCGCCGGCGAGCGGCCGTCCGGCTCCGACGAGGAGTCGATCCTGTCGCTCGCCGCCGGCCTCGACGAGGAGGTGGCCTCATGAGGGCCCGGCTCGCCGCACTCGACTCGACGATGATCGTGTGGGCCGTCCTGCTCGTGTCCGTCGTCGTGGGCGCGGTCATCACGGCGCTGGAGGGACGGAACTTCTTCAGCGTCGGCAACATCGACAACGTCCTGACGACCATGACGATCCTGGGCCTCATCGCGATCGGCCAGACGCTCGTGATCCTGGCCGGGTCGCTCGACCTCTCGGTGCCGTTCATGGTCAGCCTCTCCAGCGTCCTGGCGGGCGGGATCATGGCCGGCCAGACCTCGAACATCGTGCCGGGCGTGGCCGCCGCGCTGCTCGTGGCGGTCCTGTTCGGGCTCGCGAACGGCCTCATCGTGAGCCTGCTGAACGTCCACGGCTTCATCGCGACGCTCGGCACGGGCCTGATCGTGTCGGGCTACCTCGGCTCGAACTACCAGGGCAGCAGCGGCTCGGCGCCCTACGCCTTCCGGCTGCTCGACGCGACCCGCATCGGTCCCGTCCCGATCGCGACGCTCATCATGCTCGCGTGCGCCGGGCTCGCGGTGCTCCTGCTGCGGCGGACGCGGCTGGGCCACCACCTCTACGCCGTCGGCGGCAACGCGGACGTGGCCCGCATGTCGGGCGTCCGGACGCAGGTGCCGATCATCGCGGCCCACGTCATCTGCTCCGTCACGGCCGCCCTCGCCGGGCTGCTGCTGCTGGCCCGCCTCGGCGTCGGCCAGCCGACCGTCGGCTCCCAGGGCGGCTACGACCTGATGTCGATCGCGGCGGTCGTCCTCGGCGGCACGCTGCTGGCCGGCGGCAAGGGCAGCATCGTCGGCACGATCGCCGGCGTCGGCATCTTCGCCGTCCTCGACAACGTCATGGGCGTCATGGAGCTCAACCCGTTCCTCAAGGACGCCGTGCGCGGCATCGTCATCGTCGTCGCGGTGGCCGTGTACGCCCGGCGCGAGATCGACCGGCGACCCGAGCGGTTCGCGACCACGGCCTCCACCCCGACCCCGGAGGTGGTCCGATGACCACGCGCGTCCTGCCCCTGCACGAGTCCACGTGGGGACGCCGGTCCCTCGCGGCGCTCGCGACGCCGGGCGGCGGCATCTTCCTGCTCGTGATCGCCCTGCTGGTCGCGATCATGGTCTCGAACCCGAGCTTCGCCGACGGCAACGCCCTGATCCGCTTCGCGGGCCGCACCGCGCCGATCGCCATCGCCGCGATGGGCCAGTACTTCGTCATCGTGAGCGGCGAGTTCGACCTCTCGATGGGCGCGGTCATCGCGACCCAGGTCGTGCTCGCCGGCAACGTCATCGGCCAGGACGAGGGCCGCATCCTGCCCGGCCTCCTGCTGATGTTCGCCGTCGGAGCGCTCATCGGGCTGGTCAACGGGCTCGCCACGACGCTCCTGCGGGTGCCGAGCTTCATCGTGACGCTGGGCATGATGCTGTCGCTGACGGGCCTCGTCCGGTACGTCACCGGCGGCGCCGCCACGGGCAACCCCTCGGAGCGCTTCCGCGAGATCGGCCGCGGCGGCATCGAGGACGTGCCGCTCGTGGGGACGATCCCGTACCCGCTGCTGGTCCTCGTCGCGCTCGCGGTGCTCGCCGTGTGGCTCATGCGCCGCCCCTTCGGCCGGACCCTGATCGCCGCCGGCGACAACCCGGAGGCCGCCCGGTTCTCGGGCACGCCCCTGTGGTGGACCAAGACGCGCGCGTTCATCCTGTCGTCCCTGTCCGCGACGGTCGCCGGCATCCTGCTCGTCGGCTACGCGGGCGTCCACCCGTCGGTCGGCTCGGGCTACGAGTTCGCCGCGATCACCGCCGTCGTCCTGGGCGGCGTGGTGCTCGGCGGCGGCCGCGGCTGGGTCCTCTCGGCTGCGGCGGGCGCCTTCGCGCTCGAGCTGCTGTTCCTGCTGCTGACCAGCCTGGGCGTCCCGTCCACGTGGCGCGACACCGTGCAGGGGCTCATCATCATCGCCGCCGTGGCCCTCGCCGGCCGGGCCTGGCAGGGCGCCGTGCGCCGGCGCGCCCCCGTGACTTCTCCACCCACCCCCACCCAGCCCGCCCCGGGCGCAACGACAGGAGAGAACTGATGCGAGCATCGATGAGAGGGGTACTCGTGTCGGCCGCGGCCGTGCTGGTACTCGCTGCCTGCAGCACGGACGACGTGTCCGACGCGGGCGACGACGACTCGGGTTCGAAGGACACCGAGTGGTTCGTGCAGGCGGACTTCGACCGCCAGGACGAGCAGCGCAGCGCGACGTTCCAGGGCGACGAGGCGACGCCGTGGCTGCAGTACATCGACGGCGAGATGACCGACACGTCGAAGTTCAAGTCCGACGGCGCCAAGAAGGTCTGCTTCGCCAACGCCTCGATCAGCAACCCGTGGCGCCAGACCGGCTGGATCACGATGCAGCAGCAGCTGAAGGTCCTGCAGGACGAGGGCGTCATCTCGCAGATGGAGACCCGCGACGCGCAGGACTCCGACGACACCCAGATCGCGGACATCGACTACTTCATCAAGGAGGGCAACTGCGACGCCTTCGTCATCTCGCCCAACTCGACCGCGGCGATGACGCCGGCCGTCGAGCGCGCGTGTGAGACCGGCAAGCCGGTCGTCGTGTTCGACCGCGGTGTCGACACCGACTGCGCGACCACGTTCATCCACCCGATCGGTGGCTACGCGTGGGGCATCGACACGGCGGAGTTCCTGGTCGACAACCTCGAGAAGGGCGACAAGGTCGTCGCGCTGCGCATCCTGCCCGGCGTCGACGTGCTCGAGACCCGCTGGGCGGCGGCCGAGAAGATCTTCGAGGAGAACGGCATCGAGGCCGAC
Organism: Aeromicrobium jepli; assembly: GCF_047246605.1. Lineage (NCBI taxonomy): Bacteria > Bacillati > Actinomycetota > Actinomycetes > Propionibacteriales > Nocardioidaceae > Aeromicrobium > Aeromicrobium jepli. The sequence goes on from NZ_JBFOKO010000001.1 coordinate 236,787, forward strand.
GACCAGTTCACGGACGCCGATCCCACGAAGATCAAGCAGATCATCACCGACGCCCTCAACGCCGGCGACGTCAAGGGCGTCTGGATGGACGCCGGCGACGGCGCCGTCGCCGCGATCGAGGCGTTCGAGGACGCCGGCAAGGACTACCCGGTCATGACCGGCGAGGACGAGATGAGCTTCCTGCGCAAGTGGGAGGAGACCGGCCTGACGGGCCTGGCGCCCGTGTACTCGAACTTCCAGTGGCGCACCCCGCTGCTCGCGCTGCAGAAGATCTTCGCGGGCGAGGAGGTGCCGGCCGAGTGGGTGCTGCCCCAGTCGCCGATCACCGAGGACGACCGCGCCGAGTACCTCGAGGCGAACGAGGGCATGCCCGACGGGCACTACGCCAAGTTCGGCGGCGAGGACCTGCCCGGCTTCCCGAAGGCCTGGCAGGACCGCTGACCGCGACCGGGTGGCGGCGCCCCGCCGCCACCCGGCCCATCCCTCTCGACAGGAGCTCTTGTGCGCAGCATCGGCATCAACACGTGGGTCTGGCAGTCGCCGCTCACCGACGCCACGGTCGAGGCCCGGCTGGAGCACGTCGCCGGGCTCGGCTTCGACGCGGTCGAGCTCCCGCTGGAGACCGCGGGCGACCTGACTCCCGACGTGGTCGGGCCCGCGCTGGAGCGCACGGGGCTGGTCCCCCTCGTCGTCGGCGCGATGGCGCCGGGGCGTGACCTCGTCGAGGCGGACGACGCGACCGTCGCGGCGACCCAGGACTACCTGCGCGCGTGCGTCGACCTCGCCTCCGGCATCGGCGCGGCGGCGGTGTGCGGGCCGTTCTACGCCGCCACCGGCCGCACGTGGCGGATGACGCCGGACGAGCGGCATCGTGCGTACGTGCAGTGGCGCGAGCACCTCGCTCCGGTCGTGGACCACGCGGGGGATCACGGCGTCCGCCTCGGGATCGAGCCGCTCAACCGGTACGAGACCTCGCTCGTCAACACCGTCGACCAGGCGCTCGAGGGACTCGACGGGCTGCTGGGGCCGGCGCTCGGGCTGGCCCTGGACACCTACCACCTGAACATCGAGGAGCGGTCCAGCGCGGATGCGATCCGGGCCGCGGGGCGCCACCTCGTGCACGTCCAGGTGTGCGGCAGCGACCGCGGGGCGCCCGGCGGCGACCAGACCGACTGGCCCGCGCTGAGCGCGGCGCTCGACGAGGTCGGGCACACCGGGCCGCTCGTGATCGAGAGCTTCACCGCCGAGAACGCGTCCATCGCCACGGCCGCCTCGATCTGGCGGCCGCTGGCACCGACGCAGGACGACCTCGCGCGCGACGGACTCGCCTTCCTGCGCGACCTGACGGCGGGTGTCCTGCGATGAGCACCCTCGGCGTCGCCGTCATCGGCTACTCGTTCATGGGCAAGGCCCACTCCAACGCCTGGCGCAACGTTGGCGCGTTCCACCCCGACCTCCCGGCGGTGACGCAGCGCGTCCTCGTGGGACGGGACGCCTCGGCCGTCAGCGCGGCAGCGGACCAGTTCGGCTGGGCCGATTCCGCGACCGACTGGCGTGACGTCGTGACGCGGGACGACGTGGACGTCGTCGACGTGTGCACGCCCGGCCACCTGCACCACGAGATCGCCCTCGCGGCCCTGCGCGCCGGCAAGCACGTCATCGTCGAGAAGCCGCTCGCCAACACGATCGAGGAGTCCCTCGAGCTCGTCGAGGCCGCGACGAAGGCCCGCGCGCACGGCGTGCGCTCCATGGTGGGCTTCAACTACCGCTGCGTCCCGGCGCTGGCGCTCGCGCGCGAGGTCATCGGGCAGGGCCGGATCGGCGAGGTCCGCCAGGTCCGCGCCTCCTACCTGCAGGACTGGCTCGTCGATCCCGACGCGCCGATGACGTGGCGCCTGCGCAAGGAGCAGGCCGGATCGGGCGTGCTCGGCGACCTCGGCTCGCACGTCGTCGACCAGGTCCGCTTCCTGCTCGACGACGAGATCGAGACCGCCTCGGGCCGGCTCGAGACGTTCGTCGGGACGCGGCCCGGCCCCTCGGGTCCCGAGGACGTGACCGTCGACGACGCGGCCTGGGCGCTGCTGGGCACGGCGCGCGGCGCCGTCGTGAGCCTCGAGGTGAGCCGGATGGCCGCCGGCCGCAAGAACGCGCTGCAGCTCGAGGTCTACGGCTCGCGCGGCTCGGTCGCGTTCGACCTCGAACGGCTCAACGAGCTGTGGGTCGACACCGGTCAGGGCCCCACGCGCGTCCTCGTCACCGAGCCGGAGCACCCCCACGTCGACGCCTGGTGGCCACCGGGCCACGTGCTGGGCTGGGGCGACACGTTCACGACGCAGGCGGCCGGCTTCCTCGCCGCGATCGAGGCCGGGACCGACCCGGCGCCGTCGTTCGAGGACGGGCTCGCGGTGCAGCGCGTGCTCGACGCGATCGAGCGCAGCGCCGCCGGCCGTGGGACCGTCGAGCTCGCGCGATCCTGACCACGAAGGAGAGACACATGGGCAAGCGCTTCACGCTGTTCACCGGCCAGTGGGCCGACCTCACGCTCGAGGAGGTCGCCGAGCTCGCGGCCGGCTGGGGCTACGACGGGCTCGAGATCGCCGTGTCGGGCGAGCACCTCGACGCCTGGCGCTGGGACGACGACGACTACGTCGAGGGGCGGCTGGAGATCCTGCGCCGGCACGGCCTGGGGTGCTGGGCGATCTCGAACCACCTCAAGGGCCAGGCGGTCTGCGACGACCCGATCGACGAGCGGCACCGCTCGATCGTCGGACCGCGCGTGTGGGGCGACGGCGATCCCGAGGGCGTGCGGCAGCGCGCGGCCGAGGAGATGCAGCACACCGCACGGCTCGCGCGCCGCATGGGCGTGGACGTCGTGGTCGGCTTCACGGGCTCGTCGATCTGGCAGTACGTGGCGATGTTCCCGCCCGTGCCGGCCGAGCGCATCGAGGCCGGGTACCGGGACTTCGCCGATCGCTGGCACCCGATCCTCGACGTCTTCGACGAGTGCGGCGTGCGGTTCGCGCACGAGGTCCACCCGTCCGAGATCGCCTACGACCACTGGTCGACCGTGCGGGCGCTCGAGGCGATCGGCCACCGCGAGGCGTTCGGCCTCAACTGGGACCCCAGCCACATGCTGTGGCAGGGCCTGGATCCCGTCGCGTTCATCAGCGACTTCGCCGACCGGATCTACCACGTGGACTGCAAGGACACCCGGATGCGGATGGGCGGCGGCCGCAACGGCATCCTCTCCTCGCACCTGCCGTGGGGCGACCAGCGGCGCGGCTGGGACTTCGTGTCCACCGGACGCGGCGACGTGCCGTGGGAGGACGCGTTCCGCGCGCTGGCGCGCATCGGCTACGCCGGCCCGATCTCGGTCGAGTGGGAGGACGCCGGGATGGACCGCCTGCGCGGGGCGCCCGAGGCGCTGGAGTTCCTCAAGCGGTTCGACTTCGAGCCGCCGGCCGCCTCCTTCGACTCCGTCTTCGACCAAGGATGACCGGCGTCGGCCGAGCCGCGGCTAGGCTGCGAGGGTGAGGACGCTCATCACGGGAGGCGTGCGCTCGGGCAAGTCGTTCCATGCCGAGTCGCTCGTCGTCGCGGCCACCGACGTCACGTACATCGCGCCCGGACCGCCTCCGGACCGTGAGCTCGACCCCGACTGGGCCGCGCGCGTCGCCCAGCACCGCGAGCGCCGGCCCGAGCACTGGCGCACGGTCGAGACGGCGGACCTCGAGCGCGCGATCGCGATGAGCGACAGCACGATCCTGATCGACTGCCTCGGCACGTGGGTGACGGCGCTCATCAGCGAGCTCGACGGTTGGGACAAGACCCTCGACGACTGGGAGCCCGTGTTCTGGGACCGCGTCGAGCGCGCCGTCGTGGCGATGACCGCGCACGCCGAGGACGTCGTCGTGGTGACCAACGAGGTCGGCTGGGGCGTCGTCCCCGAGCACCGGTCGGGCCGGCTGTTCCGCGACCTGCTGGGCAAGGTCAACCAGCGCTTCGCGATGGAGTGCGACCAGGTCCTGCTCGTCGTCGCGGGCCGCGTGCTCACCCTCTGAGTCGAGCGCCCGCCCGTCCGCTCGCCGTCCCCGGTCCGACTTCTGGAACGGGATCGACCTTCACGCGCGCGGAGAACGTGCAACCCGTTCCAGAAGTCGGCGCGGAGGGCGGGGCCGGCGGACCCCGCTCAGGCCGGGGGAGTGAACGCGGCGCGCGCCCGCGCGACCCGCTCGCGCACGACGCAGTCGTGCGCGTGGTCGTTCACCAGCCCCATCGCCTGCATGAACGAGAACACCGTGGTGGGGCCGACGAACTTCCAGCCGCGCTTCTTGAGGTCCTTCGACAGCGCGATCGCGGTCGGCGAGGTCGTCAGCGTCTGCGGCTCGGGGATCTCGGCGGGGTCCGGCTCGTGCCGCCAGACGAACGCCGCGAGCGAGCCCTCGGACTCGATGAGCTCGAGCGCGCGGCGGGCGTTGTTGATCGAGGCCTCGATCTTGCCCCGGTGCCGGACGATGCTCGCGTCGGCCAGCATCCGCAGCACGTCGGCCTCGTCGAAGCCCGCCACGGTCTCGAGGTCGAACCCGCCGAACGCGGCCCGGAAGCTCTCGCGCTTGTCGAGGATCGTGCGCCACGACAGGCCCGACTGGAAGCCCTCGAGGCAGAACTTCTCGAACAGCCGCACGTCGTCGCCGACCGGGAAGCCCCACTCGGTGTCGTGGTACTCGACGAAGCCGGGCGCACCGCCCGCCCAGTCGCAGCGCGGCAGCCCGTCGGGGCCGAGGAACGTCATGGCGTCACCGCCGCGAAGCCGACGAGCAGCGCGGCCAGGGCGACCTCGACCGAGGCGCCGATCGCGTCGCCGACGATCCCGCCGAGGCGGTGGACGACGTGACGGACGAGCAGGAGCACGACGAGCAGCGTAGCGGCGACGGCGACGACTCCCTGGAGGATCGAGGCGTCGGTCAGTGCGGTCACGCCGGCGCCCACCGCGAGAGCGGCCAGCCAGACCACGGCGAGCGCGGCCACGGGCACGCTGCCCGCGAACGTCGCTCCCATCCCGTCCCGGCGCGCGGCCGGGACGCCGCGGCGCAGGCCGACGGACGCGCCCGCCCGCGCGAGGCACCACAGGACGCCGACCGCGGCCGGCCCCCAGGACCAGCGGCCCGCGATCGTGCCCGCCGAGGCGGCCTGGGCCAGCAGGACGAGCACGAGGGTCGCCGCGCCGGCCGGCCCGACGTCGCCCGTGCGGGCGACGGTCAGGGCTCGCTCGCGGTCGTAGGAGGACGCCAGCGCGTCGGCCGTGTCGGCGAGTCCGTCGAGGTGGAAGCCGCGGGTCGCCCACGCGCCGGCGCCGATCGCGAGCGCGCCGGTGACCAGCGCGGGCAGGCCCAGCTCACGGCCGGCCCACGCGACGATGGCGACGAGCAGCCCCACCGGCACGACGGCCAGGGGAGCCAGGACCACGGCGATGCCGGCCGTGGGCCGGTCGACGCGGCGCGGCGGCGGGACGCGCAGTGCGCTGAACGTGCCGACCGACAGCCGCACGGCATCGCCGAGGCGGCTCACAGGATCTCGTCGAGCCGCGCGATCTGGGCGAGCAGGAGGGCGGCCGACCGCACGAGCGGCACGGCGGCGACGGCACCGGAGCCCTCGCCCAGGCGCATGCCGAGGTCGAGCAGCGGCTCGAGGCCGAGGTCCTTCAGCGCGTGCCACTGGGCGCCCTCGGTGGAGCGGTGGCCGGCGGCCAGCCACGGGGTCACGCCGGGCGTCAGGCGCTCGGCCACGAGGGCGGCGGCCGTCGCGATCGCGCCGTCGAGCAGCACCGGCACGCCGGCCTGCGCGGCGGCGCTGATGAAGCCGGCCTGGGCGGCGATGTCGGGGCTGCCGACCGCCGCGAGCAGGTCGAGCGGGTCCGCGGCGCGGTCGCGCGCGCGATCGATCGCGGCGGCGATGACCTCGGTCTTGACCTTCAGTGCGGCGTCGTCGATGCCGGTGCCGCGGCCGACGACCTCCTCGGCGGGCAGGCCGAGGACCGCGGCGGTGAGCACGGCGGCGGTCGTGGTGTCGCCGATGCCCATGTCGCCGCCGATCAGCAGGTCGGCGCCCGCCTCGATCTCGCGGGCGGCGATCTGCGCGCCGGCGTCCACGGCGCGGCGGGCCTCGTCCGCCGTCATGCCGTCGGTCAGGTGGATCGGCGCGCTGCCCCGGCGGATCTTGAAGGCGCCGATCTCGGGGTCGAGGTCGGGGAAGTCGCCGTCGACGCCGAGGTCGTAGACGCGCAGCGCGACGTCGTGCTGGCGCGCGAGCACCGCGACGCCGGCGACGCCCGTGACGAAGGCGCGGACCATCGCGCCCGTGACGGCCGCGGGGTAGGCGGAGACGCCGTGCGCCGCGACGCCGTGGTCGCCGGCGAAGACGACCGCACGGACGTTCGCCGCGGGAGCCGGCGTGGCCTCGCCGCGGACGGCGGCCCACCACACGGCGAGGTCGCCGAGCCGGCCGAGCGCGCCGGTCGGGATGGCCAGTGCGGCCAGGCGGTCACGAGCTGCGTTGCGAGCGTCCTGCGAGGGCGGGGTGAGCATCTGCCCATTCTCTCGCGACCTCGACGAGCCGGGCCTCGAGGGTCACGAGTCGGGACGTCGCCTCGCGGTCCAGGCCGGCCGCGACGACGCGGTCGGTGGCGTCCTCGAGCTGGTTGCGCGCGGCGCGCCCGGTGTCGGTGCCCTGGCCGTCCGGCGTCACCCAGCCGCGCGTCACGAGGCCGTCGATCGCGCCCTGCCACTCCTGCTCGCTCCACCCGCGCATCTCGCGCTGGTCGGCGAACCACGCCCAGCCGGTCGCGGCGGCGAGCGCGTTGGCCGCCGTGCCGCCGAGGCCGGCGGCCGTCAGCACCGCCACGTGGCAGTCGCCCCGGTACTCGCGCAGCGCCGTGACGGACTGCCAGAAGTCGACGACGGGGTCCGGTGAGGGCGGGAGGTCGGCGTGCGCGGCGGCGAGGGGCTTGCCGGCCCAGTCCACGCCGCGCAGGACGGCCCGCAGCTGTGGCGCCAGCTCGGTCGCCGCGCCGGCGACCGGCTCGAGCAGGTCACGCGCCAGCGCGTACCGCGCCGAGAGCACGGCCTCGCGGTCGGCGAACGTCCACGCGTCCGGGATGGCGCGGTGCACGAGGCGCGGCGCGAAGCCCTGGAACGTGGCGACGACGAGCTCGGGACCCGGCGTGCCCAACGCGGCGGCGCGGCTCGCGAAGTAGCCCATCCAGTAGCCCTTGAGGCCGATCTCGGCGTAGCGCGCCTTCGCGTCCGGGGCGAAGTAGACGCCTCCGTGCAGGATCTCGATCGCGTTCCACAGCTGCCTCGACGTCATGGCTGGACCCTACCGACGCCGCCGGTCGGAAGGGGGCGCCAAGCACGGCCCTCGTCGGATACCATCGGTATGCGAAAGGGAGGAGAGGATCGTGCCGGAGACCAGGGTCAGTCGCGCCGAGCGCCAGCGGCAGACGCGCGAGCGCCTCATCGAGGTGGCCGGGGACATGTTCCTCGACGTCGGCTACGCGGGCACGTCGCTGGACAAGGTCGCGCTCGAGGCCGGCTTCTCCAAGGGCGCCGTCTACTCCAACTTCGCCGGCAAGGAGGAGCTCTGCATGGCGGTGCTCGACGAGATCCACGCCGAGAAGATCCGCCTCGTGCAGCAGGTGTTCGCCGAGGACGCCTCGCTCGACGTGCGGCTCAAGAACTTCGTCGAGTGGACGCGCTCGTCCCTGGGCGAGCCGCAGTGGACCGCGCTCGAGGCCGAGTTCGCCGCCGTCGCACGCCACAACGAGTGGGTCGCGACCGAGCTGGTCAAGCGGCACCGCGAGGTGCGCCGCCTGATCGTCACGCTGATCGAGGCCACCGTCGCCGACGCCGGCCTCGAGACCACGATCCCGGTCGAGGACGTCGCCACCGCGCTGCTCGCGCTGGGGGCCGGCCTGGGCGGCCTGCGCGCGCTCGACCCGCGCATCGACATGGATGTCTTCGGCGTCATCCTCGCCGGCCTCGTGCGGCCCAAGCGCGACCAGTAGCCCGCAGACGCGAGACGCCCGGACCGATCGGTCCGGGCGCCTCGTGCGGGGTGGCTCAGTAGCCGCCGTTGTCCTTGAAGCGCTGCAGCGAGGCCTCGATCTCGGCCTCGGCCTCGGCGCGGCCGACCCACTCGGAGCCCTCCTCGACGGACTTGCCGGGCTCGAGGTCCTTGTAGCTGGTGAAGAAGTGCTGGATCTCGCCCAGGTCGAAGTCCGAGACGTCCGTGACGTCCTGCAGGTGCTCGTGACGCGGGTCGCCCGCGGGCACGCAGAGGATCTTGTCGTCGCCACCGGCCTCGTCGGTCATCTTGAACATGCCGATCGCGCGGCACTCGATGACGCAGCCGGGGAAGGTCGGGAAGGGCAGGATGACGAGCGCGTCGAGCGGGTCGCCGTCGTTGCCGAGCGTGTTGTCGATGAACCCGTAGTCGGCCGGGTACTGCATCGACGTGAAGAGCGTGCGGTCGAGCCGGATGCGGTGCGTCTTGTGATCCAGCTCGTACTTGTTGCGCTCGCCCTTGGGGATCTCCACGGTGACGTCGAAAAACACAGGTTCCTCCGGGGTTCGACTGGGTACGGGTGTCACATAGTCTGACGCACGTGACGGCTCGCGGCGCCCGCAGGGGGGAGAGAGTGCACGGAGCCTGGGTGCTGCCGGTGCTCGTCCTGGCGACCCTCGGTGCGATCGCCGCCCTGTACGTCCGTGGCGACCTGAACCCGATCCTGTGCGACGGCCCGTGCGGACCCGAGTACGTGACCGCGCCCGTGGGCCTCGACGAGCCCGAGCCGGCCCCCGACGACCCGGCTCCGGTGGGCGCCGGCGCGATCGACGTCTCGCAGCTCGCGGCGGCCGTCCGTGGCCCCGCCGGCTCGACCGATCTCGGCGGTCACACGGGCCTCGTGGCGCTCGACGCGCGCGACGGCGCGACCCTGCTCGACGAGTCGAGCGGCACGTTCGTCCCGGCGTCGACGACCAAGCTCCTGACCGCCTTCGCGGTGCTGGCCGAGTGGGGACCGCGCGCGACGTTCGCCACCACGGTCCGCCGCGACGGCGACCGCCTGACGCTCGTGGGCGGCGGCGACCCGTACCTGACGGCGCGGCCCTCGAAGTCCGCCGTCGAGCGGGCCGACCTCGCCACCCTGGCCGCCGCGACCGCGCGTGAGGTGGGCCGGGGTCCCGTCACGCTGGCCTACGACACGTCCCTGTTCGCCGGGCCGGCCGCGAGCCCCGCGTGGGAGGACACGTACGTCAGCGGCGGCGTCGTCGCGCCGGTCACGCCGCTGTGGATCGATCGCGGACGCGTCGGACTCGGCCGCAGCCAGGACCCCTCCGGCGACGCGGCTCGCGCGTTCGCGGCGCTGCTGCGCGACCGCGGGGTCGAGGTCCGCGGCGAGCCCGCGCGCGGCGAGGCGTCCGGGACCCGGGTCGCTCGCGTGCGCAGTGCGCCGCTCGCGCGCATCGTCGAGCAGATGCTGACCGACTCCGACAACGAGGCCGCCGAGGTGCTGTTCCGCCAGGCCGCGATCAAGGCTGGGGAGCCCGCCTCCTTCGCCGGGGGAGCGGCCACGGTCGAGCGCGTCCTCGACGAGGCCGGCGTCCCGGCCGACGGCCTCGTGCTCGACGACGGCAGCGGCCTCGCCCGGTCCAACCGGATCAGCCCGCGCACCCTCGCGGAGGCCGTCGTCCGCGCCTCCTCGACCCCTCGCCTCGGCGCGATCCTGAGCGGCCTGCCCGTCGGCGGCTTCTCGGGCACGCTCGACGACCGGTACGGCCGGGCGGGCGACGCGCGTGGCCTCGTCCGGGCCAAGACCGGCACACTGACGGGTGTGCACTCGCTCGCCGGCATCGCGACGTTGCCGGGCGGGCGCCCGGTGGCGTTCGCCGTCATGGCCGACGACACCGAGGCCGTGAACCCGTTCGTCACGCAGGCCGCGATCGACCGCGTCGCCACCGCGATGGTGGGCTGCGCATGTCGGTGAGCACCACCGGCGGGCGTCTCGTCGACCTGCTGCCGCCCGACCCGACCGACGACGTCGACGCGGTCCACGCCGCGATCATGGAGTGGGTCGAGGGCCGCGGCCTGACCCTGTACCCGGCGCAGGACGAGGCGATCCTCGAGCTGGTCTCGGGCTCCAACGTCGTGCTCGCCACGCCCACCGGCTCGGGCAAGAGCCTCGTGGCGACGGCGGCGATGGGCGCGGCGCTGGCCCGGGGCGAGTGCAGCGTCTACACCGCGCCGATCAAGGCGCTCGTGAGCGAGAAGTTCTTCGACCTGTGCGAGATCTTCGGCGCCGACAACGTCGGCATGGTCACGGGCGACGCCGCCGTGAACGCGGACGCGCCGATCATCGCCGCGACGGCCGAGATCCTCGCCAACATGGCCCTGCGCGAGGGCGCGGCCGCCGACATCGGGCTCGTCGTGATGGACGAGTTCCACTACTACGCCGACCCCGACCGCGGCTGGGCGTGGCAGGTGCCCCTCATCGAGCTGCCCCGCGCGCAGTTCCTGCTGATGTCGGCCACGCTCGGCGACACGACGCGGCTCGAGGCCGACCTGTCGCGGCGCACGGGTCGCGAGACGGTCGCGGTGACCTCGGTCGAGCGGCCCGTCCCGCTCGTGAGCGAGTACGTCACGACGCCCGTCCACGAGACGCTCGAGCAGCTCGTCGAGACGCACCAGACGCCCGTCTACGTCGTGCACTTCTCGCAGGCCGCGGCGCTCGAGCGGGCGCAGGCGCTCGCCAGCGCGAAGGTCGCGACGCGGGCCGAGCGCGACGCGATCGCCGAGGCGCTCGGCGACTTCCGATTCACCTCGGCGTTCGGCAAGACGCTCTCGCGGCTCATCCGCATGGGCATCGGCGTCCACCACGCGGGGATGCTGCCGCGCTACCGGCGCCTCGTCGAGACCCTCACGCAGCAGGGGCTGCTCAAGGTCGTGTGCGGCACCGACACGCTCGGCGTCGGCATCAACGTGCCGATCCGCACCGTCCTGTTCAGCGGCCTGAGCAAGTACGACGGCACGCGCCAGCGCCACCTGCAGGTGCGCGAGTTCCAGCAGATCGCGGGGCGGGCGGGCCGCGCCGGCTTCGACACGATCGGTCACGTCGTGGTCGAGGCGCCCGAGCACGAGATCGAGAACGCCAAGCTGGTCCGCAAGGCCGGCGACGACCCCAAGAAGGTCAAGCGGATCCAGCGCAAGAAGCCGCCGGAGGGCTTCGTGTCGTGGGGTCAGGGCACGTTCGAGCGCCTCGTGAACGGCACGCCCGAGCCGCTCGTGTCGCGCATGAAGGTCAGCCACGCGATGGTGCTCGACGTCATCACGCGCCCCGGTGACGCGCGCGCGGCGCTGGAGCACCTCGTCCGCGAGAGCGGCGAGACCGAGGAGTCGCAGGACCGTCTGCTGGCCCAGGTCGACGAGATCATCGAGGCGCTGCTGGCGGGCGAGGTCGTCGAGCGGCTGGACCCGCCGGACGAGCACGGCCGCACCCTGCGCCTGACGGTCGACCTGCAGGCCAACTTCGCGCTCAACCAGCCGCTCTCTCCGTTCGCGGTCGCCGCGTTCGACCTGCTCGACCGCGAGTCCCCGACGTACGCGCTCGACGTCGTCTCGGTCGTCGAGGCCACGCTGGACGACCCGCGCCCGATCATCGGCGCGCAGCGGTTCCGCGCGCGCGGCGAGGCCGTCGCCGAGATGAAGATGGAGGGCATCGAGTACGACGAGCGCATGGAGCTGCTCGAGGACGTCGAGCACCCGCAGCCGCTGCGCGACCTGCTCGAGGCCGCGTACGAGATGTACCGCCGTGGCCACCCGTGGGTCGCCGACCACGAGCTGCGGCCGAAGTCGGTCGTGCGTGAGATGTGGGAGCGCGCGATGACGTTCTCCGAGCTCGTGTCCGACTACCAGCTGGCGCGGTCGGAGGGCATGGTGCTGCGGTACCTGTCCGACGTCTACAAGACGCTCGTGCGCACGGTGCCCACGTCGGTGCGCGACGACGAGCTGAACGACCTCACCGAGTGGCTGGGCGAGCTCGTGCGGCAGACCGACTCGAGCCTGCTCGACGAGTGGGAGCAGCTCATCGCGCCGGGCGCCGACCCCGCCGACGTGCGCCCGAAGGCGACCGGTGAGGAGACGCCGCGACCCCTCACGGCCAACGCTCGCGCCTTCCGCGTGCTCGTGCGCAACGCGATGTTCCGCCGCGTCGAGCTGGCCGCGTTCGGGCGCTGGGACGCCCTCGGCGAGCTCGACAAGGAGGACGGCTGGGACGCGCTCGCGTGGCGCGAGGCGGTCCTGGAGTACCGCGAGGAGTACGAGGCCTCCGCCTCGGCCGCGGGTCGCGAGGTCATGGGCAGCGGGCCCGCCGCCCGTGGGCCCGAGCTGTTCATGGTCGAGGACGGGTCCGGCCGCACGTGGCGCGTCCGCCAGGTCTTCGAGGACCCCGAGGGCGACCGCGACTGGGGCATCAGCGCCGAGGTCGACCTCGACGCCTCCGACGAGGCCGGCGAGCCCGTCGTCCGCGTGCTCGACGTCGGCCCTCGCTGACGGACCGGCCTCAGTCCTGCCCGTCGCCCGCCTCCTCGTCATCCACGCCGAACAGCGTGGCGACGAGCAGGCCCAGGCTGGGTCCGAGCGCGACCCAGAGCACCTCTCCGGTGACCGCGAACAGCACGGTGCCCGCAACGGTGCCGAGTGCGATTCCCAGCCCCGGACTCATGCGTCCAGCGTATCGGCGACGAGGGCCCGGGCCGTAGGTTGGACGCCATGATCGACTGGAACGTCGCGCGGTCCACGGCTCGGCGACTCATGCGGCCCGGTCCGGACCTGAGCGCGGCCGAGGTCGAGGAGGTCGTGGCCGAGCTGCGCGAGGCGTCCCGGATCGCCGAGACCCCCGTGCGCGAGTTCACCGGCCTCACGCCGGCGTACCCCACGCCCGTCCTCGTGGTCGACCGGCCGCGCTGGGCGGATGCCAACCTCGCCTCGTTCGAGCTGCTGTTGAAGCCGCTCGACGCGCGGCTCGAGGCCGAGGGCAAGCTGCCGACGGGCCTGCCGCGCGCCGTCGGCCGTCGCGTCACCGGCGCCGAGTTCGGCGCGATCGTGGCGTTCCTCGGCGGCAAGGTCCTGGGCCAGTTCGACCCGTTCGCCGAGGGCGAGGCGGGCCCGGGCCGGCTGCTCCTCGTCGCGCCCAACGTCGTCCACGTCGAGCGCGAGCTGGACGTCGATCCCACCGACTTCCGCCGCTGGGTGTGCCTGCACGAGGAGACGCACCGCGCGCAGTTCACGGCGGTGCCGTGGATGCGCGACCACATGCTCGCCAAGGTCGACGAGATGATGGACGCGACCGACATCGGCGGCGGCGCGGTCACCGAGATGATCACCGACGCGCTGCCCGAGCTGGTCCGCATCGTGCGCGGCGAGTCCGAGAAGTCGCTGTCGGACCTGTTCCAGAACGAGCAGCAGCGCGCCGTCGTCGACCAGATCACCGGCACGATGTCGCTGCTCGAGGGCCACGCGGACGTCGTCATGGACGACATCGGACCCGAGATCGTGCCGAGCGTCGCCGAGATCCGCCGCAAGTTCACGAAGCGCCGCGGCTCGGGCTCCACGATGCAGAAGATCGCCCGCCGGCTGCTCGGGTACGAGGCCAAGATGCGCCAGTACAGCGACGGCGCGAAGTTCGTCCGCACCGTCACCGAGCGTGTCGGCCAGGACGGCTTCGACGCCGTGTGGGCCGCGCCCGAGAACCTGCCGACGCGCGCCGAGATCGCCGACCCGCAGGCCTGGGTCGCCCGCGTCCACGGCTGAGCCGTGGCGCGACTCGACCCGCTCGTCGCGAGGGCGCGCCGCCTCGTCGAGCCGCATCTCGGACCCGGCAGCGTCGTAGCCGTGTCCGGCGGAGCGGACTCGCTGGCGCTCGCCGCCGTCGTCGCCTTCTTCGTGACCCGCCGCGGGGCCGACGCCCGCGCCGTCGTGGTCGACCACGGTCTCCAGGACGGCTCGGCCGAGGTCGCCGCGCGCGCCGCCGAGCAGTGCGCGTCGCTCGGGCTGCCCGCCACGGTCCGCCGCGTCGAGGTCGAGGACCTCGGCACGGGGCCCGAGGACGCCGCCCGGACCGCGCGGTACCGGGCGCTGCGCGAGGAGGCCGGCGACGGCCACGTCCTGCTCGCGCACACGCTCGACGACCAGGCCGAGACGGTGCTGCTCGGGCTGGGCCGCGGCTCCGGGTCCCGCGCGATCCAGGGGATGCGGCCCGCGAACGGACCGCTGCGCCGTCCCTTCCTCACCCTGCGGCGCGCCGAGACCGAGCGGATCTGCGCGCTCCACGGCCTCGACTGGTGGCAGGACCCGCACAACGACGACCCCGCGTACCGCCGGGTGCGGGTCCGCCGCGAGCTGCTGCCGCTCATGGAGGACGTGCTCGGCGGGGGAGTGGCCGAGGCGCTCGCTCGCACCGCCGACCTCGTCCGGGCCGACGCGGACGCCGTCGACGTGCTCGCCCTGCGCGCGACCCCCGCGTCCGGCCGGGTCGAGGACGTCCGGGCCCTCGCCGGCCTCGCCGACCCGGTCAGGCTGCGCGTGTGGCGGCGGCTCGCGATCGACGCCGGCGCCGCGGCGGGTGAGCTCTCCCACGCGCACACGCTCGCCCTCGACGGCCTGCTGGCGGCCCGCGGCGGCACCCGCGTCGAGCTGCCCGGCGGCGTCAGCGCCGTCCGCGACGGCGCGACAATCCGCTTCGAGCCCACGCCGTCCCCCCGCGGGTGAGGCCGCGTCACGTGCGCACCGGAGTTCTCCGCCGCCTCACGCGCACCTTCGCCTCTGTGGCAGGCTGACTCCGTGGACATCGCGCACGTGGAAGCCGACCTCGACCTGACCAAGACGCTCTTCACGCAGGAGCAGATCCAGACCCGGCTGGCCGAGATGGCTCGCCAGATCGAGGCCGACTACGAGGGCCGCGACGTCCTCCTGGTGGGCGTCCTCAAGGGCGCGGTCATGGTGATGGCGGACCTCTCGCGCGAGCTCAACCGCCACGTCGAGATCGACTGGATGGCCGTCAGCTCCTACGCCGGCACCAAGTCCTCGGGCGTCGTGCGGATCCTCAAGGACCTCGACACGGACCTCGACGGCCGCCACGTGCTGATCGTCGAGGACATCATCGACACCGGCCTGACGCTGTCGTGGCTCGTCGCGAACCTCAAGTCGCGCGGGCCCGCCTCGGTCGAGATCGCCACGCTGCTGCGCAAGCCCGAGGCGGTCGAGATGCCCGTCGACGTCAAGTACGTCGGCTTCGACATCCCCAACGCGTTCGTCGTGGGCTACGGTCTGGACTTCGACGAGAAGTACCGCAACTTGCGCAGCATCGGCACACTGGCTGAGCACATGTACTCCTGACCTCCCCGGACGGAATCCCCCCTGCATGAACGAGAGCGCATGAACATCAGAGGCTTGTTCAAGGGACCGTGGCTGTGGATCATCCTGATCGCGGCCGTGGTCATCGGCGTGCTGTCCTTCTCCTCGTCGGCCGACGGCTACCGCGAGGTCAAGACGGCCACGATGGTCGACTACCTCAACGACGAGAAGGTCAAGGAGATCACCTTCGTCGACGGGGACCAGGAGATCCGCGCCACCCTCAAGGACGACGACAAGCAGGTCAAGGCCACGTGGCTGGGGGACCAGGGCAACGAGCTCGTGACGAAGGCGCAGGAGCTGCGCGACGCCGACAAGCTCGAGACCTACAACGTCAAGATGCCGCCGAAGAACACGTTCCTGTCGGTGATGCTGAGCTTCCTGCCGTTCGTCATCTTCATCCTGATCTTCCTGTGGCTCATGAACTCGATGCAGGGCGGCGGCGGACGGGTCATGCAGTTCGCCAAGTCCAAGGCGAAGCTCATGACCAAGGACACGCCGCAGACCACGTTCGCCGACGTCGCCGGCTGTGACGAGGCGATCGAGGAGCTCGGCGAGATCAAGGAGTTCCTGCAGGAGCCGGCCAAGTTCCAGGCCGTCGGCGCCAAGATCCCCAAGGGCGTCCTGCTGTACGGCCCCCCGGGCACCGGCAAGACGCTGCTCGCGCGGGCCGTCGCCGGCGAGGCGGGCGTCCCCTTCTACTCGATCTCGGGCTCGGACTTCGTGGAGATGTTCGTCGGCGTCGGCGCCAGCCGCGTCCGCGACCTGTTCGAGCAGGCCAAGGAGAACGCCCCCGCGATCGTCTTCATCGACGAGATCGACGCCGTCGGCCGTCACCGCGGCACCGGCATGGGCGGCGGCCACGACGAGCGCGAGCAGACCCTCAACCAGCTGCTCGTCGAGATGGACGGCTTCGACGTGCGCGGCGGCGTCATCCTGATCGCCGCGACCAACCGTCCCGATGTGCTCGACCCGGCGCTGCTGCGTCCCGGCCGCTTCGACCGCCAGATCGCCGTCGAGGCGCCCGACCTCGCGGGCCGCACCCAGATCCTCAAGGTCCACGCCCGCGGCAAGCCGATCGCGCCCGGCGTCGACCTCGAGGCCGTCGCCCGCCGCACGCCCGGCTTCAGCGGCGCCGACTTGGCCAACGTGCTCAACGAGGCCGCGCTGCTCACGGCCCGCAGCGACGCCACCACGATCGACGACGCCGCGCTCGACGAGGCGATCGACCGCGTGATCTCGGGTCCGCAGAAGCGCACGCGACTCATGAACGAGCACGAGCGGCTCGTGACCGCGTACCACGAGGGCGGCCACGCCCTGGTCGCCGCGGCGCTGCCGCAGAGCGACCCCGTGCACAAGATCACGATCCTGCCGCGCGGTCGCGCGCTGGGCTACACGATGGTGCTGCCCGACGAGGACAAGTACAGCCAGACGCGCGCCGAGCTGCTCGACAAGCTCGCGTACATGCTCGGCGGCCGCGCCGCCGAGGAGCTGGTGTTCCACAACCCGACCACCGGCGCCGGCAACGACATCGAGAAGGCCACCAACCTGGCCCGCGCGATGGTGACCCAGTACGGCATGAGCGAGCGCATCGGCGCCGTCCGCTTCGGCGAGGACAACAGCCAGCCGTTCCTCGGTCGCGACATCGGCCACTCCCGGAACTACTCCGAGGAGGTCGCCGCGACGATCGACGACGAGATCTCCGACCTCATCAAGCAGGCCCACCAGGAGGCGTTCGACATCCTCGTGGAGAACCGCGACGTGCTCGACCAGCTCGTGCTGGAGCTGATGGAGAAGGAGACCCTCGACAAGGCCCAGGTCGCCCGCATCTTCGAGCCGCTGCGCCGCCGCGAGGTCCGTCCCGCGTGGACCGGCTCGGAGCTGCGCCGCCCGTCCGCGCAGCCGCCCGTCGTCGTGCCGCCGCGCAACGGCACGGGCCCGCAGGAGGGCATCGTCGTGGGACCCGACTCCGGCTCCGACGCCCCGCCCGCCGACCAGCCCCAGCCGGGCGAGTCCCCGAACCTCTGAGGAGCGACGTTGTCCGTCGACGTACCCCGTGCCGAGGCTGCCGTCCGCGAGCTGCTGCTGGCGATCGGCGAGGATCCCGACCGTGACGGCCTGAAGTCCACGCCGTCGCGCGTCGCGCGCTCGTACGCCGAGATCCTCGGCGGCTACGACCAGAGCGCCGAGGAGGTGCTCTCGGCCGTCTTCGAGGTCGGCCACCGCGAGCTCGTCCTCGTGCGGGGCATCGAGCTGTGGAGCCTGTGCGAGCACCACATGGTGCCGTTCTTCGGCGTCGCCCACGTCGGCTACATCCCCGGCGAGTCCGGGCACGTCACGGGCCTGTCGAAGCTCGCGCGGCTCGTCGACGTGTTCTCACGGCGCCTGCAGGTCCAGGAGCGCCTGACCACGCAGATCGCCGAGGCGATGGTCGAGGTCCTCGAGCCGCAGGGCGTCATCGTCGTCATCGAGGCCGAGCACCTGTGCATGACGATGCGCGGCGTCGCCAAGGGCGGCACGCGCACCATCACGAGCGCCGTGCGGGGCCAGCTGCTCGATCCCGCGACGCGCGCCGAGGCGATGAACCTGATCCACCGGTGACGGCGGGCCGACCGTGCTGACGCTGCCGATCGCGGGCCTTCCGCGGGACCGGTGCGTCGTGATGGGCGTCGTCAACGTCACGCCCGACTCCTTCTCCGACGGCGGCCGCTGGTTCGACCCGGGCGCCGCGGTCGAGCACGGCCTCGAGCTCGTGCGCCAGGGCGCCGACCTGGTCGACGTGGGCGGCGAGTCCACGCGCCCGGGCGCGCTCCCGGTGGACCGCGACGAGGAGCTGCGGCGGGTCGTGCCCGTCGTGCGACGGCTCGCCGAGGCCGGCGTCGTCGTCTCGGTCGACACGATGTGGGCCGAGACCGCCGAGGCCTCCCTCGAGGCGGGCGCGGCGATCGTGAACGACGTCTCCGGCGGCCGGGCCGATCCTCGCATGGTGCCGCTCGTCGCCGCCGCCGGCGTGCCGTTCGTCGTCATGCACTGGCGCGCGCACAGCCCGAGCATGCAGCAGCACACCGAGTACGCCGACGTGCTCGAGGACGTGCTGGCGGAGCTCGGCGAGCAGCTGCGCACCGTGGTCGACGGCGGCGTGGCGCCCGAGCGGATCGTCGTGGACCCGGGCCTGGGCTTCAGCAAGACCGGCGAGCAGAACTGGACGCTGCTGGCGCACCTGGACCGCTTCGCCGCGCTCGGCCACCCGCTGCTGGTCGCCGCGTCGCGCAAGGGCTTCCTCGGGGCGCTGCTGGCCGACGAGGTCGGCCCGCGCCCCGTCGGCGAGCGCGACGACGCCACGGCCGCCATCAGCACGGTCTCGGCCATGGCCGGCGCGTGGGGCGTGCGCGTGCACGAGCCCCGGCGCAGCGCCGACGCGGTCCGCGTCGTCGCGCGCCTGCGGGCGGAGGCGTCCGATGGCTGACGTCCTCACCGCCCACCGCAGCTTCTACGACGCGATCGAGACCGGCGACGTCGACCTCATGGCGGCGCTCTGGGTCGACGACGAGGGCACGGTGTGCGTGCACCCCGGCGCCGAGCCGCTGTACGGGACGGGCCGCATCCTGCGCTCGTGGACCGTGCTGATGGCCGGCGTGGGCTACATCCAGTTCTTCCTGACCGACGTCGAGGTCACGCTGCTGCCGCCCGAGGACCCCACCACGGCGGTCGTCGTGTGCACCGAGAACATCCTGTCCGACGCCGGCTCGGTCGAGACGTTCAGCGGGGAACGCGCGGTCTGCACGAGCATCCTCGTCAAGCAGGGGACCGGCTGGCGATTCTGGGCGCGGCACGCCTCGCCCCTGATGGGAGAGCAGGACGCATGAGCGAACAGCACGCGGGCGACCGGATCGAGCTGCGCGGCCTGTCGGCCGTCGGGTACCACGGTGTCTTCGACCACGAGCGGACCAACGGGCAGACCTTCGTGGTCGACATCGTGCTCTCCGTCGACCTGCAACCGTCGGCAGAATCGGGCGACCTGACCCGGACCGTCCACTACGGCGAGCTGGCCGAGCAGGTCCACGCGATCATCACCGGGGACCCCGTCGATCTGATCGAGACGCTGGCCCTCCGTATAGTGAGCGTGTGTCTGGGCCACGAGCCCGTCCGCTGGGCCAGCGTGACGGTGCACAAGCCCGAGGCGCCGATCGAGGTGGCGTTCACCGATGTCACCGTGACGATGGAGCGGAGCAAGAAGTGACCGAAGCACCCACGCCGTACGAGCTCGACGCCGACACGATGACCGGTGGCATGCGCCCCATCCGCCAGGCGGTCCTGTCGATCGGGTCGAACCTCGGCGATCGTGCCGCGCGCCTGCAGGGGGCCGTCTCGGCTCTCGAGGACACCCCCGAGGTGACCGTGGTGGCGATCTCGTCCGTGTACGAGACCGACCCCGTCGGCGCCCCCGAGGGATCGGGTCCCTTCCTCAACGCCGTCGTGCTGATCGACACCACGCTGACCGTCCACACGCTGCTGGACCGCGCGCTGGCGATCGAGGACGCCTTCGGCCGCGAGCGCAGCGAGCCGGGCGCCCCGCGCACGCTCGACGTCGACATCATCGTCGTCGGCGACCGCATCGCGAACGACGACAGCCTCACGCTGCCGCACCCGCGCGCCCACGAGCGCGGCTTCGTGCTCGTGCCGTGGCTCGAGATCGACCCCGAGGGCGAGATCCCCGGCCACGGCTTCGTCGCGGACCTCATCTCGGGTGTCGACACGTCCGGTGTGACGAAGCGCGAGGACGTCGAGATCATCTTGTGACCCGCCGATGAGGAAGGTCCGGCGCAGCTCGCCGCTCTACGTCACGGGCATCGTGGCGTCGGGGCTGGTCGTCGGACGCCTCCTGCCGCCGCTGACGGTGCGGCTCGACGGCACGTCACCGCCGGTTCCCGGCTGGGCTGCCACGATCGTGCTGCTGTGCGGTGCGATCGCGGTCGGCGCGCTCGCCTGGAGCACGTGGCGCGACCTGCACCGGCGCAAGCTGCGCGTCGTCGCCGACCGCGCGATCCGGATGCTGGCCCTGGCGAAGGCCGCCGTGCTGGTCGGCGGCGTGTTCGCCGGCGGCTACGCCGGCTACGCGCTGGCCTACCTGGGCTCGTCCACCGAGCTGGGCGAGATGCGGTTCTGGCGCTCGGCCGCGGCTGCGGGGGCCGCGCTGCTGCTGCTCGTGGCCGCGCTCTTCCTCGAATGGGCGTGCCGGCTGCCGCTGGACGACGACGAGGAGAAGCCCACCGCGGACGCCGATCCGTCCCCGGCCTGACGACCGGAACGTGCCTCGTCCACAGGCGCTTGTGCTTCTCGTGACGGCTGTCGGTCGGGGCTGGCATCGTCCTCCCCACGTCGTCATGATGGGGGAGTGATCGGGTTGACCGACGTCAACAAGCCCTAATCACCCCTCGCGATCACTTGCTCCCGCTCGTCGTGGCGAACATTTCACGCGCTGTTGTAAGAGCGCGTGGGGTCGAGAAGAGAAGCGATCAGGGCGCCGACCACATGGATCATGAGCCAAGCGTCCGCCCGCGTCGCATCGGAGGTGTGGTGACCATCCCCCCGTTCGCTGCGGTTGGCCGATGCCCAGTCCATCATTTTGAGGATGCCGTCGGTCAATTTTTCGTCGTGGCCGGCCAGCAGCCCGTTCTTGCGCGCGTCCTTGATCAGTGGTCCCAACGCGTTGCCGTTGCACCCGAGCGTCACGAGGACAGATTGGAGAGCTGTACCCGCGTCGGTAATTGCGTCCGCAGGGTCCTGGGCGATCTCCTTGAGCGCTTTGATGTATGCGCGGTTCGCGCCCTCGTGCTTTGCGCCAACGAGGAGACCAAGGGCCGGCAGAACTACGTTCGTGTGCAACTCATCAGATGCCAGGGGAACGATCGAATCATCGACCAGGCGGAATGGCACGCGAAAGTCCTCGAGAACCGTGTTGATCTGGTCCCTGATCGGATCCACCCAGGCGCGCAACTCGGGAGATTGGGTGAGGAACTGGAAGAAGGCGCCGATCAGGTCAAGCGCATACTCGGTGCTCTCAGTGGTGACAAGATTCTTGGGCTCCACCGATCGCAACTGGTAACCCGCGCCTAGCCTCATTATTCGTGCAATGCCCTCCGCCCACCGATCGGTATGCACATACGCGGTGTAGCCCCCGGGGGATCCCGATTCGATGACGGTCTCCCATAGGGCCGCAATCTTCACGCGAGCGCGGCCAGGCAAGTTATCGACCCAGACGGTGCCTTCGATTGCCTCGAGCTCGTCCCGCTTCCGCCGGCGTTCGAACTCCGAATACAAGACCATGCGAGGACCGTACTGAAGGCGAGCCCCGGGCGGAAGGCAGCGGCCCTTCCCCACGCAGAGGCTCCGGTCGCCGCGCTTGCGCGGCGATTGGAGGAGCGTGCGCCGCTGCCGCTCGGGGACGACGTCGACGCGTCGCCGTGATGGTGCCAACTACTGCCAAGACTCCCTGCAGGATCGCATATCGTCTCCAGCATGGTGAAAGCGAAGGGCCGGCAGGCGAACCTTCCCGGCCCGACGGATGAGGAAATCGCGCGGATCAACGCGGTGCTGAGGCGCATTGGTGGAAGGAACGTGTCCTGGGGCGCAAGTTCCGCACTCGACGTTTGGCTGGCTGAGGCGCGACTCGAGGCTGAACGGTTAGCGAATCGGCGGATGCTCATCGCTACCTGGGTCCTCGCGGCGGCGACGGTGGCGCTCGTTGTAGCGACCGTGGGGCTCATTTACGTGGGCGCCTGACGGACCTTGGTGACTACTGCGCGTATCGCGCTCGATGTCCACTAGTCGACGCAACCGAACGCGCAAAGCGAGCGCGAAGCGCTCGCCTTGACTTGAGAAAGCAACGAAACTCGAAACCGCTTGAAGGGCTAATGACGGCGGTGTAGTTTCGTCTCCAAGTTCATCAATCCGTGCGCAACGGCAATGCAGAGGCAACCAATAAGACGCGCGGGGCGGTGGCTCACCTGTAGGTGTGGATCGAGTAGGTCGCGGGTGCGATTCCCGGCAGACCGGCCTTGAGCGCTCGATCGGGGCAGGGCTTCCTAGCCATGCCCCGAAAGGCCCCCGTCATGATTGCCCCCAGGGCGTCAGACCGCTCTGCTGACGCCTCCTTCTCTTCACTTCTTGTCCCTGATGCCGGTTGGCGCA
This sequence comes from Aeromicrobium jepli, assembly GCF_047246605.1. Lineage (NCBI taxonomy): Bacteria > Bacillati > Actinomycetota > Actinomycetes > Propionibacteriales > Nocardioidaceae > Aeromicrobium > Aeromicrobium jepli. The sequence goes on from NZ_JBFOKO010000001.1 coordinate 259,440, forward strand.
TGTCTCTGTATGAGTCGGCGCGCGAGGCGGTGTGTCAGTTCCAGCCGTCGCTGCGGCGTGCCCGGTCATGGGTTCCTGCTGGTTGTGCTGCTGACCCGGATCGTGCTCGTGCTGAGGCCGCGCGTCGTGCTGCGACGAAGTCGCGCCGGTACTGCGCGGCCAACGGGCTGGACCGGCTGTGGACCCTGACCTATCGCGGTGCGGGGTGTCACGACACCGAGCAGCTGCGCGAGGATGTGGGCCGGTTCTTCCGGGCCCTGCGTGCCGAACTTGGGGGCAAGCCGTTCCCGTATCTGTGGGTGCCCGAGTGGCACAAGGATCACGGTCTGCATGTGCACTTCGGGATGGGCGCGTTCGTCCATCGGTCAAAGGTGCGGTCGGCGTGGCCGCACGGGTTTGAGCACTCGAAGCGGCTGACCGTGCCGCATGGCGGCGATGAGTTCGCTGCTCGGCGCCAGGCGGCGCGCTACCTGTCGAAGTACGTCGCCAAGACCTTCGCTTCAGACCATGACTTCGGGCGACATCGCTATGAGGTCGCGCAGGGCTTCCAGCCGGTGCCGACGCTGCTGAGCGGATCGAACGAATGGGAACTGCTGGAGGCCGCCTCGGACTTGATGGGCCGGGCTCCGCTGTCGTCGTGGTCCTCCGACGACGAGCCGGATTGGCAGGCGACGCCGACGAGGACGTTCCTGTGGTGAGCGGCGACGAGTTCGAGGCGTGGCTGCGCGAGTCGTGCGCGCGCCAGGGCGTGCCGCTGCGCGTGGTCGATGAGGAGGCGCTGGATTCTGTCCGGGCCTTGCTCAACGCCGACCTGGGGCGCGGCTGATTGGTCGCGGGCGCGTCGGGCCGTGGTGTCGTGACTCGGGTTCCGAGTCGGTAGATCAGGCAGCGGTCGCGACGTGCGGCGGGCGACCCGCAAGCGCGGAGCGCGAGGACGCGCGGCGCACGGCGGGGCGCTGCCGCTCTCCGCGTCGGGCTCAGGCGCGCCAGATGGGTTCGACTCGTCGCGGGTCGAACCGTGACCCGCCCTTCTTGCCCGCTTCGTGGATGGTCACGTGCTCGAGGACGGCGCGGATGATCGCGTTCTGTCGCTGGATGGTCATGTCCGGGTCGTTCCACAGGTCTGCCAGCGATTCGGCGTCGCCGATCAGGGAGCGCAGCGCGGGCTGGGTGGTCAAGGTGGCGAGTCGCCGGGTGGTGGCCTCGATCTGGTCGGCGATCTGGGCGTTGCCGCGGGCGAGCTGATGCCGTTCGATCTGGCCTTGGATGAACATGTCGGTCAGGTCGTCCTGCCTGCGTCGCAGGTCGGTTAGGACGGCTTCGAGTTCGCGGGCCTCGGCCTCTTCGGCGCTGGTGTCGGTGACGTCGGTGAGCAGTTGTGGGGTGTCCAGCCGGGTCAGGACGGCTCGGGCGATGAGGTCCTCCACGAGATGAGCCCGGATCGACATGCCGCCGCATCCGGGCGTGTCCGGGGCTGGGTTGCAGCGGTAGATGCTGCCGCCCTTGGGAAGTGACTGGGAGACCATCATGTGTCCGCACCGGCCACAGCGCAGCAGCCCGGTCAGCAGGTGCGTTCGGTTCGCGCGGGGACGGACAATCCGGTCACGGTTCCGGCGAGCGATGATCTGCTCATGTTGGTGCCGCGTGATGATCGCAGGCCACACGCCCTCACCGATGATCTCGCCGTGACGCTGCACGAGTGCGGCATATCGAGGGCTGGCAAGCATCTTGGTCAACGTCCCGAGCCGCCACGCTGCGCCCGTCGTCGTGTGGATTCCCTCGTCCTCGAAGGTGCGCAGGATCGACACCACTGGCTCACCGGCGATGTATCGCTCGGCGGCGCGGCGGAACGCTGCCGCCTCGACCTCCACCAGTTCCAGTCCGTCGCTGGTGTAACCGAATGCCCGGCGGCCTCCGGCATGGGGGAGCCCCTTGGCGGCGCGCTCGTCGTTCTTGCGCTTGATCCTGCGCGATGCGGCATCGGACTGGTGCGCGGCGGCTGCGGCGAAGATGCGAGCCGTCAGGAGGTTGTCGCCCTGAGCGAAGTCGAGGTCACCCGAGCACGTGGCGAAGTGCTGCACCTTCGCGGCTTGGAATCGCTCGGCGAAGTCCTCGAACTCACGCGGTCGCCTCGTCAGCCGGTCTTGGTTGTAGAGGATGATCGCGTTGAACTCGCCCGCGTCCATCCGGGCCAGCATTTGCCGATAGCCCGGTCGCTCCTTGCCGCTATAGGCTGAAACGTCGTTGTCCTCGAACTCCGCGACGACCCGCCAGCCACGGTTCCGGGCGAGGGCGCGGCAGTCCTCCAACTGACGTCCCACACCCAACCCATCGCCGTCCTTGTCCACCGAAAGACGGGTGTAGATCGCAGCATGAACCATGAGAGTGTTTTAGCATCTTTGACCGAGCCGCAGGTGTGGACGCTCATCGGGGTGTTCGCCGCGACCGTCTTCGGGGTGCTGGGCGTGGTGTCCAGCACCTTCACGCGCGTGCTCAGGGCCGAGATCGGCGGGTTGCGTGGCGAGATCGTCGCGAAGTTCGAGCGCGTGGACGCACAGTTCGAGCGCGTGGACGCACAGTTCGAGCGGGTGGACGCGCAGTTCGCCCGTCTCGACACGCGGATCGACCACCTCGACCGTGACGTGCAGGCGCTCACGCGCAAGGTCGTCGACCGGCCCGAGTGATCAGCGGCGCCGCAGGCGGTGCCACCAGCGGCGCGGTCGCGGCACGTCCTCCTGCCACGTGGCGTTCTGCCAGGTCACCAGCAGGCGCTCCTTCGCCCCCGCCGGCGCAGGGACGGCGTCGACGAGGAAGGCCATGCCGTCGCGCCGCACCGACGCGGTGAGGTCGGTGGGCGCCTCGTCACCGGGCTGCCAGGCCTGCCAGCGCACGTCCACGCGATCGAGGTCGCCCCGACCGTCCACCCACACGACGGCCGACCGGCCGTGGACGTCCGCCACCACGTCGCCCACGTGCACCCGCTCCGGCTTGCGCGCGAGCGCCTCGCGGGCCACCTGCGCCCACGCGTCGAGGAACGCCTCGTGGCCGTGCGCGATGGCGCCCGCGCGGGCCAACGGCCGCATCGACTCGAGCCGGTCGCGGTCGGCCAGCAGCGCGAGCGTCTCGCGCGCCAGCGCCGCGGCGTCCCCGGCCGGCACCAGGACACCGTCCACCCCCGAGTCGATCTGCTCGGCGGGGCCGTACGGCACGTCGAACGCCAGGACGGGGCACTCGCGCATGCGGGCCTCGAGGATGAACAGGCCGTAGCCCTCGAAGCGGCTCGTCAGCCACGCGAGGTCGGCGGACCACAGCTGCTCGGCCGCGTCCGTGACGTGCCCGTGGAATACGACGCGGTCGGTCACGCCGAGCTCGGCCGCCTGGGCGCGCAGCCGGTCCTCGGAGTCGCCGTCGCCGTAGATCTCGAGCGTCGCCGTCGCGTGCTCGGCGGCCACGAGCGCGAACGCCTCGATCGCCTTGTCGAGCTGCTTCTGCGGGTGCAGGCGCGCGATCACGACGATCCGTCCGGGCACGCGCGTGGGGACCGGCTCGGGCACCGGCACGGCCTCGACGGGGTTCGCCACGACCTGGAACTGCGGCAGGTCGCCGAACCGCAGCCGCAGGTCGCGCCGCTGCCGCTCGGTCAGCGTGTTGAGCGCGTCGAAGCGGTCGAGGTGCTCGAGGGACGACGCGTAGGACGGCTCGATCGGCGAGTCCCAGCGCCGCGCACCGCGCAGGTGCGGGTTGTGCATCTGGTGCATGAGGACCAACCGGTCGTCGTCGAGCAGGCCCAGCTCCTCGGCCACGAAGCGACTGTCGCTCACCAGGAACACGGGACCGTCCGCGGGGACGAGCAGCCGCGTCCACCAGCGCCACAGGTCGCCGAGTCCCTGACCTGCCATGACGACCCGGCCGTCGCGGTCGAGAACGCGCGTGTCGCCGTCCATGACGTCCGGCGGCGTGAAGGCGTACGTCGTGCCGTCGGGGCGCAGGTACTCCCACGCCGTCTCGGTGCCCGTGCGGTCCACGTGCCGGCGGCGCCACGTGTGGTCACCGTCCACGTCGTCGACGGTCGCCGCCGCGGCCGGCACGGGATGGGCCGGGACCTCGGGCAGGCCGGACAGGTCGCGCTCGCGCAGGTCCTCGTGCAGGTTCAGCAGCCGGCTCTCGGGCAGGAGCAGTCCGTCCGCCAGCAGTCCGGCGCGGATCGGGTCGTACGAGGGGACCGGGTTGTAGGTGACAATCGGGAAGTCCAGGCCGGCAGCGAGGAAGAGCCGGTGGCGCAGCAGCACCATGCGGGTCTGGCCGCCCGCGCCGAGCCGGACGTTGCCGACGACCGAGAGCCACGTGCCGGCGGGGAAGCGCGTGGCCGGCTCGCCCCCAACAGCAGCAGATGGCGACACGCGGTGAGCGTATAGCATCGACGCCGTCCGGGATGTTCGGCGAAGAAGCAGGTGACATGGGCAGGCTGAGGTCGCTCGCGCGGCGTGTGCGGGACCTCGCGACGGGTCCGGCGACGCCGACCGACGAGTTCGTGCGCGCCTTCGCGCCGCTCGTGCGCAAGCTGCCCAAGGACGTCGACGGCTCGGTCGAGGCGCGGCTCGTCGAGGAGCTGCCCGCGATGCTCGACGGGGTCGATCGTGCGGCGCTCGTGCGGCGGCTGCCCTCGTGGGCCAAGGTCGCGCTGCACCACCTCGAGCGAGGTGACCTCGACGCTCTCCACGCCGCGATCAACCGGCTCCTGCTGGACGTGCGCCACCACGCCGCCGGCCTGCACGACGGCGAGCCGGTCGTGCACCTGCCCGGCTGGGCCGACTCGTTGATCCCGCGCGAGGCGTTCGTCCTGGCCGACTCCGAGACCCGGTTCGCCGGCGAGGTGGTCCGCTCGCGCGTCGTGGACGACCGCTTCGAGGCCGTGATCCGCGCCGGGTTCGCGCACATCGACGCCGACGGTGCCGTGCCCGACCTGACGGTGCTGACGCCGGGCGTCTCGGCCGCGTGGACCGGCGAGACGTCGGGCCACCGCGGCGGACCCGCCCAGTGGCGCGAGACGTTCGACCGCAGCACGTGGGCCGTCGCGGTCCCGCTCGCGAAGCTCGGCCCCGAGCAGGCCCTCGAGCTCGAGGTCGAGGTCGCCCTGGCCGGGCGCACGGCCACCGGCCGCATCGAGCTCGTCGCCGCCGCGGACCCGATCGGCCCGGCCGTCGACGCGATCTCGCTCGAGCGCGGGACGGTCGTCGTGCAGGGCCGGGGCCTGGCGGAGGCGCCCACGCTCGAGTCCTCCTCCGTCGTGCTCGAGGCGACCGAGTTCGCCCGGCTCGGCTCCAGCTTCCGCGCGGCGTTCCCCGCGACGGCCGAGCGCTGGGGGCGCGGTCCTCACCCCCTGCCGATCGGCGACTACGTCGTCACCGCGGACGGGCTGCCCGTGCCGCTCGCGGCCGAGCTGGTCGACTGGCCCACCGACCTCGAGGACGGGCCGCTCGTCGGCCACACGACGGACACCGGGCTGCGGCTGATCAAGCCGCGTCGCGCGGACGAGAACACGATGTACGGCCAGCGCGACCTGCGCGAGGCGTATGCGGCGCTGGACACCTCCGTCGACCCGCGGTCGGCGATGTTCCAGTGCTACTGGGCCGAGGTCGCCACCGACAGCCAGGCCGCGATCCACCGCGAGCTGCACCGACGCGACCCGCACATGCGCCTGCACTGGGGCACCGTCGACCACTCCGTGCCGCTGCCCGAGGGCGCGAAGCGCGTCATCGCCGGCAGCCGCGAGTGGTACGCCGCCCTGGCGCAGTCGCGCTTCCTCGTGAAGAACACCGAGGTCGGCGCGTACACGCGGCTGCGGCCGGGACAGGTCTACCTCCAGACGTTCCACGGCCAGCCGTTCAAGCGCATGGGCCGGCCCGACTTCGCGCGCCGGATGGCGCCGTGGCGCGCCGAGTTCGAGGCGACCGAGCGCCGCTCCGCGTTCTGGAGCGTGATCTGCCTGCCGTACCCCGAGGCGGCGGAGTTCTACCGCGACGCCTACGACTGGCAGGGCCCCGCGTTCGACCAGGGCCTGCCGCGCACCGACGGGCTGCTCGCCGGCGACGCGGACGAGGTCCGCCGCCGCACGCGCGAGCTGCTGGGCGTGCGCGAGGACCAGACCGTCGTGCTCCACGCGACGACGTGGCGCGAGGACCTCTCGCGGGGCGACAACACGTCCGCCGACCCTGCGCTGCTCGACGTCCGCGAGCTGGCGCGCCAGCTGGGCGACGACGTCGTGGTGCTGCAGCGCAGCCACCACTCCGTCGCGCGGTCGGACCTGCGCCACGGCAGCGGGGGAGGCGTGATCGACGTGACCGACCACCCCGAGATCAACGACCTCGTGCTCGCGTCCGACGTCGCGATCCTCGACTACTCGTCGCTGCGGTTCGACTACGCGATCACGGGCAAGCCGATGATCTTCTTCGTGCCCGACCTCGCCCGCTACGAGCAGGAGCTGCGCGGCTTCCTGTTCCGCTTCGAGGAGTCGGCGCCCGGGCCGATCGTCACGGACGCGGCCGAGCTGCCGGATCTCGTGCGGGACCTGTCGTGGGCCGGCGAGCGTGCCGAGGAGTACATGGCGTTCAACGAGCGGTTCAACCGCTTCCACGACGGTCGCGCCGCCGAGCGCGTCGTGGACGGGCTGCTCGGGTGGGACGCGTGAGGCTGTTCCGGAAGGCGGCTCCCGAGCCGAAGCTGAGCGTCATCGTGCCCGTGTACAACGTCGAGGAGTACCTCGACGAGTGCCTCGGCTCGATCCTCAACCTCGGCGTACCCGTGGCGATCGAGATCATCGTGGTCGACGACGGGTCCACGGACCGCAGCGCACGGATCGCGCGGAAGTGGGCGCGCCGCGACCCTCGGGTCACGGTGGTGTCACGTCCCAACGGCGGTCTCAGTGCGGCCCGGATGACCGGCATCGAGCACGCGACGGCGCCGTACCTGACGTTCGTGGACTCCGATGACCTGCTCCACGCCGACGGGCTCGGTGCGGCGGTCGACTCGCTCGAGACCACCGGTTCGGACTACGCGCTGCTGCCGTACGCGCAGTTCCGCGACCCGGCTCACCCGAGCCCGACTCCGCCGTGGGTGGCCGAGCTGTACGGCGAGGAGGGACGCACGGTCGTGGCGCACGAGCACCCCGAGGTGCTGGCGCAGGCCACGGCCTGGTCGAAGGTCTACCGGCGCTCGTTCTGGGATCGGGCAGGTCTGGCGTTCCGGGAAGGAGTCCTCTACGAGGATCAGGAGGTCACGGCGCGCGCCTTCGCCGCTGCCGACCGGATCGACCTCGTCCCGACCCCGATGTACCGGTGGCGGGTGCGGCCCGGGTCGATCACGCGTGAAGCCACCGAGAGGTCGATCGGCGCGTTCTTCGACGCGATCTCGTTGAGCCTCGAGGCGCTCGATGGCGTTCCGGGCGCGCGTGCCGTCCGGGCCTCGCAGGTCCTCTCCAACGACACCCCGCGCTACCTGCGCACGCTCGCGAAGATCGACGACGCGGGCTACCGCGAGCGGCTGTTCCGCGGTGCCCTCGACCTGCTCGCCGAGCCCGACCTCGACCTGTCCCAGGTCCCGGCCGAGGCCCGCGTGGTCTACGCGCTGTTGCGTGCCGGACGCCGGGCCGACGTGCTCGCGTTCGTGGAGCAGGGCGGCTTCGACCTGCCGTCGTTGCGATCGGACGAGGTCGACGGAGAGCCTGCGCTGGTGTTCCCGTTCGCGGGTGACCCGGACGTCCCGGACGAAGCGCGCGTCCTGTCCGAGCGGCAGACCCCGTTGGACGGCACCGTCCTGCGCGCGCGGCTCGATGAGTCCGGACTGCGGCTCACAGTGGCGGCCTGGCTGCGGCACGTCGACGCCGTGCCGACGGTGCGGGCGTGGCTGCGCGACATCACCGGCTGGGAGCGCGAGTTCGCCGTGACGCCCGCTGACGAGTTCATCGGCCACCGGGTCCGCACCACGCGGCGCAGCAACGAGGACAGCGTGTGGGAGCTCTCGCTGGACCTGCCCGACCCGAACGACGTCGACATCTCCGAGCTCGTGATCGAGGTGACCTGCGGGGGACGGACACAGCTGGCCGTCGTCGAGCGCATCGACCCGCTCGGCTCGGCGGCCGTCCGCCAGCAGGCGGGCGACCTCGTGCTGACAGGTGAGGAGCCGTGGCGGCTCGACGTCCGCGACGAGCTGGTGCTCTGGGAGGGCGACCTGAAGGACCCCGAGCAGGTCGAGATCCCGACCGAGCTCGGCGAGCACGAGGTGCCCGGTCTCGTCGACCAGTCGCTCGCGCTGCGGCTGCCGTGGGACTTCGAGCTCGAGGACCGCCAGGGCTACCTCGCGCTGGCCGGCCCGCGCCGGCTCAAGGTCGTCGTGCAGCCGAAGGTCCCACGTGAGCAGCTCACCGTCTGGTGGCGCCGCGACCACGGCGCCTGACCCCCCAGCGCGGTCCCTCGACGACTTTTGGAACGCGCTCCACGCATTTTCGGCTGCGGCACGTGCATCCCGTTCCGAAAGTCGCCAGCGGGAGCCGAGGCACGCGCGGCCGGTGCGGTCGATCACGGATAGGTTGACCGCGTGGACCTCGTGCGCAGGATGATGCAGCGGCTGCGCCGTCACGGCAGTGACGACGGCCCGTCGCCGCACGCGCTCGCCAAGCGGGTGCGCACCGCGTTCAGGCTCGACGACGACGGCTGGCAGCGCCTCGTCGCCGAGGTCCGGGCCGGCGCCGAGTCGTGGTCGCGCGCCGACTGGTGGGACCTGCCCGTCCGCGACCGCGTCGCGCTGTACTGCGCCTCGGCGGGTGACCGCGACACCGTCCACCGGCTCGCCGAGTCCCGCACCGTCCACGGTCCCACGTTCCTCGTCGCCCGCGACACGCACCGCATCGACCTCGGCGAGGAGGCCGAGGCACCGGGCTGGCTGTTCGCGGCACAGGAGCACGACCTCGTCGCCCGCGTCTCCGTCGAGGTCGCCGGGGCGTCGCCCGTCTACGTCGCGGGCACGTCGTTCGTCTCGGGCCTGGCGTTCGATCCTGAGGCCGACCGCGTGACGGTCACGGCCCGCGCTGCCGCGCCGGTCGACGTGGACCTGACGATGCGCCCCGATGCCGCCGCCGACGCCGAGAGCGGCGAGCGCTGGGCCGACCAGACGCACGCCTCGTGGTGGGCGCGCCTGGACGCCGACCGCACCGAGCCGATCGAGCTGACGGTCACCGTCGAGTCCGACGGCGTCGTCCGCACCACCGAGCTCACCATCCCGCCGCTCGACGAGACGGTCGTCCCCGTCCACGCGCGCGAGACCGCGGCCGGCATCGAGCTGTCCGCCGACGACGTCGAGCACGTCCGCGTCGCGTCGCTCACCGAGGACTGGGGGCACGGCCACGCGCCGCTCACGCTCGACGCCCGCTGCGACCGCTTCGGCACGATCACCACGATCCCGTCGGGCCGCTACTCCGTCACGGCGGACGTCCCGCTCGACCTCGCCGACCCGGGCGCGCTGACGCGGCCGCTGGCGGAGCGCTCGATCGACCTCGTCGACCTGCTCGTCACGGTCCGCGGCTGGTCGCCGGGCGAGTCCGACGTCTCGATCGTGGTGCGCAACCCGATCCCGGTCGAGGACCGAGGCCGCCGCCGCCAGCGGCTGCTCCTCGACGAGGTCCGTGAGCAGGCCGGGCCGCTGCGCGACCGCGCCGTCGCGATGTGCTTCGGCGGCTCGGGCGCCGGCGACAGCGTCGCGCCGATCACGCGCGAGCTCGTCCGCCGCGGCATCCCCGTCGACTGGGTCGTCACCGACCACTCCGTCGCCGTCCCCGAGGGCATGCGCCCGGTCCTGCTGCACTCGCGCGAATGGCACGAGGCGTTCACGCACGCGCGGTACCTCGTCAACAACTCCGAGTTCCCGCACTACGTCCGGTTCCGCGAGGGCCAGCGGTACCTGCAGACGTGGCACGGCACGCCGCTCAAGCGGATCGCGAACGACATCGTCGCGCCGAAGGTCTCGGCCGGCTACCACGCCGCGATGCTGCGCGAGGCCGTCGCGTGGGAGGCGCTGGTCGCGCAGAACGCGTACGCGGGCACGGTCCTGCCGAACGCGTTCGGCTTCGCCGGCCGCACGATCATCGAGGGGTATCCGCGCAACGACGCCCTCGCCGTCGACGACGGGCTGCGCGAGCACACGCGCGCCGCGCTCGGCCTCGGCGACGAGCTGGTCGTCCTCTACGCGCCGACGTGGCGCGACTCGGCGCGCGACGCGCGGGGACGCCGGGCCTTCGTGTCGCACCTCGACGCCGCCCTGGTCCACGAGCGCACCGGCGCGACCGTGCTCGTGCGCAGCCACAGCAACGCCGCCGCGGCGCGCGGCCGGCTCGCCGCCCCGGGGGTGGTCGACGTGACGACGCACCCGAACATCACGGCGCTGCTGGCGGCCGCCGACGTGCTGGTCACCGACTACTCCTCGGTGATGTTCGACTTCGCCGTGACGGGCCGGCCGCAGGTGCTGCTCGTCCCCGACGTGGCGCAGTACCGCGACGAGCGCGGCTTCTACCTCAACCTGCAGGACAACCCGCCCGGACCCATCGTGACCTCCACCGAGGAGGTCGTCGAGCTGCTGCGCGACCCCGCCGCCATCGAGGTGCCCTCGGCGTTCCGCCACCGGTTCGCCCCGCTCGACGACGGGGAGGCGACGGTGCGCGTGGTCGATGCCTGGCTCGGTCAGGACCCCAGCAGCCCCAGCAGGTAGTCGCCGTAGCCGCTCTTGACGAGCGGCTTGGCCAGGTCGGCCAGCTCGGCGTCGGTCAGCCAGCCCTGGCGCCAGGCGATCTCCTCGGGGCACGAGACCTTGAGGCCCTGCCGCTTCTCGATCGTGCGCACGAAGGCGCCTGCGTCGGCGAGGTCGTCGAACGTCCCCGTGTCGAGCCACGCCGTGCCGCGCGGCAGCACCTCGACCTGCAGCGTGCCCTCGTCGAGATACGTGCGGTTGAGGTCGGTGATCTCGAGCTCGCCGCGCGCCGACGGCTTGAGCGCTCGGGCCCGCTCGACGACGGTGTTGTCGTAGAAGTACAGGCCGGGGACGGCGTAGTTGCTGCGCGGCACCTTCGGCTTCTCCTCCAGCGAGACCGCACGGCCCTGCTCGTCGAACTCGACGACGCCGTAGGCCGTGGGGTTGGCGACGTGGTAGCCGAAGACGGCCGCGCCCACGGTCTGGTCGAAGCGCTGCAGGTTGGTGCCCAGGCCCGCGCCGTAGAAGATGTTGTCGCCGAGGACGAGCGCCGAGCCCTCCTCGGCGATGTGGTCGGCGCCGATGACGAAGGCCTGCGCGAGGCCGTCGGGGGAGGGCTGCTGCGCGTACGAGATGTTGACGCCGAAGCGCGAGCCGTCGCCCAGCAGGCGCTGGAAGGACGCGGCGTCGTGGGGCGTCGTGATGACGAGGATGTCCTGGATGCCGGTCGCCATGAGGGTCGACAGCGGGTAGTAGATCATCGGCTTGTCGTAGACCGGCACGAGCTGCTTGCTGACGCCGAGCGTGATGGGGTGCAGGCGAGATCCGGTTCCCCCGGCCAGGATGATGCCGCGCATGCTGGCACCCTACTGTTCGAAAGACGGCCCCGTGAGGGGTTCGATCACCGTTACGCTCGGCGCCATGCGACGCATGCTGGTCACCGGGGGAGCCGGTTTCATCGGGTCGAACTTCGTCCGCCACGTCGTCGAGCACACCGACGACCGCGTCACCGTCCTGGACAAGCTGACCTACGCCGGCAGTCGCGCGTCCCTCGCCGGCCTGCCCGAGGACCGCGTCCGCCTCGTCGTCGGGGACGTCGCGGACGCCGGGCTGGTCGACTCCCTCGTGGGCGAGCACGACGCCGTCGTCCACTTCGCCGCCGAGTCCCACAACGACAACTCGCTGGCCGGTCCGCGGCCGTTCCTCGACACGAACATCGTCGGCACGTACACGCTGCTGGAGGCCGTGCGCCGCCACGACGTGCGCTACCACCACATCTCCACCGACGAGGTCTACGGCGACCTCGAGCTCGACGACCCGGCACGGTTCACCGAGTCCACGCCGTACAACCCGTCGAGCCCGTACTCCTCGACGAAGGCGGGGTCGGACCTGCTCGTGCGGGCGTGGGTCCGGTCGTTCGGCGTGCGCGCGACGATCTCGAACTGCTCGAACAACTACGGTCCCTGGCAGCACGTCGAGAAGTTCATCCCCCGGCAGATCACGGGCCTCATCGACGGCGTGCGGCCGCGGCTGTACGGCGAGGGGCTCAACGTCCGCGACTGGATCCACGTCGACGACCACAACGCGGCGGTGCTCACGATCCTCGACCGCGGCCGGGTCGGCGAGACCTACCTGATCGGCGCCGACGGCGAGCGGTCGAACCGCGAGGTCGTCGAGGCGCTGCTGGCGCTGTTCGGCCGCGCGCCCGACGACTTCGACCACGTGACCGACCGCGCCGGCCACGACCTGCGGTACGCGATCGACTCGACGAAGCTGCGCACCGAGCTGGGCTGGCGGCCGCGCTACGCCGACTTCTCGGCCGGCCTCGCCGACACGGTGCGCTGGTACCGCGAGCACGAGGACTGGTGGCGGCCCGCGAAGGCGGCGACCGAGGCCAAGTACGCCGCATCCGGTCAGTGAGGGGGAGCCGATGAGGATCGAGAACACGCCCGTCCCGGGCCTGCTCGTGGTGCACCTCGACGTGCACGGCGACAGCCGCGGCTGGTTCAAGGAGAGCTGGCAGCGCGAGAGGATGACCGCCGCCGGCCTGCCCGACTTCGGTCCCGTGCAGCAGAACGTCTCGTACAACGGCTTGGCCGGGACGCTGCGCGGCATCCACGCCGAGCCGTGGGACAAGTTCGTGTCGGTCGCCGCGGGTCGCGCGTTCGGTGCGTGGGTCGACCTGCGCGAGGGGGACTCGTTCGGGACGACGTTCTGGACCGTGCTCGACACGGCCACCGCCGTGTTCGTGCCGCGCGGCGTCGCGAACTCCTACCAGGTGCTCGAGGACGGCACGGCGTACTCGTACCTGGTCAACGACCACTGGAGCGCCGACGCGACGTACGTCAACGTCAGCGCGCTCGACCCCGCGCTGGGCATCCCGTGGCCGCTGCCCGTGGCCGAGATGTCCGACAAGGACCGCGGCCACCCCGTGCTCGCCGAGGTGCGCCCCATGGCGCCGCGCCGGACGGTCGTGGTCGGCGCCGGCGGCCAGCTCGGCCGCGCCCTGCAGCGCGTCCTGCCCGACGCGGAGTTCCACGACTTCCCCGAGGTCGACCTGGCGCGCCCCGAGACGCTCGACTCGATCGACTGGAGCGGTGTCGGGACGGTGATCAACGCGGCGGCGTACACGAACGTCGACGGCGCCGAGACGCCCGAGGGCCGGAGGCTCGCGTGGGCCGTCAACGTCACCGGCGTCGCGGCGCTGGCCCGCATCGCGATCGCCCGCGGCCTCACGCTCGTCAACGTCTCGAGCGACTACGTCTTCGACGGCACCGCCGAGGAGCACGAGGTCGACGAGCCGGTCTCGCCCCTCGGCGTCTACGGACAGACGAAGGCCGCGACCGAGGCGGTGACGTCGGTGGTGCCGCGGCACTACCTCGTCCGCACGAGCTGGGTCGTGGGGGAGGGGGCCAACTTCGTCGACACGATGCGCCGGCTCGCCCGCGAGGGCGTCTCGCCGGATGTCGTGGACGATCAGTTCGGCCGCCTCACGCCCGCCTCGGTGCTGGCCGAGGGCATCGTGGAGCTGCTGCGTTCGGGCGCGCCGTACGGCGTGCACCACGTGACGGGCCGCGGCCCCGTCGAGTCGTGGGCGGACATCGCCCGCCGCGTGTTCGCCGAGGAGGGCCGCGACCCCGCCGACGTCACGGGGGTGTCGACCGAGCAGTACCTCGCCGGCCGCGGCGACCGCCCGACCGCTCCCCGGCCTCGCCACTCCGCGCTGCGGCTGCCGTAACGGTTTCCCCGGTTAAGCAGGAAAACCGTCACTGAACGAGGGTTGCGCACCACGCTCAGTGACAGGAAACCTCGTTCAGTCACCTGCAGGCACCGGATCCACGGAGTCTGGCCCTCCGACCGCCGAGGCGAGCACGCGTCGCGACCGAACGAGGTTTCCTGTCACTTCACGAGGGAAGCAACCCTCGTGAAGTGACAGGAAACCTACTTAACCGGGGAAACCGTCACCCCGGACCCGCGCGAGGATCTCGGCGGCCAGCAGTTCGGGGTGGGTGTCCGGGAGCCAGTGGCCTCCGTCGACCTTCACGAACCGGTAGTCGGCGGTGACGTGGTCGCCCGTGCGCTCGGCGCCGTAGCGGCCGAGGGCGAGGTCGCTCTCGCCCCACACGAACGTGGTGGGCACGGTGACGTCCGGCGTCGAGGCCAGCTCGGGACCCATCGCGCGGTACCAGTTGACCGAGGCCGTCAGCACGCCCGGCTCCTGGAACCGCTCCGCGTAGGCCTGCTCGTCGGCCGGGTCGATGTCGCCGCCGTACATGGCGCGCAGGCGTGCCGCGTCGTCCTCGAGCAGCACGCGCTCTGCGCGGCCCTCCTGGCGCAGCAGTCCGATGTACGCGGCGCGCTGCTGCTGGTCCGGATCGACCGACAAAGCCTCGTTGTACGCCGAGAGGTGCGGCACCGAGACCGCCGTGAGGCTCAGCACGTGGTCGGCGTGCGCGGTCGCGACGACCCACGAGACCGCCGCGCCCCAGTCGTGCCCGACGAGGTGGAAGCGGTCGTGACCCAGCGCCGCGGCGATGTCGACGACGTCCTGGGCCAGCGTGGACGTGCGGTAGTGCTCCACGCCCTCGGGACGGGCGCCCGGGCTGTAGCCGCGCTGGTCCGGGACGATGACGCGCAGGCCCTCCGCGGCCAGCCGGTCCGCGACGGCGCGCCACGACCGGCGGTCCTGTGGCCAGCCGTGGAGCAGCACGACGGGCGTGCCGTCCTCGGGCCCGAGCAGGTCGACGTCGAAGGTCAGGCCACCGGCCTGCACCGCGCTCATCGGGCGGCCTCCGGCATCGTGGGCCAGCAGTCGGTTCGTCGGGTCGGGTCGAAGCCGACCTCGCGGCTGCGGGCCTCCTTGAACACGATCGCGGTGGCCAGGAAGAACAGCGCGAGGCTGTAGGTCAGCATCACGACGAACCCGCCGAATGCCGAGTCCTCGGGCACGCGCTCGGCGATCCGTGCGGCGATCAGCCCGTCGCTGAACAGGAAGAGCAGCGCTCCCACCCCGGCGCGCAGGTCCACGGCCAGGGCCGTGGCTGCCGTCGTCGAGAGCAGCGCGGCGTACACGACGACGGGCACCCGCAGGCCGGACTCCAGGCCCGGCCACACCCACACGAGCAGTGCGACGGCCGCGACGAGCAGCGCGAGCGGGATCCACGGGCGGGCCCGCAGCCGCTCCAGCGCGCCCCGCCGCGCGAAGAAGGTCACGAAGCACACGTGCGCCGCGGCGAACGCGGCCATGCCGGCGATGAACAGGTCGTCGATCTCGAGGAACAGGTCGCCGAGCAGGCAGCAGGCGAGCGCCAGCACGAGGAGGCGGGGCCCGCGCTGCTGCACGACCCACGCGGCGAGCAGGGGCGCGATGAGGCACTTCGTGACGCTGTCCCAGGGCCGGGCGTCCGCGAGGACGAGGGCCAGGTGCGCCACGACGGCGAGGCCGAAGGCGGCCAGCCAGGGGCTGCGGAGGGAATCCATGGCCACACCGTAACGTGCGTCACACGTGCACAATGGAGGCATGAGCACCGGAACCATCCAGGAGTTGGGCGAGGACGATTGCCGCGAGCTGCTGGGCGTGGGGCGTTTCGCCCGCGTCGCCTTCCGGCGGGACGGACGGCTCGAGCTGCTGCCGGTGAACTACGCGTACGACGCCGGGATCATCCTGATCCGCACCACCGCCCATTCGGGCCTCGCGACGATCGTCGGCAACGAGTTCGTCCTCGAGGCCGACCACCACGACGACACGTACCAGACCGGCTGGAGCGTCACGGTCCGCGGCACGGCGCAGCTCGCCAGCCAGGAGCAGATCGACTCCTTCGGCTCGCGCATGCCGAACTCGTGGGCGGGCGGCGACGATCCGATCCACGTCGCGATCTCGGCCGACGAGCTCAGCGGCCGCCGCGCCCGCGCCTTTCCGGCCTGATCAGCGCCGCATGAACCCGAGCGTCGTGCGCGACAGCCCGGGGAACACCGTGCCGATGCCGACCTCGGGGAACCGCGCCTCGAGGATCTCGGCCAGCACGCTGCGGTAGTCGGTCGTCACCGCGAGGTCGCCGTCGACGGTGCGGCCCGTGCCGAGCGTCGGCCAGTTGGCGTAGAAGCCGCCCTTGACGCCGGCGCCGAACGCGAAGACCGCGTTGCCGTAGCCGTGGTCGAGGCCCGCCGCGCCGTTCTGGTCGAGCCGGCGGCCGAACTCGCTGAGCGTCACGATCGTGACCCGTGACGCGTGCGGTCCGAGGTCCTTCAGGAACGCCGCGATGCACTCGGACATCGCCTTGATCTGGTTGCTGATCCGCCACGTGATGTCGACGTGGTGGTCCCAGCCGCCGAAGTCCACCGCGATCGCGCGCACGCCGACGCCCGCGCGGATGAGCGCCGCGGAGCTGGCGAGCGCCTCGCCGAGCTCGTTGTACTTCGGGTACACCGCGCCGTTCTGGGGGCCCTTCTTCTCCTCGGCGCCGATGACGCCCGTGCGCCGGTCGAGGGCGATGGCCTCCTGCCCGGCGCGGCCGATGACGGTGCCCGCGTCGGCGTACATGTCGGCCAGGGCCGTGCGGATGCGGGGACCGTACGTGGCGTTGCCGGCCCACGGCGCGGACAGGGACCCGAAGTCCGAGGTCGCGAACGAGGGCTCGGGGCCGATGAGCGAGGTCGGCATGACCGTCTCGCCGACCTGGATGCCGTCGAAGATGTCGTTGGAGGTGAAGCAGCCGATGACGCGGTTGAGCCATCCGACACGCTCGGGCGAGCCGGGGTCGGCGTCCTCGACCAGCTCCATCGCCTCGAAGTGCGAGCGGTTCGGCGTGGGCAGGCCGACGGCGTGGATCGCGGCCATCTGGCCGGCGTTCCACAGGTCCTCGAGCGGCTTGAAGGACGGGTGCAGGCCGAACGTGGCGTCCTTGGCGAACATCGCGGCATCGTTCTTCACGGCGATGCCGGGGCGCCGCTTGTAGTACTCGGTCTCGGCGTGCGGCACCATCATCGACATGCCGTCGGCGCCGCCGCGCAGCGACAGCACCACGAGGATGTTGCCGTTCGTGGCGCCGTAGGCGGTCGACGTGAGCACGTCGCCGAACATCGCCGTCGAGACCCCGGCCATGCCGATGAGGCCGGCCGACTTGAGCAGGTTGCGGCGGGTGACGCCGTAGTCGGCGCAGGACGTTTCGTGTCCGTCGGTCATCGCAGCATCGCCTCCGGGGAGCTGAGGATCGCCGTGCGGACGAGCGTGACGATCCACGCCAGGCCGTCCCGGTGCCAGGACTTGTCGAGGACCCACGTCTGCGGGTCCACCTTGGGGTCGACGAGGGTGCCGGCGGCCCTGACGGTCTCGGCACTCGCGCGGTGGCCGGTCATCATGACCGACTGGTGGTGGACGAGCTCGGCGAAGGGCAGCGGCCACATGGGCGGGACGACGTCGCGCAGCGCGGGCCGGGTGGCCTGCTTCAGTGTGCCCTCGACGCTGGCCATCCAGCTGCGGACGGTCCACGAGCGCAGCATGCGGGCGGGGGAGAGGTACGTGTCGGACTTCTCGGGTGCGCCGTCGGGTCGCGGCCACGAGTACAGCGCCTGTCCCGTCCAGCTGCAGTACCAGGAGAACGAGTCGACGTGCGAGTCCGCGCCGGCGCCCGTCGGCACGATGTCGCACGCGCGCTGCGTGGCCAGCACGTCCTCGATGGGGGTGCGCGCCTTCTTCCGCACGGCGGCGCGGAAGGCGTCGTGGCCCACGAGGGTGCGCAGGCAGGCCTTGATGTCGGTCCCCGAGGACAGGTAGGTCTGCGTGACGGCGTCGACGACGCTCTGCGCGGGCTCGTCGCTCACGAACCGGACGCACAGCCGCCTGGCGATGCGCGCGGCCGTCTCGGGCCGGGTCGCCAGCCAGTCGAGGTAGGCGTTCAGCTCGGCGCGGCCGTCGGCGCTGGCGTTCTCGAAGCGACGTCCCATCACGGTCACGGCGCCCACGTGGTGGCGGGCGGGGTCGTAGCCCGCGGCGTAGTCCTTGCCGACGGCGACGGTGAAGCCGGTCAGCAGCCGCGCGGAGGCCTTCACGTCGTCCTCCGTGTAGCCGGCGGCGCGACCGACCGTGTAGAGCTCGAGCAGCTCGCGGCCGAGGTTCTCGTTGATCTGCTTCGCGGTGTTGCGGTGGTTCGACAGGTAGCCCGACATGGCCGGGTGCGTGACGGCGGCGCGCAGCAGCTCGCGGTAGGTGCCCAGGGCGTGGGGGCGGATCGCGGTCGCGTCGTAGTCCATGCGCCACGGGAAGCTCGAGTCCTCGCCGACCGGGATGTGCAGCAGGTTGGACCAGAAGTCGGTCATCATCTCGTGCACCTGGTTGGCGGCCACGACGCGGCGCGAGAGCGTGTAGGTCACGAGCGCGTTGCCGTACTGCCAGCCGCCGAACGTGCCGGCCCGGTTGTTCTCCCACGCGGTCGCGGGGGAGTCCTTCAGCCGCGGGAACCACGCGAGGGTCGCGTCGGCGTCCGGGTCGGGACCGGGGGACAGCTGCGCCTCGAACCATGCGGTCGCGCTCGGGTGGCGCAGGACGTCGGCCTCGAGCCGGGCGTTGTGGCCGTACGTGAAGCGGCGCACGAGGTGCAGGGCGGCGGCGGACAGGCGCGGCTGGGTGCCCGGGACGGCGACCATCAGCACACCCCCGCGGACCTGGTCGACGCGGCGGTGGAGGCGACCAGGACCGTCAGCCACCGGGCGCCGCCGGAGGCCGGCGCCGCGACGCCGTACTCGAACGCGGGCGCGTCGTGGCAGGCGGTCAGCAGCCGGGTGGTCTCGCCGTAGGGCGACGAGAGCCAGGCGTCGACGGCGCCGGCGGCGGCATCACCGGCCGGGCCGCTCCCGCCGATCGCGCGGGTCACGGCCCACACCGTGCGGCCGGGGCACGCGGCGGCGGGCAGCGTCCGTCCCGCGGCGCGGTGCTCGCGGGCGCCGGGATCGACTGCACGGCCCTGCTTCGCCATCCACGCGCTGTGCTCGCGGGCGTAGGCCGTGAGGCAGGCGTCGGCGCCCTCGTCCGTCGCGGCGGTGACGGCCGGGCGGGCGTACGTGCGACGGGCTGTGGTGACCGCGTTCAGCAGCGTCCGCTCGTCGGCCGAGAGGGTGGCGTCGCGGTGCGCGACGATGCGGACCCGCGCCGTGACGGCGACCGAGGCGGAGGTGCCGGCGCGGTGCGTGTGCGTCTTCCCGCCGACCCGGTGACGCAGGCGCGGGGTCGTGGCGCGGTAGCGGGTGGTGCCGGTGGGCGGCGTCACGACGACGCTCGCCGAGGTCCGGACCGTGCGGCGGGTGACCTGCCGCCACGCCTTCGCCCGCGCGTCCCAGCGCTGCACGCGGACGGACCGGGCGTGCTTGGTCGACGTGCGGATCCGCAGCGTCACGCGCGCGCCGGCGTCCACGGTGCGCGGTGTCGCGGCGAGGCGCAGCTCGGGCGTGCGGGCCGCGGCCGGCTGCTCGAGGTCCTGGCGGACCGGGGCCGCGGTCTCGCGGCGCTCCTGCGCGACCACGAGGGCAGCGCCGGCCAGCGTCGTCACGACGACCGCGACGAGAGCCGCGAGACCGATGTGACGACTGTTACGCATGCGCACGATGATGACTCATCGTGCGGCTCTCGCGCCAGTCGATTTCTCCGGAGAAGATAGGAAAAATCGAGCCCGGCCCACACCGGTGGGCCGGGAGAGGGATCAGACGCGCTCGGCGGAGACCTCGAAGAGCTCGCCCTGGTCGGGTCCGCCCTCGCCCGTGAGGCTCGCGAGCGCCCGGCGGACGTTCGCCAGCTGGGCGTTGAGGCTGTCGCGGCGCCGCTCGATCTCGGCGAGCTCGCGCTCGGACTCGGTACGGATGCGCTCGGCCTCGTCCTTGGCCTGCGTGACGATCGCGAGCGCCTGGCGACGGGCCTCCTCGGTGCGCTCGCGCTCGATGCGGTCGGCCTTCTGGCGGATCTCCTCGACGGTGGCGCGGCGGGTGGCGAGGTCCTGCTCGATCTCGGCGACGGCGCGCTCGTGGTCGGCGCGGACCTTGGCCAGCTCCTGCTCGGCGGCGGCGGCCGCGGCGGCGGCCTCGTCGCGCGCCTGCTGGACGATGCGCGCGGCCTCCTGCTCGGCGGCGGCGCGGGTCGACTCGGCGTACGCGTCGGTCTCCCGGCGGGTCGCGGCGTCGTAGGCGTCGGCCTCGGCGCGCGTGGTCTCGGCGTAGGCGTCGGCCTCCTCGCGCGTCGTGGCCGAGTAGGCGTCGGCCTCCTTGCGCGAGCGGCGAGCGGCGTCGGCGGCGTCCTGGCGCGTGGTGTCGGCCTCCTTGCGCGCCTGCTTGCGCAGGTCCGCGGCCTCCTGCTCGGCGAGGCTCAGGATCTTGCCGACCCGGTCGCCCAGGTGGGTGAAGTTCGGCTCGGTGACCGCCTTGAGCCGGTCCTCCACCTCGGCGATCTCGTTGCGGAGCGCCTTCGCGTGCTCCTTCAACGTGGCGATGTGGGCATCGACCTCGGACGGGTCGTACCCGCGCATGACGGTGCGGAAGGGCGAAGTCGAGTTGCTCATGGTGGCTCCATTGTTTCAGAGCGGGCAACCCCGCGCCGACCCCTGCTGGAGATCTCGCTCACGCCTCAGGACGTGGTGACGTCCCGGGGGTGCGGGGCGGTCGCGGTGAGTGTGCCGAGCACCGCTCGCAGCTCGGCGAGCTGGGCGTTGACGGCGTCCCGGCGCTGTGTCGCCAGCTCGATCTCGCGCTCGGCGTCCGCGCGGAGCCGGTCGGCCTCGGCGCGGGCGTCGGCCACGAGCGAGGCCGCGTGCGAGTGCGCCTCCTCGAGGATCCGCCGGGACTCGGCACGCGCCGCGGCCCGCTCGGCCTCGACCTCGTCGTGCTGCTCCGCGATGCGGCGCTCGAGTGCGTCGAGGCGGGCCCGCTGCTGGGCCTCCGCCTCCCGGAACGCGGCGTCGGCCGCCGCCTGCCGGTCGGCCAGGGCCTGCTCGAACGCCGTGGTCGTGTCCGCCACGTGCGTGCGCTGCCGGTCGAGGAGCCGCTCGGCCTCCTCGCGCCGCGCCGCCGCCTCGCGGTCGGCGGCGTCCAGGACGTCCGCGGCGCGCAGTCGCGCTCCCTCGACGGTCTGTGCCGCGGCGGCCTCGGCGTCCGCCCGGAGCCGCCGGGCCTCGAGCTCGGCCCGCTCGCGGTGCCGGTCGAGGTCCTCGGCGACCTCCTCGCGCTCGGCGTCCAGCTCGGCGCGGACGGTGCGTCGCAGCTCGTCGGCCTCCTCGGTGGCCAAGCGGAGAATCTGCAGCATGCGCTCGCCCAGGTGCTCGTACGTCGGGGGCTCGTCCCGGGCCGGGGTGTCGCGCAGCGGCACGTCGGCGCGCAGGCGCTCGATCTCGGCCTCGAGCCCACGGACTCGCGAGGTGACCTGCTCGGGGTCGAAGCCGCGCTTCACGAGGCGGAAGTCGGCGGGCGGGCTGGTCATGCGGGCGGGTCCTCCTGGGTGGGGGCGAAGGTGTCGATGACGTCGGCGATGCGGGCGAGCTCGTCGGCGGCACGGGCCCGGGCGGTCAGCACGTCGTGCGCCTCCACGTGGGCCGCCGCCAGCACGGCCTCGGCCTCACGCTCCATCCGCTGGGCGCGGCGCTCGGCGTCCCGCAGCATCGCGGCGACCCGGTCACCGGCCGCGGCGACGATCGCGCGCGCCTCGTCGGCCACGCCGGCCAGCTGGGCGATGGCCGTGTCGCGCATCTGCTCGGCGTCGGAGTAGAGCAGCCGCGCCTCGGCCTCGACCCGGTGCGCCTCGGTGAGGATCGCGCCGGCCCGCTCGGTCGCCGCCGCCTCGAGCTCGGCCGCCACCTCCTGGGCCTGCCGCAGGAGATCGGCGACACCGCGGGCGTGCTCGGTGGCAGGCCCGGCCCCGGAGGAGTTCTCGGCCGTCATGGTGGCGACAGTGTTCCACGGCGCGCGCCGCTCCGTTCACGGTTTCGACGCCTTTCTCCACGGGCGGGACAAGGGCGGCGCCTGGTGCACAGGAGGCGCACAGGAACGCCGCAGCGACGCCACATGTCGGCCCACGAGAGTCGTCCGGACATCACCTGGAGGACTGCATGGGAAGAATCGCGCGCCTGCTCGGCACCCGCCGGCGCCGGCTGCTCGCGGCGGCCGTCGTGCTCGTCGTGACCGCGTCGACCTGGTACGTCGCGCGGCCCGGCGCCGGCGCGACGGCCACGACCACGACCGCCACGGCGACCACGTCGACCGTCGAGGACACCGTGACCGGCAGCGGCACGCTGGAGCCGAGGCGCTCCGCGACGCTGACGTTCGACTCGTCCGGCGTCGTGACGACGGTGCGCGTCGAGGCCGGGGACACCGTGCGGCGCGGCACGGTCCTGGCCGCGATCGACACGACGGCGCTCGAGGCCGCCCTCGCCTCCGCCGAGGCGCAGCTCGACGCGGCGGAGACGACCGCCGCGAACGACGGCTCCTCGTCCGCCGCCCAGCAGGCCGCCGACACCGCGCGCGTGGCCAGCGCCCGGGCCGACGTCGAGGCGGCGCGCGAGGCCCTGGACGCGGCCACCCTCACGGCGCCCTTCAGCGGGCAGGTCGCCTCCGTGGGGTATGCGGAGGGCGACCGCGCGGGGTCGTCCGGCACGACCGGCGGGAGCGGCCAGCCCGGCGCGACCACCGCTGCCACGTCCACCTCGGCCGCGGGCATCACCGTCGTGACCCCGCGTCGCCTCGTCGTGACCGCCGACGTGGCCGCGGCGGACGTCGAGCGCGTCACACGCGGCCTGCAGGCCGAGATCACCCCGACGGGCGCGAGCGAGCCGGTCTACGGGACGGTCACGTCCGTCGGCCGGGTCGCCGAGACGGCTTCGGACGGCACCGCGACCTTCCCCGTCACGGTCGAGCTCACCGGCACCCAGGACGACCTCTACGCGGGCACGTCGGCGGACGTCTCGATCATCGTCGAGTCGCGCCAGGACGTGCTGACGGTGCCGACGGCGGCCCTCACGACGCGAGACGACGCGACCTACGTCGAGAAGGTCACGGACGACGGCACCGAGCGCGTCGAGGTCGAGGTGGGCGACACCTTCGGCCCGACGACCGAGATCCTCTCCGGCCTGAGCGCGGGGGACGAGGTCCGGTACGCGCAGGCGTCACGCCCCGGCGGCCGGGGCTCCGGCTCGGGCGACCGCGGCGGCCTGCCCGACGGCATCGAGCCGCCCACAGGCGGCATGCCCCCGGCCGGGTTGCCCGGAGCCGCCGGATGAGCGCCCTGATCAGCCTGCGCGACGTCCGCAAGGTCTACGCGACGGGCGCCGTCGAGGTCGCCGCGCTCGACGGCGTCAGCCTCGAGGTGGAGTCCGGCGAGTACGTCGCCGTGGTCGGCCCCTCGGGCTCGGGCAAGTCGACGCTCATGAACATCCTGGGCTGCCTCGACGTGCCGACCGAGGGCACCTACTCGCTCGCGGGGGAGGACGTCTCCACCCTCGACGAGACGCGCCTGGCCGACGTGCGCAACCGCCTCATCGGGTTCGTCTTCCAGCAGTTCAACCTGCTGCCGAGCCTGCCCGCCTGGCGCAACGTGGAGCTGCCGCTGGTCTACGCCGGCGTCGGCCGCGACGAGCGGCGCGCGCGCTCGATGGCGGCGCTGGAGCGCGTCGGCCTGGGAGACCGGGCCGAGCACCGCCCCGGCGAGCTCTCGGGCGGCCAGCAGCAGCGCGTCGCCGTGGCCCGCGCGCTGGTGACGGAGCCGGCGATGGTCCTCGCGGACGAGCCCACCGGGAACCTCGACTCGAGGTCGACGGCCGACGTGCTCGCCCTGTTCGACGAGCTGTCGCGGCTGGGCCGCACGATCGTGCTGATCACCCACGAGCGCGAGGTCGCCGAGCGTGCCGGCCGCCGGGTCGTCGTCCGCGACGGCCGGGTCGCCGACGAGTCGATGTGGAGTCCCGCATGAACTGGGCCGAGACCCTCCGCACCGGCCTGGCCGCCGTGCGGGCGCATGCGCTGCGATCCGCGCTGACGATGCTGGGCATCGTCATCGGCGTCTCGTCCGTGATCCTGACGGTCGGCCTCGGCCAGGGCGCCCAGGACGAGGTGGCCGAGCAGATCGACGCACTCGGCAGCAACCTGCTGGTCGTCTCGCCGGGCAGCTCCACGTCGGGAGGCGTGCGCGGCGGCTTCGGCTCCGCGACGACGCTGACGGTCGCCGACGCCGCGGCGATCGCGGACCCGGCGGTCGTCCCGGACGTCGCGCGCGTCGCGCCGGCGACGACCTCCTCGGTCTCGCTCGTCAACGGGACGACGAACTGGACGACCTCGCTGGTCGGCACCACCGCCACGTGGGCCGGGGTCCGCAACCGCACCGTCGCGGACGGCCGCTTCTTCACGAGCGCCGAGGCCGAGTCCGGCGCCCGCGTCATGGTCCTCGGACCGGACACGGCCGACGAGCTCTTCCCGGCCGGCTCACCGGTCGGGCGGACGGTCACCGTCGGTGGCCGGGCGTTCACCGTGATCGGCGTGCTCGACGCCTCGGGCGGCTCGTCCGCCGAGGCCAGCCAGGACGACACCGCCGTGGTGCCCCTCGCGGCCGCCTCCGCGGCGACGGGATCCACGGGCACGGCGCTGTCCGCCGTCTACGTCGAGGCGGCCTCGGCCGAGCGGCTGTCCGCGGCGTACCAGGAGATCGAGGCGCTGCTGACGAACCTGCACGACCTCACCGCCGCCGACGAGGCCGACTTCACGATCACGAGCCAGGCGTCCCTGCTCGAGACCGCGAACGCGACGAACCGGACCCTGACCGTCCTGCTGGGCGGCGTGGCCGCCATCTCCCTGCTCGTCGGCGGGATCGGCGTCATGAACATCATGCTCGTCTCGGTCACCGAGCGGATCCGGGAGATCGGCCTGCGCAAGGCGCTCGGCGCCACGCCCGGGGTGATCGGCCGACAGTTCCTGGTCGAGGCGTCGATCCTCGGCCTCGCGGGCGGACTCGTCGGCGTGACGCTCGGCGTCCTCGGCGCCTGGCTCCTGCCTCCGCTCATCGACCAGCCCGTGTCGGTGTCCGCGCCCGCCGCCGCGCTCGCCCTGCTGACGTCCCTCGCGCTCGGCGTCGGGTTCGGGGTGTACCCCGCCACCCGCGCTGCCCGCCTCACCCCGATCCAAGCCCTCCGCAGCGAATGACCACGACTGGAGCACCCATGAAGCGCATGTTGTCCCTGACCGCCACGGCCCTCGCCCTGACCCTGTCGCTCGCGGGGTGCGGGACCGACGACGAGCCCGCCGAGAGTGCCGCCGCCGCGCAGTCCGCACCCGACGAAGCCGGAGGCCCCGGTGGCCGCCCCGGCTCGGGGAAGGTCGCCGCGGTCGACGGCTCGACCGCCCAGGTCCAGGGAGCCGGCGGCCAGACCGCCGTGAGCTGGACCGGCTCGACGACCTTCACGCAGGAGGTGGCCGGCGGCTTCGACGACGTCACGAAGGGCGCGTGCGTCCTGGTGGCGGGCGAGGGCGACGAGGACGCCGTGACGGCGACATCGGTCCGCATCACGCCGGCCGTCGACGGCGAGTGCGCGGGTCCCGGCGGCCGCGGCGAGCGTCCCAGCGACCTGCCCACCGACCGGCCGTCGGACGCCCCGACCGGCGCCCCGCGCGGGGAGCGGCCCGCGGGCGGCATGACGGTCGGCACGGTGACCGCCGTGACGGGCGACGGGTTCACCGTCGAGCCATCCGGGGTCGGCGACGGCGCCAGCGTCACCGTCTCCGTCACCCAGGACACGACGTTCACCACGACGCAGGAGGCGGACGGGTCCGCCGTGGAGGTCGGCGTCTGCGTGCAGGCGCAGGGCGAGCCGGACTCGGCCGGGGCGGTGAGCGCGACCTCCATCGCGATCAGCGCGGCGACCGACGGCGAGTGCTCGAACGGCTTCGGCGGACGTCCGGGCGGACCTCGCGGCGAGGACGACCGGTGATCCGGGTCGGCCGGCGCACGACCGTCGCGGCCGTCGCCGCGTGCCTCGTCGTCGCGGCCGGTGCCCTGACGTTCGGGTCGAGCGCGGACGTGACGAGGTACCGGACCGCGGCCGCCACGGTCGGCGACGTGACCCGGACGGTCACCCACGACGGCACGATCGCGGCCTCCCGCCGCTCCGACCTGGCGTTCGCGACCGACGGGACCGTGCGCAAGGTCGCGGCCGGCGTCGGCGACGAGGTCGAGGCGGGCGACGTCCTCGTGCGGCTCGACACGACCGACCTGCGTGCCGAGGTCGTCCGGGCGGAGGCGGACCTCGCCGAGGCCGAGGCGTACCTCGAGGACGTCAGCGACGGGCAGATCGACACCGTCACCCGCAGCCTGGGCGGGGGCGCCACGTCGGGCGCCTCGACGACCCGGACCGGGGCGGTCGTCCCGGCGGTCGTCTCCTCCGCGACCGCGACGACCATGCGCTTCGCGAGCAGCACCAGCACCGACCTCGAAGCGGCCGTCGCCGAGCTGACCGCGCAGCAGGCCGCGGTCACCACGGCGCAGTCCGAGGCGACGGCCGCGCTCGCCACCGCCAAGGAGGCCCTCGCGACCCAGAGGAGCTCCTGCGAGGATCCGGACGCGGACGACGGGTCTCAGGCGGGCCTGACGCAGGCGTGCACCGAGGCACTGGGATCGGTGGAGGAGGCGCAGGACGTCGTCGCGCAGCGACAGCAGAGCCTCCAGAGCGCCCTCGAGAGGCTCGGCGCCACGCTGACGGCGGCCGTCGAGAGACTCGGCGAGGCGGATCCCGAGCCCAGCACCGAGCCCAGCGCCGAGCCCAGCGCCGGCCCGCGTGCCGACGACGACGCCGAGGAGACGCCACCGGCCGGCTCGGCCGCCGGTGCGGACCGGGACGCCGCCAGGAGTGCGCCGGACGGGGCGGCGGGCGGTGACACGAGCTCGCCCAGCACCGGCGGGCAGTCCGGCACGACGGCCACGGCCGCGGACCTGGCCTCAGCCCAGGCGGACGTGGACACGGCCGAGGCGGCCCTGGCCTCGGCGCGGGCCGACCTCGAGGCGGCCACGATCACCGCGCCCTTCGACGGCACGGTCGCCGCGGTGGACGTCGTTGGCGGCGACACGGTGGCGGCGGCCGACCGGGGGATCGTGCTGATCGGCGACGGCGCCACGACGGCCACGCTGAGCGTGCCCGTGGACGAGCTCGGCGAGCTGGCGGTCGACCAGCAGGCCACGGTCACGACCGCCGCCGGCGCCACCGCGACCGGGCGCGTCTCGGCCATCGGGCTCGCGCCGGAGACCGCCGACGGCGAGTCCTCCACCACGACGTACGCGGTGACCGTGCTGCTCGACGGCGACGTGTCCGCGCCCGAGGGCTCGGCAGCCTCGGTCGCGTTGGTCACCGGGACGGCGGCCGACGTGGTCACGGTCCCGACCTCCGCGATCACCCGCCGGACCGCCACGTCCGGCACGGTGCTCGTGCTGGGCGCGGACGGCGAGGTCTCCCGGACGCAGGTCGGCCTCGGTCCCGTGAGCGGCACGGTCGCAGCCGTGACCGAGGGGCTCGACGAGGGCGCGCGGGTCGTCCTGGCCGACCTCGAGGCCGATCTGCCGAGCAGCGGGACGGCCGACACGCGGTCGATCACGGGCGCCGGACGGGGGATCGGACCCCAGGTCGGCGGCACGCCGGGTGGGCGACGCGCCTCCTGAGGCGGGCGGCGTCGTCCCTAGGATGGGGCGGCGGGGGTCGCCCGTACGCCTACTCGGAGGACGCATGACGATCACGACGCGCGAGATCCATCTCGCCCAGCGCCCCAGCGGCCTCCCCGGCCCCGAGACGTACCGCTTCGTGGAGCGCGAGCTGCGGGAGCTGCGCGACGGCGACGTGCTCGTCGAGAACGTCGTGCTGTCGGTCGACCCGTACATGCGGCCGCGGATGAACGACGTCAAGTCGTACGTCCCGCCGTTCCGCCTCGACCACGCCCTCGACGGCGGCGCGATCGGCCGCGTCGTCGAGTCGCGCTCCGAGCGGCTGCCGGTCGGCAGCCTCGTGCGCCACCAGCTGGGCTGGCGCGAGCACGCGGTCGTCGCGGACCGCTTCGCGCAGCCGGTCGAGCTGAACGGGCACCCGTCGTCCTACTACCTGGGCGTGCTGGGGATGCCGGGGCTGACGGCGTATGCGGGACTGTTCGACGTCGCGGCGTTCAAGGCCGGCGACGCCGTCTTCGTGTCGGCCGCGGCCGGCGCGGTCGGCAGCCTCGTCGGCCAGTTCGCCCGGCTCGCCGGCGCCGAGCGCGTCGTCGGCAGTGCCGGCTCGGCCGAGAAGGTCGCCCTGCTGGTCGACGAGCTCGGCTTCGACGCTGCGTTGGACTACCGCGAGTCGCCGATCGAGCCGCAGCTGGCCGCGGCGTTCCCGGACGGCTTCGACGTCTACTTCGACAACGTGGGCGGCGACCACCTCGCCGCCGCGCTCGAGCACATCCGCGAGTGGGGCCGCGTGGCGCTGTGCGGCTCGATCTCGGGCTACAACGAGGCCGGCACGCCGATGCTGCCGGGCAACATGTTCAAGGCGATCGGCAAGCGGCTCACGATGCGCGGCTTCATCGCCAGCGACCACGGGGACCTGCGCGAGGAGTTCGAGGCCGTCGTCGGCCAGTGGCTCACCGAGGGCGCCGTCGTGTACCGCGAGACCGCGTGGGAGGGCCTCGACGCGATGCCCGAGGCGTTCTCCGGCATGCTCACCGGCTCCAACGTCGGCAAGGCCTACGTCCGCCTGCTGCCCGACCCGGCCTGACCGCGGCCCTCCCGAACCGCGAGTGGCGCAAAGCCGCCCGCCACTCGACGAGTGGCGGGCGTTTCTGCGCCACTCGCGACCCCGGTTCGCGCCACTCGACGCGCGCCGTTGACGCCGCCCCCGGACGGGCGCATGGTGGTCCTGAAGGGGTCGCGGCGCTCGTCGCGACCGGCGGATTCGGGGGAATCTGATGAGGCGGCTCTCCGCGATCGCCGTCTCCAGTGCCGTGCTGCTGGGGACGGCCTGCCTCGTGTCCCAGGCGGCGGTCGCGAGCGATCCCGCAGCGCTCGTCCACGGCCGGGTCAGGCTGACCGACGGCACCGTCCCGGCTCATGCCCGGGTCCACGTCTTCGCCGAGCCGCGGTCGGCCGACGCCCTCGCCACCGGGCAGGGGTTCACGGCGGTGACGATCGGCTCGGCGACGACGGACGCCTCGGGGCGCTACGCGATCCGCTACGAGGGCGGCACGAGCCTGCGGCGCCTCGCCGACGCCACCGGTCGCCTCAGCCTGCACGTGCTCGTCGAGTCGGGCGGCCGCGCCCACGCCAGCCTCGTGCAGCCCACCGTGACCGTGCCGCGCGCCACCGCCCTCGCGGCGGCCGGACCGGACGTCGTGGCGAGCCTGACTGACGCCCGGCCCGCCGCCCGGATCCGCCCCGGCCGGGTCACGCGCCTCGCCGCGCGCGCCTCGGGACCCGCCCTGCCGACGGCGCTGGTCTCGGTGGTGCGCGACTACGGACCCCGGCGGACCGTCGTCGGCACCTGGTACAGCGACGTCGCGGGCGTGACGCAGCAGTTCCGGTACCAGCGCTCCTCGAGGAGCACCCTCGGCGTGGCGGTCTCGTCGAGCGGCAGAGCGGGCACCTTCAAGGCCGGCGGCACGCGCACGGAGTCGTCGACGGCGGCGGTCGGGTTCGGCACGCAGAGGGGCAGCGGCGGCTGGCGGTTCGCGACGCGGTTCCGCTACCAGAAGCGGGTCTACACGTACTGCGCGAACGGGGCCTACTGCTACCAGCAGTACAAGATCGAGCCCACGTCGTGGGTCGGTGGCGCGTCCGTGACGCGGGCTCCGGCCTACGCGGCCACGAAGTGCGTCCGCTACGCCAAGGGCACGGACTTCACGATCTCGACGTCGAAGGCGTGGACCTTCTCGACGGGCGTCAGCCCGAGCGGGATGACGGTCGTGGACCTGAGCTCGCGGACGGGCTTCAGCAGCACCGCGAAGCAGACGATCGCGTTCACCTCCCGGGGGAGGCTGTGCGGCAAGCGCGGCTACCCGGGCGGCAGCCCGCAGGCGCTGAGGGCGAGGCCGTGGTGAGGGCGCCGCTGTGGGCGCTGACCCTCGTGGCCGCGGTCGCCCTGTGCGTCGCCTGCCGTGCGCAGGGCACCACCGCGCCCTTGGTCGAGGACGGCTACGGGGGCGAGTACTGCCAGCCCACCGCCGGGACCGTGCGCCTGACCTACGGTGCCGGGATGCCGGAGAACACGTCGGACTCGCCCGTGCGCGTGACCGGCGTCGAGCTGACCCACGCGGTCGGCATGGAGCTCGTGGGCGCCAAGCTGATGCAGGTGCCCGCCCACGGTCCGGGCGAGGCCATCGGCGCCCTCGGCGGCTGGCCGCCCGACTTCGAGGGCGACCGCCGGCTGGAGGCCGACTTCGACGCCGCGCCTCCGCTCGACGGCGCGGTCATCCCGCCGAGTCGCACCGAGATCCCGCACTTCGTGGTCGGCATCCGGGCCACCCCGGGTGGTCATGCCGGCCCGGTCAAGGTGACCTACACGTCCGAGGGGGACGAGTTCACGTGGACGGGCAGGCTGACCTACCGCGCCGCGGGCGCCGGCGGCTGCTGAGGACTCAGGCGCGCACGGCCTTCCCGGCCCCGCGGGTGTCCCTCAGGTCCGCCACGACCACGGCGACGAGGATCGCGACGAGCAGCGCCGAGACGACCACGGCCGGCAGGTGCCCGCCGGCCACCGCCACGAGGAGGCAGCCGAGCACGCCTGCGAGGCTGCGCACGCTGACGGTCCGCGCCATGCGGAAGCGCAGCGCCGCCTGGCTCAGCAGGTACAGCGCGGGTCCGCCCGCCGCCACCCACAGGTGGGTCGTGGAGAGGTGGTGCGTGGGGTGCGCGATGACGAGCTCGTCGCCGAGGGCGGCGAGGATGATGCTCGCGACGATCAGGACGTGCCCGTACGTGTACACGTCGCGGGCCATCGCGGTGCGCGTGGACTCCTCGTCGAGGGCGTGCTCGGCCAGCTCCGCGATGGACGCGAAGTACAGCCACCAGAGGGCGGCCGTGCCGGCGAACGCGAGGCAGAAGGCCAGCACGGTGGGGCCGTCGAGCGGGAGCTCGGCGGTCGTCGCGCCGGTCGTGATGATCGTCTCGCCGAGCGCGATGATCACGAAGAGCCCGAACCGCTCCGCGAAGTGGCCGGTCTCGACCTGCCAGGTGCGGCCGCCGAGGTGAGGACGGCGGGGCAGCCAGAAGAACACGAGCGGTGCGCCGTAGTCGAGGGCGAGCGCGACGATCCACAGCGCGACCCGCATCTCGCCCTCGGCGAGCCCGCCCGCGATCCAGAAGACGCCCGCGAACAGGAACCACGTGAGGATCCGCGCGGCCCGCTCGCGCTCGGGCGTGCCCCGGTCGGCGGCGGCGAAGGCGACGAAGGCATGGCGGCTGACCTGGATGGCGAGGTACGCCGCCGCGAACAGCAGGCCCCGCTCGCCGAAGGCCTCGGGGATGGCGATCGCCATGAGCAGGCTGGCCAGCATGAGCCACATCAGCAGGAGCCGGACGGGAACCGACTCCGCGTCGAGCTCGTTCGTGGCCCACGTCGTGTAGTTCCAGGACCACCACACGGCGAGCAGCACGAGGACCGACTGGCCGACGCCCACCCACGTGAGGTGCTCGAGCAGGGAGTGGGAGACGCGCGTGATCGCGAAGACGAACACGAGGTCGTAGAAGAGCTCGAGCGTGGTGGCGCGCTGGCCCTGGACGTCGGCGCTGCGGCGCACGGGACGGATCACGGATCGGAGACTATCCCGCGCCAGGCGGCCGGATCGGTCGGCGCGCGACGCCGCGAGGAGTACGCCCCGTGGGACTCGAACCCACAACCCGCGGATTAAGAGCCAGCCGGATCCCGTGTCGGGTGGTGACGACTGATGCGTGCCCGTCCGTTTCCGTCCGGGTTTCCAGAAACCCCGTGTCGGGTAGTGCCGCGCCCGTTCACCGGTTCGCCGCGCGTCCGTTCCCACAGCGTTCCAACATCACAGCAGTGTCGGACCCGGGCGGGAGGGTTCACTCATGAACGATTTCAACGAGGCGCCCCGGTCCACGAGCGCCGCTCCGAGGCGATCGCCCGCGCCGGCCGGACGCTGGCGAACGGTCGCCGCGCGATGGCGCAGATGACGCCGCGCGAGCAGGCCGAGGCGGCGTACACGCCGACTGGTCCGCCGGTGGACGAGCTCGAGGACCGCATCCGCGCACGTCGCGGGTTGCCGCCCATCGAGCGTGGGCATGACATCACGGAGGGTCACGAGTGATCAACCAGCTGCTGTCAGTCGCCGCGGTGGCGGAGACGCTCGGGTGCTCCCGTGGTCATGTCTACAACCTGATCGCCGCCGGCGCGTTCCCAACCGTGAACATCGGCTCCGGCACGCGCCCCAAGACCCGAGTCCGCGAACGTGACGTCATCGCGTTCGTCGACCACCGCACTACATCGATCGAGAGGAGGTCCGACACCTAGACGCAAGACGGCCCCGCCACGCGCGGCAACGCGTGACAGGGGCCTTGATCCGAACCTTCCAACGCAAGGAACGAACCCATGAAGAACCGTACTGCCGGCGTCGGACAGAACGACGCCATCTCCACAACGATCGACCGCGTCCGCGTCCGCGGCCTGGCATCTTCCGACTTCGTCGAGTTCCAGAACGACGACGGCGACGAGCTGAAGGCCGCCCTCGCGCGGGCCGACTTCGACGACATGGGGCGAGGCGAAGGGCTCCTGCGTCTGTCGCCTGAGTCGCTGCTCCTCGTCCGCTTGGGCATAGACGGCGACTACATCACAGCTTCCTACGTCGCGCCGGCATCCGGCTTGCGCGCCGAGGACGTCATCGACAGGGCGATCGCAGGCCTCGAGGACCTGCACGGCCAGCTCATCTCGTGGCGGAAGGCTGATCTAGGATGAGCGCCGAAAAGGACGACGGGAGCCGTCCCGCGCCTATCCTCGACGAGCGCAAGCGGGCTGACGATGATCAGCACTTCTGCCTGGTGCCCGACCTCGAGATCGCGCACGAACTGGGCGTCGACGTCCGAGCGTTCTGTGGTGTCTGGAACAAGCCGTTCAAGCCGGGCGCCCTCGTCGAGAAGGTGCGGGATCCAGAGGGACGGGCGTGGGTCGTGCCCGAGTCGCAGGACTGCCGCGAGTGCATCGCTGTGCTCGAGGCCAACTGGGGAGACGTGAACCGATGAGCACGACTGGATGCCCGTTCTGGTGTGTCCCCCACGGGGTCGAGCGACGCGAGACGTTGCGGGTGCGTTGCGAACCTGAGCCTGTACGTCTCGAGCCCGGTGCTGAGCCGCTAACGCTCCGGCTCGTTCGACCCCCTGGTCGGTCCCGGGCGATCGTGGAGAGCGTCGTGGGTGCCCAAGTGGCGCTCGTTCCAGTTCAGGACGTGCAGACGCTCATGACGTCTTTGCGGATGCTCGTCGGAGACGCCGACGAGGCGAAACCACTCCGTGGCACCCCGGCGCCTAGTGGCGCACCAAGTTCTGTTGGGCGAGTACGAGGGTGAGGATCCGCCATGGGTCTACCCAATTGAACCGCTAGCTCATCAGGTCACGCTGGCTGGCGGCTTCCAGAAGGCCGCGTGTGAGCTGACGCAGCGGGATCAAGGGCGGCTCGAGCGTGCGTGGCTGCGCGGTGTCGCGGCGGGGTACGTGACATGGAGGGAGGCCGACGCGATCGCAGTTGGGGTGCTCGGCCTGCACCCGTTCGCGGTCTGGGGTGATGGCTGGTTCGGGACGCTGACTGAGAATCGCTAGACCAGAGAACGGAGAAGGCCGGCCCGAACCTGATGGTTTGGGCCGGCCTTTCCAGGGGTCGGGTCAGGCGTCGATCAGTTCCGTCTCGAGAGCGCGAAGCTCGGCTTCCCGCGAAGACAGCAAACGCTGCGACGTGAGCTTGCTTTCCAAGTCTTTGATGACCTGGTCGAACAGGTCAGCAGCACCCGCATAGAAGTCGCGCCAGGCGTTGTCGTCGGCCACGAAAGCGATGACACCGCGGCGGGAGTACGCGAAGACCGAACGAGAATCGGAAAAACGCTCCCGGATCCATGCGCTCATGGCGTCGACGGAGGGGAAGGAGTTGGGGACCGAGTCAGGGTCGAGAACCGTGTAACCCCACGCGATGGGGGCGGACTCGTCATGAACCTCGCCGACTGCCGCGAACAGAACGAGGTCGCCATCAGCCTCGAACGTTCCAGCGGAGGGCAGCTCGTACCCGTGCCAGACGTCGAGGTTAGAGGCCTCAGGGCAGGGCAACCAAGGCTTGCGTCCAATGTAGATCTTTGCGTCAGTCATTTCGGTTCACCCCTTTCGGGTTTGCTTCATTGAAGCATGCGTTGACATCATCCGTCACATCCGGCGGCCAAGGGGCGGTCCCATGATCCAGCGGTGCTTCAGCCGGCCAGACGAGCGAGACGTGGAGTCCGTCGGCGACGCGGCCGGGGGTATGCATGACGGCGATACCAGCATTGCGCAGGTCCCCAACTGTCGCATACCGGACAACGGCTGTCTCAAGCATTGGACGAACACGACCTGTCGAGGTCATGAGCGCCCAACACTCTTCCGGCGTGAGCTGACCACGTTGCACCGAGAAGTCGATCTCCTTGTCAACGTCTGGCTCACGACGGAACTTCTCAGGCGACGGAGCCCACTGCGTGACCGTTTCCTCATTCTTGAGGCAGTCCTCTGGTCCGTCGGAGCAAGTGCAGACGCGTTTGGCGAGTGCCCGACGACGGTCCTCCTGGGTCTGCACCACACGCGTAGCCTAAGGCAGTCGACGCACACAGGACGCGAACTCGTGCCCGTGGGCGTCGACCTGCGTACCACGCCCGCGGGGCAGGCACCCCAGTTTGCAGTCGACGGTCATCGGATTCGTCCTGTTCCCGCGGTCAAGGGTTAGCGCCTTCGCGCTCGTTCAAGGGGTGCGCCCTGTGCAAGCCCCACAAGCGCCGCGGCGCGGCACCCCGCCCCGGGATGAAGCGAGCGGGATGCCGATCCCCCGTGTGACGGAGGGACATCCCGCTCACGTTCACTCTACGTGAGCCTGCAGGGTGTGGGTATGAAGAAGGAGGCGGGATGCCAATCCCCCGCGTTGCGGAGGGACATCCCGCCTCTCTCGAGTCTACGACCACTCCTAGGGGCCTGACGGGGAGCGAAGCGTGCCCCGGGTGGAGCGATTCCGTCACCCGCTGTGGCTACGGTCGTGCCATGGAATTCAGCGCTCATGACCCTGCCGTTCGGGCTCGCCTGGACAAGGTTCGGTGGGACGGCGAGTTACTTCCCCGTCCGCTGTGGCTGCCCTACCTGACGTTGATTGGTGACGCAACGCCTCTCGCGACGCTGGTGGAGCGTCAAGAGACCGGATCGGGGGTCCGCATGGCGGTTCACGCGCTCCTCGAAGACTCCGTAGTGACCGTCGAAGGAGCTGGCGGCAAGGAGTGGGCTCGTGTCCGTTACGAGACCGACGCTGCGCCCGAAAAGCTCGAGGCAAGACTGATCAACCTCACCCGATGCCCGCTCCGTCTAGAGATCCAAGCGGCGTACAGCTACAACGATCGTGGCACTGGGACCCACTTCTATCGGCCATCCTTCACGCTGCACGTCGGCGACGACGTTTCCGCTTCCTTCCCCTCGTTGGGTGAGGGCGGCCGTTGCTATCCGGACCCGGACGAATTCCAGACCCTCCTCGTCAAGACGGTCCAAGGGGCAACCATACGCCGTTGAGGCGAAGCCAGAAGCCGCACGACATCAGCGCATCACTCGTTCGTCTCAATGTGCTGTTGGCCGGCCTGGACGAGCGCGCCCGCCTGCCGGCCGTTGATGGACAGGTCCGCCTTGATGACGATCCGCGAGACCATCTCGACGACCCGGTTGTAGTCGGACTGGGACGCGCCCGAGGGGGTCGGCTGCCGGCCCGGCCCCGACGTCAGCGTCGCGTACGAGAGCGGACTCGCGGGCCTGCAGGACGCGTATTCGCGGGCCGTCATCGCCTCGGCGAAGCGGCCGTCGGCGAACGCGCCCACGCCGCGCGGCACCGGTGTTCCCAGACTGTTCCCACAGCCCGGCAAGTCGGCCACATCGTCCTCGGTGCCGACGATCAGCCCTTGGGATTCCGCGCCGCGAGGAGTACGCCCCGTGGGACTCGAACCCACAACCCGCGGATTAAAAGTCCGCTGCTCTGCCAATTGAGCTAGAGGCGCCCGGCCCCAGTCTGCCAGTCGTCCTGCGGGTCGCTGCTCAGCCGTCGCCGAGCAGGTCCCGGACGGCCACCGCGATCGCGTCGGTCTCGGCGGCGCGCACGCCGGGGCGGCCCGCCACGTGGCCGAGGTCGGAGGCGAGCGGCCTCAACTCCGCGCCGGGGACGAGGCTCGCCTCGACCGCCGAGTCGGCGACGGTGAAGTACTGGTCCGTCGTCGACGGCATGACGATCGTCCGCGCCGTGATGGACGCGAGCGCGGCCTCGTACCCGCCTCGGCCCCGGCCGACGTCGCCGGACTGCCACGTGTCCATCATCGCGAGCAGGTCGTTCGCGTCGCGCCCGGCGTGGTCCTGCGCCCAGTCCTCGAGGACGGCCTCCACGGAGGCGTACCCGAGCTCGCGGTACGTGCCGTGGTGGAAGAAGTCGCGCGAGTACGCCCAGCCTGCGTACACGCGACCGAACGCACGCAGGCCGGCCACCGGCGGATCGGTGTACGCGCCCCCGGCGAAGGCGGGGTCGGCCTGCAGCGCCGCGCGCACGCCCTCGAGGAACACGTGGTTGTGCGGCGAGCAGCGCGCGGCCCCGCAGACCGGCAGCAGCGCGTCGACGCGGCCCGGCTCGGCGACCGCCCACTCGTACGCCTGCATCGCGCCCATCGACCAGCCCATGACGAGGCGCAGCCGGTCGACCCGGAGGTGGTCGAGCAGCCGTCGCTGCGCCCGCACCTGGTCGCGCACGGTCACGAGCCCGAACGCGCCGGCGGTGTTCGACGGCGACGTCGAGACCCCGTTGCCCAGCATGTTCACCACCACGACGAACCACCGGTCGGTGTCGAGCACGCGCCCCGGGCCGATCCACGGCTCGTAGCTGGCGTGCGTGCCCGTGTAGTACGACGGCACGAGCACGACGTTGTCGCGGCCGGGCGCGAGCCTGCCGTGGCTGACGTACGCCAGCTCGGCCCGCAGGCTCGCACCGGACTCCAGGGTGAGGGAGTCCAGCGCGAGCCGCTGCAGCCCGCTCATCAGAAGAACGTGAGGTAGCGGTCGGTCTCCCACGAGGAGACGTGCGCCTGGTACGACTCCCACTCGGACCGCTTGAGGTCGATGAACGAGTTGTAGAGCGCCTCGCCGAACACCTCGCGCGAGAGCGAGTCCGCCTGGAACTCGTCGATCGCCTCGGACAGGTTCCGCGGCAGCATCCCGATGCCGAGCTCGGCGATCTGCGCGTCGGAGTAGTCGTACATGTTCTCGGTGTGCGGCGCGCCCGGATCGATGCGCTCGCGCACGCCCTCGAGGCCGGCGGCCAGGATCATCGCCGCGCCCAGGTACGGGTTGCAGCTGATGTCCGCGGCGCGGCACTCGACGCGCCCGCCCGCCAGCGGCACGCGCAGCATGTTCGTGCGGTTGTTGTCGCCGTAGCTGACGAACACCGGCGCCCACGTGGAGCCCGACATCGAGCCCTTGCGGACGAGGCGCTTGTAGCTGTTGACGGTCGGCGCGATGACCGCGCTGATCGCCTTCGCGTGGCGCAGGATGCCGCCGATGAAGTGGTACGCGATCTCCGAGACGCCGACGCCGTGCGTGTCCTCGCCCTGCTCGAACAGGTTCGCGCCCGTCTCGAGGTCCTTGAGCGACATGTTGAAGTGCGCGCCCGAGCCGGTGCGGTCCGCGAACGGCTTGGGCATGAACGAGGCGAAGTGGTCGTGCTTGCGCGCGATCTCGCCGGCCATCATCCGGAAGAACGTGACGCGATCGGCCATCGTGAGTGCGTCCGAGTACGTGAAGTCGATCTCGAACTGGCCGCGCGCGTCCTCGTGGTCGAAGGAGTAGACGTCCCAGCCGAGCTCGTCCATCGCCTCGACCAGCTCGGTCAGCCAGGCGAAGTTGTCCAAGGTGGTGCTGAGGTCGTAGCAGGGCTTCTCGGCGGTGTCGCGGTCCGAGACCTCGGTGACGCCGTCCTCACCCCGGCGCAGGACGAAGAACTCGGTCTCGATGCCGAGGTTGAAGCCCAGCCCGAGCTCGGCGGCGGCGGCGAGCTGGCGCTCGAGCACGTGGCGGGCGCCGGCCTCGAACGGCCGGCCCTCGGTGAACAGGGTCGAGGGGAAGTAGACGACCTCGGGCTTCCACGGCAGGCGGAAGCCGCGCGCCAGGTCCGGGTGCGCCGAGACCTCCTCGTCGCTGATGTCCTGGGGGACGCCGTCGAGCGCGGCGCCGGTGAACAGCTCCGAGCCGGCGGCCATCTGGGGCAGGTGGCCGATCGGGACGACCTTGCCCTTGAGCCGGCCGTGCACGTCGGTGAAGCCCGCCATGGCGTAGCGGACGCCCGACGCGGCCAGCTGCTGCTGCAGGGCGGCGACGTCCACGTCCGGGGCGGTGGTGGGGGTCGTGTCGATGGCGCTCATGGTGGTCCTCCTGCGATACGGTTTCAATGACTCATCGAAAGCATGCGCAGGAGATATTTCGATAGGTCATCGAAACTGTTGCCTGCGTGTTAACTCGTCCGGAGAGCCATGACCGAGACCCCCGCTGCCCGCTCCGTCGGCCGTCCCCGCCGCACGGGCGTCGCCGGCGCCGACCCGCGCCGCGAGATCCTCCAGGCGGCCTCGCGGCTGTTCGCCGAGCGCGGCTACGCGCAGACCACGATGACCCAGGTCGCGCGCGAGGTGGGCCTCGGCCAGTCCTCCCTCTACTACTGGTTCCGCTCGAAGGAGGACCTGCTCAAGGCCCTCGTCAGCGCCAACCGCGAGTCGCTCGACGTCGCCGAGCGCCTGGCCGCCGGTGACGCCTCCCCGGCGGTGCGGCTCTACGCGGTCCTGCACGCCGACGTCCTGCAGATGTGCGGGGGCGCGCTGGACTTCTACGACCTCGAGCGTGCTGCGGGGTCCCAGCCGGACGTGTTCGCCGAGGTGCTCGCCGACTATGGCCGCTTGCGCCAGGCGCTGGAGGACATCGTCGCCGCGGGCGTCGAGGCGGGGGAGCTCGTCGCGCCCGACGCGCGCCTCGCGGTGCTGGCGTGCCTCGCGCAGACCGAGGGCGTGCAGCACCGCTTCCGCGTGCCGACGCCGGACGAGACCGGACGGCCGGCGGCGCTCGCGACGGCGCAGGACGCCGCGCGACTCGCCGCGACCACGGCCGTGCGCGCCCTGCTGGCCGATCCCTCGGCCCTCGAGGAGGTCCAGCGGCTGGCCCTGCGCGAGCTCGAGGATTAACGGAACGGAAACAGATTCGATGCGTCATTGAAAACCGTCGGACGGAGTCTTTCGATGACGCATCGAATTGTGGGTGCGTCAGTCCATCGCTCTGACCGACCGGAGGCGCACGCCCATGGATCCCACGACCGCCGCCAACACCGCCTGGCTCCTGACCGCGATCATCGCGGTCATCCTCATGCTGCCGGGACTCGTCCTGTTCTACGGCGGGATGGTCTCGCGCCGCACCACGACCAACATGATGATGATGGTCTTCGGCTCGTTCGCGCTCACGGCCTTCGTCTGGGTCGCGTTCGGCTACTCCGCCGTCTTCGGCGACTCCGTCGGCGGGCTGGGCCTCATCGGCAACCCGCTCGAGAGCGCCGGCCTCGGTGACCTGCTGGTCGCGCAGGAGGGCGACGGCCTGCCGCCGCTCGCGCTGGCCACGATCCACCTCGGGTTCGCCGGCCTGACGATCGGCATCGTCGCAGGTGCCGCCGCGGACCGCATGAGGTTCGGCGCCTGGATGGCGTTCGCCGCCGTCTGGGTGGTGCTGTGCTACCTGCCCGTCGCCCACTGGACGTTCGCGTTCGACGGCGAGGGCACGCAGGGCGGCTGGCTCGCGAACACCCTCGGCGCCGTGGACTACGCGGGCTCGACGCCCATCCACGTCAACTCCGGCATCGCGGCCCTCGCGCTGGCGATCGTCCTCGGCCGCCGGCGCACGTGGCCCGTGCAGCCCAAGGCGCACAGCCTGCCGCTCGTCCTGGCCGGCGTCGGCCTGCTGCTGACGGGCTGGCTCGGCTTCGACGGGTCCGCCCTCGGTGCGGCCGACAACGACGCCGCGGTCGCCATCTTCAACACGCTCGCCGCCGCGTGCGCCGGCACGTGCGCCTGGCTCGTCGTGGAGAAGCTGCGCGACGGACACGCCACGACGCTCGGAGCCTGCTCCGGCGCCATCGCGGCGCTCGTCGCGATCACCCCGTCGTGCGGCACGGTCTCGCCGCTCGGCGCGCTCGCGGTCGGTGTCGTGGCCGGCGTCGTCTGCTACTTCGCGGTGAGCCTCAAGCGCCGCTTCGGCTACGACGACGCGCTCGACGTCGTGGCGCTGCACCTCGTCGGCGGCATCGCCGGCGCCCTGCTGATCGGCCTCATCGGCCACCCGGACTCGCCCATCGGCGAGGCCGGTCTGCTGTACGGCGGCGGCGTCGCGCTGCTGGGCAAGCAGGCCGTCGCGCTCCTGGCGACGTGCGCCTGGACGTTCACGCTGACGTACCTCGTCGCGACGGTGCTCGACAAGACGATCGGCATCCGGGTCACGGACGAGCAGGAGCGCGAGGGCCTCGACCGGGCCCTGCACGCCGAGAACGCCTACGAGGACACCGGCGAGCTGGCCCACCAGCCGCGCGGCCACGCGGAGCAGCAGCACTACCTCGAGGTCTGAGCGGCGCGGGGCGGCGCCCTCCGGGGCGTCGCCTCAGCCGCGACCGAAGGAACGGCGCAGCCGCCGCACCACGCGCGAGAGGAACCCGCGGGCCGTGGTGCGCTCCAGCCGCTCGAGGCGGGCCGAGAGCTCCTCGATGCGGCGCTGCTGCGTCTGCAGGCGCTCGTCCCGCTGGGCGGCCAGCCGGGCGTGACGCGAGCCGGCGCCTTGGTAGGTGGGCACCTCGAACGGGTACTGGTAGCGCTTCGGGTGGCGCGTCATGTCGATGACCATGGCGTGGCGCAGCCAGTCGAGCCGGGCGGCGACCTCGTGCAGGT
Organism: Aeromicrobium jepli; assembly: GCF_047246605.1. NCBI lineage: Bacteria > Bacillati > Actinomycetota > Actinomycetes > Propionibacteriales > Nocardioidaceae > Aeromicrobium > Aeromicrobium jepli. The sequence continues at coordinate 300,852 of NZ_JBFOKO010000001.1, forward strand.
CGGGCGCCGCGAGCGTCTGCACCCCGGGCGGGAACGAGGACTCCGCGAGCCGCTGGTCGAACTGCGAGCCGTCGCGGCCGGCCTGCCAGCGGTGCTCGAGGCCGTTGCGCTCGAGGAACGCCGTGTAGCGGCCGAAGCGCTCGGGCATCGCCTCGTTGAACGGGGCCAGGTCCGTCGCCTCGTACAGCTCCTCGACCGAGACCGGCTCGCCGAAGTGCGGCTGGACCCGGTGCGGCATCCGGTGGTACTCGGCCAGCTCGAGCGTGCGCGAGTCGTGCGCCAGCATCATCGCCGGCGTGCCGGCCAGCAGCGCCGCCACGTTGCCGTGGAAGCGGGTGCCGTACGCGAAGTCGCGCTGGGCCAGGAAGTCGTACCAGGTCCAGGTGTCCGTGAAGAGCCGCATGCGGTCCTGCTGGTACAGCGGGTGGCGCAGGTGGGTCGGCACGAGCGGGTCGTCGACGTGCGGGTGCGGGGTGCCCCACAGCAGCAGGCGCAGGTCGTGGGCGTCCTGGCCGATGTAGACGAGGTTCGGGTGCCGCTCGGCCTGGTCCGTCGCGAACGCGCCGATGCCGGGCACCTCGGGGGTGAGGTTGAGCGCGAGGGCAGCCTCGGTGCCGATCGCGTCGAGCTTCTTGTGGACCTGCAGGTCGGGGCCGTGCAGGAACAGCGAGGGGCAGCCGATGACGTCGACCGCGTCGGCGGGGAAGCCCAGGTGGACGAGGAAGTCGCGGGTGAACTCGCCGCGCACGCCGATCGACGCCGAGCGGTCGAGGACGGCGGAGACGAAGCGGCGGGTGACGTCCTCGACGCTCGCCAGCGCGTCGAACGAGCGGTCGGCGGGGGCCTGCGCGCCGATGCCGATCACGGTGACGGGGATCGTGAGCTGCTCGATGAGGATCGCGAGGTTCTCGAGCTTCTCGGCGAAGTCGTCGCGGAACGAGTTCGCCATGGGCACGACGAAGTGGTCGAACTCCTCGTCGATCCGGCGCGCGTCGTCGGCGCGGGCGGCACGGCGCTCGCTCAGCGTGGAGTTCGCGACCAGCTCGTGGGGGGCGACGTCGAGCGCCTTCCACACCGAGTGCTGGAACAGGTGGTTGCCGCTGTTGGAGTTGAAGACGTCCTGCGTCAGGGTCGTCTCGGGAGCGACCGCCGTGAACGGGTCCTTGCCCGCGCGGATCAGGATCCGAGCCATGGCGCCAGTGTGGCAGAGCGGACCGTCCCGGAGCGCCGGTAGTGACGTTCCCGGGTCCTGCGGCGGCGTGTCGTCCCCGGAGGCGGCACTCTCGGCGCTCGGCCGACGTGACGGTGGTCACCCCTGCTTTCGCATCCGCCGCACGGGCGTACACTGGCGGGGTCACTTTGTCTGGTACCCGCTCCGGGACTGGAACGAAAGGCAACACACATGACGCACCCTCGCGTGGGTGTGGTCGGCGCCGGCCGGGTCGGTGCCGTCCTCGCCGCCCGGCTGCAACGCGCCGGGCACGACATCGTCGCCGTCAGCGGCCGGTCCACGGCCTCGCAGCTGCGCGTGCAGACGCTGCTCCCGGACGTGCCGCTGCTCGACCGCGCCGAGGTCGTCCGCCGTGCCGAGATCATCGTCCTGGCCGTCCCCGACGACGCGCTCGCCGACGTCGCGCTCGAGCTCGCCCCGCTCCTCGGCCCCGGCCGCCTCGTCGCACACACCAGCGGCCGCCACGGCCTCGAGGTCCTCGCGCCGCTCGCGCACGCCGGTGCGCACACCATCGCGATGCACCCCGCCATGACGTTCACCGGCACCGAGGTCGACCTCGACCGCGGCTGCGTCTTCGGCGTCACCGCCCTCCCGGCCGATCGCGATGTCGCCGAGACCCTCGTCGCCGAACTGGGCGGCACCGTCATGTGGGTCGACGAGGCCGATCGCGCGACCTACCACGCGTCGCTCGCCCACGGCGCCAACCACCTGACCACGATCGTCACGCAGGCGATGGACCTGCTGCGCGAGATCGGCGCCGAGGACCCCGCCGCCGTGCTGCGCCCGCTGCTGTCGGCCGCGCTGGACAACACGCTCGCCTACGGCGACGCCGCGCTGACCGGCCCGGTCGCCCGCGGCGACGTCGACACGGTCCGCGCGCACATGGCCAACCTCGCCGACCCGTCCACGCGGCGCACCTACGCCGCGCTGGCCACCGCCACCGCCGACCGCGCCGAGACCACCGGCCGGATCGACACCGACACGGCCGACGCCGTCCGCACGGCCGTCATCCGCGAGAAGGTCCGCTGATGCCCACCGTCGTCCGCACTGCGGCCGAGCTGCGTGCCGCGACGTCCGGCACCGTCGCCCTCGTCCCCACGATGGGCGCGCTGCACGACGGCCACGTGAGCCTCATGGAGTACGCGCGGCCGCTCGCCGACACGCTCGTCGTCTCGATCTTCGTCAATCCGACGCAGTTCGCGCCGGGGGAGGACCTCGACGCCTACCCGCGCACGTTCGACGAGGACCTCGCCCGCTGCGAGGCCGCCGGTGTCGACGTCGTGTTCGCGCCCGAGGTCGCCGAGATGTACCCGGCCGGACTGACCGACACGATCACGGTCGACCCGGGCCCGCTGGCCACGATCCTCGAGGGCGCCGCCCGTCCCACCCACTTCCGCGGCGTGCTGACGGTCGTGTCCAAGCTGTTCGGCCTCGTCCGGCCCGACGTGGCCGTGTTCGGCGAGAAGGACTACCAGCAGCTGACGCTCATCCGCCTCATGGCGCGCGAGCTGTGCCTGGGCGTCGAGGTCGTGGGCTGCCCCACGGTCCGCGAGCCCGACGGCCTCGCGATGAGCTCGCGCAACCGCTACCTCGAGCCGTCCGAGCGCGCGCGTGCCGCCGCGATCTCGGCGGCCCTGCGCGCCGGCGCCGACGCCGGCCCCGACGGCCCCGACGCCGTCCTCCACGCTGCCGGGAAGGTGCTGGCCGACGCCGGCATCGACCCGGACTACCTCGTGCTCACCAGCCCCGACCTCGGACCGGCCCAGCCCGGCCGCGAGGCCCGGCTGCTGGTGGCCGCCCGAGTGGGCCGTCCCCGCCTGCTCGACAACTGCGCGGTCCCGCTGGGGGCCGCGATGGAACAAGGGAAGTGACCCGATGCTGCGCACCATGATGAAGTCCAAGATCCACCGCGCCACCGTGACGCAGGCCGACCTGCACTACGTCGGCTCGGTGACCGTCGACGAGGACCTGCTGGACGCGTCCGACATCCTGCCGGGCGAGCTCGTGCACATCGTCGACGTCACCAACGGCGCCCGCCTGGAGACCTACACGATCGCCGGCCCCCGCGGCTCGGGCGTCATCGGCATCAACGGCGCCGCCGCGCACCTCGTGCACCCCGGCGACATCGTCATCCTCATCGCGTACGCGCAGGTCGAGGACGCCGAGGCCCGCGAGCTGCAGCCGAGCGTCGTGTTCGTCGACGCCGACAACAAGGTCGTCACGCTGGGCCACGACGCCGCCGAGGTGCCGGCCGACTCCGGCCTCAAGCGCGGCGACCTCGTCACCGTCTGAGCCGGCATGACGCTCCTGGCGATCGACGCGGGCAACGCCGAGACGCGGATCGGGCTGTTCGACGGCGACGAGCTCGTGAGCGACTTCGTCGTCGCCTCCGACGAGCGCCGCACCTCGGACGAGTGGTTCCTCGTGGTGGACGGCTTCGTCCGCCGCACGGGCCTGCCCGACGTGTCCGAGATCGTCATGTGCTGCACGGTCCCGGGCCTGTTGGTGACGCTGCGGCGCGCGTACCGGCGCTACTACGACCGGCTGCCGGTGTGGATCGTCGGCCCGGGCGTGAAGACGGGCGTGCCGATCCACACCGACAACCCGCGTGAGGTCGGCACGGACCGCATCGTCAACGCGCTCGCGGCCAAGGAGCTCTACGGCGGGCCGGCGATCGTCGTCGACCTCACCGGCACCGCCACGGTGGTCGACGCGATCGACGCGCAGGGCCGCTACCTCGGCGGCGCGATCGCCCCGGGCGTCGAGGTCTCGCTGGAGGCGCTCGCCAAGCGCAGCGCCCAACTGCGCAGCGTCGAGATCACGACGCCGCGCGACGTGATCGGCAAGAACACGGTCGAGGCGCTGCAGTCCGGCACCGTGTTCGGCTTCGCCGGGCTGATCGACGCGATCGTGGAGCGGATGATCGACTCGCTCGGCGAGGACCCCGAGGACGTCTCGGTCATCGCCACAGGCAGCCACGCGGCGGTCGTGCTGAGCGAGTGCGAGACCATCACCGCCCGCAACTCCCACCTCACGCTGGAGGGCCTGCGGCTCGTCGCCGCCAAGAACCGCTGAGCCGCGGGTGCGGTCCCCGCGCCCGCGACGACTTTTGGAACGCGTTGCACCGTTTCCGACGGGGCGAAGGTGGAAACCGTTCCAGAAGTCGAGGCGGGGCCGAGTGGGCCGAGCGGCCGAGCCGTCAGACCAGCGCGGGGCGGGCGACCGTCACGTCGTTCGTGGTGACGGCGTCCACGCCGAGGTCCCGCAACCGGGCGACCTGGCGCGGGTCGTCGACGGTCCACGCGGTGAGCAGGCCGCCCGCCGCATGGACGCGCTCCACGAGGCGGCGGTCGATGCGCCGGGCGCTCACGTGGAACTCGTCGAAGCGGTGCAGGTCGTCCGCCGTCGGCGGCCGCGTCGAGACCAGCCCCACCGCGTGGTGCAGCGGCAGCGCGGCCTCCGCGACGTCGCGGTCGAAGCTCATGAGCGACACGCGGCCGCGTCCACCGAGCTCGTCCAGGACCGCGCGCACGTAGGACCGAGGGTCCACCGGCGCCGGCTTGAGCTCGACCGACAGGCGCACGTCGGAGCCCTTCAGGGCGTGCACGACGTCGCGCAGCGTCGGGATCGGCGTGCCGGCGAACACGCCGGACTTCCAGCCGCCCGCGTCGAGCATCGCCAGTTCGGCGAGCGTGAACCGCTGCACCGGCACGCCGACCTTCGACGGCTGCACGTCGGCCAGGTTCGTGGTGCGCAGGGGCGAGCGGTCGTGCATCAGCACGATCGAGCCGTCCGCCGTGGGCTGCACGTCGATCTCGACGCCGTCGGCGCCCAGCCGCACTGCCTCGCGCAGGGCGGGAATCGTGTTCTCCGGGTGGGTGATGCTGTGCCCCCGGTGGCCGTTGATCCGCAGGTGCTCGGTCATGTCTCCACGGTGCGCGCCGAACCTGACCGTGAGATGAACAACGCCTGTGGGTCTGCCGAACACTGGGGACGCCGACGGAGCCGGACGACGCTAGCCTCCCCGCATGAGGATCTTGCGCCTGATCGCCGCCGCCTACTGGTCCGTGAGCCGGTGGAGCCTGAGGACCGAGCCCGCGCCGAAGGGCCCCACGATCCTGGTGGCCGGCCCGCACACCTCGAACTGGGACTTCGTCCTCATGCTGGGCATCGCCTGGAGCTGCGGATTCCGTCCTCACTTCCTGGGCAAGAAGGAGCTCTTCCGCGGCCCCGCCGGGCCGCTCATGCGGGCCCTCGGCGGCATCGAGGTCGACCGCAAGAACCCCGCGGGGCTCATCGACATGCTGATCGAGCGGGCGCGGTCGGGCGAGGACTTCCAGCTCGTCATCACGCCCGAGGGCACGCGCGGCAACGTCAAGCTGTGGAAGTCCGGCTTCTACCGGATGGCGCGCGAGGCGGACGTGCCCGTCACCCTGGGCTACTGCGACCGCACCACGATGACCGCGGGCCTGGGCCCCACGATCCGCCTCACGGGCGACGTGCGCGCCGACATGGACGTCATCCGTGCCTTCTACGCCGACAAGTCCGGCGTCCGCCCCGAGCGCCGCGTCGAACCGCGCCTGGCGGAGGAGGACCGCGCGGCCGGGTGACCGGCGCCGACTAGACTCGTGCCTCGTGACCGAGACGCCTGAGCTCCCCGAGGACGACCTGCCCGAGCAGATGCGGGTGCGCCGCGAGAAGCGCCAGCGACTGCTGGACGCGGGCGTCGATCCGTATCCGCTGCTGGTCGAGCGCACGCACACGATCCGCCAGGTCGTCGAGGCGAACGACGCCGAGCAGCTCGGCCCCGACGCCCACACCGGCCAGGTCGTGTCGATCGCCGGGCGCGTCATCTTCCTGCGCAACACCGGCAAGCTGTGCTTCGTCCGCCTGCGCGAGGGCGACGGCACCGAGATCCAGGCTATGCTGTCGCTCGCCGAGGTCGGCGAGGAGTCGCTGGCCGACTTCAAGTCCCTCGTCGACCTGGGCGACCACCTCGTGGTCACCGGCGAGGTCATCACGAGCCGTCGCGGCGAGCTGTCGGTGATGGCCACGCGCTGGCAGATCGCGGCCAAGACGCTGCGTCCGCTGCCCGTGGAGCACAAGCCGCTCTCGGACGAGGCCCGCACCCGCATGCGCTACCTCGACCTCATCGTCCGCGAGGACGCGCGCCAGAACGTGCGCGTGAAGGCGGCGGTCCTCAAGTCGCTGCGCGCCACCCTCGACCGCCACGGCTACATCGAGGTCGAGACGCCCGTCCTGCAGCACACGAACGGCGGTGCCGCCGCGCGTCCGTTCCACACGCACCTCAACGCGTTCGACGAGCCGGCCCTGCTGCGCATCGCCCTCGAGCTGCACCTCAAGCGCGCCCTGGTCGGCGGCATCGACAAGGTCTACGAGATCGGCAAGACGTTCCGCAACGAGGGCGTCGACAACACGCACAACCCCGAGTTCATGATGCTCGAGGCGTACGAGTCCTACGGCTCCTACGACACGATGGCCGAGCTCGTGCGCGACCTCGTCGTCGACGCCGCGCGGGCCGTCGGCAAGACGGTCGTCCCCGGCCGCGACGGCACCCAGATCGACCTCGAGCAGCCCTGGCGCCGGGCCACGATCCACGAGCTGGTCGGCGAGGCCGTCGGCGAGACCGTCGACATCGAGACCTCCGAGGACCGGCTGCGCGAGCTGGCCGACCGCCACGAGGTCTCCCTGCAGGACGGCTGGGGCGCCGGCGAGATCGTGCTGGAGCTGTTCGAGAAGCTCGTCGAGCACACCCTCATCCAGCCCACGTTCGTGTGCGACTACCCCGAGGCCGTGCGCCCGCTGGCGAAGAAGCACCGCACCACGCCGGGCCTGGTCGAGGCGTGGGACCTCATCATCAACGGCGTCGAGCTGGCGCCGGCGTACTCCGAGCTCAACGACCCCGTGATCCAGCGCGAGCGCCTCGAGGAGCAGGCACGCCTCGCGGCCGCCGGCGACCCCGAGGCGATGGACGTCGACGAGGACTTCCTGCGCGCCCTGGAGTTCGGCATGCCGCCCGCGGGCGGCATCGGCCTAGGCGTGGACCGCCTCGTGATGCTGCTGCAGGGCATCGGCATCCGCGAGGCGATCCTCTTCCCCGTCCAGCGTCGCGAGTAGCCCTCAGCCCTGCGCGAGGTTGCGCAGCAGGAGCGCCTCGGCGAGGACGACCCGCTCGAACTCCGCCAGGTGGAGGCCCTCGTTGGCGCCGTGGGCACGGGTGTCGGGGTCCTCGACGCCCGTGACCAGCACGCTCGCGTCGGGGAACGTCTCGAGGAACTCGGCGATGAACGGGATCGAGCCGCCGATGCCCATGTCCACGGGCGCCGTGCCGTCCCACGCCTCGGTGAACGCCGCGCGCGCCGCCTCGTAGGCCGGGCCCGTCGCGTCGATCGAGGTCGCCTCGCCGGTGTCGACGACGGTGAACGTGAGCTCGGCGCCCCACGGGACGTGCTGCTCGCAGTGCCTGCGCAGCGCGGCGACGGCGCTCTCGGCGGTGTCACCGGGCGCGATGCGCATCGAGACCTTGGCGCGGGCGGACGGCACGAGCGTGTTGCTGGCGCCGTCGACCGCGGGCGCGTCGAGGCCCGTGACGGACAGCGACGGCTTGGTCCAGAGGCGCTCGACGACCGGACCCGAGCCGATCCACTCGACGCCGGGGTGGGCGCCCGACTCGGCGCGCAGGCGCTCCTCGGGGTACTCGACGTCGGCGGCAGGCCCGCTGTGCAGGCCCTCGACGGCGACGTTGCCGGCATCGTCGTGGAAGGAGGCGATGAGCCGGCTCAGCGTGATGAGGGCGTCCGGGACGAGGCCGCCCCACATGCCCGAGTGCACGGCGTGGGTCAGGGTGCGGACCTCGATGTCCGCGCGCACGAGTCCGCGCAGGCTCGTGGTGAGGGCGGGGACGCCGATGTCCCAGTTGGCCGAGTCGGCGATCACGATGACGTCGGCGGCGAGCCGGTCGCGGTGCCGGCGCAGCAGCTCGGGCAGGGTGTCGGAGCCGACCTCCTCCTCGCCCTCGACGAACAGCGTCACACTGACGGGCAGGTCGTCGCCGAAGACGCGCAGCGCCCCCAGGTGCGCCGCGATGCCGGCCTTGTCGTCGGCCGCGCCGCGCGCGTAGAGCCGGCCGTCGCGCTCGGTCGGCTCGAACGGCGGCGTGTCCCACTCCGCGTGGTCGTTCTCGGGCTGGACGTCGTGATGCGCGTAGAGCAGGACGGTGGGCGCGCCGGCGGGTCCGGCCTTGTGGCCGATGACCGCGGGGGCTCCGCCGTCCTCGCGCGCGCTGACGATCTCGACCGAGTCGAAGTTTTCGGCGCGCAGCAGGTCGGCCACGGCCTCGGCGCTGCGCCGCACCTCGTGGGCGCGAGCGGGATCGGCGCTGACCGAGGGGATGCGGACGAGATCCTCGAGATCACGGCGGATCTGGGGGAGGAGCTGCTGGACCTTCGCGCGGATGTCGAGACTCATGGACCCAACCTAGGACCGCGCTCGGACACCGGCCCCGCTGAGGGGCGGCCGCGGTATCAGCGCCCGGGCGCGGGCCCTCGTTCCGGATGTCAGTCCGCAGGAGCGTCCCCCGGGACGCCGGAGCCGGAGACCTTCCACACTCGCAGAGGTGTCCCATGCAGACCATCTCGGACACGCGCCATGCGCCCCAGATCCGCCAGGTCGTCGACGCCGTCGTCGGCGACGACGCCCTCGGTCCCTTCACGCTCCTGCCCGGCACGTGGTCCAACGAGCCCGGCCTGCCCGGCCGCGGCTGGAACATGATCGCGTTGCCGTTCGGCCCGCCGTCGGGCGCGACGTTCAGGCCGCCCTACCGGCTGCTGATGAACCAGTACGACGAGAACCTCGTCTTCGACCTCGTCGACAAGGCGGTGCCCAACCGCGGGATCGCGCCGTCGGCCGACGGTCCCAGGCCGGCGGACCAGCTGCTCGTGACGCTCGACTACGAGCAGGGCATCAAGCAGCTGGCGGCCGAGGACTTCCCGGCGACGACCCTCGGCGGGCCGCCGGGAGCGGCGATCCACCACGAGCCGGGGCTGTTCCTGCACCTCACGGACCCGCTGGACGAGGACAGCACCGAGATCGCGCGGCTCGCCACGATCCCGCACGGGGACTCGGTCTTGGCGATGGGCACCGTGCGGGTCATCGACGGGCCGCCGCAGATCCCGGCGCTCAACGCGCTGCCGCTCGGCGTCGTCCAGGACGTCGAGGCCAACAGGTACCTCCAGCCCTACAAGCACTTCCGGGACAACAGGTTCCGCGGCCTGTTCGACCCGATGGACCCCACGGCGCTGCTGACGGCCGCCAACGAGGGCGTCGACATCGTCCGGACGACGGAGCTCACCTTCGACAGCACCCTGCCCACGGGAGGGATCTCGAACATCCCCTTCATCACCCGGCAGGCGAACGCCTCGGAGATGAGGTCCACGTTCTGGATCGAGGAGGTGCGCGAGGAGGACGGGAGCAACAGCCTGCGCCTGCAGTACCTGCAGATCGTCCAGCTGGACTTCTTCGACCGTGCCGACGCCGGCCCGGGCCGGATCAAGTGGCCGCACGTCAGCATCAACACGCTGGCGAAGCTGCCGCCCGAGGAGACGCCCGATCGCGCCTACAAGGTCATGCCGTCCTGACGCCCGGGTCGTGCATTCCGCCCACAGCGAACAGCGGAAGTCCCTACCACCTGTGACGGTTGAGTTAAGCGTCTGGACATGGCGAGTCGGCTCACGTGAGGCCGTCTATGCTGAAAAGACCAGTCCAGCAGAGGGGACGACATGTTCGAACGATTCACCGACCGGGCCCGACGAGTCGTGGTGCTCGCGCAGGAAGAAGCGCGCATGCTCAGCCACAACTACATCGGCACCGAGCACATCCTGCTGGGCCTCATCCACGAGGGTGAGGGCGTTGCCGCCAAGGCTCTCGAGAGCCTCGACATCTCGCTCGAGGCGGTTCGCGGGCAGGTCGAGGACATCATCGGCCAGGGCCAGCAGGCTCCCAGTGGGCACATCCCGTTCACGCCGCGCGCCAAGAAGGTGCTCGAGCTGAGCCTGCGGGAGGCGCTCCAGCTGGGCCACACGTACATCGGCACCGAGCACATCCTGCTCGGTCTCATCCGCGAGGGCGAGGGCGTCGCCGCCCAGGTCCTCGTCAAGCTGGGCGCGGACCTGAACCGCGTCCGCCAGCAGGTCATCCAGCTGGTCAGCGGCTTCCAGGGCAAGGAGACCGAGTCGTCCGGCGCCTCCTCCGAGGCCCCGGCCGCCGCCTCCAGCGCGGTCCTCGACCAGTTCGGCCGCAACCTGACCCAGGCCGCCCGCGAGGGCAAGCTGGATCCGGTGATCGGTCGCGACGACGAGGCCGAGCGCGTCATGCAGACGCTCAGCCGCCGCACCAAGAACAACCCGGTGCTCGTGGGCGAGCCCGGCGTCGGCAAGACCGCCGTCGTCGAGTCGCTCGCGCAGGACATCGTCCGCGGCGACGTGCCCGAGACGCTCAAGGACAAGCAGATCTACACGCTCGACCTGGGCGCCCTGGTGGCCGGCTCGCGCTACCGCGGCGACTTCGAGGAGCGCCTCAAGAAGGTGCTCAAGGAGATCCGCACCCGCGGCGACATCATCTTGTTCATCGACGAGATCCACACCCTCGTGGGTGCGGGTGCCGCCGAGGGCGCGATCGATGCCGCCAGCATCCTCAAGCCGATGCTGGCCCGCGGCGAGCTCCAGACGATCGGCGCCACCACGCTCGACGAGTACCGCAAGCACTTCGAGAAGGACGCGGCGCTCAACCGCCGCTTCCAGCCGGTGCTGGTCAACGAGCCCTCGGTCGGCGACTCGATCGAGATCCTCAAGGGCCTGCGCGACCGCTACGAGGCGCACCACCGCGTCTCGATCACGGACGACGCCCTCGTCGCGGCGGCCACGATGGCCGATCGCTACGTGAGCGACCGGTTCCTGCCGGACAAGGCGATCGACCTGATCGACGAGGCCGGTGCGCGCCTGCGCATCCGCCGCGCCGCCGCCCCGCCGGAGTTCAAGGAGTTCGACGAGCAGATCGCCGACGTCCGCCGCCGCAAGGAGGGCGCGATCGACGCCCAGGACTTCGAGCTCGCCGCCAGCCTGCGCGACGAGGAGAAGAAGCTCATCGCCGCCAAGAGCGAGCGCGAGCGTGCCTGGAAGTCGGGCGACCTCGACCAGGTCGCGGTCGTCGACGAGCACCTCATCGCCGAGGTCCTGGCCAAGGCGACCGGCATCCCGGTCGGCCAGCTCAGCGAGGAGGAGTCCAGCCGCCTGCTCCACATGGAGGAGGAGCTGCACAAGCGCGTCATCGGTCAGGACGAGGCCATCAAGGCGCTCTCGCGGGCGATCCGTCGCACGCGGGCGGGCCTGAAGGACCCCCGTCGTCCGGGCGGATCGTTCATCTTCGCCGGCCCCTCGGGCGTCGGCAAGACGTGGCTGTCGAAGGCGCTGGCGAACTTCCTGTTCGGCGACGACGACGCCCTGATCCAGCTCGACATGTCCGAGTACAGCGAGAAGCACACCGTCTCGCGGCTGTTCGGCTCGCCTCCGGGCTACGTCGGCTACGAGGAGGGCGGCCAGCTCACCGAGAAGGTGCGCCGCAAGCCGTTCAGCGTGGTCCTGTTCGACGAGATCGAGAAGGCCCACCCGGACATCTTCAACTCGCTGCTGCAGATCCTTGAGGAGGGCCACCTCACCGACGGTCAGGGTCGCGTCGTCAACTTCAAGAACGCCGTGATCATCATGACCACCAACCTCGGTGCGCGTGAGATCTCCAAGGGCGTCAACCTGGGCTTCGCCCAGGCCGGCGACGCGGTCGGCACGTACGAGCGGATGAAGGAGCGCGTGGCGACGGAGCTCAAGCAGCACTTCCGTCCCGAGTTCCTGAACCGCGTCGACGAGGTCATCGTGTTCCCGCCGCTGACGCAGGACGAGATCCTGCAGATGGTCGACATGATGGTCGGCTCGCTGGAGGACCGCCTCGGCGAGAAGGACATCGACATCGAGCTCACGCAGGCCGCGAAGGAGCAGCTCGCCAAGGTCGGGTTCGACCCGGTCCTGGGCGCGCGACCGCTCCGTCGCACGGTCCAGCGCGAGGTCGAGGACGCCCTGGCCGAGAAGCTGCTCTACGGCGAGCTCCACGGCGGCCAGATCGTTTTGGTCGACTACGTGGACGGTGAGTTCACCTTCACCGGCACGTCGAAGGGCGAGCTCGAGCTGCCCGAGGTGCCCCCGGCCGTCGAGGCCGGCGCCGGCTCCGAGGACTGACGCCACGAACGAAGGGCCCGGGTCATCACGACCCGGGCCCTTCGTCGTGTCCGGACACGGTGGCCCGGCCCTGCGAAAGACCTGCAACGGCAGCGCGAAGCGCGCCCGGGTCGGGTCTGCCGTAAGCGCTCCCGGGCGCTGGTCGAAGCTGACGAATCATGCCGAAAATAAACTTGATGTCAGTTTCAATGTGACCTAGCCTACACGCATCCGACCTTGGAGGATGCATGGAAATCACGACGCACGACGAGCTCGGCGCGGTGCTGACCGTGGAGGACCTGGTCGTCGAGTACCGGCTCGCGATCGGTGGAGTGCTGCGTGCGGTCCGTGGGGTGAGCCTGCACGTCGCCCCTCGCGAGATCGTCGGCGTCGTCGGCGAGTCCGGCAGCGGCAAGTCGACGCTGGGCATGGTGGTCGCCGGGTTCCTGCGGGCCACGTCCGGCCGGCTGACCTTCGACGGGACCACGGTCGAGGACTGGGACAAGGTGCCGAACTCCGGCCGCGCCGGCGTCCAGATGATCTTCCAGGACTCGTCGACGGCGGTGAACCCGCGCATGAGCGTCGGGCGCATCATCGCCGAGGCGATCGCCCGCGGCGGGCGCATCACGAAGGAGCACGTCGCGCAAGCGGTGCCCTACCTCGAGCGCGTCGGCCTCGATCCCGCCCTCGTCGACCGCAAGCCGCGCGAGCTGTCGGGCGGCCAGAAGCAGCGCGTCGCGATCGCCCGCGCGCTCGCCGCCAGGCCCAGCGTGCTCGTGTGCGACGAGTCGGTCTCGGCGCTCGACGTCTCGGTGCGGGCGAAGATCCTGAACCTGCTCGTGCAGATCCGCCGCGACGAGGGCATCGCCATCGTCTTCATCTCGCACGACCTGGCCGTCGTCAGCCAGCTCGCCGACCGCGTCGTGGTGATGCAGCAGGGCGAGGTCGTCGAGGAGGGCCCGGTGCGGGACGTGATCGACCGTCCGCAGCACCCGTACACCCAGAAGCTCCTGCAGGCCATTCCCCGCCTGGAGAGAACCACCGTGAGCACGAATCCACGTGATCGCACGTTCACCACATCGAAAGAGGGAGTCTCGTGAAGCGCATCTTCGCAGCAGCACGTTGGGTCGCCGTGGCGGCCCTCGTCGGAGCACTGGCCGCCTGTAGTGGGTCCGGTGACACCAAGGGGGACAGCACGACCCTGAAGGCAGGGTCGCTGCTCATGCCCAGCAGCCTCGACCCCGTCAACGTCACGGGCGGGCACGACATGACCTTCCTGCGACTGATCTACGACCGGCTGCTCGAGACCGACGTGGACGGCAAGGTCAAGGAGGGCCTGGCCACCGAGTGGGGCTACTCCGACGACGGCAAGAGCTTCTCGCTCACCCTGCGCGAGGGCGTCAAGTTCTCCGACGGCACCCCCGTCGACGCCGAGGCCGTCAAGACGAACCTGGAGCGGAACTTCAAGCTCACGAAGCTCGGCCAGATCACGTCCGTCGGCTCGGTCGAGGTCGTGTCGCCGACGGAGCTGAAGCTCAACCTGTCCAGCGAGAGCGCGTGGCTGGCCGAGCAGCTCGCGAGCAACTCGGGCTTCATGGTCTCGCCCAAGGCGATCGCCGCCAGCAACGAGGACGTCTCCGCGGACCCGATCGGCTCCGGCCCGTACGTCGTCAAGACGAACGTCTCGGGCTCGCAGATGGTGCTCACGAAGAACCCCGACTACTGGAACAAGGACCGCGGGTTCTACGAGACGATCGACCTGAAGTTCTTCAAGACGCCCGTCTCGATGAACCAGGCCCTGCAGTCCGGCCAGATCCAGGTCGCGGCGCGCACGGCGCTGACCGACGTCGACACGCTGTCGAAGGCCAAGGACATCGAGGTCGAGGTCAACCCCTCGCTCGCGCACTACCACGTGCAGTTCAACATGGTCTCGCCCGTCATGAAGGACAAGCGCGTGCGCGAGGCCTTCAACTACGCGCTGGACCGCGACGCGCTCGCGAAGGCCGGCACCGACGGCAAGGGCGAGGCCACGCAGAGCATGTACCCGCCGTCCTCGGAGTACAGCAGTGACGAGACGCAGTCCCTGTGGACGTACGACCAGAAGAAGGCCAAGCAGCTGCTCGCCGACGCGGGCCACCCCGACGGCGTCGAGCTCAAGTGCGTGACGTACACCGGATCGGGCTACGAGACCTCGTCGCCGTACATCCTCGAGCAGCTCGAGGCCGTCGGCATCAAGGTCGACCTCGAGGTCAGCGAGCTGTCGGAGGTCATGGCGAAGTTCTACAAGGGCGGCGACATCGCCGCCGCCGAGAAGGCGCCCGACTGCTACTTCACGAGCTGGCCGAGCCAGCCCACGCCGCGCGACACGTTCAACGCCGAGTTCGGCAAGTCGATCTACAACGTCGGCCACGCCGAGGTCGTCGACTTCGGCCTGCTCGACAAGTTCGAGGTGACGCTGGACCACGACGAGCGCGTCGAGCTGGCCAAGCAGATCCAGGTCGAGGCGGCGAAGAACCCGAACATGGCCAACATGTTCACCAAGCCGAAGGCGTTCGCCCACCACACGTCCGTCAAGGCCCACGAGCCGCGACTGAACGAGTTCGACATCGACATGGCCGCGCTGCGGCCCGCCGAGTAAGGACGACGCCATGTCACACCCCAGTGATCTCACCGAGTCCGAGGTCTCCCGAGACGAGCCGATCCTGTCGGTCCGCGAGCTCGAGGTGGACTTCGGCGGACCCCAGAAGGCCGTCGTGGACGTCTCGCTGGACCTGTATCCCGGCGAGATCCTGGGGGTGGCCGGGCAGTCCGGGAGCGGCAAGAGCATGACCGCCCTCGCCGCCCTCGGGCTGACCCCGTCCAACGCCTCGATCAGCGGCTCGATCCGGTTCAAGGGTCGCGAGCTGGTCGGGGCGCGGGAGTCCGAGCGCGCCAAGGTCCGCGGGCGCGGGATGACGATGATCTTCCAGGAGACCGTGACCGCGCTGAACCCGGTCGTGCAGATCGAGCGCCAGCTCGAGCTCGCGGTGCGGGCCAACGTCGACTGCACGAAGGCCGAGGCGCGCGAGCGCATCGTCCAGGCCCTGCACGACGTGCAGCTGCGCGACGTGGGCCGGGTGCTGGAGAGCTACCCGCACGAGCTGTCGGGCGGCATGTGCCAGCGCGTCATGATCGCGATGGCGCTCGTGTGCGGCGCCGACGTCCTGTTCGCGGACGAGCCCACGACGGCGCTGGACGTCACCGTCCAGCGCGAGGTCATGGACATCATCCGCCAGGTGACCGACGAGCGACGGCTCGCCGTCATGCTGATCTCGCACGACATCGGCGTGCTCGACGAGGTCTCGGACCGCCTCGCGGTCATGTACCGCGGCCGCGTCGTCGAGACCGGCGTGGCGACGGAGGTCATCGCGCACCCGGGTCACCCCTACACGCAGGCGCTCATCCAGAGCATCCCCAGGATCCACGGGGCGCACAACGAGTTCATCGAGATGCCCCCACTGGAGTTCGAGCAGTACGAACCGCTCCATCGACCCGATCGGCGAGGTGTCGCGTGACCCGTCAGCTCCTCCGTCGTCTGAGGGTGGTCGTCCCCACCCTGTTCCTCATCACGCTGCTGTCGTTCATGCTGCGCGTGATCATCCCGGGCGGGCCCGCCGACGCGCTGCTCGGCGGCTCCGACAACCCGGACACGATCAAGATGATCAACGAGCGCTACGGCCTCGACCGGCCGGTCTGGGAGCAGTACCTCAGCTGGCTCGGCGGCGTCCTGAAGGGCGACTTCGGCACCTCGTACGCCACGGGCCTGCCGGTCGTCGACGTGATCGGCCCGCGTCTGGCCTCGAGCCTGGAGATCGTCGGGCTGGGCATGCTCGTCGCCCTGCTGCTCGGCGGCGCCATCGGGATGTTCGCGGCGATCAAGCGGGAGACGGCGCTGGGCCGGTTCGCGTTCGCCGCGTCGGGCCTGGGCGTCTCGGTCCCCGTCTTCTGGATCTCGACGATGTGCGCCGGCATCTTCGGCGCGATGCTGGGGCTGCTGCCCGTGAACGGCTACACGCCGTGGTCCGAGGGCGTGATCCCGCACCTGGAGTCCATCGCGATGCCGGTGCTGCTGATCGCGGTCCCGCCGACCGCCTTCACGATCCGGCACGTGCGCAGCGCGATGGTCGCGGCGCTCGAGAGCCCTTACGTGCGGGCCGCCCGGGCCATGGGCGTGGGCGCGGCGCGGATCAACTTCGACCTGGCGCTGCGCAACGCCGTCGGGCCGGTCATCACCTTCATCCCGTTCCTGGCGTCGACGCTCGTCGGCGAGCTCGTCATCATCGACGTCGTCTTCGTCCTGCCCGGCCTGGGCGCCTCCATCGTCGACGCGGTCCACTTCCGTGACTTCGCCGCGCTGCAGGCGATCGTCCTGCTGCTGGCGTTCGCGGTCGTCATGCTCTCCCTCATCGCCGACGTCGTGCTCACGGCGATCGATCCCCGTCGCAGGAAGGCCTTCGCGTGACCATCGCCCAGAACATCACGACCGGACGAGCCGCGGCCGTCGGCCGGCGCTCGCGATCGGACCGGACCTTCACCCCGACGGTCGTGTTCGCGCTCGTCGTGGTGGCGCTGCTCGTCATCGTCGGCGTCCTCGCCCCGTGGATCGCCCCGTACGATCCGCTGCGAACCGAGGCCGGGAACACGTTCGCGTCCCCGTCGGCCGAGCACTGGCTCGGCACCGACCAGGCGGGCCGCGACGTCCTGAGCCGGCTCATGTACGGCGCGACGGCCTCGTTCCGGGGCACCGCGATCGCGGTGATCGTGTTCCTGGCGATCGGCATCCCCTGGGGACTCGTCGCCGGCTACCTCGGCGGCCCGCTCGACGAGGTGAGCATGCGCGTCGCGGACGCCATCTTGTCCATCCCCGGCCTCGTCCTGGCCGTCGCCATCACGGGCGTGGTGGGGTCGGGCCTCAACATGTCGATGGTGGCGCTCGGGTTCATCTTCTCGCCGAGCATCGCGATGCTGCTGCGGTCGAACATCCAGCCCATCCGGCGCGCTGACTACCTGCTCGTCGCCCGCTCGCTCGGGGTGAGCCACACGCGGGCCGCGTTCCGGCACGTCCTGCCGAACAGCTTCGCCCCCGTGCTGGTGCAGGCCTGCAGCCTCGCGAGCGTCGCGATGATCGTCCAGGCCGCCCTCGGCTTCCTGGGGCTCGGCGTGAACCCGCCCCATCCGTCGTGGGGCGGCGACCTCGCGGACGCCTACCTGTTCTTCACGCAGGCGCCGTTCGCGACGGTCGTCCCGGGGCTCGTGATCGTGCTGGCCGCCTTCTCGATCAGCCGGATCGGCGACGCGATCCGGACCTGGCTGCGGGTCGGCTGAGGCGTCCGGCCGGATCCCCGTCCTCCCGGCCGTGACAGAAGGGCCCCGTCCGCATCAGCGGACGGGGCCCTTCGGTCGCACCCCCTGCTCCCACACAGGAGGCGCGAGCGGTCACTCCTTGGCCGTGAACGTGGTCAGCGGGACGGCGGAGTGGTCCAGGGGCGCGAACTTCGGCTGGCGCCGCTCGAGGAAGCTCGCGACGCCCTCGGCCAGGTCGGGCCGGGCGGCGGAATGGCGCATGAGCTCGTCGGAGTGGTCGATCGACTCGATCAGCGGACGGTCGTAGTGGTTGTACATCTGCCACTTGATGACGGCCATCGCGGTGGGGGAGACGTTGTCCGCCAGGTCCTGCGCATACGCGCGGGCGCGGTCGAGGACCTCGTCGTGGGGCACGGCGAAGTGGACGACGCCGAGCCGCTCGGCCTCGTCGCCGCGGAAGACGCGGCCGGACATGAGCAGCTCGGTCGCGGTGGCGAGCGACGTGAGGCGAGCGAACAGCCAGCTCAGGCCGTGCTCGGCGATGAGGCCGCGCCGGGCGAACGCCGTCGTGAACTTGGCCTCCTGCGACGCGATGCGCACGTCGCACATCAGAGCCAGCTGCAGGCCGATGCCGGCACAGGCCCCGTTGATGGCGGCGATGATCGGCTTGGGGAACCACATCGGCGCGAGCAGCGGGCGGCTGCCGGCCGCCGTGCCGCCGTCGCCCTCGGAGAGGATCTCCATGTCGGCGCCGGAGGAGAACGCCTTGCCGGCGCCGGTGATGATGACGGCACGCACCGCCTCGTCGTGGGCGAGCTCGTCGAACAGGCCGAACAGGCGTGACTGGACCTCGTGGTTCCACGCGTTGTAGACGTCGGGACGGTTGATGGTGATCGTCGCGACGCCGTCGACGGTGTCGACGAGGATCACGTCGGACTCTGCTGCCATGGTGGCTCTCCTTCTGCTCCGGTTCTCGGTGGTGCGGGGGATCGGGGCTCAGGCGCGCACGGCGGCGCGGACGGCCTGGCGGATGTCGCGCTTGAGCAGCTTGCCCACGGGGTTGCGCGGCAGCTCGGGCATGTACTCGATGAGCTCGGGCAGCTTGTAGACCGCGAGGCCGATCCCGCGCAGGTGCGCCAGCACGTCGTCGAGGCTCGGCGGACGCTGCGGGTCGCGCGGGACGACGACGAGGCACACGCGCTCGCCGAGCTCCTCGTCGGGCACCCCGACCGCGGCGCAGTCCAGGACCCCCGGCGCGCTGATCGCGTGGTTCTCGACCTCCGCGGCGCTGACGTTGAAGCCGCCCCGGATGATGATGTCCTTCTTGCGGTCGAAGTACGACAGGAAGCCGTCGCCCTTCACCTGGAACAGGTCGCCCGTGTGCAGGTAGCCCTCGTCGTCGAAGGTGCGCTCGAGCAGGTCGGGGCGGTTGAAGTAGCCGGGGAAGGTCAGCGGCCCGCGGACCAGCAGCTCGCCGACGTCGCCGGGCGTCGTCGTGGGGACGCCGTCGTCGCCGACGACCTTGTACCGCATGCCGCCGATGCCCGAGGGCCAGTCGTGGCCGGGCAGTCCGTACCAGGGCAGGTGCGTCGAGCGGCGCTCGGCGTCGGGGACGTCGTCGGGCCCGGCCCACAGGCCGGCACCCTCGTTCATCCCCCAGCCGTTCACGATCTCGACGCCCCACCGGTCGCGGTACCCCTCGATGAGCGACGTCGCCGGCGGCGAGCCGCCTGTCATGATCGAGTCCACCGAGGAGAGGTCGAGCGAGCCCTCGGGCGCGTTCAGCAGCTGGCGCAGGATCGCGGGCGGCAGGATGAGGAACTGCGTCTCGTGCTCGTTGATCTGCCGCATCAGCAGGTCGAGCTCGAGCGGGTGGTGCAGGGCCACCGATCCGCCCAGGCGCAGGTTCACCGTGATCGTGAGGCAGACGCCGAGCATGTTCGTGACCGGTGCCGCCGCGACCTGGCGGTGGCTGCCCTCGCGCAGGCTCAGGCTCCTGACCAGCGCCTGTCCGCCGAAGTTCCAGTTGTTGTGGGTGAGCGGGCAGCCCTTCGGCTGGCTCTCGGTCCCGGAAGTCCAGCACAGCGTGAACACGTCGTTGGGGCCGGGACGGCGCTCCGCCAGCACGTCGCGGTCGGGAGCCGTGGACGCCAGCGTCGACACGTCCGCCAGGTCGATGACGTGCTCGACGGACGAGTCGTGGACCCAGCCGCGCGCATCGTCGAGCGGGCGATGGCCCTTGAACGCCTCGGGGGCGACGAGGAACCGCGCGCCGGTCAGGCCGGCGACGTAGGAGATGTCCTTCGACCGCCACTGCATCGGGACGGGGGAGATGATCCCGCCGGCGCGGCACACGGCCAGGTAGAGCAGCGGGAGCTCGACGACGTTGGGCGACTGCACGACCACGACCTCGTCCTTGCCCAGGCCTCGGTCGACGAGGGCCGTCGCGAGTCCGTCGGCCGCCTCGTCGAGCTGGCGCCACGTCAGGCTCGTGGGCTCCGAGCCGATGAGGCTCGCGCGGTTCGGCGGGTCCGCGTACGCGACCCGGTCGGGGACCGTCCGGGCGGCGCGCTCGAGATCGTCGAGCAGGGTGTGGTGCGTGGACCACAGCCCGGCGGACGTGAACTCCTCGATCAGCTCGGGGCGGTGAAGGATCATGGCTGCTCCCTGACGGTCGTGGTCAGGACGCCGGGACGGGCCCCGGTGTCCTGACCGTGCGGAACCCCTGCGCGTCCACCTGCGTGCGATCGATCTCGCGCTTGAGGATCTTGCCCGTCGAGCCCTTCGGCAGCGCCGGGACGACGTGGTAGATCCGCGGGGTCTTGTACGGCGCGATCCGCTCGGCCATCCACGCCTGCATGCGCGGGACGTCGAGCTCGCGGCCCTCGCGCAGCGCGATGACGGCGGCGATCTCCTCGCCGAGGCGCTCGTCGGGCACGCCCACCACCGCGGCCTCGAGCACGTCGGGGTGGGTGTAGAGGATCTCCTCGAGCTCCTTGGGGTAAACGTTGTAGCCGCCGCGGATGATCAGGTCCTTGATGCGGTCGACGACCCACAGGCAGCCGTCCTCGTCGAGGCGGCCGAGGTCCCCGGTGAGGAACCAGTCATCGTGCCACGCGCGGGCGGTGGCCTCGGGACGGTTCCAGTAGCTCTTCAGGTTCATCTCGCAGCGGATGCCGATCTCGCCGATCTCGCCCGGCGGCAGCTGGTTCCGCTCCAGGTCGAAGATCGCGAGCTCGACGCCGGGCCACGCCTCGCCGGCGCTCTCGGGCTTGTGCGGCACGCCCGGGCGGGGGCACGCGCCGGCTCCCGAGGTCTCGGTGAGTCCGTAGCCGGCGATGATCTGGCAGCCGAACCGCTCCTCGAACCGCTGGGCCACCTGCGTGGGCAGGCCCGCCCCGCCGGAGAGGGCGAGACGCAGCGCGGAGAGGTCGAGCGCGTCGGACTCGGGCCCGGTGTTGACCATCGCGTTCCACATGGTCGGCACGCCGGCCAGCAGCGTGACGCCGTGGCGGGCCGCCGTGGTGAGCAGGCCGTCCGCGTCGAACCTCGACATCAGGGTGACGGGCAGCCCGGCCTCGTAGGCCGTGCGCAGGATCGTGACCTGGCCGAACACGTGGAAGAGGGGCAGGGCGGTGCCGAAGTGGTCCGCGCCGGTGATCTCGATGGCCTCGATGACGGAGCGCGCGCTGCCGACGATGCCGTGGTGCGTCAGCTGCGCGCCCTTGGGCTGCCCCGTCGTGCCGGAGGTGTACATGATCACCGCGCCGTCGTCGGGATCGACCGCGCGGGGCAGGTCCGACGGCACGGCCGCCGGCTGCTGGGGGTCGAGCGTCCACACCGTGACGTCCAGGACCCGGTCGGACTGCTCGACGCGCTCGCGCGTCCGGTCGCCGAGCAGGGCGAGGGCCGCTCCGGAGTCGTCGAGGAAGTAGGCCAGCTCGTGGGCCGTCGAGTCCGGGTTGACCGTCACGGCGATCGCGCCCACGGCGAGGATGCCGTGGTACGCGAAGACCCAGTCGGCACGCGTCCCCGCCGCCAGCAGGACGCGGTCGCCCGGCCCGATGCCCGCCTCCAGCAGCCGCCCCGCCCACTGTGCCGACGCCCGGCGCACGTCGCCGAAGGTCCACTCCTCGCCGTCCACGCGCAGCGCGACGACATCGGGACGGGCCTCGGCGTGGTCCCACAGGGCCTGCGTGGCGTTCGACATGGACGGCTGCCTTTCGACGGTGAGAGGGGACGGGTGCTGCTCAGCGGCTGCGGTCGGCCTGCACCTTCGGCTCGCGCGGCATGCCGAGGATCTTCTCGGCGAGCAGGTTCCGCTGCACCTGCGACGTCCCGGCGAAGATCGTGCTCGACCGGGCGTTGAGGAAGTTCGTGATCCAGCCCGCGCTGTCGGTCGGCGCACCGGGGGCGTCGGGTCCGTCGGGGATCGCGGGACGGCGGCCCTCGAGCGTCAGGACGTGGTCGCCGAGGATGTCCATCGACAGCTCGGTCAGCACGCGGTGGTACTCGGACCAGAAGTACTTGTTCATGGCGCCCTCGGGGCCGATGCCCTCGCCGGAGAGGCTGCGCGTCAGCGCGCGGTAGCCCATGAGGCGCATGGCCAGGACGCGCGAGCGGCACCACGCGATGCGCTGGCGGATGCCCTCCTCGTGGTTGCGGCCGTGCTCGCGGGCCAGCTGCTCGAGACGGTCGAGCTCCTCGGAGAAGCGGACCGCGAGCACCGCGGCCGCGCCGCCGCGCTCGTGCTCGAGCAGCGCCGTGGCGACGCGCCAGCCGTCGTTGACCTCGCCGATCGTGTTCTCGACGGGCGTGACGGCGTCGGTGAAGAAGACCTCGTTGAAGTCGGCCTCGCCCGAGATCTGCTTGATCTGGCGGACCTCGATGCCGGGCTGGTCCATGGGGCACGCGAGCAGGGTGAGCCCGCGGTGCTTGGCCGCCGACGGATCGGTGCGGACCAGCACGAAGATCCAGTCCGCGATGTGCGCCGTCGACGTCCAGATCTTCTGGCCGTTGATGCGCCACTGGCCGTCCTCGAGGACGGCACTCGTCGCGGCGCTGGCCAGGTCCGAGCCGGACTGCGGCTCGGAGTAGCCCTGGCACCACTTGTCCTCGCCGCTGAGGATGCGCGGCAGGAACCGCTGCTTCTGCTCCTCGGTGCCGAAGGCCATCAGCGTGCTGCCGAACATCTGGATGCCGAACACGTCGCTGGCGATGGCCTGCGGCAGGCCGTGCCGGGTGAGCTCCTCGGTCAGCGCGACGTGGTACTCGGGGCTGAGGCCGCGCCCGCCGTACTCCTTGGGCCACGAGACGCCGATGTAGCCGCGCTCGTACAGCTCCTTGCGGATGCGCTCGGCGAAGTCGTTGTACTCCTCCTGGGGCAGCGCGCCGGCTCCGGCCCAGTCGGCGGGAACCAGGTCGTGCAGAACGGTGGCGAAGTCCTTCTGGAAGGCCTGCACCTCGGGTGAGAACGTCGGGTTCATGCGGGGCTCCGGTTCGGTCGTGGGGCGGGTCAGACGGCGAGCAGGTCGGCGATGCGGTCGCGGTGCCGCTTCGGGGTGCCGAACAGCGCCGAGGAGGCCTTGGCGCGGCGGAAGTACAGGTGGGCCGAGTGCTCCCACGTGAAGCCGATGCCGCCGTGGATCTGGATGTTGTTGCCGGCGGCGAGGGCGAAGGCGTCGGAGGCGGCCTGCTTGGCCATCGAGGCCACGACGCTGCGGTCGGGCGCGCCCTCGTCGATCGCCCAGGCCGCGTAGTTGGTCAGGACGCGGGCGGTCTCGATCTCGACGAGCGCGTCCGCGCACATGTGCTTGATCGCCTGGAACGAGCCGATCGGGCGGCCGAACTGCGTGCGCTCGAGGCTCCAGGAGACGGACTGCTCCAGAGCGGCGGCGGCGCCGCCGACCATCTCGGCCGCCAGGGCGACCGCGGCCCGGTTGTTGACCTCGGCGAGCACGCGCTCGGCGGACAGGGGATCGACGACGAGGGTCGCCGGCACGTCGTGCAGCACGAGGTGGCCCACGGGCCGGGTGAGGTCCAGGCTCTCGCGCACGTCGACCGTGACGCCGGGGGCGTCGCGCTCGACGGCGAACCAGGCCGGGCCCTCGGGCAGCCGGGCCAGGACGATGAACTCGTCGGCGGTGTCGAGGTCGGTCACGTTGACCTTGTGCCCGGACACGCGGTGACCGTCCGACACGGCGTGCGCCCGGGTGGCGTGGCCCGGGGCGGACCACGTGCCGCCCTCGTCGGCGATCGCGACGGTGAAGATGCGCGAGCCGTCGGCGAGCGACTCGAGGCGCTCGGACCCGGTCTGCTCCAGCACCCAGCTCGCGATGACCGTCGAGAGGTAGGGGCCGGCGTAGCCGTCGCGGCCGAGCTCCTCCAGGACGATCGCCGTCTCCATGAAGCCCGCGCCGCTGCCTCCCTGCCCGTCAGGGACGGCCAGTCCCTGGAGGCCGAGCTGCTGGGCGAGGGCGTTCCACAGGTCCCGGTCGAGCTCGTACCCGGAGGTGAGGAGTCGGTTGCGGGCCTGGCTGCCGGAGCGACGCGCGAGGAAGTCCCTCACGGAACGGCGCAGGTCCTCCTGCTCGCGGCTGAAGGAGAACTCCATGTGACGGCCTTTCGGTCTCGAGGGCACGGTTCCGCCAGTCCTCCGGACGGCCGGTCGTGCACCCCGTCCGGGACGTGACTCACGTCACGCTAGACCGAAACTGAGACTGACGTCAACTTTAATTTTGAACTTGACTTCTACTTCAGTCGGGACTTGACTTTCGGCACGACACGGCCGTGAGGAGAGGTGCTGTGGGAGTCCACGACGCGGAGAATCCAGTCCTGCTCGACCGTTCGGAGGGGGTCGCTCACATCACGTTGAACCGGCCCGACCGGCTGAACGCGATGAGCGACGCGATGCTCGACCGCCTCGTCGACGTCGTCGCCGAGGTGACGGCCGACGAGCAGGTCCGCGTCATCGTGCTGACCGGGGCGGGCCGCGGATTCTGCGTCGGTGGCGACCTCGACGCCTTCAGCGCGTCCGGCGACGCCGAGCCCGTGTCCCGCGGCGCCTCGATCGAGAAGCTGCACCGGCACATGCGCACGTCCGAGCTGCTGCGGTCCTCGCACGCCGTGTCGATCGCGGCCGTCAACGGCGCCTGCGCGGGCGCCGGCCTGTCCCTGGCGGCGGCCTGCGACCTGCGCGTCAGCTCCTCCGCCGCCGTCTTCCGCTCCGCGTTCGTCGACGCCGCGCTCTCCGGCGACTTCGGCGGGACCTGGCTGCTGACCCGGCTGCTGGGTGAGTCGCGGGCGAAGCAGCTGGCGTTCCTCAACCAGAAGGTCGACCCCGGGACCGCGCTCGACTGGGGCCTGGTGAGCGCGGTGCACCCCGCCGAGACGTTCGAGTCCGAGGTGCGCGACCTCGCGCTCAGCCTCGCGAAGAAGGCCCCGCGCGCCCTGGCCGGGCTGAAGGCCAACTTCTCCGACGCCGCGCGCCTCGGCTTCTCCGAGGCCAGCGCGATCGAGGCCGAGCGGCACGTCGACTGCGCGCGGACGACCGATCTCGTCGAGGCCGCGAACGCGTTCCTCGAGCGGCGCGAGCCCCGATTCACCGGATCCTGACGAACCCATCGATGCGAGGAGAACGCATGACGTACGAGTCCATCCGCTACGAGGTCGTGGCGGACCACATCGCCCGGCTCACGCTCGACCGGCCGCGCCGCAAGAACGCCTACGACGTGAAGCTCGCGCAGGAGTGCGTCGACGCCATCGGCCGCTACGCGTCCGACGACGACCTGCGGGTCCTCGTCATCACCGGTGCCGAGGACGCCTTCTGCTCCGGCGGCGACATCCGCAGCGAGGAGGACGAGCACATCGCGGCCACCCGCACCCTGAGTCACGCCACCGTCATGCGCGAGGGCTTCCACGCGCTCACGATGGCGCTGCACCGCCTGGAGAAGCCGACCATCGCGATGGTCAACGGCCCGGCCGTCGCCGGCGGGCTGACCCTGGCGCTGCTGTGCGACCTGCGGATCGCGAGCGACCGGGCGCGCCTCGGCGACACCTCCGGCACGGCCGGCCTGCTGCCCGACGAGGGCGGTGCCTGGCTGTTCCCGCGCTTCCTCGGCCTGGAGCAGGCGCTGCGCATGACCTATTTCGGGGAGGTCTACGACGCGGACGAGGCGCTGCGTCTCGGCCTGGTCGGGGAGGTCGTCCCGCACGACGAGCTCGAGCGCGTGACGATGGAGCGTGCCGAGGCACTGGCACGCCGGGCGCCGCTGGCGATCCGCATGGCCAAGAAGATGATGGTCCGCGGCCTGACGAACACGCTCGAGGAGTCGCTGGGCGACGCGCAGATGGCCGTCATGATCGTCAACGACAGCAAGGACGTGGCCGAGGGCGTGAGCGCGTTCATCGAGAAGCGGCCGCCGCGGTTCGAGGGTCGCTGAGGCTTGCCCGGGTCGCGTTCGCCGAGTGGCGCACACCGGGGTCGCGAGTGGCGCAAAGTCGCCCGCCACTCGCCGAGTGGCGGGCACTTCTGCGCCACTCGCGGAGAGCGGGCGGCGACGAGGGTCAGGCGGGCAGCGTGAACCGGCCGTCGTCGGTCAGGTCGAGCAGGCCGTCGTCGAGGAGCGAGTCCAGGCAGCGCTCGCGCTGGACGGCGTCGGGCCACGCCGCGTCGAGGTCGGCCTTCGCGACCGGGTCCGACGCGTCGCGGAGGACGGCCATGAGCCGGCCGCGGCACTGGCGATCGGTGCCGTCCCAGGCCTGACCGCGCCGGGCCGGCCCGTCGTGCTCGGGGTACCCGGCGGCGCGCCACGCGCACAGGTCGGCGACCGGGCACGCGTCGCAGCGCGGCGAGCGCGCCGTGCACACGAGCGCCCCGAGCTCCATCGTCGAGATCGCCCACCGCGCCGCGGTGGGCGCGTCGTCGGGCAGCAGCGAGGCTGCGAGGTC
Organism: Aeromicrobium jepli; assembly: GCF_047246605.1. Taxonomy (NCBI): domain Bacteria; kingdom Bacillati; phylum Actinomycetota; class Actinomycetes; order Propionibacteriales; family Nocardioidaceae; genus Aeromicrobium; species Aeromicrobium jepli. The sequence goes on from NZ_JBFOKO010000001.1 coordinate 327,657, forward strand.
GCGCTCGGTCCGGGTGACCGACGGCGACGGGTACTGCACGCCCTGCACGACGCGGGCGAGGACGCGGCGCACGTTCGTGTCGAGCACGACGGCGCGCTGCGCGTGCGCGAACGAGGCGATGGCCGCGGCCGTGTAGTCGCCGACGCCCGGCAGCGACAGCAGCTCCTCGTACGTCCCGGGGACGCGGCCGCCGTGGCGCTCGGTGATCTCGACCGCCGCCGCGTGCAGGCGCAGCGCCCGGCGCGGATAGCCCAGGCGGCCCCACGCGCGGACTGCCTCGCCCGAGGGCTCGGCGGCCAGGTCGGCCGGCGTGGGCCAGCGCTCCAGCCACGCCTCGAAGACCGGCAGCACCCGCGAGACGGGCGTCTGCTGCAGCATGAACTCCGAGACCATCACCCGCCACGGCGCGGGGTCGTCGCGCCACGGCAGCGACCGCCGGTGCACGGCGAACCAGTCGAGCAGGCGGCGGTGCAGCTCGTCGGCCGGGGGAGTGGGCTCAGGCATGGCGCGTCGATCCTTTCACGCGGTGTCGCGACGGATACCGTGGACCGGTGAGCACTCGGCAGGTCGGTCGTGACGTCTACTGGCGTCGCCGACTGCTCGTGCTGGCGGTCCTGATCGCGATCGTGTGGGGTGTCGTGCAGGTCGTCGGCCTCGTCCGCGGGGACGAGGAGAAGCCCGACCCCGCCCCGGCCGCCGCCGCTCCCACGACCGCCGCGCCCACCACGACGCCCACGACCGCGCCGCCGGCCGACCAGGTGCCCGTCGCCATCGAGACCTCCACGACCGTCTGCAAGCCGGACAACGTCCGGATCGTGCCGTCGGTCGCGTCGGGCCAGGAGGCCGGCGCCCCCGTCACGATCGACCTGATGATCACCGCGCTCGACGGCGAGGCGTGCACCTTCCGGCCCAGCGCCGACGAGCTGCTCGCCGTCGTCGACACCGACCGGGCCCCGATCTACGACTCGTCCGTGTGCCGCGCCGCCTTCTTCGACCAGCCCGTCGCCGTCCCGGCCGGGTGGGGCACCGTGACCACGGTCGAGTGGAACGGCCGCGGCTCGGGCACGGCCTGCGGCACCAGCGAGGGCTTCGCCCCGGCCGGCACCTACACGCTCAAGATCGGCACGTACGGCGGCGAGCCCGGCCAGGTCACGTTCAAGCTCGCCCAGCGCGCCCCCGAGACGCCCGCGCCGACGACGGCTCCGGCCGCGTCCGCGGCGGTCACCAGACCGACGGTGAAGCCGACCACCGTGCCCACGCCCGAGCGCCCCACGCAGACGCCCTCGGCCGGCGCCGGCGACTGACTCGATCGCGCGGCACCGAGAGCGCGCAGCGTTCGAGGCCCGCGTCTAGACGTAGCGCTCGAGGATGCTGGACTCGGCGAGGCGGGAGAGGCCGTCGCGGACGCCGCGGGCGCGCAGGTCGCCCACGCCCTCCACGGCCTGGAGGTCGTCGAGGCTCGCGCCCAGCAGCCGCTGCAGCGTGCCGAAGTGCGCGATGAGCCGGTCCACGACCGAGCCGGGCAGGCGCGGGATGCGGGCCAGCAGCCGGTAGCCGTGCGGCGAGACCGACGAGTCCAGCGAGTTCGCGTCGCCGATCTGCAGCGCCGAGGCGACGGTGCCCAGGTCGAGCACCTGCTCGGAGTCGAGGTCGGCCAACGAGTCCAGGACCTGCTCGACGCGGTCGTCCGATCCGGCGGGCAGGTAGTCGCGCACCACGAGGCCGCGCTCGGCGTCGACACCGGCGACCAGCTCGTTGAGCTGCAGCGACAGCAGGCGCCCGTCGGAGCCCAGCTCGAGGACGTACGTGTCGATCTCGTCGGAGATGCGGCGCACCATCTCGAGCCGCTGCGCCACGGCCGTGACGTCACGGACCGTCACCAGGTCCTCGACCTCGAGCGCGGAGAGCGCGTCGGAGACCTCGTCGAGGCGCGTGCGGTAGCGCTCCAGCGTCTGCAGCGCCTGGTTGGCGCGGCTCACGACCGCCGTCGGCTCCTCGAGCACGTGGCGGACGTCGTCGAGGTACAGCGCGATCATGTGCATCGAGGCCGACACCGAGATGACCGGGATTCCGGTCTGGCGGGCGACGCGCTCGGCGGTGCGGTGGCGCGTGCCGGACTCGGTGGTGGGGATCGACGGATCCGGCATGAGGTGCACGGCGGCGCGGACGATCCGGCTGGCGGACGAGTCGAGGATGATCGCACCGTCCATCTTGGCCAGCTCGCGCAGGCCCGTGGCCGTGAACGGCACGTCGAGCGCGAAGCCGCCGGTGGAGATCGAGTCGATGACGCGGTCGTGACCGATCACGACGAGGGCGCCCGTGCGGCCGCGCAGGATGCGCTCGAGGCCCTCACGCAGCGGTGTTCCGGGCGCGACGGAGGCCAGCGTGCCCCGCAGGTCCGCAGCAGCCACGGCGTCTCCCGTCGTCGGTGATGGAACGTGACCGGGCCATCCTATGGGAGGGCGCGCAGTGCGGATGCCAGATCCGCCGTGCGGAGCACCTTGAGTCCGACGCGGCCGAGGTCCTCGGTGCCGTTCGGGACGATCGCGTGGGTGAACCCGATGCGCGCGGCCTCGCGCAGGCGCGCCTCGACGCCGCGCACCGGACGGACCTCGCCGGCCAGGCCGACCTCGCCGATCGCGACCAGGCCGCCCGGCAGCGGCGAGCCGCCCGCGGCCGAGATGACCGCGAGCGCCACCGCGAGGTCGACCGCCGGCTCGTGCAGGCGGGCGCCGCCGACGGAGGCCGTGTAGACGTCCTGGTTGCCCAGCGCCACGCCCGTCTTGCTCAGCACCGCGAGCAGCATCGCCACGCGCGAGGAGTCCAGGCCGCTGGATGAGCGCCGCGGCGAGGGCGTGGTGGCCGCGACCGTGAGGGCCTGCACCTCGGCCAGGAGCGGGCGGCGACCCTCCATCGTCACCGTCACGCACGTGCCCGCCACGGGCGACTCGTGCCGCGAGACGAACAGGCCCGTGGGGTCCGGCACCTCGACGATGCCGGCGTCGACGAGGTCGAAGCAGCCGATCTCGTCGACGGGCCCGAAGCGGTTCTTGGTGGCGCGCAGCAGTCGCAGCCGGCTGGTGCGGTCGCCCTCGAACTGCAGGACGACGTCGACGAGGTGCTCGAGCACGCGAGGGCCGGCCACCGAGCCGTCCTTCGTCACGTGGCCGACGAGCAGCGTGGCGATGCCCTCGGCCTTGGCGCGGCCGATCACGGTGGCAGCGACCTCGCGGACCTGCGTGACGCCGCCGGGCACGCCGTCGATCGAGGACGAGCCGATCGTCTGCACGGAGTCGACGATCAGCAGGCTGGGCTTGACCGCGTCGATGTGCGTGAGCAGGCCGCCGAGGTCGGTCTCGGCAGCGAGGTAGAGCTCGTCCGCGAGGGCGCCCGTGCGCTCGGCCCGCAGGCGCACCTGCGCGGCGGACTCCTCGCCCGAGACGTAGAGCGTGCGGCGGCCGGCGCGCGCCCAGCGCGCGGCCACCTCGAGCAGCAGGGTGGACTTGCCTACCCCCGGCTCGCCCGCCATGAGCATGACCGCGCCGGCCACGACTCCGCCGCCGAGCACGCGGTCGAGCTCGGCGATGCCGGAGCCCACGGCGGCCGCCTCGGTGGCCGTCACGTCGGCGATCGGGACGGCCGGGCTGGAGACGGGCGCGGCGGCCGTGCGGCCCGTGCGCGCGCTGGAGCCGACGGCCTCGACCGTGCCCCACGCCTGACACTCGCCACAGCGACCGACCCACTTGCCGGTGGTCCAGCCGCACTCGGTGCAGGCGAAGGCGGACGCGGTCTTGGGCGGCATGGGGACCAGCCTAGGAGGACGGACCGACAGGACCGCGACGACGCGGGCGCGCTGTGGACCGTCGCCCGATCACCGCGGGGTCAGAGGCGGACGAGGCCGTTGGGGGTCTGGAACTCGGCGGCCAGGACGCCGGGCGCGCCGTTCGGGGCGACCCAGCGGACGTCGATCTGCTCGAGAGCGCCGACGGCGGGCTCGCCGAGCCAGTCGGCGAGGCGCTCGGGGCTGCCGGCGATCTCCAGCGCGACGAGCTCGATGTCGGACTCGCACATCGTCGAGGGGTGCTCCTCGGGCTGGTCCCAGCACATGACGTAGGGCAGCTGCGGATCGGACCGCATGCCGTTCACGCCGATCTGGCGCCACGTGAGGTTGAAGCCGTCGGGACGGTGTCGGTTGCCCGGGACCGAGTGGCGGCCGAGACGGTGCTCGACGGGCTTGATGTCCTCGACGCTCACGCACCAGCCCATCCAGCCGCCGCCGAGCTCGGAGCGGGCCTTCACGGCCTGCCCGTACGGGGCCTTGTCGGCGGCCGGGTGCTCGAGCGCCTCGACGACCTGCAGGTACTGCCGGTGCCTGAGCGGCAGGATCATGTTCGTGGTGCCGAACCGGGGGTGGACGCCACCCTCCAGGAACTCCGCGCCGAACTTCTCGCTCAACTCGGTCGTGGTCGCCGCCAGGCCGGCGGGGCCGACCGCGAACGAAAGATGGTCGAGGTGCATACGGCATTGTTGCCCAGCCTCCGTTCCCCGCGGAGGCGGGGGTCCGGATCAGTCGGCGGGGTGGGGGACCGGCACGCCGTCGGCCAGGAATCGCTCGCAGTGCCGGACCAGCTCGGCGTAGCCGGCCTCGCCCATGAGGGCCGTCAGCTCGGCGCGGCTGCCGACGTAGACGGGGTCCCGCCCGACGTGCGCGTCCGTGTTGGACGAGCAGTACCAGTCCAGGTCGGCGCCGCCGGGGCCCCAGCCGGCGCGCGTGTACTCGCCGATCCGGACCTCGGTGTACGTGTCCCCGTCGCCGGGATCGACCTCCCGGAACTCGCGCCGCAACGGCAGCTGCCAGCACACGTCCGGCTTGGTCGTGTGCGGCTCCAGGCCGGTCGCCAGCGCGTGCGCGTGCAGGGCGCAGCCGTACCCACCCGGGAAGCCACGGGAGTTGTGGAAGATGCAGGCGCCGTCGACCGTCCGGGTCTTGAGCTCGCCGTCCTCGTCGCGCTCGGTCCAGCCGTCGCGGCGCCCCGCGTCGTGGAGCTCCCACTCGGTCGGGTCGAGCCGCTCGACGAACTCCGCCACGCGGGCCACGTCGTCGTCGTCGCTGAAGTGGGCGCCCAGGGTGCAGCAGCCGGCGTCGGGCGAGGTGTCGTAGATGCCGGGGCAGCCGGCGCCGAAGATGCAGGTCCAGCGCGACGTGAGCCACGTGAGGTCGCACCGGAACACCTCGGTCGCGTCGTCGGGGTTGCGGAACTCCACGAAGGAGCGCGGGAATCCCAGATCGACCTCGGCCACGGACACAGGGTAGGCCACCATGACCGCCCCCGTAGGGTGATGAATCGTGGTCGTGAGGGGACGGACGGAGCCGGTCTGGCGAGGCACCGCGGGGGTGGCGCTCGCGCTGCTCGTGCTGGGGACGGCGTGGCCGGGACGCCTGCCCGGTGCCGCGATCGCCGTCGAGATCCTCCTGGTGTGCGCCGGCGCGCTGCTGGGACAGGTTCTGCTCGTCGACCGCGACCGGCCGGTCGGGCCGTCGATCGCCGCGGGTCTGCGGTTACTGGTCGTCCCCCTGCTCGTGCTGGTCGGCGTCGGGATCGCCGTCCAGCGCTGGGCCGAGCTGCGCGACTGGCCCGCGATGCTGCGCGACGTCCGCGAGGCCGCCGTCGGTGCCGCCAATGTGGGCGCGATGGCGCCGGACTCCCCGGTCTCGTCCTTCTGGCTCGTGGCGCTGCTGGTGCAGTCGGCCGCGGTCGTGCTGGCCCTGCGCTGGCTCGCGACACGGCTGGCGAGCGGCATCGAGACGGTCGTCCTGCTGCTCTCGGCCGGCTCGTTCGTGTGGTGGGCGATCGACCCGGCCGGGCACCTGGGCGCGCGGTTCTGGCCCGTCGGCCTCGGCGTGCTGGTCGCGTTCGCCGTCGACCGAGGCAGGCCCGTCCCGGGCCGCCTCGCGCCGCTGGCCTGGGCGACGGCCGTCGTCGTCGGGCTCGTCGCGGCGACCGTCTCCGGGCCGGTGCTGCTGAGCGTGCTGGGCGCCGTGGCCGGCATCGTCGCGGCCATCGCCGGGCTCGCCCCCGGGTCGCCGGTCCGCCTGCTGGGCGACCGCGTCGCGACGTGGGGCGCGGCGCTCGCGTGGGCGGGCTTCTGCCTGGCCGGCCCCGCGCTGCGGCTCGCGCCCGAGGCGGCCGGACGCGACCTGGGCCTCGTCGACCGCGCGCAGCTGCTGGTGGTGATCATCGGCGTCGCGGCCGTCACGGTCGCGGCGATCGCCGTCGTGCGAGCGGTCGTGGCGCACGGCGTCGCGTGGTCGGCCCTGACCGTGGGGGCGCTCGTCGCCGCCGTCCTCGTGACGGTGCCCGGCACGGAGCGGGCCGAGGCCATCGAGGCCGACGTCGCGCAGGTCCAGCGGTTCGTGACGGCCGACCTGCCCGACTGCTACGGCGCGTCCGAGATCGGCGCCCGGGCGGCGGGTGAGCCCTGCGCGAACCCCGACCTCGAGGGCACCACGGACCCCGCGCCCGAGCTCATCGGCACGAACTTCGAGCCCTTCATCGGCTGCTGGTCGCAGCCGCACGACGACGAGGTGCACGTGTGCGACCTCGGCAGCATCGACGACGAGGCGCCGCGCGTCCTCGTCGTGGGCGACTCGCACGCCCGCGTCCTGTTCGGCGCCTTCCGCCGGCTCGCGCAGCGCGGCGTCCTCACGGTCGACGCCACGTCCAAGGCGAGCTGTGCGTGGAGCACTCACCCGATCAAGGACAAGGACGCCGCGCGCGTCGCCTCGTGCGAGAGCTGGCGCGAGAACCTCGCCGCGTGGCTCGACCAGCACGCCACCGACTACGACGTCATCGTCACGACGGCGTACAGCGGCCGCATGGTGGGCCCGCGGGAGGAGCAGGTGAACGGCCTCGTCGAGGCGTGGGAGCCCGTCGCGGCGAAGGGCGTCCCGATCGTGGCGCTGCGCGACAACCCCCACGTGAAGAGCGATCCGGACCAGTGCCTGCTGGCCACGGACCCGGCCGACTGGGACGACTGCGCGACCGCGCGCGAGGACGTCATCAACCAGTGGGACGCCTTCCGGCCGGCCGCCGAGCGGGTCGAGGGCGCGCGCTTCGTCGACATGTGGCGCTACTTCTGCGACGACGAGTCGTGCCCGGCCGTGATCGGCGGCGTGGGCGTGCACCGCGACGACAACCACGTGTCCGCGCGCTACGCCGAGACGCTCGCCCCGTTCGTGTACCGCGAGATCGCGTGGACGGGCGTCTTCCGGTCCTGAACCCTGCACGCCCCCGCGGGTCGATGCCACACTGACACCATGCGCATCGGCGTGCTCGACATCGGGTCCAACACCGGCCACCTCCTCATCGTCGACGCCTTCCGCGGCGGGCCCCCGCTGCCGGCGCACTCGTTCAGCGAGCCGCTGCGGCTGGCCGAGCACCTCGACTCCGAGGGCCACGTGACGGCCGACGGCATCGACCGACTCGCCAAGTACGCGACCGAGGCCGCGTCGCAGGCCCGGGACACGGGGGCGGAGCGCGTCATCGCGTTCGCCACCTCCGCCGTGCGCGAGGCCGGCAACGCCGACGAGGTGATCGAGCGCGTGCACGAGGCCAGCGGGACGCGCCTGCAGATCCTGCCCGGCGAGGACGAGGCGCGACTGACCTTCCTGGCCGTCCGCCGCTGGTTCGGCTGGTCCGCCGGCCGCCTCGGCGTCTTCGACATCGGTGGCGGCTCGCTCGAGGTCGCCGTGGGCGCCGACGAGTCGCCCGAGGTCGCCACCTCGCTCCCGCTGGGCGCCGGCCGGCTCACCCGCGAGTGGCTCGACCGTGGCCTTTCGTACGACGAGCTGCGCACCGAGGTCCGCCGGCGCATCGGCACCGTCGCGGGCCAGATCCTGCGCCCGGGGCCGTTCGACCGCGCCGTCGCCACCAGCAAGACGTTCCGCTCGCTCGCACGGATGTGCGGTGCCGCGCCGTCGGCCCAGGGGCCGTACGTGCGCCGCGAGCTGCGCCGGTCGGACCTCGCCGACCTGACGGTCACGCTGCGCACCGCCTCGGACGCCGAGATCGCGGCGATGCCGGGCGTCTCGGTCGTGCGCGCGCACCAGATGCGCGCGGGCGCGGTCGTGGCCGAGGCGACGATGGACCTGTTCGGCGTCGAGACGCTCGAGATCTGCCCGTGGGCACTGCGCGAGGGCGTCCTGATCGAGTACCTGGACCACCTGTGACCGCCCGCGACCTAGGCTGGGAGGCGTGAGCATGTCCACCGGTCTGCCGATGGTCTCGCTGTCGACCTCGTCGGTCTATCCCGAGGGCACGGCGGCCGGCTTCGCGACCGCCGCGCGGCTCGGCTACGACGGGGTCGAGGTCATGGTCGGCCTCGACGACGTCAGCGCCGACACCACCGCGATCAAGGCGCTGGCCAGTTCGCACGACATCCCCGTGGTGTCGATCCACGCGCCCTGTCTGCTGGTGACGCAGCGCGTGTGGGGCACGGACCCGTGGGGCAAGCTGCACCGCAGCGCCGAGATGGCGCTCGACGTCGGCGCGGACACCGTGGTGGTCCACCCGCCGTTCCGGTGGCAGCGCGAGTACGCGCGCGGCTTCGTCGAGGGCATCGCCCGCCTCGAGGACGAGTACGACGTCGCGTTCGCCGTCGAGAACATGTACCCGTGGCGCTCGGGCAAGCGCGAGTTCCAGGCCTACGCGCCGGGCTGGGACCCGGTGCCGTTCGACTACCTCAACGTGACGGTCGACTTCTCGCACTCGGCGACGTCGCGCATCGACTCGCTCGACCTCATCGACCAGCTGGGGGACCGGCTGGCGCACATCCACCTGGCCGACGGCTCGGGCTCGATGAAGGACGAGCACCTCATCCCCGGCCGCGGCACGCAGGGCTGCGACCGGCTGCTCGAGCGGCTGGCCCAGCGCGGCTTCACCGGCCACGTGGTGGTCGAGGTCAACACCCGCAAGGCCGAGGACCGCGACGCTGACCTGCTCGAGGCGCTCGCCTTCGCGCGGCTGCACCTGGCGTCCGCGCCGGTCTGACCGTCAGGAGCGGGGCGCGACGCAGAACTCGTTGCCGGCGGGATCGGTGAGGGTGACCCAGCGGAAGCTCTCGTCGCCGCGCTCGGCCACGAGGCCCGCGCCGGCCGCCCGCAGCCGCGCGACCTCGGCGTCGAGGTCGTCGGTGACCACGTCGAGGTGCAGCCGGTTCTTGCCGGGCGTCGGGTCCTGGACCTTCTGGAAGGCGAGGTGGGGCGAGCCGGGGACCGCGACGATGACGAACCAGCCGTCGTTCTCCTCGGTGATGGTGCCGCCGGTCTGCTCGGCCCACCAGGTGGCGAGCGCCAGGGCGTCGGTCGTGTCGCACGTGATCATCGCTGGGGTGGCAGTCATGGGGTCACGCTACGACCGTCGTCCGACAGTCTGGAGGCCACGAGCGAGCCGACGATGAGCTGCAGCTGGTGGTAGAGCATGAGCGGCAGGATCATGAGCGGGAACGCCGTCGCCGAGAACAGCACGCTGGCCATCGGCAGCCCCGCCGCGAGCGACTTGTTCGTGCCGCAGAAGTAGATCGCCACCTGCGCGCCCCGGCCGAACGGCCGCCCCGCCGCCCAGCACACGAGCGACGCGACCGCCAGCAGGCCGGCGCAGACGGCCGCCACGACGACGGCGTCGGTCCAGTCCAGCTCCTGCCACACGTCCGCGTTGGTGCCCCGGCTGAAGCCCGCGTAGACGACGAGCAGGACGGTCGAGCGGTCGAACCGGCGCAGGCCCTTCTCGTGTCCCTCGAGCCACGGGCGCAGCCAGCGCCGCGCCAGCTGCCCCGCGAGGAACGGGACGAGCAGCAGGCCCACGATGCGCAGGACGGCGTTCGCGTCGATCTGGGCGTTCGCGCCCAGCATGAGCTTCACGAGCAGCGGCGTCAGCAGCACGCCCAGGAGGCTCGACAGCGAGGCGGCCACGACGGCGATGGCGCGGTCGCCGCCGGCGATCGAGGTGAACGCCACCGCGGACTGGACCGTGGACGGCACGACGCACACGAACAGCAGCGCCGAGAGCAGCTGCTCCGACACCACGCCGGGCGCGAGCGGCACGAGCGTCAGGCCGAGCAGCGGGAACAGCACGAACGTCGCCGCGACGATCACCAGGTGCGTGCGCCACGCCGTCAGGCCGTGCACGACCTCGCCCGTCGACAGCCGCGCGCCGTAGAGGAAGAACAGCGCCACGATGCCCGCCTGGACCAGCACCGAGACGACCTCGAGGGCCGTTCCCTGGGCCGGCAGGACGATGCCCAGGCCGGCCAGGCCGAGGATCATCACGATGAACGGGTCGATGCGCACCGGGCCACGATAGGCCTGTGGCGGGAGGCGCCGGGCAGGGTCCCCGTGGCGCGGGTCACGTGGGGACTACGCTCGACCCCATGAGGATCGCGGTCGTCGGTGGTGGCGTGATGGGTGGCACCCTCGTGACGGCGATGTCCGGTGCGGGCCACGACGACATCGTGGTGATCGAGCGCAGCCCCGAGCGCCGGGCCGAGCTCGAGCAGCAGGGGCACGAGACCTCCGACGACATCGCCGCGGTCGCCGGCGCGGACGTGGTCCTGCTCGTCGTCAAGCCGCAGGACGTCCCCGCCGTGCTGACCCCGCTCGGGGCCGCGATCGACTCCGGCGCCACGGTCGTCTCGCTCGCGGCCGGCGTGCGCACCGCCACGATCGAGGCGGCGCTGCCCGAGGACGTCGCGGTCGTCCGCGCCATGCCCAACACGCCCGCCGTGATCGGGCGGGGGATGTTCGGCGTCTCGCCCGGCAGTCGCGTCCCGCAGGACCGGCTGGACTCGGTCGTCGAGCTGCTCGCCACCGGCGGCGCCGTCGTCGTCGTCGACGAGTCCCGCCAGGACGCCGTGACGGCCGTGTCGGGCTCCGGCCCTGCCTACCTCTTCCACCTGGCCGAGCACATGATCGCCGCGGGTGTCGAGGGCGGCCTCGACCCCGAGTCGGCGCGCACCCTGACCGTGCAGACCCTCGTCGGCGCGTCCGAGCTGCTGGCCGGCTCCGGCGAGACGCCCGAGGAGCTGCGCCGCCGCGTGACCTCGCCGAACGGCACGACCCACGCGGCCATCACGACCTTCGACGAGCACGGCGTGGGCGACGGCATCCGTGCCGGCGTTCTCGCCGCGATCGCCCGCTCCGCGGAACTAGGCTGACGGCATGGACGATCGCGCGGCGGTGGTGTTCGACGAGCGCCTCACCGACTACGACTTCGGGCCGTCCCACCCGATGGCCCCCGTGCGTGTCAAGCTCACGATGTCGCTGGCGTCGGAGCTGGGCGTCCTCGAGGAGCTCGACGTCGTCGGCGCGACGCCCGCGACCGAGGCGCAGCTGCTGAGCGTCCACACCCCCGACTACGTCGAGCGGGTCGTCAACCTCAGCAAGCACCCCACCCACAGCGACCCCAAGCACGGCCTCGGCACCGAGGACAACCCGGTCTTCGAGGGCATGCACGAGGCGAGCTCCCTCATCGCCGGCGCCAGCGTCGAGGCCGCGCGCCTGGTCTGGACGGGGGAGCGGCGCCGCGCGATCAACGTCAGCGGCGGCCTGCACCACGCGATGCCCGGACGTGCCAGCGGCTTCTGCGTGTACAACGACGTGGCGATGGGCATCCAGTGGCTGCTCGACCACGGCGCGCGCAAGATCGTCTACATCGACGTCGACGCCCATCACGGCGACGGCGTGCAGGCGATCTTCTACCACGACCCGCGGGTGCTGACGATCTCGCTGCACGAGTCGCCGCAGACCCTGTTCCCCGGCACCGGCTACTCCACCGAGGTCGGCGCGGAGGGGGCCGAGGGCTCCGCGGTCAACGTCCCGCTGCCGCCCGGCACGTCGGACGCGGGCTGGCTGCGCGCGTTCCACGCGGTCGTCCCGCCGATCGTGCGCGAGTTCGGACCCGAGATCATCGTCAGCCAGCACGGCTGCGACTCGCACATGGACGACCCGCTGACCAACCTCATGCTCAGCGTCGACGGTCAGCGCGCCTCGTACCTCGCGGTGCGCGACCTCGCCGACGAGATCACGCAGGGCAAGTGGATCGCCACCGGCGGAGGCGGCTACGCGGTGGTCGACGTGGTGCCGCGCGCCTGGGCCCACCTGCTGTCGATCGTCAACGACAACCCCCTGCCGCCCGAGACCGAGACCCCCGAGGCGTGGCGCCACGCGGTCGAGCAGCTGCGCGGCCAGCCGGCCCCGACGCGCATGACGGACGGCCGCCGCGCGGTCTACCGGCGCTGGGAGGACGGCTACGACCCCGCCTCGTGGCTGGATCGGTCCATCCAGGCGACGCGGACCGAGACTTTTCCGCTGAACGGCCTCGATCCCACGTACTGACGGGGAATCCAGCCCGTTTCCCGGTACGCGGGTGGTACACAAGGCCGAGGATCTGTACTGTGATCCGAGGAATAACTTGGAGTTTCAAAATTCCCGTTCACACGGAACTCATCTGCCACTACGCTTTCTTCAAGCACGCGCGCTCACTCTCCGGTGGGGAAGCCGGAGAGCGCGCGTGCCCTGGGAGGATGGTGTGGAGATGTCCGAGGGAACTCGATTCATGACCGTGGCCGAGGTCGCGGACCAGATCCGTGTCTCGAAGATGACGGTGTACCGCCTGGTGCACAGCGGCGAGCTCGAGGCCGTGCGCGTCGGCCGCTCCTTCCGTGTGCCCGAGCACGCGGTGCAGGAGCTGCTCACCAAGTCGTACTACCAGGTGGGCTGACACCCGCGCGGTCCGCGGGGGCGGACCGCGTCGGGTGCCGGCGCCCTTCGGTGTGCCACCGCGTGTGCGCAGGGTGGGTGCGATCGCCTACTGTTGGTCTGTCCTGTGTGAAGTCCAGATCGAGGTGAGTCGTGGGTTCTGTCATCAAGAAGCGCCGTAAGCGGATGTCGAAGAAGAAGCACCGCAAGATGCTCAAGCGCACGCGAGTGCAGCGGCGCCGTCTGGGCAAGTGACGGATGTCCGAGGTCGTCCTGGTCACCGGCGCGGCCACGCCCGGCGTGGCACTGGCCGCGCGGCGCATCGCTGAAGCCGGGGACGTCAGGGTCGTCGCAGTCGACACGACTCTCCCCACGGAAGATCTCGGGCCCGTCAAGTTCGTGCGTGCGGACATCCGCACGCCGGTCATCTCCAAGGTTCTCGCTGTCGAGGACGTCGACACGGTGGTCCACATGGACCTCGCGCCGATGCGCTCTCGCGGGGCCGGCAGCGCGACCAAGGAGATCAACGTCATCGGCACGATGCAGGTGCTGGCCGCGTGCCAGCGCTCCGATCGTGTCAGCCGTGTCGTCGTGGCCAGCAGCGCCGCGGTGTACGGCGCATCGCCCCGCGACCCGGCGGTGTTCACCGAGTCGGCGACCGCGCGTGGCGGTACCAAGACCGGGTTCTCCAAGGACATCGTCGAGGTCGAGGGGTACACGCGCGGCTTCGCCCGCCGTCGCCCCGACGTGTGCGTGACCACCCTGCGCATGGCGCAGTGGCTGTCGCCGCACTTCTCCACCGCCTTGGGCACGTACTTCTCCAATCCGGTGCTGCCCGTCCCCATGGGCTTCGACGCGCGCCTGCAGCTGCTCCACCCGCAGGACGCGCTCGAGGTGATCGCGCGCGCCGCGACGCAGGACCTGCCCGGCACGTTCAACGTCGCCGGCGAGGGCGTCCTCATGCTCAGCCAGGCCGCGCGCATCCTGGGCAAGCCCACCCTGCCGCTCGCGCCGCTGGGCTTCGGCCCGGTCCTGGCCCGGGCCGCGCACTACATGGGCACCGACATCTCGCCGGGCCTGCACCGCCTGCTGACGTACGGCCGCGTGCTCGACACGTCCGCGCTGCGCGAGATCTTCGGGTACGCGCCGCGGCACACGACGCGCGAGACGTTCGAGTGGTACGCCGAGACGCAGCGTCCCGGCCTGTTGCGCGTCCTAGGGGTCACACGATGAAGGACGACCTCAAGGGCATCGGCACGTCCGGTCCCGCCGGTCGTGGCAACCGCTCGACCTCGCCGTCGCGCGCCGCGCGCTCGCTCGCGGGGCCGAACAAGCAGTCCACGGCCAAGCGCAAGGCGGACGCGAAGAAGGCCGCCGTGGAGGCGGAGGAGGCGACGGCTACGCGCACCACGCCGACGCCCCCGGGCGCCAAGGTGGGCGCCGCGCCGCGCGCCGACGAGGCGGCGGGGGAGCGTCCGCGTCACCTGCACGCCGTCCCCGAGGACGAGCAGCCGCCGCCGCAGGAGCCGCCCGAGGAGGCCACGGCCGACATCGATCCCGAGGACGTCGCCACGGCGTTCGCCGAGGGCGCGCGGCGCCTGCTCGGCCACGACTGGCAGGTCAAGGTCGTCGAGATCGTCAGCAGCCTGCGCCGGCGCCTCTCGGGCGACTACGAGGTCGACGAGTTCGGCCTCGACCCCGAGGTGCTCGACCTGCTGTCGCTGCTCGTCGAGCCGCTCGCCGAGAGCTGGTTCCGCCTGCAGGTGCGCGGCATCGAGAACATCCCCGCCGACGGTGGCGCCCTGCTCGTGGCCAACCACTCCGGCACGGTGCCGGTCGACGGCCTGATCACGGGCTACGCCGTGCGCAAGCACGCCGGCCGCGCGATCCGCCCGCTCGGGGCCGACCTGGTGTTCCGGCTGCCCTACGTCGGCCAGATCGCGCGCAAGATGGGCGCCACGCTGGCATGCGCCGAGGACGCCGAGCGGCTGCTGACCTCCGGCGAGCTCGCGGCCGTGTGGCCCGAGGGCTTCAAGGGCGTCGGCAAGCCGTTCAGCGAGCGCTACAAGCTGCAGCGGTTCGGTCGCGGGGGCTTCGTCTCGTCGGCGATGCGCGCCCAGGTGCCGATCATCCCGGTCTCGATCGTGGGTGCCGAGGAGATCTACCCGCTCATCGGCAACATCCCGTCGCTCGCGCGCCTGCTCGGCCTGCCGTACATCCCGATCACGCCGTTCTTCCCACTGTTCGGGCCGCTCGGCCTGATCCCGCTGCCGAGCAAGTGGATCATCGAGTTCGGCGAGCCGATCCGGACCGACGCGTACCCGCCCGAGGCGGCCGACGACCCGATGCTGCTGTTCAACGTGACCGACCAGGTCCGCGAGACGATCCAGCAGACGCTCTACAACCTCCTGGTCGAACGTGGCAATCCCTTCCTCTGACGCCGGTCGCGGTCCCGTGCACGACCTGCGCCTCCAGGTGCCCGTCCTCGAGCCGTCGGACGACCTCGTCCAGCGGCTCGCGTCGGCCGCGCGCGCCAGCCGGCCCACCGCGCCCGCCTCGCGCCTGCGCCAGCGCATCGCGTTCGCCGTCGCGGCGTTCCTGGGGCTGGGTGCCGTGTCCGTGGGCGGGGCGTGGGCCGTGGGTGCGATCGAGGTCCCGGGCCTGCCGGACTCGCCGCTGCGCTCGCCGGTCGTCGAGCCGAGGGAGCCGGTCCCGCCGGGTGGCCTCGAGCCGCAGTCCGGGGCGGGTGGCACCGCGGACGCCGACGATGCGCCCGTGGAGCGGGACGGCGGCTCCGCCGACCCGCAGGGCGTCGCGCCGACCGCCGCGGCGGACGAGGTCCAGCCGCGCGTGCGGCCCACCGCGCCGGGCCGCCCCGACGACCCGGGCGAGCAGGGCCGCGACCGCGCGAAGGAGAAGAAGAAGGGCTCCGGCGCGTCCAAGGAGAAGCCGGGCGACCCCTCGGCGAAGGACGGCGACCGGGGTCGTGACGAGGAACGGCGCACCGGACGTCCCGACGACGCGGGCTCGGGATCGAATCCGGGCCAGGGCGACGAGCGGCGCGGCGAGCGGGGGCGGGCGGCGGACGACGAGTCGGCGGGCGCCGATGAGTGACGACGCGCTGGTGACGCGCGCCAAGGCGGGCGACGCCGAGGCCTGGCGCGAGCTCTACCGCCTCCACGCCGGCCGGCTCGTGGCGTGGCTGCAGATGCGCCCCACGGGCGACACCGTCGCCTCGGCGGAGGACGTGGCGAGCGAGGCGTGGTTCGTGGCGGCGTCGAAGATCGCCGACTTCACGGGGTCCGCCGCGGACTTCGGCGGCTGGCTGTTCGGGATCGCGCGCCGGCTCAGTGCGACCTCGCGGCGGACGGCGCAGCGCCGGAACACGCGGCCCGACGACGTCAGTGACCTGGTGGGCACCGTGCCCGACCACGGCTCCCACGTGGCCCACCAGGACTGGGTGCGCACGATGCTCGCGACGCTCTCGCCTCGCGAGCGGGCGGCCGTCGGGCTCGTCGACGGGCTGGGCATGGATGTCCAGACCGCCGCCGAGGTCCTCGGGGTGACGCCCGTGGCGCTGCGCGTGGCGCGTCACCGCGGTCTGCGGCGACTCTCCCGCGCGTCATCCTCGCCAGCGCCCCTGGGACAGGTGTCGGGACCGGCTCCCGGCGTCTGACGAGGAAGGGCCGGCCCGCCGGGGGGTGGCGGACCGACCCAGTACTCGGTACGGGGAACCGAGTGGTGCGTCGCGTCAGGTCAGCTCTGCTGAGCCTGGTCGGCGAGGCACTTCTCGAGACGCTGCTTGGCCTTGGCCACCCGCTGCAGCTGCGCCTTCTTCGTCTTCTGGACCTCGGCGCGGCGCTGCTTGGCGGCCTTCAGCTGCTTCTTCGCAGCGCGCTTCTCGGCGGCCGTGTCGGCCTGGCGCACCTTCTTGGTCGCCTTCTTGACCTTGGTCTGCTGCTTGGCGAACACGCTGTTCACCTTCGCGAGCTGGGCCTCGGCGCGCTCCACCTGCGCCGTCTGCGTGGCGCAGGGCTCCGTGTTCGGGCGGTCGGCGTGCGCCGGGGCGGCCAGCGGGCCGAGGGCGAGCGCGACGCCGGCGGCGAAGGCGCCGATGCGAGCCTTGTTCGTCATGTGAATCTCCTCGTTCGTGGGCAGTCATGGACTGCTGACACCTCACTCATGTCACAGCAGACCCTCGGCGTTACACGTCCGCCGGACTTTTCTCGGAGCAGACGAGAACGCGGCCCGCTCCACGGGGGAGCGGGCCGCGTCGTCCGGGATGGCTCAGTCCTTCGCCCCGAGGCGCTTGAGCAGCTGGTCGCCCTCGATGTCGAGGTCGGGCAGGAGGCGATCGAGCCACGCCGGCAGGCGCCACGCGCGGTCGCCGAACATCGCCATCAGGGCCGGCACGAGGGTCATGCGGACCAGGAACGCGTCGATCGCGATCGCGATGGCCAGCGCGAACCCGATCTGCTTGATCATCGGGTCGCCGTTGAAGATGAAGCCCGCGAAGACCGCGGTCATGATGACGGCAGCCGCGACGACCACCCGGCTGGAGTGCGTGAAGCCGTCGATCACCGACTCGCGGCCGCTGTGACCGTGCACCCACGACTCGCGCATCGACGACACCAGGAACACCTGGTAGTCCATCGCGAGGCCGTAGGCGATGCCGGTGACCAGGATCGGCAGCAGGGCCATGACCGGGCCGGTGGAGTCCAGGCCGAACAGGCCGTTCAGCCAGCCCCACTGGAACACGGCGGTGGTGGCGCCGAGCGTGGCCAGGATCGTCAGCAGGAAGCCCGCCGTGGCCTTGAGCGGCACGACGATCGAGCGGAACACGACCGTCAGGACGATGAGCGACAGGACCACGACGATGCCCAGGTAGATCGGCATGACGTCGCTCATCTTCTGGGCGATGTCGATGCCCATGGCAGTCTGGCCGGTCACGCCCAGGTCCACCGAGTGCTGCTCGGCGAACTCGTCCGACAGGTCGCGCAGGTCGTGCACGAGCGTCTCGGTGGACGGGTCGGTCGGGCCGTCCTGCGGGATGACCGAGACCAGCACGGTGCGGCCGTCCTCGCTCATGCCCGAGGCCGTCGCGGAGGCGACGTGGTCGACCTCGCCGAGCTGGGCGACGATCGCGCCCGCGGCCCGCTGGTCGACCGGCTGGTCCGAGCTCGAGGACAGCACCACGAGCAGCGGGCCGTTGAGGCCCTCGCCGAAGGCGTTGCTCACGGTCTCGTAGCTCTCGCGCTGGTCCGTGCCGGAGTTGTAGTTCTCGCTGGACGGCAGGCCGAGTCGCATGTCGAGGGCGGGGATCGCCAGGACGAGCGTCGCGACGACCACGACGCCGGCGGCGACGAAGCGGTTCTTGGCCAGGAAGGTGGCCCACGACCGTGCGGTCCGGTGGTCGACGCCACGGGACTCGCGCTCCTGGAACCTGGCGCGGGCCTTGTCCGAGACGATGCGCTCGCCGACGAGGCCGAGCAGCGCGGGCAGCGCCGTGAGGGCCACGGCCACCGCCACGGCGACGGTCGCGGCGGCGATGATCGCCATCGTCGTGAGCAGGCTGATGCCGATGACGGTCAGCGCGGCGAGCGCGATCACGACGGTCGTGCCGGCGAAGAACACGGCGCTGCCGGCGGTGCCCACGGCGCGGCCGGTGGCCTCGTGGGCGCTGAGCCGCTCGCGCATGATGAGGCGGCGCTGGCGGTTGACGATGAACAGCGCGTAGTCGATGCCGACGGCCAGGCCGAGCATGAGGCCCAGCACGACGCTCATGGAGCCGAGGTCGTAGAAGTGGCCCAGTGCGTAGGCGCCACCGACGCCGACACCGACGCCGAGCAGCGCGGTCACGAGCGGCAGGCCGGCGGCGACGACGGAGCCGAGGACGAGGAACAGGACGATCGCGGCGACCACGAGTCCGATGACCTCGCCGGCGCCGGCGACCTCGGGCAGCTCCTGCAGGGACGCACCCGGCAGCACCTCGATGTCGGCGCCCTGCAGCGGCTCCTCCGCCGCATCGAGGACCTCCTCGATCGCGCCCGCGGGCAGGTCGATCGTCTGCTTCGTGAACTGGAACTGCGCCATGGCGACCGAGCCGTCGGGCGAGATCACCACACCGGGGACGAGCTGGCCCTGCACGACGAGCGGGACGGGCTGGTCGAGCTCGCGGCCGGCCCGGACGGCGGCCTTCGCCTGCTCGGCGGCTTTGACCTGCGCCGCGGCCTGCTGCTGCGCGGCGGCCCGGTCCTGCTGGGAGCCGGCGAGCTCGGCGGGGTTGACCACCTCGCGGTCCTCGTAGATCGCCTGCATCGACTGCGCGAGCGGCCCGGCCAGGCGGTCGTCGAAGAACGAGGCGCCCTCGGGGGCGCGGTAGACGATCTGTCCCGCGCCGCCGGCGGCGGCGGGCAGCTCGTCCTCGAGCTGCTCCAGCACGTTCTGCGCCGGGACGCCGTTGATGGTCACCTCACTGCTGAGCTTCGGGGCGTTCGCGACGATCGAGCCGATGATGACGACGAGCAGCACGAGCCACACGCCCAGGAAGCGGAACGGGTGGGCGAAGGCCGACTTGCCCCAGCGGTAGAGAAGAGTGGACACAGGCGTTCCTCACGAAGTGATAGGTGACTCTCACATCGTAGGATGGGCCGTGAAACGAGACCAGACGAGGAGAGGGGGATGTGTGTCACGTCGTCGGGAGTCCCGCGAGAACGCCGAGCGCATCCTCGCCGCGGTGCGCGAGCTCTGGAGCGACCACCCGGCACCCTCCATGGAGGAGATCGCCGCGCGCGCGGGCGTCGGCGTGGCCACGGTCTACCGCCACTTCCCGAACCGGGCGGCGCTCGAGAGCGCGGCGTTCCGGCTGATCTTCGCCGAGGAGCTGCTGCCGCTCGTCGAGCGCGCCCGCGCCGAGGACGCGGAACTGCTCGAGGTCGCGGCCCGCTTCGTCGAGGTCATCAGCCGGTACACGCCCGTGCTCGGCGAGGTCGGCCTCAGCCACGTGACGGACGAGGCGCTCGACGACCTCGCCGAGCCGTTCGTCGAGCTGCTGCGCCGCGGCCAGGAGGACGGCGTCCTGCGCGCCGACCTCGAGCCGGTCGACATCTACTGGCTGCTGCGGACGATCGTGCTGGGACTCAACTCGCCGATCTCGTCGCCGACCGTGCGCCGTCGCTACGTCGCGATGCTGCTGCCGGCGCTGGCGCCCGGCGAGCACGATCCCTTGCCCGCCCTGACGGACGAGGACTACGACCACCTCGGCGTCCTTCCCGAGCGACGGCGCCCGCCCCGGCAGGACTAGCGTCGGCGCCGGAGGCGGTGGCCGAGCCACCACGCGGTGCCCGCCGCGGCGCCGACGGCAGCCGTGCGGGCGCCGGCCCAGGCGACCTTGCGGCCCGTGCGGTAGTCGCGGATCAGCCAGCCGTGGGCCTTCGCGTGCGAGCGCAGGGCGCCATCGGGGTTGATCGCGCACGGATGGCCGACGAGCGACAGCATCGGGATGTCGTTCGAGGAGTCCGAGTAGGCGTGGCAGCGCTCGAGGTCGAGCCCCTCGGACTCCGCGAGGGCCCTCACCGCCAAGGCCTTCGCCTCGCCGTGCAGCATGTCGCCGACGAGGCGACCCGTGTAGACGCCGTCGACGTGCTCGGCCACCGTGCCGAGCGCGCCGGTCAGCCCCAGGCGCCGCGCGATGACCCGCGCGATCTCGACGGGCGCGGCCGTCATGAGCCACACGCGCTGCCCGCGGTCGAGATGCCACTGGGCGATGGCGCGGGTGCCGGGCCAGATCCGTTCGGCCATGTACTCGTCGAAGACCTCCTCGCCGATCTCCTCGAGCTCGCTGACCTCGTGACCGGCGATGAACTGCAGCGCGGCCGCGCGCGCCTGCTCGATGTGGTCGGGGTCCTCGACGCCGACGTACTTGAACCACGCCTGCTGCCAGGCCGCCCGCGCGATGTCGCGCGTGGAGAAGAACTTGCGCCGGTGCAGGCCGCGCGCCAGCAGGAAGATCGACGCGCCCTGCATGATCGTGTTGTCGACGTCGAAGAAGGCCGCCGCCGTCGGGTCCGGTGGCACCGTCAGCGCCTGCTCCACCTCGGCGGCCGCGGCCGCCGCCTGGCCCGCGAGGATCGAGCGCGCCTGGAGGTTGTGCGGCCGGTCGGCGTGCGGATGCGGCGACATGGCCTCACTGTATCGGCGGAACGCGTCCCGGCCGTGTGGTTGACTCGGCCCCATGGCCGTCAACGTCAGTGACGATCTGCGCACGATCGCGCTCCGCGACCCCGAGGGTGTCGCGCTCGTCGAGCCGCGCACCGAACGGCAGGTCACGTGGGCCGAGTTCGACCAGTGGGCGGACCGCGTCGCCCAGACCCTGCTGAGTCGCGGGGTCCTCGCCGGCCAGCGCGTCGCCCTCGTGATGGCGAACGGCATCGACCTGGCCGTCGCCTACTACGGCGTCCTGCGCGGCGGCATGGTGGCCGTGCCCATCAACCCGCGGGCGACCCCGCGCGAGATCTCGCGCATGGTCGAGGCCTGCGGCCCCAAGATCGTCGTCGGCGACGCGCAGTCCATCACGCAGGTCCGCGCCGCCTACACGGGCGAGTCGCTCATCGTGGTGCACCGCGCCGCGCCCGAGGAGGGCGAGCTGCGGTTCGGCGCCCTGCTCGAGCACGCCGTCGAGGGCGCTCCGGTCGCGCCGCGGGACCCCGAGTCGCCGGCCGTGGTCCTGTTCACCTCCGGTGCCACGGGCCTGCCCCGCGGCGTCGTGCTGACGCACCGCGCGCTCATCGCCGACCTCGACCAGCTGCAGCAGGTCGACGCGCCGCCGGTCATCACGCCCGACGACGTCGTGCTGGGCCTGCTGCCGATGTTCCACGTCTACGGGCTCAACTGCGTCCTGTCGCTCTCGGTGCGCGTCGGCGCCACGGTCGTCCTGGTCGAGGAGTTCGACCCGGCGGCCCTGCTGACCGAGATCGCCACGCGCGGCATCACGAACCTGCCCGTCGCGCCGCCGGTCATCGCGGCCTGGGCGGGCCTGGACGGGCTGCGCGAGTCGCTCTCCGGGGTGCGCCTGATCGTGTCGGGCGCCTCGGCCCTGGATCCTGAGCTCGCGCAGCGCTTCCACGAGCGGTCGGGCCGCCCGGTCGAGCAGGGCTACGGCCTGACCGAGACCGCCCCCGTGCTCACCACCACGATCGGCGACGGCCGCGCGCCCGGCGAGCTGCCGCCGCCCGGCTCGGTGGGGCGCCCGCTGCCCGGCGTCGAGATCGAGCTGCGCGACCTGCTCGGCCAGCCGGCCGCGCCCGGCGACCCCGCGCAGATCTGGGTGCGCGGCGCCAACCTGTTCTCGGGCTACTGGCCCGACGGCGCCGACGGCCCCGACGACGAGGGCTGGTGGGCCACCGGCGACATCGGCCTGTGGGACGAGCATGGCAACCTGACCCTCGTCGACCGGCTGCGCGAGACCGTCATCGTCTCGGGCTTCAACGTCTACCCGTCCGAGGTCGAGGAGGCCGTGGCGGACGCGCCCGGCGTCGCCTCGGTCGCGGTGATCGGCGTCCCCGACGACCACACGGGCGAGGCCGTCGTGGCCTTCGTCGTGCCCGAGGACCCCGAGGCGGAGCCGTCCGGCCTCGAGGAGGGCGTGCGCGCCCTCGCCACCGAGCGGCTCGCCCGGTTCAAGGTGCCGTCGCGCATCCTCGTGGTCGCGGCACTGCCGCACTCGCCCACGGGCAAGGTCGCCAAGGGCCGCCTGCGCGCCTTGGCGAAGGCGGAGCTGTCGTGACCGCCCACGCGAACGACGCCCGCGTCGTCGTCTACTCGCGTGACGGCTGTCACCTGTGCGAGGCGGCCGAGCAGCTCGTCGCGCAGGTCGTGGCCGAGACCGGCGACGACTGGGTACGCGTCGACATCGACGCGGAGCCCGAGCTGAAGCAGGCGTTCACGGACCAGGTGCCGGTCACGTTCGTCGACGGCCGCCAGCACGACTTCTGGCGCGTGGACCCCGCCCGGCTGCGCGCGGCGCTCACGCGGGGCTGAGCGCTCGATTTTGTGAACGGGTTCCCAAACTCCTAGACTGGCGGGGCGCCACGGCGAAAAATTCCCGTCATTCCGCGGCGCAGGAGCACCGTGACCATTCTTCGCAACCCGGCTGGGATCCCCGACGCCACCGTGGCTCGGCTCCCGCTCTACCTGCGTGCTCTGGACGAGCTCGCGGAGCAGGGCACCGGGGTCTGCTCGTCGGAGCACCTGGCCGCCGCGGCCGGCGTCAACTCCGCGATCGTCCGCAAGGACCTGTCGCACCTGGGCTCCTACGGCACGCGTGGCGTCGGGTACGACGTGCGCTTCCTCGCGGGGCACATCGCCGCCGTCGTCGGCCAGACGCAGCCGTGGCACGTCGTCATCGTCGGCGCCGGCCACCTGGGCTCCGCGCTGGCCGCGTACCAGGGCTTCGGCGCCCGCGGCGTCACCGTCGCCGCCCTCGTCGACGCCGACCCCGCGCTGATCGGCACCGTCGTCGGCGGCTACGAGGTCCAGTCGATCGACCGCCTCGCCGAGGTCGTCGCCGACGGCCAGGTCTCGCTGGGCATCATCGCCACCCCGCCCGCCGCCGCGCAGAGCGTCGCCGACGCCCTCGTCGCGGCCGGCATCGCCAGCATCCTCAACTTCGCGCCGACCGCGCTCAAGGTCCCCGCCGAGGTCGACCTGCGCCAGGTCGACGTCGCCGCCGAGCTGCAGATCCTCGGCTACCACGCCCACCGGCGCCAGGCCGGCACCACCACCGAGGACGAGGCGGTGGTCGGCTCATGAGCGGTATCACCGCCTGCACCTGCCGCCCTCGTCACAGGACGGAGGTGCTGTCGTGAGCGTTCTCGTCGTCGGGCTGTCCCACAAGTCCGCTCCCGTCGACCTGCTGGAGCAGGTCTCCCTCGACACCGATGCGGCGGTCAAGCTGTCGCACCAGGCCCTCGACGTGGAGGCCATCAGCGAGTCGGCCGTCATCTCGACGTGCAACCGCGTCGAGGTCTACGTCGAGTCCGACCGGTTCCACGGAGCCGTCGAGGACGTCGCCCAGCTGCTGGCCGACCGCTCCGGCGTGCGCCGCGAGGTGCTGCTGCCGCACGTCTACGTGCACTACGACGAGGCCGCCGTCGCCCACCTGTTCCGCGTCGCCGCCGGCCTGGACTCGATGATCCTGGGCGAGAGCCAGATCCTCGGCCAGGTGCGTGACGCGCTGCACCGCGGCCAGGCCGAGTCCACGGTCGGCACGAGCCTCAACGCCCTGTTCCAGCAGGCGCTGCGCATCGGCAAGCGCGGCCACGCCGAGACCGACATCGACCAGCTCGCGCCCTCGATCGTCACCGCCGCCCTCGACGCGGCGGGCGACGTGATCGTCGAGCCCGCGACGCGCTTCCTCGTCGCCGGCGCCGGCACGATGAGCCTGCTCGCAGTCCGCACCCTCATCGAGCGCGGCGTCGACCCGGGCCGCATCTGGGTCGCGAACCGCACGTTCCAGCGCGCGTTCGAGCTGGTCGCCGGGTTCGGCGTCAGCGCCGTGCGCTGGGAGTCGCTCGACGTCGAGCTGGCCGCCGCCGACGTGCTCATCACGTGCACGGGCGCCGCGGGGGTCGTCTTCGACACCGAGCGCGTCGTCCGCGCCACCGCCGACGGCCGGCCGCTGACCGTCATCGACATGGCCCTGCCGCGCGACGTGGCGCACGACGTGCGGAACCTGCCGAACGTCACCGTCGTCGACATCGAGGTGCTCGCGTCCCAGGCGGCCGAGGACTCGGTCGCCGAGGACGTCGAGATGGTCCGCCACATCGTCGAGTCCGAGGTCGGCACGTTCCTGGCCGCGCGGCAGCAGGCCAAGGTCACGCCCACGGTCGTGGCGCTGCGCAGCATGGCCACCGAGGTCGTCAGCGCCGAGACCGCGCGGCTGGAGTCGCGGCTGTCCGGCCTCGACGAGGCCCAGCTCGACGAGGTCCGGCGCGCGCTGCGCCGCGTCGCCGAGAAGCTCATCCACCAGCCGACCGTGCGCGTCAAGGAGCTCATCGAGGGCCCCGAGAACCTCACGTACGCCGACGCGCTGGCCCACCTGTTCCAGCTCGACCCCGCCGCCGTCGCGGCCGTGACCCGCCCCGGAGGTGACGCATGATCCGCATCGGGACCCGCGCGAGCGCGCTGGCCACGACGCAGTCCACGTGGGTCGGCGAGCAGCTGCGCCAGGCGCACGGCATCGACTTCGAGCTCGTCGAGATCAGCACGTACGGCGACCGCTCCGCCGCCCCGCTCGCCCAGATCGGCGGCACGGGCGTGTTCGTCGCGGCCGTCCGTGAGGCGCTGCTCGCGGGCCAGGTGGACATCGCCGTCCACTCGCTCAAGGACCTGCCCACCACCCCGGCCGACGGGCTGAGCCTCGCCGCGGTCCCGCCGCGTGAGGACCCCCGTGACGTGCTCATCGCGCGCGACGGCCTCACGCTCGGCGAGCTGCCGCGCGGCGCCCGCGTCGGCACCGGCAGCCCGCGTCGCGTGAGCCAGCTGAACGCGCTCGGCCTGGGCATCGAGATCGCCGACCTGCGCGGCAACGTCGACACCCGGATCGGCAAGGTCACCGGCGGCGAGCTCGACGCGATCGTGCTCGCGCGCGCCGGCCTGCTGCGCCTGGGCCGTGCCGACGAGGCCTCCGAGGTCCTCGATCCCCTCCAGATGCTTCCCGCTCCCGGCCAGGGAGCCCTCGCCTGCGAGTGCCGCGCCGACGACGACGCGACCGCTCGACTGCTCTCCGTGCTCGACGATCCCGACACCCGGGCCGCCGTCACGGCCGAGCGCACCCTCCTCGCCACCCTCGAGGCCGGGTGCAGCGCGCCCGTCGGAGCCCTCGCCGACGTCGTCTGGGGGGACGACGGAGACGAGCTGTGGCTGCGCGCTGTCGTCGGAGACCCCTCCGGCGCGCCCACCATCAGACGATCCGCCTCCGGAGCACCCGGTGACGCCGCCGCCCTCGGGCGCCGGCTCGCCGAGGAGCTGCTGGCCGACGGCGCCGATCGGATCATGGGATCGGTGACCGCACCGTGACGACCGATTCCCACGAGACCCTGCACCAGATGAAAGCAAGGAAGAGCGTGTCCACCACCTCAGCGATGCCCACCTCCACCACCCCCGTCGGCGCGGCACCGGCCTCGGCTCCCGGCCGGGTCAGCTTCGTCGGCGCCGGCCCCGGCGACGCCAGCCTGCTCACGGTCCGCGCCACCGAGCTGCTCGCGCAGGCCGATGTCGTGATCGTCGAGACGCCCGAGCAGCAGGCCCTCGTCACGAACGGCGCCGAGGTGGTCGACGGCGGCACGAACGCCGCCGGAGAGACCCTCACGCACGCCGCCCGCGGCAAGCTGGTCGTCAAGCACGCCAAGAACGGCGCGCACGTCGTCCGCCTCATGGTCGGCGACCCGTTCACGTACGCCACGGGCCCCGAGGAGGCCATGGCCTGCGCCAAGGCCGGCATCTCGTTCGAGGTCGTCCCCGGCGTCTCGTCGGTCTCGGCCGTCCCGGCCTACGCAGGCGTGCCGCTGACCGACAAGCAGCACCGCGAGTTCAAGGTCGTCAGCGTCGGCGACGCGACGATCGACTGGACCGAGGCCGCCCGTCACGAGACGCTCGTCCTGCTCTCGGCCGTCGCGCGCATCGGCGAGGTCGCCGACGGCCTGGTCGCGGCCGGCCGCTCGCCCGAGACGCCCGTCGCGATGACCCGCCTGGGCACCACCACGCGCCAGGAGACGGTCGTCTCCACGCTCGCGAGCATCGCGGCCGACGCCGCCGCCGCGCAGATGACGCCCCCGGCGATCGTCGTGGTCGGCGAGGTCGTCGAGCAGCGTGACGTCCTGTCGTGGTTCGAGACCAAGCCGCTCTACGGCTGGCGCGTCCTCGTGCCCCGCACGAAGGAGCAGTCCGAGTCGCTCGCGGCGCGCCTGCGCATGTACGGCGCGGTGTCCGAGGAGGTCCCGACCATCTCGGTCGAGCCGCCGCGCAACCCGCAGCAGATGGACAAGGCCGTCCGCGGCCTCGTCGAGGGCCGCTACGAGTGGGTCGCGTTCACCAGCGTCAACGCCGTCAAGGCCGTCCGCGAGAAGTTCGAGGAGTACGGCCTCGACGCGCGCGCCTTCAGCGGCCTCAAGATCGCCGCGGTCGGCGAGAAGACCGCCCAGGCGATCGAGACGTGGGGCATCCGCCCCGACCTGATCCCCTCGGGCGAGCAGTCCGGCGCGGGCCTGGTCGAGGACTGGCCGCCGTACGACGAGCTGCTCGACCCGATCAACCGGGTCTTCCTGCCGCGCGCCGACATCGCGACCGAGACTCTCGCGGCCGGCCTGGTCGAGCTCGGCTGGGAGGTCGACGACGTCACCGCCTACCGCACCGTCCGGGCGGCCCCGCCGCCGGCGCCGACCCGCGAGGCGATCAAGACGGGCAAGTTCGACGCGGTCCTGTTCACCTCGAGCTCGACGGTGCGCAACCTCGTCGGCATCGCAGGCAAGCCGCACGCGACCACCGTCATCGCCTGCATCGGCCCGGCCACGGCCAAGACGGCCGAGGAGCACGGCCTGCGGGTCGACGTCATGGCCGAGAAGCCGTCGGCCGAGGAGCTGGCCGACGCGCTGGCGCGCTTCGGCGAGCAGCGTCGCGCCACGTTCATCGAGGCCGGCGAGCCCGTCCTGCGCCCGTCGCAGAAGAAGCCGTCCTCGCGCCGCAAGGCCTGAGTCCGGTCTGTCGGATTCCCCGGTTAAGTGGGTTCTCTGTCACTGAGCGTGGTTCGCGAACCTCGTGAAGTGACAGTTTCCCCGCTTAACCGGGGAAACTTCGCCCCCAGGAGGCAAGCATGATCGAGCGTCCCCGCCGGCTGCGGTCGTCAGCGGCCATGCGCCGGCTCGTCCGCGAGACCCACCTCGAGCCGTCGCAGCTGGTGCTGCCGATGTTCGTGGCGGAGGGCATCGACGAGCCCAAGCCGATCGCGAGCATGCCCGGCGTCGTCCAGCACACCCGCGAGACCGCCCGGCGCGCGTACGCCGAGGCCGTCGAGCTCGGGCTCGGCGGCGTCATGCTGTTCGGCGTCCCGCAGCACAAGGACGCGACGGGCTCGGGCGCGCTCGACCCCGACGGCATCCTCAACGTCGCGATCCGCGACGCCCGCGCCGAGGTCGGTGACGACCTGCTCGTCATGAGCGACCTGTGCCTGGACGAGTTCACCGACCACGGCCACTGCGGCGTGCTCGACGAGCGCGGCGCGGTCGACAACGACGCGACGCTCGAGATCTACGCGCGGATGGGCGTGGCGCAGGCCGACGCCGGCGCCCACGTCGTCGCGCCCAGCGGCATGATGGACGGCCAGGTCGACGTCATCCGCGAGGCGCTCGACGAGGCGGGTCACGCCGACGTCGTCGTGCTCGCCTACGCTGCGAAGTACGCCTCGGCGTTCTACGGCCCGTTCCGCGAGGCCGTCGACTCGTCGCTGCAGGGCGACCGCCGCACGTACCAGCAGGACCCGGCCAACCGCCGCGAGTCGCTGCGCGAGGTCATGCTCGACGTCGAGCAGGGCGCCGACATCGTCATGGTCAAGCCGGCCATGTCCTACCTCGACGTCATCGCCGACGTGCGCGCCGCCGTCGACCTGCCACTCGCGGCCTACCAGGTCTCGGGCGAGTACGCGATGGTCGAGGCCGCCGCGGCGAACGGCTGGATCGACCGCGACCGCGCGATCGACGAGTCGCTCGTCAGCATCCGGCGCGCCGGTGCCGACATCGTCCTGACCTACTGGGCGGCCGAGGTCGCCCGCCGCCTGACCCGCTGAGTTGCACGTTCCGCCGGCCGGTGACGGCGTGTCACGGGCGGAACGTGAAACTCAGCGGGAGGCGAGCCCACACGAGAGGAGCACGCATGAGCACGAAGGCATCCGAGGAGCTGTTCGCGCGGGCGCAGCAGGTCTCGCCCGGCGGGGTGAACTCGCCCGTGCGCGCGTTCCGCGCCGTCGGCGGGACGCCGCGGTTCATGGCCTCGGGCGAGGGCGCCTGGCTGACCGACGCCGACGGGAACCGCTACGTCGACCTGGTCGGGTCGTGGGGCCCGATGCTGCTGGGCCACGCCCACCCCGAGGTCATCGAGGCCGTCACGGCCGCCGCCGCCCGCGGCACCAGCTTCGGCACGCCCGCCGAGCCCGAGGTGCTGCTGGCCGAGGAGATCGTCGGCCGCGCGCCGGTCGAGCGCGTGCGCATGGTCTCGTCGGGCACCGAGGCCACGATGTCGGCCATCCGCCTGGCCCGCGGCTTCACCGGCCGCGACCGCATCGTGAAGTTCAGCGGCTGCTATCACGGCCACGTCGACGCGCTGCTGGCCGAGGCCGGCTCGGGCGTCGTCACGCTGGGCATCCCGGGCACGCCCGGCGTCCCGGCCCACGTCACGGCCGACACGATCGTGCTGCCGTACAACGACCCGGCCGCCGTGGACGCCGCGTTCGCCGAGTTCGGCGACCAGATCGCATGCGTCATCACCGAGGCGGCAGCCGGCAACATGGGCCTGGTCCCGCCGGCGCCCGGCTTCAACGCGCACCTCGCCCGGACGTGCGCCGAGCACGGCGCCCTCTTCATCACCGACGAGGTCATGACGGGCTTCCGCGCCGCGCGCAGCGGCCACTGGGAGCTCGACGGCCGCGTCGAGGACTGGCGTCCCGACCTCGTGACGTTCGGCAAGGTCATGGGCGGCGGCTTCCCAGCCGCGGCCTTCGGTGGCCGCGCCGACGTGATGGACCTGCTCGCGCCGGTCGGCCCCGTCTACCAGGCGGGCACCCTCTCGGGCAATCCCGTCGCCTCCACCGCCGGCCTGACGACGCTGCGCCTGGCCACGCAGGACGTCTACGACCGCCTCATGGCGACCTCGGTGCAGGTCCAGGACCTGGTGACCGAGGCGCTGACGCACGCCGGCGTCCCGCACGTCCTGCAGTCGGCCGGCACGATGTTCAGCGTCTTCTGGGGCGTCACCGAGCCGGTCACCGACTTCGCCGGCGCGCAGGCCCAGGACACGGCCGCCTACACCGCGTTCTTCCACGCGATGCTCGAGGCGGGCGTCTACCTGCCGCCGAGCGCGTACGAGACGTGGTTCCTGTCGGCGGCGCACGACCCCGACCTCGACTCCGCCCCACTCTCTAGACTGGCCGAGGCCCTGCCCGGCGCGGCCCGGGCGGCTGCGGCAGCGGCCCGCTGAGACACGAAGGAACGCAGATGAGCACCCGCACGATCGTCCACCTGATGCGCCACGGCGAGGTCCACAACCCCACGGGGGTCCTGTACGGACGGCTCGCCGGCTACAACCTGTCGGAGCTGGGCAACGAGATGGCCGCCACGGTCGCCGAGTCGCTCAAGCACCACGACATCACGCACCTCGTGGCGTCGCCGCTCGAGCGCGCGCAGCAGACCGCGAAGCCGCTCTCGGACATCCTGAAGCTGCCGATCCACACCGACGAGCGCGTCATCGAGGCCGGCAACAAGTTCGAGGGCCGCACCGTGGGCGTCCGGCCCAAGGCGTTCCTCAACCCGCGCTTCTGGCCGTGGCTGTGGAATCCGTTCCGCCCCTCGTGGGGTGAGGCGTACGCGCACATCGCCGGCCGCATGCTGCCCGCGATCGACGACGCCCGCGAGGCCGCGCGCGGTCACGAGGCGGTCATCGTCTCGCACCAGCTGCCGGTGTGGATCGCGCGCAAGTCCTACGAGAAGGGGCGCTTCGCGCACGACCCGCGCAACCGCCAGTGCAACCTCGCCAGCCTGACGACGCTGACGTTCGAGGACGACCGCTTCACCGGCCTGGTCTACAGCGAGCCGGCCGGTCACCTGGTGCCGGACGTCCTGCGCGGCAAGTTCGTCGGCGGGGCATGAGGGCGGCCACGGCGGCGCGACTGACGGTCGTCGCGCTGCTGTCACTGCTGCTCTCGGCGTGCGCAGGCGCTGTCGAGGACACCGGCGACGACGGCTTCATCTCGGGCAACGGCGAGATCACGTTCATCGACCCGGGCAAGCGTGATCCCGCGCCCGAGCTGTCCGGCACGGACCTCGACGGCAACGAGATCACCACGAAGGACTTCGCGGGCAAGGTGCTGGTCGTGAATCTGTGGGGCTCGTGGTGCGCGCCGTGCCGCAAGGAGGCGCCCGCCCTGGCGAAGGCCTCGGCGGACCTGGCCGACCAGAACGTGCAGTTCCTGGGCCTGCTGACGAAGGACGACCCCGCCAGCGCCAAGGCGTTCAACGCCAAGTTCGACATCGACTACCCGAGCATCGACGACGCCGCCGGGCGCAACCAGGCCGCGTTCGCGGACTCGCTGCCCTCGATGGCGATCCCCACCACGTGGGTCATCGACGCCAACGGCGATGTCGCCGCGCGCGTCATGGGCGAGCTGACCGAGGCGACCCTGAGCGGCCTCGTGGAGCAGACCAAGAAGAGCACGCGGTGATCGATCGCGGCGTCACCGACTGGTTCCTCGACACGGCGACGTCGGGCAACCTCGTCCTCACGGTGCCCGTCGCGCTGCTCGCCGGCCTCGTCTCCTTCTTCAGCCCCTGTGTCGTGCCGCTGCTGCCGGGCTACCTGTCGTACATGTCGGGCGTCGCGGTGACCGAGCTGCAGACGGCCCGCCGTCGCCGCATCGTGGCCGGCGCGCTGCTGTTCGTGCTGGGCTTCAGCGCCGTCTTCGTGGCCGGGGGAGCGCTGTTCGGCGCGGTCGGCCAGGAGCTGCTGCCGTACCAGCGCGAGATTTCGATCGTCGCGGGCGTCCTGCTGATCGTCATGGGCCTGGCTTTCGTCGGCTGGGTGCCGGTGCTGCAGCGCGACGTCCGCGCCCACGGCGTGCGCAGCGTCGGCCTGCTCGCCTCGCCGCTGCTCGGCGTCGTGTTCGGCGTCGGCTGGACGCCGTGCATCGGCCCCACACTCACCGCCGTCCTGGCGCTCTCGGCCAACGAGGCGACCGCGGGACGTGGCGCGCTGCTGACGCTCGTGTACTGCATCGGGCTCGGCCTGCCGTTCGTCCTGGCCGCCCTGTTCGTGAGCCGCTTCCTGCGCCTGACCGGCTGGGTGCGCCGTCACCAGCGCGCCGTCGCCGCCGTCGGGGGCCTGCTGCTGGCCGCCACGGGCGTCCTCCTCGTCACCGGCTGGTGGCAGGACCTGATCATCTCGTTGCAGCACTGGATCGTCGGATTCGAGGTACCGCTGTGAGCCCCCGCCAGTCCACCGAGCGCGCCTCGGAGCTGAACGCCGTCGAGTTCCTGCGCTGGGCCTGGCGCCAGCTGACGTCGATGCGGACGGCGCTGCTGCTGTTGCTGCTGCTGGCCGTCGCGGCCGTCCCGGGCTCGTTCATCCCGCAGCGCGGCGTCGACGCGACCGCGGTGCAGGCGTACTACCGCGACCACCCGGACCTGGCGCCCGTCATGGAGAAGCTGGGCATGTTCAGCGTCTTCTCGTCAGTGTGGTTCAGTGCGATCTACCTGCTGCTGATGGTCTCGCTGGTGGGCTGCATCCTGCCTCGCACCAAGGTCTACGCGCAGGCGCTGCGGGCCCGGCCCCCGCGGGCGCCGCGCAACTTCTCGCGGCTGCCGGCCTCGGCGCAGTTCGAGACCGACGCCCCGGTCGCGGACGTCATGGCCGCGGGCCGCCGCGCGCTGGGCCGCGCCCGGATCGACGTCGTCGAGGACGGCGACGGCGCCGAGTTGCGGTCCGAGAAGGGCTACCTGCGCGAGCTGGGCAACCTCGTCTTCCACGTGTGCATCGTCATCGCGCTGATCGGCGTGGCCGTCGGAGCGCTGTGGGGCTACCGCGGCAACGTCGTCGTGATCGAGGGCGAGGGGTTCAGCAATACGCTCTCGCAGTACGACGAGTTCTCCTCGGGCTCGCTGTTCGACGCCGAGAGCGACCTGGCGCCGTGGTCGATCCAGCTCGACGACGTGCTGACCCGCTTCTACGTCGAGGGCTCCCAGCGCGGCGCTCCGAAGCTGTTCCGCGCCACCGGCACGTACCGCCAGGCCGGGGCCGACGGCGAGGACGACTTCGAGATCGAGGTCAACCATCCGCTGTCCGTCGGCGGCGAGGACGTGTTCCTCGTCGGCCAGGGCTACGCGCCGGTCATCCGCGTGACGGACGCGTCCGGCGACGTCGTCTTCGACAGCCCCGTGCCGTTCCTGCCGGCCGACTCGACCTACACCTCCACGGGCGTCGTCAAGGTGCCCGACGCCGACGGCGAGCAGTTGGGCTTCCAGGGCTTCTTCCTGCCCACCGCGTTCTCGCAGGACCCCGCCAAGCCGTCGGTCTCGGTGTTCCCGGGCGCGCTCAACCCGCGCATCGGCATGAACCTGTGGACCGGCGACCTCGGCGTCAACGACGGCGTCGCGCAGTCGGTCTACTCGCTCGACACCTCGAAGATGACGCAGGTCAAGGACGGCGACGGCAACTTCCGCGTCGACCTGGGGCCGGGGGAGAAGCAGGCGCTGCCCGGCGGCGGCACGATCGAGTTCGTCGAGCTGCGCCAGTTCGCGCGGTTCCAGATCGGCCACACCCCGGTGGTCTGGCTGCCGCTGCTCGGCGTGGGCATCGGCATCCTCGGCCTGACCCTCTCGCTCATGGTGCGCCCGCGGCGCACCTGGATCCGGGCCCGCCGGGACGGATCGCGTACCGTGGTGGAGGTCGCCGCTCTGGACCGCGTCCCGCGCGACGACCTGCCCGCCGACCTCGACGAGTTCCTCTCGCGGCTCCACGCGGGACTGGATGACAGCACGGAAAGCAGGGAGCGTCCATGAGCACGGACCAGCTGGCGCAGATCTCGAACTATCTCGTCGGTGGCGGCTTCGCGGTGCTGTGCGCCGCGTTCGTCTGCCACGTCGCCGAGCTCGTCACGGCCCGCCGTCAGGCGCCCGTGGAGGTGCCGGCCGGCGCCGTGGCCGTCGCCGAGCCCGCGCAGGACGAGGCGAGCGCGCCCGACCGCCTCGTCGGCGTGGGCGTCTCCCTCACCGCCCTGGGCACGCTGCTGCTGATCGGCGGCTCGGTGACCCGCGGCCTCGCGACCCAGCGCGCCCCGTACGGCAACATGTACGAGTTCGGGGTCACGGGCACCGCGATCGCGCTCACCGTCTACCTCGTGATGGTGTGGCGCTCGCGCATCCAGTGGATGGGCGCGCTCGTGCTCGGCGTGAGCCTGTTCGTGCTGGGCCTGTCGCTGTCGAGCTACACGCCCGCGGGCCCGCTCGTGCCGGCGCTCAACACGTTCTGGAAGTACATCCACGTCACCTCGATCATGGTCGCCGCGGCGATGTTCATGGTCGGCGCCGCCGCGGCCGCGCTGTACCTGGTCAAGGAGCGGGCCGAGCGCAACGGCACCGTCGGCCCCGTGCTCGCGAGATTCCCCGTCGCCGCCCGGATCGACCAGCTGGCCTTCCGCGTCAACGCGGTCGGCTTCCCGCTGTGGACCTTCGGCGCGCTGATCTCCGGCCCGATCTGGGCGCACTACGCGTGGGGCCGCTACTGGGGCTGGGACCCCAAGGAGGTGTGGGCGCTCATCACCTGGGTCGTCTACGCCGGCTACCTGCACGCGCGAGTCACGGCCGGGTGGAAGGGACGCCGCGCCTCGTACCTCGCGCTCGCCGGGTTCGTGACGTTCATCATCAGCTACTACGTCATCAACCTGTTCGTCTCGGGCCAGCACAGCTACGCCTGAGCGCTTCGATAGCGTCGCCCACATGGGTGCACGCATCGAGGTCGCCGGCCTCACGAAGCGCTACGGCGACCTCACCGCCGTCGACGACCTGACCTTCTCCGTCGAGCCGGGCGAGTTCTTCGGCCTGCTCGGCCCCAACGGCGCCGGCAAGACGACGGCCCTCGAGATGATCGAGGGCCTGCGCGAGCCGGACGCCGGGACGGTCTCGATCGACGGTCACGACCCGTGGCGGCGCGACCCCGCGCTGCAGCGGCGCATCGGCGTGCAGCTGCAGTCCTCGGCGTTCTTCGAGCGGCTGACGGCGCGCGAGCAGCTCGTGACGTTCGGCGCGCTGTACGGCGCGCCGGCCGAGCGCGTCGACCGCCTGCTCGCCGAGGTCGGGCTGGAGGACAAGGCGGACTCGCCCGTCGAGAAGCTCTCCGGCGGCCAGGCCCAGCGCCTGTCGATCGCGTGCGCGCTCGTGCACGAGCCCGAGATCGTCTTCCTCGACGAGCCGACCTCCGCGCTCGACCCCCAGGCCCGCCGCAACCTGTGGGACTTCCTGCGCGGGCTCAACGACTCGGGCCGCACCGTCGTGCTCACGACGCACTACATGGAGGAGGCCGAGGCGCTGTGCGACCGGGTCGCGATCATCGACCGCGGCCGGCTGCTCGAGCTGGACTCGCCGGCGGCCTTGGTGCGCGGCCTCGACGCGCCCACCCGGATCACGCTCGCGCCCGGCGCGATCGAGGAGTCGCGCGCCCGTGAGGTCGCCGGGGTCGATGCCGTGACGGTGCATCCCGACCGCCTCGAGCTGTCCACGCGGCGCCCCGCCGAGGTCCTGGCCGAGCTCGCCCGCCTCGACGCGCTCGACGGGCTGAGCGCCTCGGGCGCCACCCTCGAGGACGTCTTCCTGCAGCTGACCGGACGGGAGTACCGCTCGTGACCCCCATGACCTCGCTGTCGCGCGCCATGTTCCTGGGCTTCCTGCGCGACCGCATGACGCTGTTCTGGGCCGTGCTGTTCCCGCTCATGTTCCTCGTGCTGTTCGGCGGCATCCTCACCGACCAGGGCGCCTCGAAGATCGAGGTCGCGCAGGTCGGTGACGTGGCCGTGCTGGACGAGATGCCCGAGCAGCAGCGCGACGC
Source organism: Aeromicrobium jepli (assembly GCF_047246605.1). Lineage (NCBI taxonomy): Bacteria > Bacillati > Actinomycetota > Actinomycetes > Propionibacteriales > Nocardioidaceae > Aeromicrobium > Aeromicrobium jepli. Next base: position 363,268 of record NZ_JBFOKO010000001.1, read on the forward strand.
GCTCGAGGAGAGCATCGAGATCGAGAAGGTCACGAACGAGGCCGCGGCCGTGCAGGACGTCCGCGACGGTGACCTGGCGGGCGTCGTGACGCAGGACGGCGACCGGCTCGTCCTGCACTACTCGCAGGCCGACCAGGTCAGCGCCGCGCGACTCACCACGACGTTCCGCGGCATCGTCGACGGCGCGAACCTAGCCGTCACCGGCACCCCGCCGACGTTCGAGCTCGACCCGCGCCAGGTGGAGGACGAGTCGCTCGAGACGATCCAGTACGTCACGCCCGGCCTGCTGGGCTGGGCCATCGCCATGAGCGCCACGTTCGGCGCCGCGGTCAACCTCGTGAACTGGCGCAAGAGCGGCCTGCTGCGGCGGCTGCGCCTCGCGCCCGTCACCACGCCGTCGGTCGTGCTCGCCCGCGTCGGCGTGAGCCTCACGGTCGCGCTGGGACAGACGGCGATCTTCATCGGCCTCGCCGTCGGCGCGTTCGGCCTGCGGCTGACCGGCGCGTGGCCCCTCGCGATCGTGCTCGTGCTCGCCGGGACGCTGTCGTTCCTGTCGATCGGCCTGCTGGCCGGCTCGGTCTGCCGGACCGAGGAGGGCGCGGTCGGGCTGGCGAACTTCATCGTGCTGCCGATGGCGTTCCTGTCGGGCTCGTTCTTCCCGATGGACGGCGCGCCGGGCTGGCTGCAGGCCATCAGCCGCCTGCTCCCGCTGCGTCATCTCAACGACGGGATGATGGACGTGATGGTCCGCGGGCAGGGGATCGAGGCGGTGTGGCAGCCGCTGCTCATCCTGCTGGCGTTCGCCGCGGTGTGCTCGGCGGTCTCGGCGCGGCTGTTCCGCTGGGACGCCTGAGCGCTCAGAGCCCGCGCAGGAAGTCCGGGTCGTCGTCCGGGCCGAGCGGCCGGCGCGGGCCGGGCCGCGGCGAGCCCCCCGCGCGGCCCTTCGCCACGCCGAACACCATCCACAGCAGCGCGCCGGCGTACGGGGCGAGCACGATCAGCACCGCCCAGCCCCACTTCGGCAGGTGCTGGACGCGGTCGCGCGGCGTCGCTCGCAGGTCGAACAGGCAGTAGGTCATCAAGATGATCGCCACCAGAACGAGGAACGCCTTGCCCATGGCCAGAGCGTACCCACCCGTGACCAGCGCCGAAGCGGATCGAGACGGCTCCACCGGCCGCACGGACGGCCAGGGCGGCGAACTAAAATGGCGGCCATGAAGGCCTTCTGGACGTACACGCTCGCTCGACTCGGCGTCTTCGCCGTCACGTGGGCGGTGCTGTTCGGCCTGTCCCGGCTGATCTTCGACCACCCCAGCACCGTGCTCGACGTGTGGGTGCTGCTGCTGGCGCTGATCGTCTCGGGCGCCATCTCGGTGTTCGTCCTGGCCGGGCTGCGCGACCGCGTCGCCGTGCGCCTGCAGGACCGCGCCCGCGCCCTCAACGAGCGGATCGAGGAGTCGCGGCGTGCCGAAGACGTCGATTGACGATCGCGACTGGCTCGCCGAGGCCGTCCGCAAGGTCGAGGCCGACGCGAACCGCAGCGCCGACACCCACCTGCACGCGCTCGAGCTGCCGTTCCCGGGCGTCGACGTCTACCTCAAGGACGAGTCGGTCCACCCGACCGGCAGCCTGAAGCACCGCCTCGCGCGGTCGCTGTTCCTGTACGCGCTGTGCAACGGCTGGATCCACCGCGGGTCCACGATCGTCGAGGCCTCGAGCGGCTCCACCGCCGTCTCCGAGGCGTACTTCGCGCGGCTGCTCGGGCTGCCGTTCGTCGCGGTCATGCCGCGCGGCACGAGCGCCGAGAAGATCGCCCTCATCGAGTGGTACGGCGGCCGCTGCCACTTCGTCGACCACGCGCGCGAGGTGTACGCCGAGGCGCAGCGGCTGGCCGACGAGTGCGACGGCCACTACATGGACCAGTTCACGTACGCCGAGCGGGCCACGGACTGGCGCGGCAACAACAACATCGCCGAGTCGATCTTCGCCCAGCTCGCGGCCGAGCCGCACCCGATCCCGGCGTGGATCGTCGTCAGCGCCGGCACGGGCGGCACGTCGGCCACGATCGGCCGCTTCGTCCGCTACCGCCGCTTCCCGACCCGGGTGCTGGTCGCCGATCCCGAGGGCTCGGCGTTCCTCGACGGCTGGGACCAGGACCGCTCGGACGTCGTCACCGACCACGCGCCGCGCATCGAGGGCATCGGCCGGCCGCGCGTCGAGCCCTCGTTCGTCGGCGGCGTCGTCGACGACATGGTGCGCGTCCCGGACGCTGCGTCGATCGCGGCGATGCGCTGGGTCTCGGACCTCATCGGACGTCCCGTGGGCGGCTCCACCGGCACCAACATGTGGGCCGTGCTCGGCGTGGCGGCGCAGATGGTCGAGCGCGGCGAGACGGGCTCGATCGTGACGCTGCTGTGCGACGGCGGCGACCGCTACGCGCACACGTACTTCGACGACCGGTGGGTCGCCGAGCACGGGCTCGACCCGGCGCCCTACGCCGAGCGGCTCGCCGAGCTCATCCGGACGGGCACGTTCACAGCGTCGCGATGACCAGGCCGGCGGTCAGCCCGAGCGCGTAGAGCAGCTCGGCGATGCCGGTGTCCTTCAGGACGGGGATCAGCGCGGGGCCGGTGCCGCCGCCGCGGACGACCGCGATCGCACGCAGCGCCGGCGGCAGGCCGGCGAGGCCGAGCAGCGCCCACGGCGTCTCGGTGACGCACCACGCGAGCACCAGCACGAACGCGACGACGTTGAGGCCGACGTAGAGCAGCCGCGTGCGGGCGTCGCCCAGGACGACCGCGAGCGTGCGCTTGCCGGTGACGGAGTCGGTGGGGATGTCGCGCAGGTTGTTGGCGACGAGGATCGCGCACGCCAGCGAGCCGATGCCGATCGCGCCGGCGACGCTCACGGCGTTGACCTCGCCGAGCTGCGTGAACGTGGTGCCGGGGACGGCCACGAGCCCGAAGAACACGAAGACGCTGACCTCGCCCAGCGCGCGGTAGCCGTAGGGCCGCGCGCCGCCCGTGTAGCCCCACGCGGCGAGGATCGCGACGGCGCCGACGAGCACGAGCCACCACGACGAGGTCGCCGCCAGCACGAGGCCGAACAGGGCGCCCAGGCCCAGGAACGCGAACGCCGCGGCCTTGACCCGCTGCGGCGCGACGAGGCCCGAGCCGACGAGGCGCAGCGGGCCCACGCGGTCGGCGTCGGTGCCCTTGATGCCGTCGGAGTAGTCGTTGGCGTAGTTGACGCCGACCTGCAGCGCGAGCGAGACCCCCAGTGCCAGCAGGGCCTTCCACCACACGGCGCCGTCGTCGAACGCGGCCGCCCCGGTGCCCACGGCGACGGGGGCGATGGCGGCGGGCAGCGTGCGCAGGCGCGCGCCCTCGATCCACAGGCGCAGGCCGGTCGGGTTGGTCACCCCGCGAGTCTAGGAGCGCCCGCGGGACCCGCCGCGCCCGGTCCGGCCCGCCCGTCGCGGCGGACTACCGTGGACGGGTGACCGCCTCGCTCGCCCCCGTCGCCGGCACCCCGCGCGAGATCCTCGCGCTGCTGAGGCGCTGGGTCGAGGACGGCGGCGACCCGCTCGTCATGCGCACGTCCGGCAGCACGGGCGAGCCGAAGTCGATCCGGCTGTCCCACGCCGCGGTCCTCGCCTCGGCCCACGCCGCGCTGGCGCGCCTCGGCGGGCCGGCCCAGTGGGTCTCCGCGCTCCCGGCCACCGGTGTCGGCGGCCTGCAGGTGCTCGTGCGGTCGATCGTCGCGGGCACCGAGCCGGTGTTCCTCGACGAGCACGGCGACCTCGAGGCGGCGGTCGCCGCGATGACGGGGGAGCGCCGCTACGCCTCGCTCGTGCCGACGCAGCTGTTCCGGCTCGTCGAGGCCGGCCGCGCCGGCGTCCTCGCGCCGCTCGACGCTGTCCTGCTGGGCGGGGCCGCCGCGCCCCGTGCCGTGCTGGAGCGGGCGGCCGAGGCGGGCGTCCGCATCGTGCGGACCTACGGGATGACCGAGACGTGCGGCGGCTGCGTCTACGACGGCGTGCCGCTCGACGGGGTGCGCCTGCGGATCGAGGACGACGGGCGCGTGGCCCTTGCGGGACCGGTGCTGGCCGACGGCATGGGGGAGTGGCTCGTCACGAACGACCTCGGCCGGATCGATGACGGTCGCCTGCGCGTGCTCGGACGGGCGGACCAGGTGGCCGTGAGCGGCGGCGTGAACGTGCCGCTCGCGGCCGTGGAGTCGACGCTGCGCGACGAGCCCGGCGTGCTGGACGTCGTCGTGGTCGCGCAGGAGGACGCCGAGTGGGGGCAGCGCGTCGTCGCGTTCGTCGTGGGCGACCTCGACCGCGACCGGGCCGCGGCGGCGATCGAGGTGGCCGGTCACCCCCGGGCCTGGACCCCGAGGGCCGTGCACGTGCTCGACGCGCTGCCGCTGCTGCCCAACGGCAAGCCCGACCGGCGGGCGCTGGGCCGGGGTGACGGTTTCCCCGGTTAAGTAGGAGAACCCGCACTGAACGAGGTTCGCGAACCACGCTCAGTGACAGGGAACCGCGCGAAGTGGTGTCCGTCAGCGCACGGAGGGACGAGATCGAGCTCTCCGGGGTGGCGGCGCGACTTCGCGAGGTTTCCCGTCACTTCGCGAGGTTCGCGATCCTCGCGAAGTGACAGGAAACCTACTGAACCGGGGAAACCGTCAACCGCGGAGCGCCTCGGCGACAGGAGTGTCGCCGCCGATGACCTCGATCGTCCGCCCGATCGTGGAGTCGTCCGACAGGGCTGCGGCGATCACGGCCGCGACGTCGGCTCGCGGGATCTCGCCGTAGCCGGTGTCCTCGCCGGCCGTGACGCGGCCGGTGCCCTCGTCGTCGGTCAGCCGGCCGGGCCGGATGATCGTCCAGTCCAGCGAGCTGGCGCGCAGCGCCTCGTCGGCCTCGCGCTTGGCCTTCACGTAGGCCACCCAGGACTCGCCCATGTCGGGGTCGGGGTCCTGCTCGACGCCCATGGCCGAGACCTGGACGAAGCGGCGGATGCCCAGCTGCTCCGCCGCCTGGATGGACTTCAGCGAGCCCTCGAGGTCGACGGTCCGCTTGCGCTCGACGTTGCCGTCCGCACCGCCCCCGGCGGCGAACACGACCGCGGCGCAGTCGGTGAACACGGTCGCGAAGTCCTCGACCGAGGCCGACTCGATGTCGAGCGGACGCGTCGCCGCGCCGGGCAGGTCCGCGGCCTGGTCGGGGTCGCGGATGAGCGCGACCGGGACGTCGCCGCGATCGGTGAGGTGCGGGATGAGGAGGCGGGCGACCTGGCCGTGGCCGCCGACGATGGCGATGTCGGACATACCGACCACGGTAGGCGCGATGCCGGGGCCCCGCCTCCCGCCGGAAGGGCCGAACTGGAACTCCAGCGCCCGGGCATGGATACTCTCGTGCCGTGGACTTCCGCACCTACTCGATCCCGATGCGCACCCGGTTCCGGGGACTCGAGAACCGCCAGGGCATGCTCGCGCACGGGCCTGCCGGGTGGGCGGAATTCAGCCCGTTCCCCGAGTACGACCACCTCGCGTCCCTGCCCTGGCTGCAGGCCGCGATGGAGGCGGCGTGCAAGCCGTTCCCCGAGCCCGTCCGCGACCGCGTGCCGATCAACGGCATCGTCCCGGCCGTCGGCGGCGGCGAGAACGCGGCGCGCATCGCGGTCGAGAGCGGCTGCGCCACGATCAAGCTCAAGGTCGCCGAGAAGGGCGAGACGCTCGAGCAGGACATCGAGCGCGTCGCCGCGATCCGCGACGCCCTGCCGCACGCCCTGATCCGCGTCGACGCGAACGGCGCGTGGGGCGTGAAGGACGCGGTCAAGGCCATCAAGAAGCTCGACCAGGTCGCCGGGGGCCTCGAGTACGTCGAGCAGCCGTGCGCCACGGTCGAGGACCTCGCGCACGTCCGCAAGAAGGTCGACGTGCCGATCGCCGCGGACGAGTCGATCCGCCGCGCCGCCGACCCGTTCCGCGTGCGTGACCTCGACGCCGCCGACATCGCGATCCTCAAGGTGCAGCCGCTCGGCGGCGTGCGCGCGTGCCTGCGCATCGCCGAGCAGATCGGCATGCCGGTCACCGTGTCGAGCGCGGTCGAGACGTCGATCGGCCTCGCCGCCAGCGTCGCGCTCGCCGCCGCGCTGCCCGAGCTGAAGTACGCGTGCGGCATCGGCACGGCGCACCTGCTGACGGCCGACGTCGTGGCGGAGTCGCTCAAGCCCGTCGGGGGCTGCCTGCTGGTCACGCGCCCCGACCTCGACGAGGACGCCTACGCGCGCGTCGCGGCCCCGCCGGAGGTCGACGAGCGGTGGCAGGCGCGGCTGAAGCACGTCCAGGAAGTCCTGTGAGCCGGCCCCGGGGGACCCATGAGTGAGCAGCTCCGTGCCGTCGACATCGCGCGGCGGCTCGTCACCGCGCTGCTCGCGCAGGAGGTGACCGACGCGGTCATCTCGCCCGGGTCCCGCTCGGGGCCGCTCGCCCTGGCGCTGCACGCCGCGGACGACCAGGGGCTCATCCGCCTGCACGTGCGCGTCGACGAGCGCGAGGCCGGCTTCCTGGCGCTCGGCCTCGCGAAGGCGTCGGGCCGGCTCACGCCCGTCGTCACCACGTCGGGCACGGCCGTCGCGAACCTGCACCCGGCGCTGCTGGAGGCGCTGCACTCGCGCATCCCCGTGCTGGCGATCACGGCCGACCGCCCCGCGCGGCTGCGCGGCACGGGCGCCAACCAGACCACCACCCAGCCGGGCATGTTCCCCGGCGTCACCCAGACCGACCGCATCACGGGGCTGGCCGGCGCCGTCCGCGAGACGCGCGGGCCGATCCACCTCAACATCGAGCTCGACGAGCCGCTCGTCGAGTCGGTCTCGTGGGACTTCCCGCAGAACTCGTGGTCCATGAGCCGGCCCGAGTCCGGCGTGGTCCACACGATCGACGACGGTCCCCGCACGATCGTGGTGGCCGGCGACGACGCCGACCCGGGCCTGGCGGCCGTCGCGAAGCAGGCGGGCTGGCCGATCATCGCGGAGCCGTCCTCCGGCCTGCGCGGGGCGCCCACCTCGATCGCGTGCGGGCGCGTCGTGCTGGGCAGCCGGATGATCGAGCGGATCGAGCGGATCGTCTCGGCGGGCCACCCGACGCTCTCGCGGCCCGTCACGAACCTGCTGACCCGCACGAACCTGCCGATCGTCCACGTCGGCGACGCCTCGACGTTCCCCGGCGTCGCGGGGGCCAACGTCACGTTCGCCGACCACGTGGCGGTGCGCTCGCCGTCCCCGGACCCCGAGTGGCTGCGCAGCTGGATCCAGGCGGGCGACCGGATCCAGAACGCGCTGCTGGACGCCGAGCAGCTCACCGTCGCGCGCGACGTGTGGGAGGCCGCGGGCCGGGGACTGCTCGTGCTCGGCTCGTCCAACGTGATCCGCGACGTCGACCTCGTCGCTCCCGTCCGGACCCCCGCGCCGCGCGTGCTGGCCAACCGGGGCCTGGCGGGCATCGACGGCACGATCTCGACCGCCGTCGGCGCGGCCTTGGGCCACTACGGCCGCGCGATCGCGCTGATGGGCGACCTGACGTTCCTGCACGGCGCCAACGGCCTGCTCATGGGCCCGATCGAGCCGTGCCCCGACCTGACGATCGTCGTGCTCAACGACGACGGCGGCGGCATCTTCCACACGCTCGAGCAGGGCGCGCCCGAGTACGCGACCGCGTTCGAGCGGGTCTTCGGCACGCCGACCCGCACCGCGATCGACGCGCTGTGCGCCGCGCACGGCGTGCGCCACCGGCTCGTCGAGGTCGACCAGCTCTCGGCGTACCTGTCGCGCGCGCCGGTCGGGCTCGAGGTGCTCGAGGTCCGCGTGCCGCGCGCGGGCCGTCGCGCGCTGCAGTCGGTTGTCTCGGGTCTCGCCGCCGTCTAAGGTGTGGCCAGCGTCACACCGGCGCGGGCGGGAGTGCACATGGCCGACGAGGCGTTCGACCACATCATCATCGGGGCGGGCAGCGCGGGAGGCGTGCTGGCCGCCCGGCTGACCGAGGACCGTGATCGGCGCGTCCTGCTGCTCGAGGCAGGACCCGTCGACGCCGACGACATGATCAAGATCCCGGCCGGCTTCAGCCAGCTGTTCAAGACCCGCTGGGACTGGAACTACGAGACGAGCGCGCAGAAGCACCTCGGCGGGCGCCGGGCCTACTGGCCGCGCGGCAAGACCCTCGGCGGCAGCTCCTCGATCAACGCGATGATCTACATCCGCGGCAACCGTGCCGACTACGACGAGTGGCGCGACGCCTTCGGCGCGACGGGATGGGGCTACGAGGACGTCCTGCCGTACTTCATCAAGTCCGAGGCCAACCGCCGCCTCGCAGGCCCGTACCACGGCACGCAGGGTCCGCTCATCGTCGAGGACCGCCGGTTCACCCACGAGCTGACGTCGGCGTTCGTCGAGTCGGCCGTGGCCGCCGGGCTCAAGCGCAACGACGACTTCAACGGCGCCCAGCAGGAGGGCGCCGGCGTCTACCAGGTGACGCACCGCCGGGGCGAGCGCTGGTCCGTCGCCGACGCGTACATCCGGCCCGCGATGCAGCGGCCGAACCTCACGGTGCGCACCGATGCGCTGGTGACCCGGATCATCGTCGAGAACGGCCGCGCCACGGGTGTCGCCTACCGCCAGTACGGCGAGGAGCACGTGGTGCGTGCCGAGGGCGAGGTGCTGCTCTCCGGCGGCGCCATCAACAGCCCGCAGCTGCTCATGCTCTCGGGCATCGGGCCGGCCGCCCACCTGCGCGAGGTGGGCATCGACGTCGTCGTGGACTCGCCCGGCGTGGGCCAGAACCTGCAGGACCACCCGGTCGCGGGGACGCTCGTCTACACGCGCAACACGACCGACCTCGCCGAAGCCGTCACGATGGGCAACATGCTGCGCTGGCAGGCGACGCGCACGGGCCCGCTCGTGTCGAACATCGGCGAGGGCGGGGCGTTCTACGCCTCGCGTGACGACCTGGACCTGCCCGACATCCAGATCCACGTCGCGCCCAGCGGGTTCTACGACAACGGACTTCACGAGCCCGTGCGCCGCTCGGTCACGGTGGCACCGACGCTCGTCAACGTGCAGAGCCGCGGCCACATCCGGCTCCGCTCGGCCGACCCGACGTGGCACCCCGAGATCGACCCGGCCTACTTCGACGACCCGGCCGACCTCGACGCGATGCTGGGCGGCTACCGCCGCATGCTCGACATGATCTGGCAGGGGCCCATGGCGCGCCTGCTCGACGAGCCGTGGGAGCCGGCCGTCCGCAATCCGACCGACGACCAGATCCTCGACGTCGTCCAGCGTCTCGCGCAGACGCTCTACCACCCGACGTCCACGTGCTCGATGGGTACCGTGGAGGGCAGCGTCGTCGACCCCGAGCTGCGGGTCCACGGCGTCGAGGGCCTGCGGGTCGTCGACGCCTCCGTCATGCCGCGCGTGCCGCGCGGCAACACCAACGCCCCCACCATCATGATCGCCGAGAAGGCCGCCGATCTCATTCGAGGAGCATGACCATGACCGCCACGATCGAACCGGACGTCCAGGCGTCCGAGGCGCCGCAGCCGACCTTCGACTCGCTCAACCCGGCGACGGGCGACGTCGTCGGGACGCACCCCATCGACGACAAGGCGCGCGTCGACGCGGCGGTCGCCGCCGCCCGCGAGGCGTCCGCGTGGTGGCGCGAGCTCGGCTTCGACGGCCGCAAGGAGTACCTGCTGCAGTGGCGCAGCGTGCTGACCCGGCGCCTGCAGCAGCTCGCCGACCTCATGCACCGCGAGGGCGGCAAGCCGCACGGCGACGCGCTGCTCGAGGCGGGCCTGGCGATCGACCACATCGCGTGGGCCGCCAAGCACGCCGGCAAGGTGCTCGGCCGCCACAAGGTGGGTGCGGGCCTGCTGATGTCGAACCAAGCCGCGTACGTCGAGTACCACCCGTTGGGCGTCATCGGCGTCATCGGGCCGTGGAACTACCCGGTCTTCACGCCGGTCGGCTCGATCGCCTACTCGCTCGCGGCGGGCAACGCGGTCGTGTTCAAGCCCAGCGAGTACACGCCGGGCGTCGGCCGCTTCCTCGTCGACACGTTCACCGAGGTGGTCCACGGCCGTCCCGTCCTCAACCTCGTGACGGGCCTGGGCGAGACCGGCAACCACCTGTGCACCGCGGCCGTCGACAAGATCGCGTTCACCGGCTCCTCGGCCACGGGCAAGAAGGTCATGGCGGCCTGCGCCGAGAACCTCACGCCCGTCGTGATCGAGGCCGGCGGCAAGGACTCGCTCATCGTCGACGAGGACGCCGACCTCAAGGACGCGGCCGAGGCGGCCCTGTGGGCGGGCATGTCGAACGCCGGCCAGACGTGCATCGGCACCGAGCGCGTCTACGTGCACGAGCGGGTGTTCCAGCCGTTCATGGAGGAGCTGCTCAAGCAGGCCGAGGGCATCCGTCCCGGCTACGACGACGGCGGCGTCTACGGCCCGTCGACGATGCCGAAGCAGCTGCCGATCATCAAGAGCCACATCGAGGACGCGATCGCGAAGGGCGGCACGCCGGTCCTCGGCGGCCTCGACTCCGTCGGCGACAAGTACGTCCAGCCCACGATCATCACGAACGTCCCCGAGGACTCGCTCGCGGTGACCGAGGAGACGTTCGGGCCGACCCTCGTGGTCAACCCGGTCAAGGACATGGACGAGGCCGTCGAGCTCACGAACGCGACGAAGTACGGGCTCGCCGGCGCCGTGTTCGGCAAGAGGAACGCGATGGACATCGCCAGCCGCGTGCGCTCGGGCATGACCTCGATCAACTCGGTCATCTCGTTCGCGGCGATCCCCGGCCTGCCGTTCGGCGGCGTCGGCGACTCGGGCTTCGGCCGCATCCACGGGCCCGACGGCCTGCGCGAGTTCACGTACCCCAAGGCGATCACGCGCCAGCGCATGAAGGCGCCTCTCATGCTGCAGTCGCTGCGCCGCGACCGCAGGACCGAGGACCGCTTCGCGAAGCTCCTCACGGTCATGCACGGCGGCACCAGCACGCTGCCGAGGAAGTAGGCGCACACGACACGAGCCCGGCGATCGCTCGCCGGGCTCGTGTCGTTCCTGCCTCACTTCCGGACGCGGAAGCTCCTCTTCGCCGCGGGACCGTAGCCCTTGCTGTTCTTCGCCTGGACGAAGACGGTGTTCACGCCCCGGCGCAGGGCCGAGCGCTTCACCATCAGCGAGCGCCGCGTCGGGCCGACGACGCGCTTGACGAGCGTCGCGTTGCCCTTCCTGACGACGATCCGGTAGCCGGTGATCCGCGCGCCGCCGTTGGAGGCGGGGGCCTTCCAGCCGATCTTGCGGACCTTGGCCGCCGGCGTGCCGCCGACCTTGACCGCGCGCGGCTTGCCGGGCGCCCTCACGAACAGGTTCCCGAACACCGAGTACGAGGCGTTGAGGTAGTCCGTGACGGCGAACCGCCCGCCGTCGAGGACCGCGAGGCCGGTCGCCCAGCCCAGGCCCGTCGCGGGACCCCCGACGACCTTCAGCGGGGCGCCGGCGCCGTCCGCGCCGGGTGCGTAGACGCGGATCGTGGCCGGCGAGAGCGAGGTGGCGTACACGCGTCCCGCCGCGTCGGTGTCGATGCCGTTCGTCTCCGTCGCGGGGAAGGCGTTCGCGATCGACTGCAGCGGCGTGGCGCCGCCGTCGGCCGAGCGGGTGTAGGCGCGCAGGGTCGTGCCGCTGGGCACCCACACGCGCGGACCCGAGACGGTGATGGACTGGCCGCTGCCGATGCCGGTCACGGTCCGCTCGGCCGGCGCGGGCGACCCGGTCGCCGACGGCGCGTAGACGAGGTACGAGTTCGCCTTGCGCACGTAGATCTCGCCGCCGGCGACGTCGATGCCGTACGCGGTGCCCGGGCCCGTCCCGAACGTCTTGACCGGGGCGACGTTGCCGTTCGCGCCCGGTGCGAACACGCGCACGGTGCCGGACAGCTCCGAGACGTAGAGGAACCCGTTGCCGTCGAGCGCCACGTCGCGCGGCGAGGCCAGGCCGGTCGCGGCCCCGCTGATCCGGCGTACGGGCGCCGAGGGCCCCGAGGCGTCCTTCGCGTGGACGACGATCGCGTTGTTGTTCTGCGAGGCGACGTAGACGCGGCCCGCAGCGTCGTGGTCGACGCCGATCGGTCCGCTCATCTCGCCCTTGACGGTCCGCGACGGCGCCATGTCGACGTTGTCGGCCTGCGCGGGCGCGGCCGTCGTCGCGATCAGGCCGGCGACGAGCGCGCCGGTCGTCCCGAGGGCGAGCCCCCGGGCTGAGGTCTTCGTGAGGGTGGTCATGTCGGTCTCCAATCTGGCTGGGAGCGTCGCTCCCATGGCCGTGATGAGCCCCCGTCGGACCGCTTGAGACGGCGCGTAACCTCGGATGGTGACTTTCGCGCGATACGTGGCCCTGGGCGACTCGTTCACCGAAGGCGTCGGCGACGCCGACCCGGACCTGCCGAACGGCGTGCGCGGCTGGGCCGACCGCTTCGCCGCCGCGCTCGACCGCGCGCAGGGCGGCGGCCTGTCGTACGCGAACCTCGCGATCCGGGGGCGCAAGCTGCGCCCGATCATCGCCGAGCAGCTCGAGCCGGCCCTGGCGCTGCGGCCCGACCTCGTCACGATCTACGCCGGCGCGAACGACATCATGCGTCCCAAGGTCGACCTCGGCGACCTGCTCGCCGAGTACGACCGCGCCATCGAGCGGCTGACCGCCTCGGGCGCGCGCGTCGTGATGTTCACCCCCGCGGACCCGGGCGGCTCGCGCGTGTACGCGCCGGTGCGCCGTCGCTTCGAGCGGTACCGCGACGCCGTCCGCGCGATCGCGCAGCGCCACGGCGCGACGCTGGTCGACTACTGGAACCTGACCGACTACCGCGACGCGCGGCTGTGGGACACCGACCGGATGCACATGTCGCCGGCGGGCCACCAGCGCATGGCCATCGCGGTGCTCGACGCCCTGGGCGTGCAGCACGACCTCGAGCCGCTCGTGCTGGCCGACCCGGCGCCGATGACGCTCGCCGAGCGCGTGCGCGCGCAGGTCCAGTGGGCCGTGGAGTACCTCGGCCCGTGGATCAAGCGACGCGTGACGGGCCGCTCCAGCGGTGACGGCCTCGACCCGCGGTACCGCGAGCTGACGCCGCTGGGCACGTCAGGCGCGTAGCTCCTTCTCCACCGCCGTCCAGCGCCGCGCGCGCACCTTGACGACGGTGCCGTCGAGCAGCTTCTCGAGCCGCGCCGCGCGCTCGGCGATCGCGTCGGTCGCCTCGCGCCCGACGTCGGTGAACAGCCGCGTGGCGACGGTGCCGTCGTCGCGGATCGCCCAGCCGCCGACGATGCGGCCGTCGTGCCAGATCGTGGGGCCCGCGTTGCCGACGTCGTCGAAGACCCGCTCGGCGTGCGGGCCGAGGTACCAGCCGCGGTGCCGCCAGCCCATCGTCGTGGGATCCAGCGCCGGCAGGAGGGCCACCCACGGCGCCGGCTCGGGCGTGGGGGCGAGGTCGTCGGCGAGCACGAGCCCTGTGCCCTCCTCGAGCTCGACCTCGGCCGTGTCCACTGTGGCCAGCGCGGCACGCGTGTGGCCCTTCGTCCAGCCGGTCCACCACTGCAGGTCCTCGGGCAGGGCGGGGCCGAAACGCTCCAGCCAGCGGCGTGCCACACGCGCCCGCGCCTCGGCCTCGTCCGGCTGCGCGACGGGCGTGGGCAGCCACGTGCCGCGCGCGGCCCACCGGTAGCGGTACGAGTTCCACGCGCCCTCGGGTCGTGTGCGCACGACACTGCCCTCGACCGACATGACGGTGAGCAGGCGGCTGGCGAGCGACTGCTGCGTCGCGTACTTCGAGCCCGTGCCGATGTCGACGCGCGTGGCCAGCAGCGGGTCCGCCGCCTGCAGGTCGGCGCTGCTGAACTCGCCCAGCCGTTCGGCCGCGGCCAGCACGGCGGCGTGCCCCTGCTCCAGCACGGTCTCGGCGTCGTCGATCCCGGACGCCCGCAGGAGGCCGAGCAGCTTGCGCCGCTCGGGCCCGGCGACCGAGTGCCGGACGGTGGCCGCGAACTCGTCGAACCGGTCGGCGGGAACGGCGAAGACCGTGCGCCGCATCGCCAGGATGCGCACGACCGAGCGGTCGACGTAGAGCGCGCGCTCGACCTCGGCGATGTCGGGGCGCTCGAGCCGCGCCAGGACGCTGAGCGTCATCGCGGCGGGGTCGGTGCTGTGCAGCGCGACGACGGACGCCGTGACGTCCTCGGTCGTGGTCGCCGGTGCGGCGAGGGCGTGGCGGACGCCCAGGCGGCGGCGCCGCTCGGCCGCGTCGAACGAGGTCATGGCCCGACCCTAGGGGCGGCCGCCGACACCCGGCGGACCGACGTGGCGCGCGGGCGGCCGGGACGGTTCGGCCATGATGGGGGCCATGGGTGACGAGACGAGCGCCGCGCTGCCGCGCGTCCGGGTGATCAGGTACGTCACCCCGCTGCGCGAGGGCGGCAGCCTGCCCGGCGTCGTCGAGGCCGACGACCTCGGCACCTACGTGTGCAAGTTCTCCGGTGCGGGCCAGGGCGTCCGCGTGCTGGTCGCCGAGGTCATCGTGAGCGGCCTGGCGGCCCGGCTGGGACTGCGCACGCCGCGGCTCGTCGGCCTCGAGCTCGACGCGGCGATCGCCCGCTACGAGGCGGACGAGGAGGTGCAGGACCTGCTCACGGCGAGCGTCGGGCTCAACCTCGGCGTCGACTACCTGCCCGGCTCCTTCGGCTTCGACGGCGACGTCGCCGCCGACGCGGCCGAGCTCGCCACGATCCTGTGGCTCGACGCGTTCTGCGCCAACGTCGACCGGAGCTGGCGCAATCCCAACCTGCTGGTCTGGCACGGCGACGTGTGGGTCATCGACCACGGCGCCTCCCTCTACTTCCATCACGCCTGGAGCGGTGGCGTGACCGACCCCGCGCGGTTCGCCGCCCAGCCGTGGGACGTCTCGGACCACGTGCTGCGCGCGTACGTCCCGTACGTCGCGGACGCCGACCGCCGTGCCCGTGAGGTCCTGTCGCGCGACGTGTTCGAGCAGGTCGTGGCGCAGGTGCCGGACGCCTGGCTCACCACGACGCCCGGCGCGACGCCGCAGTCCCTGCGCGCGGCGTACGTCGACTTCCTCACGGCGCGACTGGGCACCGGTGCCTGGCTCCCGGAGGTGGCCCGATGAGCTCGTACGCCTACCAGTACGTCGTCCTGCGCTGCGTGCCCCGCCCCGAGCGCGAGGAGTTCGTCAACGTCGGCGTCGTCCTCTACAGCCAGGAGGCCGAGTTCCTCGCCGTCGCGTGGGACGTCGACCGCGAGCGGATCGCGGCGTTCGCGCCCGGCCTCGACCTCGACCGGGTGTGCGCCGCTCTGGACTTCGTCGACGGCGTCTGCGCGGGCGACGCGCGTGGCGGCGAGGCGGCGACCCGCTCGGCCGGCCAGCGCTTCGGCTTCCTCAAGGCGCCGAAGTCGACCGTCGTGCAGCCCGGCCCCGTGCACGGGGGAGTGGCCGAGGACCCGGCGGCCGAGCTCGAGCGCCTGCGCTCCCTGCTGGTGGGCTGAGTCAGCGCAGCGCGTCGCGCACGGGGATGAGCTTGGCGTCGGCCTCGGCCAGCTCGTCGGCGGGGGAGGAGTCGGCCACGATGCCGCAGCCGGCGTACATGCGGGCGGTGCGGCCGTCCTTGCACAGCTGCGCCGAGCGCAGGCCGATGCCCCACTCGCCGTCGCCCGAGGCGCCGATCCAGCCGACGGGCCCGGCGTAGCGGCCGCGGTCGAGCTCCTCGATCTCGGCGATGAGGCGGACCGCCTCGGCCGTCGGGGTGCCGCCGACCGCGGCGGACGGGTGCAGCGAGGCGACGAGCGACAGCGCGCCCGCCTCCTCGCGCAGCACGCCGGTGACGTCGGTCGCCAGGTGCATGACGTTGGGCAGGTGCAGCACGAACGGCGCCTCGGGCACGTTCATGCCGGTGCAGTGCGGCGCGAGCGCGTCGGCGACCGAGCGCACGGCGTACTCGTGCTCCTCGAGGTCCTTGCTGGAGCGCGCCAGCGACGCGGCCAGGCCGAGGTCGCGGGCGTCGTCGCCCGTGCGGCGGATCGTGCCGGCCAGGACGCGCGAGGTCACCAGCCCACCCTGGAGCCGCACGAGCATCTCGGGGGTGGAGCCGAAGAACCCGTCCACGTGGAACGTCCAGCAGCTGGGGTAGCCGGCGGCGAGGCGCGACAACGGCGACCGGACGTCGAGGGCCTCGTCGAACCGGGCCTCGACGGAGCGGGCCAGCACGACCTTGTCGAGGGCGCCGGCCTGGATGCGGCGGACGGCGCGGTCGACCGTCTGCGACCACGCGGCGCGACGCTCGGGGTCGTCGGCGACGCGGGTGCCGGCGGGCGCGGCGGGGGAGCGGTGCTCGAGGTCGGGCGCGGGCGCGAGCGTGCGGCCGATCGTGGTGATCCAGCTGCGGCCGTCGCGGCGGCCCACGATGACCTCGGGGACGACGATCGTGGAGCCCGTGCCGCCGGCGAACGTGAAGCTGCCGAACGCGACGAGGCCACTGCCGGGCAGCCGGATCTCGTCGCGGACGACGGCGGAGTCGACGGTCTCGGCCCACCAGTCGTCGGCGGCCTCGAAGCGGTCGTCGCCGTCCGGGCTGAACGTCGCGGCGCGGCCCCAGCCGACGATGCCGTCGCCGCCGTGGACCCAGGCCAGCGCGTCGGGCGTGGGCGGCAGCAGGGTGAGCAGGTCGCCCGGGTCGTCGATCGCGCGGGACCGGACGACGAGCGGTTCTGACCGTCCGTCGGTCGCCAGCGTGCTCACCCGATCCACCCTACTCGGGGCGTGCCGAGCGGTCCGGGCTGCTGTCGGTTTCCCCGGTTGAGTAGGTTCCCCATCACTTCGCGAGGGTTGCGGACCTCGTGAAGTGACAGGAAACCTCGCTCGGTGGCGAAGTCGGGGTCCGCGTGCGTCTCCCGGGCCCGTCCCGACCGCGAGGAGGCGAGTGAGGCCGACTGAACGAGGTTCTCTGCCACTTCACGAACATCGCAACCCTCGCGAAGTGCCAGAGAACCTACTTAACCGGGGAAACCGTCACTGACCACGCGCGCAGCGGGCGAGGGCGGGCGTGAGAAGGTGGCCAGATGAGAGCTGGGCTGGACAAGGATCCTCGCGACGTCGCGCGCATGTTCGACACGGTCGCCGAGCGGTACGACCTGACGAACGACGTCCTCTCCCTCGGCCAGGACCGCCGCTGGCGCAAGCGCGTCGTCGAGACCGTCGCCCCGCAGCGCGGCGAGCGCATCCTCGACCTCGCGGCCGGCACCGGCACGTCCAGCGCGCCGTTCGCGGACGCGGGCGCGTTCGTCGTCCCGTGCGACTTCTCGATCGGCATGCTCGAGGTCGGCAAGCGCCAGTACCCCGGCTTGAGCTTCACCGCCGGCGACGGCATGCGGCTGCCGTTCGCGGACGCCTCCTTCGACGCCGTGACGATCTCGTTCGGCCTGCGGAACATCCACGATCCGCTCCAGGGCCTGCGCGAGCTGCTCCGCGTGACCCGCCCGGGTGGCAGGGTCGTCGTGTGCGAGTTCTCGACCCCCACGTGGAAGCCCTTCGAGACGGTGTACTCCAACTACCTCATGCGAGCCCTGCCGGCGATCGCGCGGCGCACGTCCTCCAACCCGGAGTCGTACGTGTACCTGGCCGAGTCGATCCGCTCGTGGCCCGACCAGCGCGGCCTCGCGGTCCGCATGGCCGAGGCCGGCTGGGGCCCGGTCACATGGCAGAACCTCACGGGCGGGATCGTGGCGCTGCACCGCGCCGAGCGACCCGCCTGACCCGCACGGCCCGCCACTGGGCTCATGTGATCCACGCCACACCGACACTTAGTGTGCCCTTAGTCACACCTCCGCTCGCGGGGGTTTTAGAGTGAGCACAGTTGACCGTGTGAAGATCTTCACAAGGTTCTCCCGAGCGTGGCCGGAGGTGCCGTGAACGAGTACATCCCGATCCTGGTGCTGGGTGCACTGGCGTTCGCGTTCGCGATCTTCAGCGTCGGCATCGCGCCCTTCACCGGCCCCGCGCGCTACAACCGCGCCAAGATGGACCGCTACGAGTCGGGCATCGAGCCCAGTCCGCTGCCCGAGGGCGGCGGCAAGGTGTCCATCAAGTACTTCTTCACGGCGATGATGTTCATCGTCTTCGACATCGAGATCGTGTTCCTGTTCCCGTTCGCCGTGGCCTTCGACGAGCTGAGCTGGTTCGCGTTCTTCGCCGTCATGCTCTTCCTGCTCAACATCACGATCGCGTACGTCTACGAGTGGCGGCGCGGTGGAATGGACTGGACCTGATGGGCCTCGAGGAAAAGCTCCCCAGTGGCGTCCTGCTCTCGACCGTCGAGGGCCTGGCCGGCTACTTCCGCAAGGCGTCGTTCTGGCCGGCCACGTTCGGCCTGGCGTGCTGCGCCATCGAGATGATGACGTTCGGCGCGCCGCGCTACGACTCCGGCCGCTTCGGCATGGAGGTCTTCCGGCCCTCGCCGCGCCAGGCGGACCTCATGATCGTCGCCGGCCGCGTGAGCCAGAAGATGGCGCCCGTCCTGCGCCAGATCTACGACCAGATGCCCGGACCGAAGTGGGTCCTGGCGATGGGCGTGTGCGCCAGCTCGGGCGGCATGTTCAACAACTACGCGGTCGTCCAGGGCGTCGACCACGTCGTGCCGGTCGACATGTACCTGCCGGGCTGCCCGCCGCGCCCCGAGATGCTGATCGACGCGATCTTCAAGCTGCGCGACTCCATCCAGCACACCCAGCTGGGCGCCGACCGCAACGCCGAGATCCGCGAGCAGGAGGCCGCCGCGCTGGCCGCCCTGCCCACCTCCGCGCAGAAGGGACTCCTGCGGTGAGCGAGCGCCAGCGAGTGAACGATTCGGTGTCACGCATCGCGACACCGTCCTACCGTGCTTCCTCCACGGCGGTGGCGCGATGAGCGACACGACCCAGGACGGCTCGCACGAGACGCGCGCGGACCTGCTGAGGTCCGACGCGACCGAGCTCGAGGTCATCGAGGTCCGCGAGGGCGCGTTCGGCGTCCACGGCACCGGCGACACGAGCGGCTTCGGCGGCCTGCGCCGCCCGGTCGTCATGCCCGGCGCCAGCACCCCGCCCTACGGCGGCTGGTTCGACGAGGTCGCCGAGCGCATCGCCGGCGGCGAGGGCCTGGCCGACGCGATCGAGAAGGTCGTCGTGCACCGCGGCGAGATCACGTTCTTCATCCGCCGCGAGCTGCTGCTGCCGACGGCGCGGCACCTGCGCGACGACCCGGCGTTGCGCTTCGAGTTCTTCAGCGGCGTCAGCGGCGTGCACTACCCGAGCGAGACCGGTCGCGAGCTGCACGCGGTCTACCACCTGCTCTCGATGACCCACAACCGCCGGATCCGCCTCGAGGTCACGTGCCCCGACGCCGATCCCCACGTCCCGAGCGTCGTCAGCGTCTACCCGACGGCCGACTGGCACGAGCGCGAGACGTGGGACATGTTCGGCCTCGTCTTCGACGGCCACCCGCACCTGACGCGCATCCTCATGCCCGACGACTGGCAGGGCCACCCGCAGCGCAAGGACTACCCGCTGGGCGGCGTGGACGTCGAGTTCAAGGGCGGGTTCATCCCGGCGCCCGACAGCCGAAGGAGCTACTCCTGATGGTCACCACCGATCCGTACGCGGGCACCTCCGAGTCCACCTCGGGCCAGGTCTTCAACGTCACCGGTGGCGACTGGGACACGATCTCGGCCGACACGCTCGAGGGCGACCGCCTCGTCATCAACATGGGCCCGCAGCACCCGTCCACGCACGGCGTGCTGCGCCTCATCCTCGAGATCGACGGCGAGCAGGTCCACGACGCCCGCGCGGGCATCGGCTACCTGCACACCGGCATCGAGAAGAACATGGAGTTCCGCAACTTCACGCAGGGCGTCACCTTCTGCACCCGCATGGACTACGTCGCCCCGTTCTCCAACGAGGCCACGTACGTCGGCGCCGTCGAGCGGCTGCTGGGCATCGAGGACCAGATCTCCGAGCGCACGCAGGTCATCCGCGTCCTCATGCTCGAGCTCAACCGCATCTCCAGCCACCTCATCGCC
Organism: Aeromicrobium jepli; assembly: GCF_047246605.1. Lineage (NCBI taxonomy): Bacteria > Bacillati > Actinomycetota > Actinomycetes > Propionibacteriales > Nocardioidaceae > Aeromicrobium > Aeromicrobium jepli. Next base: position 383,455 of record NZ_JBFOKO010000001.1, read on the forward strand.
ATCGCGACGGGTGGCATGGAGATCGGCGCGCTCACGGTCATGACGTGCGGCTTCCGCGACCGCGAGGAGATCCTCAAGGCGTTCGAGGCGATCACGGGCCTGCGCATGAACCACGCGTACTTCCGGCCCGGCGGCGTCGCGCAGGACCTGCCCGACGGCGCGGTCGCGCAGCTGCGCGACCTCGTCGCCCTGCTCAAGAAGCGGCTGCCCGAGTACGCCGCGCTGTGCAACGCCAACCCGATCTTCAAGGGCCGCCTCAAGAACGTCGGCCACCTCGACCTCGCGGGCGTCATGGCGCTGGGCATCACGGGCCCGATCCTGCGCTCCACCGGCATGGACTGGGACCTGCGCCGGACGCAGCCGTACTGGGGCTACGACACGTACGAGTTCGACGTCGTCACGCGCGACGAGCCCGACGCGTACGGCCGGTTCATGATCCGCCAGGACGAGATGTGGCAGTCGCTGCGGATCGTCGAGCAGTGCATCGACCGGCTCGAGGCCACCGAGGGCCAGCCGGTCATGGTCGAGGACCGGAAGATCGCCTGGCCGGCGCAGCTGTCGATCGGCTCCGACGGCCAGGGCAACTCGCCGCAGCACATCGCCCACATCATGGGCGAGTCGATGGAGGCGCTGATCCACCACTTCAAGCTCGTCACCGAGGGCTTCCGGGTCCCGGCGGGGCAGGCGTACTTCCCGATCGAGTCGCCCAAGGGCGAGATCGGCTGCCACCTGGTGTCCGACGGCGGCACGCGCCCGTACCGCGCGCACTTCCGCGATCCCTCGTTCGTGAATCTGCAGGGCGTCTCGGCGATGAGCGAGGGCGGCATGCTCTCGGACGTCATCGTCGCCGTGGCCTCCATCGACCCAGTCATGGGCGGGGTGGATCGCTGATGCTGTCGAGCGTGAACGCCCGTGATGCCCGAGGCACAAGAACCATGGTCGGGGCCAGTGGTGAGGGGAGTGGTCGATCGTGACCGAGCAGGTGGCTGAGCTGTCGGAGGAGACGTTGGCCGAGCTGCGCGAGCTGGCGGGCCGGTACCCGCAGTCGCGCAGCGCGCTGCTGCCGATGCTGCACCTCGTGCAGTCGGTGCAGGGCCGCGTCACGAACGAGGGCATCGCCGCGTGCGGCGAGATCCTCGGCCTGACCGAGGCCGAGGTCAGCGCCGTCGCGACGTTCTACACGATGTACAAGCGCCGCCCGATGGGCACGCACCACGTCGGCGTCTGCACCAACACGCTGTGCGCCGTGATGGGTGGCGACGAGATCTTCGAGCGGCTCAGCGGCCACCTCGACGTCGGCAACGACGAGACGAGCGAGGACGGCCGGATCACGCTCGAGCGCGTCGAGTGCAACGCGGCCTGCGACTTCGCCCCGGTGATGATGGTCAACTGGGAGTTCTTCGACAACCAGACCCCCGAGTCGGCCGTCGACGTCGTCGACCGCCTGCGCGCGGGCGAGACGGTCCAGTCCACGCGCGGCGCCACGATCACGTCGTGGCGCGAGGCCGAGCGGGTCATCGCCGGCTTCGAGGACGGGCGCGTCGACGAGGGGCCCGCCGCAGCGGGCGCCTCCCTCGCCGGCCTGGGCATCGCCCACGAGCGCGGCTGGAAGGCGCCGCCGCTGGACGCCTCGGGGCCCGAGTCCGGACCGCAGACCGAGAGCGGAGCGGCCGCCGAGGCCGACACGCGCCGCGCCGAGACCGAGACCGTGATCGAGCAGTCGCCCACGGACGTGCGCAGCGAGGAGACGGAGGGCACCGATGACTGACCTGCTGACGCCGGTCCTCACCGCGAACTGGGCCGACGACCGCGCCTGGACGCTGGACGCCTACACGGCGCGCGGCGGCTACCGGGCGCTGGACAAGGCGCTGACGATGGAGCCCGACGCGATCATCGAGGAGGTCAAGGACGCCGGCCTGCGCGGTCGTGGCGGCGCCGGCTTCCCGACCGGCATGAAGTGGGGCTTCATCCCGCAGGACAACCCCAACCCGAAGTACCTCGTGGTCAACGCCGACGAGTCCGAGCCGGGCACCTGCAAGGACATCCCGCTCATGATGGCCAACCCGCACGTGCTCGTCGAGGGCGTCATCATCGCCTCCCGCGCGATCCGCGCCCACACCGCGTTCATCTACGTGCGCGGCGAGGTGCTGCACGTCATCCGCCGCCTGCGCGCCGCCGTGCGCGAGGCGTACGCGGCCGGTCACCTTGGCCGCGACATCCACGGCAGCGGCTACGACCTGGACCTCATCGTCCACGCCGGCGCCGGCGCGTACATCTGCGGCGAGGAGACGGCGCTGCTGGACTCGCTCGAGGGCCGCCGCGGCCAGCCGCGGCTGCGCCCGCCGTTTCCGGCCGTGGCGGGCCTCTACGCCTCGCCCACGGTGGTCAACAACGTCGAGTCCGTGGCGTCGGTCCCGGGCATCATCGCCGGCGGCGCCGACTGGTTCGCCTCGATGGGCACCGAGAAGTCCAAGGGGCACGGCATCTTCAGCCTCTCGGGCCACGTCGCGAAGCCGGGCCAGTACGAGGCGCCGCTGGGCATCACGCTGCGCGAGCTGCTTGAGCTCGGCGGCGGCATGCGCCCGGGCTCGGAACTGAAGTTCTGGACCCCGGGCGGCTCCTCGACGCCGCTGCTGACGGCCGAGCACCTCGACGTGCCGCTCGACTTCGAGGGCGTCTCGGGCGTGGGCTCGATGCTGGGCACGCGCGCGCTGCAGGTCTTCGACCAGACCACGTCGGTCGTGCGCTGCGTCCTGCGCTGGACCGAGTTCTACAAGCACGAGTCGTGCGGCAAGTGCACCCCGTGCCGCGAGGGCACGTGGTGGCTCACCCAGACCCTGCGCCGGCTCGACGCGGGTCAGGGCCAGCCGGGCGACATCGAGCTGCTGCTGGACCTGTGCGACAACATCCTGGGCCGCGCGTTCTGCGCGCTCGGCGACGGCGCCACCAGCCCCATCACGTCGGCCATCCAGTACTTCCGCGAGGAGTTCGAGGCCGGCATGACCACGCCGAGCAGCGAGCTGTTCCCGCCCTCGGCGTCCACCCTGTTCGCGAAGGAGGGTGTCCGGGCATGACGGTCACCGAGTCGAACGCCACCGAGGCCACGCCCGTCGAGCTCGTCACCCTGACGATCGACGACGTCGAGGTCAGCGTCCCGAAGGGCACGTTGGTGATCCGCGCCGCCGAGCTCATCGGCACCGAGATCCCGCGGTTCTGCGACCACCCGCTGCTCGCGCCCGTCGGCGCCTGCCGCCAGTGCCTCGTCGAGGTGCCGGACGCGGGCAACGGCCGCGGCATGCCCAAGCCGCAGGCCTCGTGCACCCTCGAGGTCGCGCCGGGCATGGTCGTGCGCACGCACGTGACCTCGCCCGTCGCCGAGAAGGCCCAGGAGGGCATCCTCGAGTTCCTGCTGGCGAACCACCCGCTCGACTGCCCCGTGTGCGACAAGGGCGGCGAGTGCCCGCTGCAGAACCAGTCGCTCTCGCACGGCGCCTCCGAGTCCCGCTTCGTCGAGACCAAGCGGCTGTTCCCCAAGCCGCTGCCGCTGTCGAGCCAGGTCCTGCTCGACCGCGAGCGCTGCGTCCTGTGTCAGCGCTGCACGCGGTTCCAGGCCGAGATCGCCGGCGACCCGTTCATCGCGCTGCTCGAACGCGGCGCGTCGCAGCAGATCGGCATCGCCGAGGACGCCACGTTCGGCTCGTACTTCAGCGGCAACACGATCCAGATCTGCCCCGTGGGCGCGCTGACCAGCGCCGACTACCGGTTCCGGTCGCGCCCGTTCGACCTCATCAGCGTCCCGTCGGTGACCGAGCACGACGCCTCCGGCGCCGCGATCCGCGTCGACCACCGTCGCGGCAAGGTCATGCGCCGGCTCGCCGGGGACGACCCCGAGGTCAACGAGGAGTGGATCACCGACAAGGACCGCTTCGCGTTCACCTGGTCGCGCCAGCCCGACCGCCTCACCGCGCCGCTCGTGCGCAACGCGGCCACGGGCGAGCTCGAGCCCACGTCGTGGCCCGGCGCGCTCGCCGTCGCCGCCCGCGGCCTGGCCGCCGCGGCCGGCAAGGGCGTGCTGACCGGCGGTCGCCTGACGCTCGAGGACGCCTACGCGTACGCCAAGTTCGCGCGCGTCGCCCTCGGCACCAACAACGTCGACTTCCGCGCCCGTGCCACCTCCAAGGAGGAGACCGAGTTCCTCGCGGCCAAGGTCGCCGGCACGCCGGTCACGGTCACCTACAGCGATCTCGAGCGCGCCTCCACGGTCGTGCTCGTCGGGCTGGAGCCCGAGGACGAGATCGGCACGCTGTTCCTGCGCCTGCGCAAGGCCAGCCGCAAGGGCGTCAAGGTCGTCGCGCTGGGCACGCACACCACGCGCGGGCTGGCCAAGATGAACGGCACGCTCGTGCCGACGGTCCCGGGCGGCGAGCCCGAGGCCCTCGCCGAGCTCGCGCTCGAGCCCGCCGCGGTCATCCTCGCCGGCGAGCGCCTCGCCACGATCCCCGGCGCGCTCTCGGCCGTCGCCGCCAAGGCCGCCGAGACCGGTGCCCGGCTCGCCTGGGTCCCGCGTCGTGCGGGCGACCGGGGCGCACTCGAGGCGGGCTGCCTGCCCACGCTGCTGCCCGGCGGCCGCCCGGTCGCCTCGGCCGAGGCCCGCGCGGACATCGCGGCGGCCTGGGGCGTCGCGAGCCTGCCGGACGCCCCCGGACTCGACACCGACGCGATCCTGGCCGCGGCCGCCAGCGGCGAGCTCGGCGCCCTCGTCGTCGCCGGCGTGGACCTCGACGACCTGGCCGACCCGGCGAAGGCGCGCGATGCGCTGCGCTCGGTCGAGTTCCTGGTCAGCCTCGAGGTCCGCGAGTCCGCCGTGACGGCGCTCGCCGACGTGGTGCTGCCCGTCGCGCCGCCGGTCGAGAAGGCCGGCACGTTCGTGAACTGGGAGGGCCGCCACCGCCCGTTCGACAAGGTGCTGTTCGAGTCGCCCGCACTCACCGACGTGCGGGTGCTGGCCGGCATCGCCGAGGAGCTCGGCCGCCCGATCGACGTGCGCACCACGGAGGACGCCCGCGCCGAGTTCCGCGAGCTGGGTCCGTGGGACGGCAAGCGGGCCACGCTCCGCGCCCGCAAGCCCGCCGCGCCCCGCGCCGCCGCGAAGAAGGTCGTGCTCGACACCTGGAAGCTGCTCGTCGACGACGGCCGCCTGCAGGACGGCCAGCCCGCCTACAGCGCGACCGCCCGCGAGCCCGTCCTGCGCGCCAGCGAGGCCACGCTGCTGGCGGCCGGCGCGCAGCCCGGCGGCCCGGTCACGCTGACGGGCCCGTCCGGCTCGGCCACGTTCGTCGCCGAGGCGGCGTTCATGCCTGACGGCGTCGTGTGGGCGCCCACGAACTCCGGCGTCCACCTGGGCGCCGCGCTCGGCGTCGGCCACGGCGGCCGGGTCAGCCTGTCGGGAGGGGAGGGCGCATGAGCCTCGACGAGCTGTTCGGCAACGATCCCTGGTGGGTCGTCGCGCTGAAGGCGCTGCTGATCTTCGTCTTCCTGGTCCTCTACACGCTGTTCAACATCTGGTTCGAGCGCCGCGTCGTGGCCCGCATGCAGCACCGCATCGGCCCCAACGTGAACGGCCCGTTCGGCCTGCTGCAGAGCCTCGCGGACGGCGTGAAGCTCGGCCTCAAGGAGGAGATCTTCCCCAAGGCCGCCGACAAGGTCGTCTATTACGTCGCACCGATCATCGCGGTGGTCCCGTCGTTCCTGGCCTGGGCCGTCATCCCGTTCGGCCCGGTCGTGAACTTCTTCGGCGAGGAGACCCCGCTGCAGCTGACCGACCTGCCGGTCGCGGTGCTGTACGTCCTGGCCGTCACGTCGATCGGCGTCTACGGCATCGTGCTGGCGGGCTGGTCCTCCGGCTCGATCTACGCCCTGCTGGGCGGCCTGCGCTCCAGCGCCCAGGTGATCTCGTACGAGGTCGCGATGGGCCTGTCGCTCGTCGCGGTGTTCATCTACGCCGGCTCGATGTCGACGTCCGAGATCGTCGCGGCGCAGGAGGACGTCTGGTTCTTCATCCCGCTGCTGCCGTCGTTCATCATCTACGTCATCGCGATGGTCGGCGAGACCAACCGCGCCCCCTTCGACCTGCCCGAGGCCGAGGGCGAGCTGGTGGGCGGCTTCCACACCGAGTACTCGTCGTTCAAGTTCGCGATGTTCTTCCTGGCCGAGTACATCAACATGGTCACCGTCTCGGCGCTCGCCACCACGATGTTCCTCGGCGGCTGGCGCGCGCCGTTCGGCATCGCCCAGGTCTGGGAGGGCGCGAACGAGGGCTACTGGCCCGTCCTGTGGTTCTTCCTCAAGACGCTCGGCTTCATCTTCATGTACGTCTGGCTGCGCGGAACCCTGCCGCGCATGCGCTACGACCAGTTCATGCACTTCGGCTGGAAGTGGCTCATCCCGATCGCGCTGGGCTGGGTGGTCGCGCTCGCGTTCATCCGCAAGGCGCAGGTCGAGGGCGTCCTCGACCAGAGCGCGATGATCATCGCCGCGGCGATCGCCGGTGCGTTCCTCGTCGCGACGTTCCTGGTGCCGTCGCGCTCGGAGGACGAGGAGCCCTACGAGCAGGAGCCGGCCGAGTTCGACGCGTTCGCCGGGGGCTACCCGGTCCCGCCGCTGCCGTCGCAGCGCGCGGCCGCCACGACCACCTCGCAACCCACGGATGGGGGAGAGTGACATGAGCACGCTCAAGGAGACGCTCTGGGACCCGATCGCCGGCTTCGGCGTGACGTTCCGGACGATGTTCAAGAAGCCCGTCACCGAGCAGTATCCGTTCGAGAAGCGGCCCACGGCGCCGCGCTTCCACGGCCGGCACCAGCTCAACCGCTGGCCCGACGGCCTCGAGAAGTGCGTCGGCTGCGAGCTGTGCGCCTGGGCGTGCCCGGCGGACGCGATCTACGTCGAGGGCGCCAGCAACACCGAGGACGAGCGGTACAGCCCCGGTGAGCGGTACGGCCGCGTCTACCAGATCAACTACCTGCGCTGCATCCTGTGCGGGCTGTGCATCGAGGCGTGCCCCACGCGCGCGCTCACGATGACCAACGAGTACGAGCTGGCCGACGACAACCGCGCGGACCTCATCTACGAGAAGTCCGACCTGCTGGCCCCGCTGCTGCCCGGCATGGTGGCCCCGCCGCACGAGATGATGATCAGCGACGACCACCACGACTACTACCGTGGCAAGACGCTGCCGATCGTCGACGTGACCGGACCGGAGGACGCCGCGTGACCGCCTTCTGGATCCTGGCTCCCGTCATGGTGGTGGCCGCGATGGGGCTGATCCTGGCTCGCAAGGCCGTGCACGCGGCGCTCTCGCTCGTCGTGGTGATGATCTGCCTGGCCATCCTCTACGCGGCGCAGGACGCCCCGTTCCTGTTCGCGGTGCAGATCATCGTCTACACCGGCGCGATCATGATGCTGTTCCTGTTCGTCGTGATGATGGTCGGCGTCGAGACGGCCGAGTCCGTCGTCGAGACCATCAAGGGCCAGCGGGTCGCCGCCGGCATCGTCGGCGTGCTGTTCGCGCTCGTGCTCTCGCTCGGCGTCGCCCAGGCGGTCTCGGCCTCGGTCGTCGGCCTCGACGAGGCGAACTCCGACGGCAACGTGCACGGCCTGGCGACGCTGCTGTTCACCAAGTACGTCCTGGCCTTCGAGTTCACCGCCGCGCTCATGATCGTGGCGGTGCTCGGCGCCATGGTGCTGGCGCACCGTGAGCGGCTCGTCGACCCGCCCACGCAGGCCGACCTGCAGGCCCGCCGCATGCGCGAGTACGCCGAGACCGGCCGCCACCCGGGCAACCCGCCCACGCCCGGCGTCTTCGCCCGCCACAACGCGGTCGACGTCCCCGCGCTGCTGCCGGACGGCACGCCCGTGCCCGAGTCGGTGCCCGGAGCCGTCGGGCGCCTGCGTGCCGAGGCCGCCCGCCGCGAGGCCGCGGACGAGGTGGCCGGCGAGATCGCCGCCACCGGCCCCGCGCCGGACGAGCGACCCGCCACCACCGAGCGGCCCGACACCGCCACCGACGAGGGGGGCCCGCGATGACTGAGTACCTGACCCTGTCGATGCTGCTGTTCTCGATCGGCGCCATCGGCGTGCTCGTGCGGCGCAACGCGATCATCGTGTTCATGTGCGTCGAGCTCATGCTCAACGCGGCGAACCTCGCCTTCGTGTCGTTCGCGCGGCAGCACGGCAACCTCGACGGCCAGGTCGCGGCGTTCTTCGTCATGGTCGTCGCCGCCGCCGAGGTGACGATCGGCCTGGCCATCATCGTGTCCATCTACCGCACGCGACGGACGACCTCGGTCGACGACGCGAACCTGCTCAAGGCCTAAGGAGTTCGCGTTGCTGGACCTGTCCTGGCTGCTCATCGCCATTCCGCTGGCGGGCGCCGCGCTGCTGCTCACGTGGGGCAAGGAGTCCGACGCCTTCGGACACCTCATCGCCACGGCCGCGTCGGCCGCGTCCTTCGTGCTCGGCGTCGTGCTGTTCGTCCAGCTCGCCGGGCGCGACGAGGGCGACCGCTCGGTGACCACCACCCTCGGCACCTGGATCGACGCCGGTCGCTTCCACGTCGACCTGGCCTTCACCTTCGACACGCTCTCGAGCCTGTTCGTCCTGCTCATCACGGGCGTCGGCACGCTCATCCACGTCTACTCGATCGGGTACATGGCGCACGACCCGCGGCGCCGGCGCTTCTTCGCGTACCTCAACCTGTTCATCGCGGCGATGCTCACGCTCGTGCTCGCGGCGGACTACCTCGTGCTGTTCCTGGGCTGGGAGGGCGTCGGCCTGGCCTCGTACCTGCTGATCGGCTTCTGGCAGCACAAGCCGTCCGCGGCGGCCGCCGCCAAGAAGGCGTTCGTGATGAACCGCGTCGGCGACGTCGGCCTGGCGCTGGGCATCATGACGATGTTCGCGTGGTTCGGCACGAGCTCGATCGCGGTGGTCAACCAGCAGATCGGCTCCGTCTCGGGCACGGTCGCCACGGCACTCGGCCTGCTCCTGCTGCTCGGCGCGTGCGGCAAGTCCGCGCAGTTCCCGCTGCAGGCCTGGCTGCTCGACGCCATGGAGGGCCCCACGCCGGTCTCGGCGCTCATCCACGCCGCCACGATGGTCACCGCGGGCGTCTATCTCGTGGTCCGGTCGCACGACGTCTTCGACGCCTCGCCCACCGCGCGGAACTTCGTCATCGCGGTCGGCGTCATCACGCTGCTCGCCGGTGCCTGGATCGGCTGCACCAAGGACGACATCAAGAAGGCGCTCGCCGGCTCCACGATGAGCCAGATCGGCTACATGATGCTCGCCGCCGGGCTCGGTCCCGCGGGCTACGCCTTCGCGATCTTCCACCTGCTGACGCACGGCTTCTTCAAGGCCAACATGTTCCTCGGCGCCGGCTCGGTCATGCACGGCATGGACGACGACGTCGACATGCGGCACTACGGCGCGCTGCGCACGGCGATGCCGATCACGTTCTACACGTTCGGCATCGGCTACCTGGCGATCCTGGGCTTCCCGGGCACCTCGGGCTTCTTCTCCAAGGACAAGATCATCGAGGCCGCGCTCGGCCACAACGTCTGGGTCGGCCTGGCCGCGCTGCTCGGCGCGGGCGTCACCGCGTTCTACATGACGCGCCTCATGCTCATGACGTTCTTCGGCCAGCGGCGCTGGCGCGAGGGCGTGCACCCGCACGAGTCGCCCTCGGTCATGACGGTCCCGCTCATCGTGCTGGCGGCCCTGTCGCTGCTGGCGGGCATCATGGCGCTCGGCTCCTGGATCGAGGAGTGGCTCGAGCCCGCCACCGGCCACGCCGAGCACCACGACCTGCCGCTGCCCGTCATCGTCATCACGCTCATCGTCCTGCTGGTCGTCGCCGCGGGCGTCGCCGTGGCCTGGCTCGTCTACGGCCGCCGCGAGATCGCCGGCGAGGCGCCGTCCGACGCGCAGGTGTCGGTGCCCACCCGTGCCGGCCGTGCCGAGCTCTACGGCAACCACGTCAACGACGCGCTCGTGGTCCGCCCGGCGACGCACCTGACGCGGGCGCTGGTGTGGGCCGACGCGAAGCTCATCGACGGGTTCGTGACCGGCTCGGCCGACCGCATCGGCGAGGTCGCCGGCGAGCTGCGCCGGCCGCAGACAGGTTTCGTCCGTTCCTACGCACTCACGGTGCTCGGAGGTGCTCTCGTGGTCCTGCTGGGCCTGCTGGCGGTGACGCTCGCATGATGCTGTCCCTGCTCATCGCCGTGCCGCTGCTCGGCGCCCTCGTGGTGGCCCTGCTGCCGCGCTCGAGCCACGTCACCGCGCGCTACGTCGCGTTCGGCGTCTCGATCCTCACGCTCGTCATGTCGGTGGCGCTGCTGCGCGAGTTCGACATCGACAGCGGCGGCTACCAGATCACCGAGCAGCACGAGTGGATCGGCGCCCTGGGCGTCCACTGGGCGCTCGGCGTCAACGGCATCGGCCTGACGATGATCTTCCTGACCACCGTCCTGACGCCGATCGTGCTGCTCGCCTCGTGGCGCGACAAGGAGCTCGACCCCGCGCGCACCAGCTCCTACTTCGCGTGGATGCTCGTGCTCGAGGCGCTCGCGATCGGCGTGTTCGCCGCGACCGACGTGTTCGTGTTCTACGTCCTGTTCGAGGCGACGCTGATCCCGCTGTACTTCCTGATCGGCGCGCACGGCGGCGGCCAGCGCAGCTACGCCGCGGTCAAGTTCCTCATCTACAACCTCGTCGGCGGCCTCATCATGCTGGCCTCGGTCGTGGGCCTGTACGTGCTGTCGTCCCAGCAGGGCGGCGCCACGTTCCTGCACGAGGACCTCATGGGCCTGGAGATGTCGCAGACCACCGAACGGCTGCTGTTCCTGGGCTTCTTCATCGCGTTCGCGATCAAGGCGCCGCTGTGGCCACTGCACACGTGGCTGCCCGACGCGGCCGCCTCGGCCACGCCGGGCACGTCCGTGCTCATGGTCAGCGTCGTCGACAAGATCGGCACGTTCGGCATGATCCGCTGGTGCCTGGAGCTGTTCCCGGGTGCCTCGGACTGGGCCAGTCCCGTCGTGATCACGCTCGCCGTCATCAGCATCCTGTACGGCGCGCTCCTCGCGATCGGCCAGGACGACCTGCGCCGCCTCATCGCGCTGACGTCGGTCTCGCACTTCGGCTTCATCATCCTGGGCATCTTCGCGTTCACCACGACGTCGATGACCGGCTCGGTGCTCTACATGTTCAACCACGGCCTGTCGACGGCGATCCTGTTCCTCGTCGCCGGCATGATGGTCGCCCGCCGCGGCTCCGCGCGCATCAGCGACTTCGGCGGCGTCCAGAAGGTCGCGCCGGTCCTGTCGGGCGTCCTGCTGGTCGGCGGCCTGTCGAGCCTGTCCCTGCCCGGCCTGGCGCCGTTCGTGTCGGAGTTCCTCGTGCTCGCCGGCACGTTCACGCGCTCCATCCCGGCGGCCGCGTTCGCGACGCTCGGCATGGTGCTCGCGGCGGTCTACATCCTGCTGATGTACCAGCGCACGATGACCGGCCCGGTCACCGAGCACACGGCGCTGCTGCCGGACCTGTCCCGGCGCGAGGTCGGCGCGCTGTCGCCCGCGATCGTGCTGATCATCGGTCTGGGCTTCGTCCCGCAGCCGCTGCTCTCGGTCATCGACCCGGCCGTCGAGCCCGTGCTGTCCACGGTGGGCATCGGCGACCCGCCGCAGCGCGCGCCCATCGACCTGACCCACGACGAGACGGAAGGAGCCCACGAATGAGCAGTGCGCTCTCCGTCCTGCCCGGTGCGCTCACCGCGGCGGCGCCCGACATCCCCGCGATCTCGCTGGACTACGGGCGGCTGTCGCCGATCATCGCGGTCGGCGCCCTGGCCATGATCGGCCTCGTCATCGAGATCGTCGTGCCGCGTCGTGCGCGGTTCCTCACCCAGGCCGTCGTCGCCGTCGCCGGCTCGCTCGTGGCGCTCGGACTGACGGTCTGGGTCTACTTGGACCTGCCGGCCGTCGACGAGTCGCGCTGGCCCGCCCTGGGCGGCACCGAGGCCGAGGGCTCGATCTCGGTCGACGGCCCCGGCGTGCTGACGTGGGCGATGCTGCTGCTGTTCGCGGCGCTGTCGTTCCTGCTGTTCGCCGAGCGCAGCTTCGACCGCGGCGTGAGCGCGTTCGTGGGCCGCGCCGCCGACGCCCCCGGCTCGGCCGGCGAGGTCGAGGCGCTGCGCGAGCGCCTCGAGCACACCGAGGTCTTCCCGCTCGCCTCGTTCGCGCTGGCCGGCATGATGCTGTTCTCGGTGTCGAACGACCTCATCACGATGTTCGTCGCCCTCGAGGTGCTGTCGCTGCCGCTGTACGTACTGTGCGGCGTCGCGCGCCGCCGTCGCCTGCTCAGCCAGGAGGCGGCCATGAAGTACTTCCTGCTGGGCGCCTTCTCGTCGGCGTTCTTCCTGTACGGCGCCGCGCTCGCGTACGGCTACGCGGGCAGCCTCAACCTCGGCGAGATCGACACCGCCGTGTCGGCGCGCTCGGACGAGACGCACCTGCTGCTCGCCGCGATCGGCCTGCTGCTCGTGGGCCTGCTGTTCAAGGTCGGCGCCGTGCCGTTCCACAACTGGACGCCCGACGTCTACCAGGGCGCGCCGACGCCGGTCACCGCGTTCATGGCCGCGGCCACGAAGGCGGCGGCGTTCATCGCGATGCTGCGCGTGCTGTTCGTCGCGTTCGGCGGGGCGTCGTGGGACTGGCGTCCCGTGCTGTGGGTCGTCGCGGTCGCCACGATGCTGGTCGGCGCGGTCGTATCGATCAGCCAGACCGACGTCAAGCGCATGCTGGCCTACTCGTCGATCGCGCACGCCGGCTTCATCACGGTCGGCCTGTCCGGCGCCTACCTCGGCACGCAGGACGGCGACACGATCACCTCGGTCTCGTCGGTGCTGTTCTACCTGCTCGTCTACGGCATCGGCACGATCGGCGCCTTCGCGATCGTGACGGTCGTGCGCGACTCGGCGGGCGAGACCCCGCACCTGTCCAAGTGGGCCGGCCTGGGCAAGGAGTCGCCGTTCCTGGCCGGCTCCTTCGCGCTGTTCATGCTCTCGTTCGCGGGCATCCCGCTGACTGCCGGCTTCATCGGCAAGTGGGCCGTCTTCAGCGCGGCCTGGGCCGGTGGCGCGTGGGTCCTGGTGGTCCTGGGCGTGCTGTTCAGCGCCCTCGCCGCGTACTTCTACGTCCGCGTCATCGTGCTGATGTTCTTCACCGAGCCGGTGGGGGACGGGCCGACGGTGGCCCTGGCCGGTGTGCCGACTACCGTGGTCATTGCCCTGGCCGCGATCGCGACCATCGCACTCGGTCTCGTGCCGGGTCCGATCCTCGATCTGGCCCAGCACGCCGGCGTCTTCGTGCGCTAGCGGGGGCGTGTCGATCTCGGAAGGGAAGTGAAGCGTGGCCAGCGTCGGCTCGTTCGCGGATTCTGCGCTGGAGCAGCGTGTCAACGCCGGCGTCCAGCAGGTCGAGGACCTGCTCGCGCGGTCGGTGCACAGCCCCGAGCCGCTCGTCGCGGAGGCGTCCTCGCACCTGCTCCAGGCCGGTGGCAAGCGCTTCCGCCCCCTGCTCACGGTGCTGTGCGCCGAGTTCGGTGACCCGTCGGCCGCCGAGATCGTGCCGGCCGCCGTGGTGGTCGAGCTGACCCACCTCGCGACGCTCTACCACGACGACGTCATGGACGAGGCCGCGATGCGTCGCGGCGCCCCGAGCGCCAATGCGCGCTGGGACAACTCGGTGGCGATCCTCGTGGGCGACTTCCTGTTCGCGCGCGCCTCGTCGCTCGTGGCCGACCTCGGGCCCGAGGCGGTCCGGATCCAGGCCGACACGTTCGCCCGGCTCGTCCACGGCCAGCTGCGCGAGACGCTCGGCCCCGGTCCCGAGGACGACCCGCTGCAGCACTACCTCTCGGTCGTCGCCGACAAGACGGGCTCGCTCATCGCCACGGCGGCGCGGCTCGGCGCGATGATGTCCGGCGCCGGCGAGGACGTCGAGGCGACCCTGCTCGAGTTCGGCGAGCGCATCGGCGCGGCGTTCCAGCTGGCCGACGACATCATCGACATCGCGAGCGACTCCGGCGACTCCGGCAAGGTCCCGGGCACCGACCTGCGCGAGGGCGTGCCGACCCTGCCGACGCTGCTCGTGCAGGCCGAGCCGGTCGAGGGCGACGAGCGGCTGCAGCAGCTGCTCTCGGGTCCGATCGCCGACGAGGACGACGTCCAGTGGGCGATCCGCGCGCTGCGCGAGCACCCCGCGATGGACCGTGCCCGCGCCTACGTGCGCGCCGAGGCCGATGCCGCCCGCGCCCTGCTCGACAAGCTGCCCCAGGGCCCGGCCCGCGACGCCCTCGACGACATCTGCACCCGCGCCACCGAGCGCCTGGGCTGACCCTCCTCGCTGAGTTTCACGTTCGGCCACGTCCGCGCGGCGTGTCGCCGGCCGAACGTGCAACTCAGCGGGTGGGGCGTCAGATCGCCGTGGACTCCGCCGCGCACTCGTCGACGGCCCGGCGGGCGCGCCGGCGCGTGTTCATCGCGTCGAACGTGAAGATGACCAGCGCGGCCCAGACGATGAGGAAGCCGATCCAGCGGGCCGTGCCCATCGTCTCGTCGAAGATCGTCAGGCCGAAGATGAACTGCAGGATCGGGCCGAGGTACTGCAGGATGCCGATCGTCGTGAGCGACAGCCGGACCGCCGCGGCGCCGAACATCAGCAGCGGGATCGCCGTGACGATGCCGGTGCCGATCAGCAGGACCGTGTTCAGGGCGCCCTCGTGCCCGAACGTCAGCGTCCCCTGCACACCCAAGAGCACCAGGTACGCGATCGCGAACGGGGTCAGGATCGTGGTCTCGACCGAGAGCGCCTCGATCGTGCCGAGGTTCGCGCGCTTCTTGAGGAAGCCGTAGGTCGCGAAGCTCGTCGCCAGCAGCAGCGCGACCCACGGGGGCCGGCCGTAGTCGACCGTCAGCACGACCACCGCGAGGATGCCGAGCGCGACGGCCACCCACTGCAGCCGGCGCAGGTTCTCGCCCAGCACGAAGACGCCGAGCAGCACCGTCATGAGGGGGTTGATGAAGTAGCCCAGGCTCGTCTCGATGACGTGACCGTTCGTGACGCCCCAGATGAAGCCGCCCCAGTTGAGCGTGATGACGACCGACGCGAAGGCCAGCGGGACCATGAGCCGCCGCTGGCGGACGATGTCGCGGAACGCGCCCCACTTGTGGGTGATCGTCAGCAGGCCGAGGCAGAACACGAACGTCCACACGATGCGGTGGGCGAGGACCTCGTACGCCGACGCCGGCTCGAGGAGCGGCCAGTACAGGGGGAAGAATCCCCAGCACAGATAGGCGGCCACGCCGAAGAGCAGGCCGGCCCTGGAGTCGGTGTTCTGGGTCGTCACGTGCTAACTCAACACCCACGAGGGCCCCATTCATCCCGAGGGGTGTCCTAAGTTCGTCCCGTGTCCCTGCGCACCCGCTTCCTGTCGCTGCTCGCGCTGCGCTGGCTCGCCACGGGCCTGCTCATGCCGGTCTCGCTGCTGCTGCCGCTCGAGCGCGGCCTGACGGTCGCCGAGGTCGGCCTGGCGATGGCGGCGCAGGGCGTCGTCGTGATCGTGCTGGAGGTGCCGAGTGGCGCCCTCTCGGACGCTTGGGGCCGTCGTCCCGTCTTCGTCGCGTCGGCGCTTCTGGCGATCACGGCGTACGCGGTGACGTTCCTGGCGCAGTCGCTCGCCGCGTTCGCCGTCGCGTGGGCGATCAGCGGCGTCTTCCGTGCGCTCGACAGCGGGCCGCTCGAGTCGTGGTTCGTCGACGCCGAGAACGCCCGCGGGGCGGCGCACGAGGTGCCGCGCGGGCTCGCGGCGGCCGGGGGCGTCATCAGCGCGTCGATCGCCGCGGGCTCGCTGGCGTCGGCCGGGCTGCTGTGGCTGGCGCCGTGGGGGACCGAGGCGACGCTCGCCGCGCCGTACCTCGTCGCGATCGGCGTCGTGCTCGTGCAGGTGCTGTGCGCCTGGCTGCTCATGGATCCGGTCCGCGCCGAGGCCGCGCCGACGCTCGGCGCATGGCGCGAGACGCTCGTGACGGGCGTCAAGGTCGCGTTCGGGCGACGGCTGCGGCTGCTGAGCGCCGCGATGGCGCTCGTCGGTGTCAGCGTCGCGGCGCTCGAGCTGATGATGCCGGTCCGGCTCGAGGAGTTCGCCGCGGATGCGTCCGACGCCGCCTCGACGCTCGGCGTGGTCTCCTCGGTGGCGTGGGGGCTGGCGGCTCTCGGCGCGGCCGTGACGACCCGTGCGCTGCGCCTGGTGGGTCCCGCGTTCTTGGCGCCCGTGCTCTTCGTCGTCGAGGGACTGGGCCTGCTGGCGATGGCCGCCGCGGGCGGGGTCGGCGTTCTCGTCGCGGGGTACTGGCTGTGCTACCTCGTGCACACGTCGTCAGGAGCGATGTACAACTCGCTCGTGCACGACCGGGTCTCGGACGCCCAGCGCGGCACGGCGCTGTCGGTCGCCTCGATGGCGTTCCTCGGCGCCGGCGCCGCGGGCGGAGTGACGCTCGGCGCGCTGGCGGACGAGGCGGGCGCCTCGGCGTCCCTCGTCGTCGGCGGCACGCTCATGGTGCTCGCCGCCCTCATGGTCGTGGGCGCGGTGCGCCCGCGTCAGCGGTAGTTGGTGAACTGACGGGTTTCTCTTGGTTCGCCACGGTTGCTCTGGTGAATGCGGGCTGACCTGCGCAAACGTCGCCACGGTCGTTTGGTGAGCGTTGGCGACGGCGATCACTTATCGGTTGTCTTGCGGACTATCTGCGGACTGCCGCCCAATGAAAAGTGCCCCCGCGCTGCTGGAACAGCCGAGGGCGTGGACCCGATCAGTAGGAGATCGAATCGTGAGCAAGCGTACTGCTACATCCACGTGCCCGGAATGGTGCACGAATCACAACCGAGGCCAGGCTGCGTCGCACCCTGATGACGAGATGCACTGGGTCGACATTGATGCGTCGGCGTTCACCGCCCTGGATCTGGGGCTCGAGCCGGTGCTCGGGCTCTACCAGTACCTCGACGAGGAACGACCGTCGCTGGCCTTCTGGGGGCTCGAGGTCCCCGCGGAGGCCGACGTGGACGCAACGCGCCTCCGTGGGTTGGCCGCCGCTCTCACGCGGGTGGCCGACAAGGTGGACGAGATCACGGGCGTCATGACCGTGGGACAGATCAATCTCGATTGGACGTCGGACGATCGCGGCGTGTCGTCGTGGGGGTCTGACCGATGACTGCGGCATGGATGGAGTACCCGACAGGTCCGACCATGCAGCAGCTGCAGGCGATGGTCCTCGTCATGGGCTACCAGCTCGTCTTTCACGATGGCGGCCCGAAGGGAGCGACGAGCTTCGACAACGCGACTGTCAGTGTCCGACGCAATCTGACCGAAGCCGAGGCGCGAGTGACCTACCTTCACGAGCTCGTCCACACGTTCCGCGGGCCGGCTCATCTTGCGGACGAGGAAGCCGAGGAAGAGCAGGTCGAACTGCTCACTTCGCGTCTGCTCATCCCTCGCATGGAGAACGGGCTGACCGACCATCTCGTGAGGCGCCGATTCAAGGTCGACGCGGAGTGCGTGGAGGCTCGGCGGCGGCCACTGCGAGAGGACCGTATCGCCTGACCTGGGGAATCTGTCCCGGCCGCACCTCGGGTGAGTAGGTCCCACTCACCCGAGGTGCGGCCACCTGTCGGAAATTTCTGACACGGATGGCCCGCACGGCACAAGAACTGCGACCCACGCCGCGGGCAACGTACCCGCGATGTCAGAGCGCGTCACCCTGCTGCGAGACTCCGATGCGTGACCGACCCGATCCTTGTCACGGTCTCCCAAGCCGCGGACCTGCTCGCCTCTCGATTGCGTCCGTCCGCAACCTTGAGGCCGCTGGCCATCTTGAGCTCAGGTACATCGGCAAGGGCACTCGCAACTACCGACTCACGTACGACTCGCTGCGCCGCTACGCAGACAGCCTCCCCGCGGATCCGGTGGCGTCATGACGACGACGCATGACGTCCGGACTGAACCGGCCCTCTATCGTGTTCGGGACGCCGCCTACATCCTGGCTGTCTCCGAGTGGGAGGTGCGACGTCTCGCCGAGATCGGGTCTCTTCGCCGCCGCTACATCGGGTCCGGGCGGAAGTACTACCGGATCACGGCCGACTCCGTCGAGTCGTATCTCGAGTCGCTCCCGAGCGAGCGGGAGGCGTAAGAGCCGTGGACGTCTGCCCCATCTGCGCCGCCGCGACGGACAACCTGACGAAGCACCTGCACTGGCATGGGCACGCGCTGGAGTACGAGGTGATCGACGGAGTCCCGGTCGACTCGTGGGGACGCGAGATCCGCGGACGCAGACGCATGCCTTGGTAGCGTACGAAGTGGCCCGAATGTGACCAAAGTTGCCCATATGGGGCTGAAGTTGTCTCACCCGCGCGCTACATTGGCGATGCCGGTGACAAGAGGTCCAGGGGATCTCTTCCCTTCTTGGGGATAGCCGGCACTACTTTTGCCCCCATGGCGCGAAGATTGACCGCTCCGTCGGCTTGATGCTCGTCTCATACCAAGTGCACGTCTTCTTGTTCAGTACGCGATGCGTTGCCCACAAGCCATAGTCAGCCACCTGTAGACCCCACGACGTGCCAGCGTCCCAGACGCACAGCACGATCTTGCGATCGATCTGATTGCAGACGTCGTCCAGAGCCTGTCGCGCCTGCGTGCGTCGTTCGGCGGTGCCGAACGACGCCGCTACGACGTACAGAGTGTCACCGGGGTTGCTCACCTCGGGCGCGACGTACTTGAGGTGCTGGAACCAGGCCAGCTTGTACAGGTACATCTGACCTCGCTCCTTCACGTAGTCGTAGGCGTTGGCCTTGAGCAGGAACGTGGAGTCGAAGCGGGGCGCCTGTGCCGCGATCACATTGAACATCTCGGTGCGCGTGCGGTTGCTGTCATTGACCGCATGGAACCCGCTGCGCATCGACAGGCCGCGGCGCTCGAGGTCCGCTCGCAGCCTGAGACCCTCGAAGAGGTGTGCCCCATGATCCGATCCGAAGGTTGCTGTTCCGAACCCGAAGTAGTCCGTGGCGCCCGACTTTCCGGCCGCGTCATAGTCCAGGTTTCCCGACTCGTCGGCATAAACAAAGATGTCAGCCACAGTGAGTACGCCCTGTCACGCCGCGCCACCCCGGTCGTCGCTCCCGACGCTCATCGCTTGAGACTCTGGGCCTCTGCGCAGCTCCGTGCTTCTCGGCGTGGTTGCTGCGCGTTCCATAGCGACACGAGTAACAGAACGACCTCCCTCAGGCATGGATGGAATCTATCTCCGAATGCGGCGAACGTCATGCGAGCCCGTGGTTGGCGATGTATGAACCATTCTGGTGCCGAGGGGACCTCTCTCGCATAGTGTCGGTGCATGTGCAGGCCCTTCGCTGTCACGATCGCGACCCTTGCGTTGCTCGCGGGCTGCGGAGGAAGCGAAGCGCCCTTCTCTGAGCGCGACCCCGAGGGATACAAGGCTTGCAGCATGTTTGCCGAGACCCACGCGAGCAAGGACATGGAGGTGAAGATTGGCGGCCTGCTGACTTCGGGCGAGCAAGCGAGGAAGGCCGGCACGAAGGCGATCCGTGAAAGCGCGGAGGCGGTGTTCGACGAGGACGCGATGGACGCGCTCAAGGGAACTGAGAACGAGGGTAACGACTTCCCGATGGTCGACGCCGACAAGCTGAAGAAGGCATGTTCGAACGAGGGATTCGAGTTCTAACGATCCTGATAGCCGCATCGCAGGTGCCCACGCTCGCCCTTTCCGGTGTGCCCCCAACGTCGCGCCATGGGCTGATCGGTAACCCTAGGCTTCCCGGGACGCCAGCTTGATCGCTTGCTCTCGGGGCAGCCGTCCGCAGTCTGCGCGTGACGCCGGACCCCTCCGGAGATAGATTCCATCCATGCCTGAGGGAGGTCGTTCTGTTACTCGTGGTCGCGACGACAAGCGCACCAGCCAGCGCGAGAAGGATGCTGGGTCGGTCGGCTCTTTTGAGCCGGACGTCGACGCAGAGGGACACGGTGACGGCGCATGAAGCGCGAGATCGCCGGCGCACCTCAGCAGGGTCCAGGCGAGCGATACAACCCCCCTCCGAAGCACGCCTGCGAAGAGTCCAACTGGCAACTGCCGTTGGACCGAGAGAACCGCCTCCACTTCCACGCCAGGGTCTACAAGCGTCGGATCGTGCACTTCTCGATCGAGCACCAGCATCGGTGGGACGGGGAGTGGAAGTGTGTCGCAAGGATCGACTCGAAGGACTCGATTCACCTGCACCTCTGGGACCGGTGGGGCACAGTATTGGTAGACCACAAAGTGATCACAGAAATTCCACCCTCGCCAGAGGGTCAGCAAGTGGTCCACAATGGGTTCGAGCCAGCGGGTCAACTGCTGGAAGCGAAGTGGGAAGAGCATCTGAGGAGGTGGTCCGAGTGAGTAACACGCTAGCCGCAGCGCGGAAAGACTTCCTGTCGCGCATGACCGAGCTCACGGTCAATGGGCCACTGCTCGAGCCGTACCACCAGCACGAGTATTTCCTGCCTGTCTACTACGAAACAACGCTAGGCGAGATCAGCGACGCGATCCCTAGCGACTGCGATCAGGTTGTCATTGCGATGCTGCTCGAGGGTTCGCACGTGCGTTTCAGCTTCATGGGGAGTGAGGTCGAGGGCGAGGGGTTCTCAGGCCCGCTGGCCCTCCTTGAGGCCCATGGACCGGCCCAGGTGGACGTGGGCGACGAGGACATGGCGGACTTCAGCATCGGCGAACTGTCCGAGATGCTTGAAGAGCAGTCCGACTACTTGTCCGCGATCGGCGACGACGGCCCGACCATGGACGAGTTCCTCACGGGGATGGTCGCGTTCCGAGCCCGCCGTCGAGCACGCAACCGAAACAAGATCGACTGATCCTGTCGGGTCCTGTCACTACGGTCACACGCTTATGCAGGCAGGCGTCCTGTGGCGCGGCCTCACTGTGCGCGCTTAGCATCGCGGCGGCACGAGCGAGGTTGTCTGCCGAACCGAATGCGAGCGTGGGGCCGCGCGTCGCTATCTACTAGTTGCAGACGTTTTGGTCGATCGAGCGCACCAGCAGCCGAGCGTCTAGGAAGCTGTCGACTCCGCCCAGTTCAGCGATCGTGTCGGCCTCGCGGTTCCAGTCGTCAGGCTGAGCTTGCGGGCTGGGCAGGTCGCGCTCGCAGACCGTCTCGACGATGAGGTCGAATTCCTGACGTCCGATGTCGACTCCGCGCTTCGTGACGTCGAGGTAAACAGCATCAGATAGACCGGCACGCGACGCCTCCGCTGAGGCGTCGGGCGGCAGTTCGGTTCCCGCCTCGCTGCAGCCAGCAGCGAACGCCAGCAGGCATGTCATGGCCACCACTCTCATAGCGCGGAATCTACCTTCGGTGATGGGCGATCGGCGGATGTTGTCGGAGATCGTGCGTAGGCTGCGGATCAAACATCGCTCGAGGAGGACTGTCCAGTGACCAGACTCATGATTGGATCGGGTGTCTCGGCCATCGAGGTGGACTTTCCAGATGATGCTTCCGCGACGAGCTTTGCGGAGCGGATGGCAGAACGTTTCGCCGAGCAGAAGGCAATCTGGATCAGCACGGCGACGACGAGCGACGAGGAGGACGTGCCCGCGTCCATCCTCATCCGTGTCCCGCCCTCGGCTCTGGTGTCGTTCGAACTTGATGCCCTGCCGCCCGAAGGCCTCGTCGGCCGCCTCACCGAGCTCGAAGGCGGCGGGCGCCCGCCGGCGGGTGCTGCATAAGCAAGCCCGCCGGCGAGTCGTCGTCGTTCAGGTGGTCCGGGTCATGTTGCGGAAGGTCGCAGCGTCCCGACCGAGATCCAGTCGGACCCGCGCCAGACCGCGCTCCACGCCGCGCTCGACGCCACGCTCGATCGCATCGGCCACCGATTGGGGCATGCTCGCCGTGAGGTCCCCGCTGAATCCGCCGTCCGCGAAGCCCTGCATGCCGAGGCGGCGCCCGGTCTCGGCCCAGATGTCGATCGACCGCGAACGCTTCGACGGGTGCAGCGGGATGTACGCCTCGCCGCCCGTCTCCGGCTCAGCCCACACACGCCACGCGCCGGCAGGAGCAATCTGCGCCACGTGGTTCTCCCGCAGGCCACCGTTCGCGAAGAAGTCCCACACGCCGCCGTCGGCGTTGTTGATCGTCTGACGGCCACTGCCGCCCTTGTTGTTGCCCGTGTTCACGCGGTGCGTCTCGATCGTGACTGTCGCTCGGTCGCCGTCCAGGTTCTCCAGCAGGTCTCGGACGTACCTGATGGTCCCCGTCGCCGCATCCTGTGCCCGCAGTCGCACCTCGGCATCGCTGCCGTCGAGCTTCCGACGCTTGCCGTCCACGTCGTCGATCAGCGGCGTCGCTCGATCCAAGGCAGCAAGGACCGTCTGCACCTGCTCCGGCGTCAGGTTGTAGCGACGGGTGATGTCGTCGATCTGCAGCGCGGTCGGCTGGTAGTCGAGCAACTTGAGCTCCGTGTACACGCCGACGGGAACGCCCGCGAGTGCGGCGGCAAGCTGCTGAGTCGTCTCAATCTGGCCTGATGTAGCCTCGGCGGCGTCTCGTGCCCTCTCGCCTGCGGTGCGCCACTTGGCAGAGTTCTCGTCGACATAGTCGCCCAAGTACGCATAGGCGTCAGCCAGGTCTCGGACGTCGACACCAAGGCGCTTGGCCTCCGCGGCGTACTCCGGACCAGTCAGTCCGCGCAGTTCGCCGAGGCGGCGATTCACCTCCTGCATGGCCATCCCGCTACCCATTGCCGCGTCTGTGATCGTGCGGAGCTCGATGCCTAGGGTCTTGGCGGCCTCGAGCCCGGTCATGTCCACCGCTCCGAAGGACGTGCCGAACAGGCCCTCCTTGAGGGGCTTGTTCAGATCCTCGATCGCCATCGCGCGCGCGGCCTCGGTCATCTTGCCGGTTGCCCTGTCGTACGTTGCGATCAGCGCCTCGACCTCAGCCGCAGCGTCAGCGTGAGCGTCGCCGAAGCCCTTCACGAGTCCGATCGCGCCGCCGATCGCCGACCCCCACGGGCCGCCGACCGCGAAACCGACAGCCATCCCGGACAGCGCATCTGTCGCGATCCCGGCCGTGCGGTCGAACTCGCCGATGTCGTCCGACAGGGTCGAGAGGCCGATGCCGGCTGCCAGAGCGCCGCCGCGGAACAGGAGCGCCTTCTTCCGGGACGTCTCGAAGCCGAGGCCCAGCTCCGAGAGGTTCGACTGGAGGCTCGCGTACGACGTGAGTGCCCGGGTCACGGCCCAGGTGCCGCCACCAACGGCGGCCGTCAGTCCGAGCGCGCCCAGGGTTGCGTCCTTCGCTGGCTGCGGCAGGTCGTTGTACACCTCGACCAGCGACGACAGCTGCTGGACCATGTCGCGCAGAGGTCCGTTTGCACCCTCACCCGTCCCGATCATCGCCGTCTCGAGCGCGCCCGTGAACTGCTCGAAGTCGCCCTTGAGGTTGTCCATCTTCGTGGCGGCGGTTTCCGCGGCGAAGCCCTGATCGTCGACGGCCTTGACCCACTTGTTGATGCCGGCCTCGCCCTCTCGGTACAGAACGTTGGCGGCGCGGATCGCGTCTGACCCGAACAGCGTCTCCATCGCGGCGGACCGCTGCTCGGACGACATGCCCTTGAACGCCGACTGGAGACGACCGGCGTAGTCGGCCAGCCCGACGAACTCGCCACTGCTGTCGTACGCGGACAACCCGAGATCCTTCATCAGCTCGGCGGCTTCCTTCGAAGACGGGTTGAGGCGCTGCAGCATCGTCTTGAACGAGGTGCCGGCATCACTGCCGAGGAGCCCGGACTGAGCGAACGCCGCGAGGCCGCCGGTCGTCTCCTCGATCGACAGTCCCGTGTCCGACGCGATGATTCCGGCCTGATTGAGGGCCTGCCCGAAGTCGGAGATCTCGCCGTTCGCCTTGCCAGCGGCCGCCGCGAGCAGATCCGCGATGCGTGGGACGTCCTTGCCCCGGAGGCCGAACTGATTCATGGCCTGCGAGGCGTACGCCGCGGCCTCGCCAACCTCGATGTTCCCGGCGGCGGCCATGTCGAGAGCACCCTGCAGGCCGCCTCCGAGGATCTCCTTGGCGGTGACACCGGCGCGGGCCATCTCCTCGATCGCGGCAGCAGACTCGGTCGCGTTGAACTTCGTCTTGGCGCCCATGTCGACCGCCATGTCCCGAAGGGCCGCGATGTTGTCACGGGCGTCCTGGCCGGTCGACTCGACTGCTGACATCGCCTCGTCGAAGTCAGCGAAGGACTTCACGATCAGACCGCCGGCCGCAGTGGCGGCGGCCCCCACGAGGCCGAAGCCGTTCCCGATCTCGTTGAGTGCCTGGCGCTTCTGCTCCGACTTCTCGAGCTCCCTCGTGAAGTTCCGGACTCCGACTTGCGCCTTGCCGATGCCCGACATGAACCCGTCCACGCGGGCTCCGATCCTGATCCACAGATCCCTGTTGGTCACGTGCCTTCTCCGTTCAACATGCTCGCCAAGCGAGCGTTCGCGTTGCGCGCGAGAGCTCCCGCGCGCTCAAGAGCAGGCAGTTCGAGGCGGTCGCCCTCCATGAGGAGGTTCAGGCTGGCGACAGTGATGGACAGCAACCCGGCCTCGAGCTCGGGATAGTTGTCGATCGCCCTGGCCAGTTCGCGGCCGGCGATCTGGATGTCGCCAGTTCGCAGCGTGGCCGACAGCCGCGTCAGGTCAACGATGAGCGTCATCTGACGGCTGACCTCGGCATGGGTAACCCGGGCGCTCATCGAGGGCCCTCCACGCCCACGGAGGGCCCAACGCGGTGGATCGGCGAAAAGTTTGAACCCGCCGCACTCTTTTCGCCCCTCACCCGCGGTCCAGAGGTGTGCCCCGCCGGGGCCCTCCCCCTGCCGTCGTGCGCGCGCATGCCTCAGATGCTCAGTTCGCTCGACGATTGCCCGCCGGCGCGGGCAGCGTTGCGGGCGACGGATCCCATCTGCTCGACCTCGCGCGGCATCGCGACACTGAACAGGAAGCCGCCAAGAATCCCTGACCGCAGGTCCGATCGTCGCGCGGCCTCGAGCTGTTGGATCTTGGCCGCGACGTCGGGACGCTTCTCGAGATACGCATCGAGGACTGGGCTCCAGCCTCCGCCGAGGAATCCACTCGAGGCGTGCTCGTAGGCCCGCCGTGCGATCGCACGCACCAGCACCTCGTCGTCGTTGATCTCGGCGCGCTCGAGCAGCCGGATGGCCTCGTTCGGATCCTCGATCCGGGACACCCTGTCATCGGCGTCGCGGGTGCTGATGGCGTCCGCTCCAGTCCGAGTGGGCGCCTCGCCGAAGAGAGAACGGATGGCGTCGGCACCGCTGGCCGACGGCGTGCCGAACAGCTCGCGGGTGAGGCTGCTCGCTGAGTCGGCCGCGGTGCGCTCCCATCGCTCGCGGATCTGCTCGACCTCGGCCTGGGTCGCCCAGTACAGCTGGGCGAGGCGGGTTGCGCGCCCCGCCGGCGAGAGCTCGGGGTCGGTGCGGATGCTCGCGATCTGCAGGTCGTACGCGCTTACGATCCTGCCGACCTGGTCGACTACTTCCTGGGGAATGTCCGGCATGGTGCTGCTCCTTCGTCAGGCCGCTCGCGCGGCTCGGAATTGTTCGAGGTCTTCTCGGCCGATCACCCAGCGGTCGCCCGTCCTCGTTGCGGTGAGGCGTCCCTCTCGGCACGCTTTCCCGACTGCTTCGCGGGTGATCCCTAGGTGTGATGCGGCCTGTCCTGTTGTGAACCACTTCGATCGTGCGTCGGGTTCCGGTGCCCTGTCGCCCTCGGTTCCTGATGCGGAACCAGCCCAGAGCAGGGCCGCGAGGCGAATGTCCTCGAGCACCGCTGATGCCTCCGGATCGAGGCCGCGCGTCCGCACTCGCAGCTCGCTCAGTCGGCCGTGGCGCTCGAGCAGGTTGGCGATTCGAGCGGGCACGACCACCGAGGGTTCGCCGACCTTGAGTAGGTACGACCGGCGGTTCGCCCGAGGTGCCCCATTGGTCACGGCTGCAGCACCTCGTACTCCGGCATCGATCGGACGATGTGGGTGGCTCCGTGGGCGTCCACGACGAGGACAGGGATACTCCGAGTGAAGGCTGCTCGGACTCCGGGGTTCGGTCGTGGCGCGCCCGAATCGTGGCGTGCCCGCGAACTGGAGGAACCGTACGGACCGGACTTCACTTCACCCACGGTCCGCCCTGATGGTCGGCCAGCCCCGCCCCTCTGGTGGCCGCTGTTCAGCTCGCGGACCATGCGCTTCCAGTTGGTCTTGGTCATGTGTTCCTCCTGGTGTCTTGACGTCGAGAGATGTGTGAGCAGCGAGAGCAGCACGGCTCGTGGGTTTCGATGCGCCTGAGTTGGCAGAAATACGCGCCGGTGCCGCAGTCATGACAGGAGGTGAGGCCCCGTCGCGGCGCAGGACGCGGTACGGGTGTGTCCCACGCGTCCCCCCTATAGAGGGGGGGACGCGGGGACGCACCCTGAACCACGCTCTGACCTGCGCGTTCCCCGTTTCGGGGGACGCGGGGGGACGCACTAGGGGACGCGGGGACGCACATCACGACTCACTCCCCTCGAACGGCTTGATGAGGCGAATGGGAGTGCCGTTGCTGACGTATCCCTCGACCTGGAGCAGGGCGATCGCATCGCGGATCGTGCGGGACTTGCCGGTGACGACGGCCTCGATCTGACGACCGCTCATGTCGCCCTTGTCGGCGAGCGCCTGGCAGATGTTCGCCATGACCCGAGTGGGGCGCATGGTCGTCTCGCTCTTGCTCTCCGGGGCCACGACCTCGACCTCGGTCATGCCCTCTACCTCGGTCGTCACGCGCAGGTCCGCGAACCAGAACATGCCGTCACGACCGGGCAGGCCGTGCTTGCGGAGCTGGCCGGGGCGATCCTTGGCGATCCGCACCGTCGTGATGCCGGTGAGCCCGATCCCGAGCGGCTTGCGGCTCTCGAGGACGAACGCTGCACCGTCGAGCCCATTGAGCTTGTGAACGCCGCCGAGCGCGTACCGGCCTCGGGACTCGGTCGACTTGACGACGTGGTCCAGGCAGACAACGGCCGGCCCGACGTCGGCGATCGGGCGCGGCAGGATGCGGCCGAACGTGGCGATGTCTTTATTGTTCAGCGGGTCCATCCCGTGCAACGTCATCGCCTCGGTTACGCCGTCGAGCACCACCAGCGACGGCTCTACGGTCGTCAGCAGCCCGCGCAGGTCATCAAGGTTGATCCCGGTCCCCAGCGCGACCGTGGGGCGCAGGTAGTGGAACCTCGCGCGGATCAGGTCCGGTCCCAGCTGCATCGCCAGCAGCCGGTTCACGATGCCGCCCTCGTCGTCCTCGAAGTCGACGTAGACGACATGACGATCGGCGGCGATCTCATCGAGGCACGCCGAGAGGGTCAACCACGTCTTGCCGGCCTCGGACTCCGCAGAGACGGTGTGGACCTTGCCGGGATAGAACAGGCCCACGCCGTCACTTCGGCGACCGACGGTAGGCACGGCAGGTCGCCACGAGCCGCTGAGTACCGCCGAGAGATCGACAGGTCGCCACGGCCGTGGGCTGACCGGCGTCGCGCCGATGAGGTGATCGGCCGCAGTCCACTGGTCGACGGTCATCGCGCACCGCCGGTCTCAGTGATGAGGACACGGCGGCCGTCTCGCTCGGCTGCAGCGATGACGTCGCGCGCGGTGCGTGCGCTCGTCGACCACCCGCGACGGGACCGCAGCCACGTTCCGCGCCCGCCCACGATCTCGCAGTAGTCGCCGCCGCCAAAGCCACGAATGAGGGCTTGGCCGCGCGGTGTGTCGAATTCGACCCTGATCAGCGAGCGCGCCTTCACACAGACCACCCCGCCGCCATCGCCCGTAGCCCCTCGCGCTCGGACTCCTCGGCGATGCGGACTGCCCGCAGTGCCGTCGGGTCGACGTGCTGCGTGATGGCCGTCTCGACGATGGCCCTCAGGGCGGTCGGAGCGATGGCGTCCACCTCGACCGAGTCGCCGGCGAACTTCGGGGCTCGCGTGTCCGTCGACTTCGTCGGACGGGTGGGGAGGTTGAACTCGTCGATCTGCGCGGGCGTGACCGCTATCCGCTGCATGTGGACCGAGACGCCTGGGGCGAATCTGTGCACCTTGTCCTGGAAGTCACGCCAAGCATCAGCGCCGGAGGGATCGTGGTCCCCAAGCTGGTACACGTAGGTCGTTTTGCCCAGGTCGTCGTTGGCGATGATCGACTGAGCGATCGAGTGCGTGAAGGTCTCTGACGAGTAGCCGCGGGTGATCGCGAGCTCGACGTCCCACTGGTACGTGATCGGGAGGATCACTCCGCTGATCGCGTCCTTCTCGGAGATCACGATGACCTCGGCAGCCTGGTTGTGCCAGAGAGACCGGCGGTACGACGCCGAGAGATCCACGAGCATCCGATCGACGCCAGTCCAGGTCTCCGGCCGGTGCACGACCCGTGACCCGTCCGCGATCCAGGAGTACGGGATCCGCCCCGACCGGCGCAGCTCCAAGAGCCGGCGTCCTACGGCCTGATAGCCAGCTTCGGTCTTCTCCACCGCGTCGGCGGAGACGACCCGGTAGAACACGCCGCGCAATGTGACCGGGTGCTCCGTGCGGACCGCGGCCACGATCGCATCGTCGAGCGCGTCCAGCTGTGCTCGAGTCCGGCGACGGCGCTTTACGGGGCTAGCCTCGTAAGTGGCCGTCATGCTGCCACCGCCCGAGGATCCACCAGCACGGCGCGGATCTCGTCGTCACGCCATCCGACGGCGCGCAATTCGGTCGCATGGCGCAGGATGCCGGCGGAACTCATGCCGAAGCTGGACGGGACGTGTGGACGGGCGGAAGTCCTCGTCGCCCTCCGCAGTTGGCGGCGTCGCGCCCGGTCAAGGCGTCGGCGGGCCGTCGCCGGATCGGGCAGATTCGCCTTGATCTGAGCCACGATCTCGAGTCGATCGGGCGGTACACTGAGGTTGGGACTGTTCATAAGGGTGGGTTCTCCTTGAACGAACGACGAAGCCCCGACCTGGTAGGAGGTCGGGGCTTCGTTTCTGTCTGAGGTCTGAGTCGTTAGGCCGGTCGATGGAGGATGTTGTGAACGGCTTCCTCGCCGGTGGGGTCGGGATGGTCGAGTACGTAGCGCCTGAAGAGTTCAGCGTCGGCCGTCACTGGATCTCGACGTGTCACAAGTTCGTTCACGAGTCGTCGCACGCGCGCGCCGCTGACGCACATGCCTGCCGCCGCGAATGCCTTCGCTGCCTCGCGCTGGAGCACCTTGGGGTGCAGGAACTCTCGCTCCGAGAAGTTCTCGATCTCCGCATTGGCCGGCGGGTTCGGCAGGGGAGGCCGAAGGGTCAACTGGCGGCCTTCGCAGCTTCGATCCACGCCTCGACGTCTGCCCGCGCGTAGAGGCGCCTCTTTCCTACGGAGAAACTCCGGGGCCCTCGGGAGGCATGAGCCCACCACCTGACTGTGGACGGTGACACGTGGACCAGTTCGGCGACGTCTTCG
This sequence comes from Aeromicrobium jepli, assembly GCF_047246605.1. Taxonomy (NCBI): domain Bacteria; kingdom Bacillati; phylum Actinomycetota; class Actinomycetes; order Propionibacteriales; family Nocardioidaceae; genus Aeromicrobium; species Aeromicrobium jepli. The sequence continues at coordinate 413,141 of NZ_JBFOKO010000001.1, forward strand.
ACGGTTAGGTACTCAGCCATTGCTCATGCTCCTGTTCTGGCACCCTGGTGAGGGCTACTCCGATCAACCATTTCCATACTGACTCAGAACGGGACCGTTTGCAAGGATTTGCCAAGGTGCGATTTCGGTGTAATGTCTTGGGCGTGAACGACGACCTAGCAGCCCGCGTTCGGGCGATCCGCGAGCAGCGGAGCCTGACCCAATCGAGCCTCGCGCGTGAAATGCAGCGAATGGGGTTTCCGTGGCGCCCGCAAACAGTGGTCAAGATTGAGGCTGGCGATCGAGGACTGAAGTTCGAGGAAGGTCTCGCGCTCTCCACGATTCTCTCGGTGGATCCGGGAATGCTTGCCGGTCTTGCTGGGTCACTATCGGATCCGGCTCTACGTGTACAGGACATGACGCGGGCCTTCCGCGTCAGCCTGAGTGAAGCGAATGAGTGCGCTTCGGCGATTGCGAAGGCCCGCGAGGGCCTCGACACGAGCCTGGAGCACATCATTCGTGGGTACAGGGACCTGGCGAAGCGGGAGGACGAGGCGAGGCATCTCGCTGCGCGCCACGCTGAGGCACGGAAACGTCTCGACGAAGTGCTCGCCGATCATGGGGACGAAGTGCCGAGCCACGTCGCCGGGTCAGCCGAGCTGTCGGAGCAGATGGTCACGCACACGTTGACTCAAATGCTGAGCGCGCTCGAGGAATGGCAACGTCGCTGGGACGAACTTCTGGATGGTCTTGGGATGCAGATACGAGAACTCGCGGTGAGGTTGAGTGATGGCCAGTAAGAGCATCGCGAAGCGCGACAACGGCAAGTGGCGGGCCCGCTACCGGGACGTCGCCGGCAAGGAACACGCGCGCCACTTCGACCGGAAGATCGACGCTCAGCAGTGGCTCGACGAAGTGACGGCCGCCATCGTCACGGGCCAGTACGTCGACCCGAAGGCCGGCCGCATCACCTTCGGCGCCTGGTTCGACCAGTGGGTGAGTGAACAGGTGTGGGAGGACGGGACGATCGAGACGACCGTGCTCGTGCGGAAGTCCCTCACGTTCGCCGACAAGCCGATCAGGACGGTGACCCAGTCGGACGTGAAGCGGTGGCTGAAGAGCCTCACCCTGCCGACTGCGACGCGGCCGAAGGGGCTTGCGCCGTCGACGATCAAGGTCCGCTTCAACTACGTGCGGATGGCGTTCATCGCGGCCCGCGTAGACAAGGTGATCGCCACCGACCCCACGGACCAGCTCGACTATCGGAAGGCGGTCAAGGCATCGGCCCGTACTGGTGAGGTTCGCCGAAGTGACATCCCGACGCCCGAGCAGGTCGCCGCGGCGCTCGAGAGCTCGTGGGGGCCGTTCCACGCCTTCATCGCGGTCTGTGCCTTCGGCGGCCTGCGCCTCGGCGAGGCAGCCGGACTGCGCGCCCGCGACGTGCGGTTCCTCGAGCGTCAGATTGACGTCGAGCAGCAGGTGCAGGGCCAGACGGTAGCGACGGCCCGCATCACGCCGCCCAAGTACGGGACGGTGCGCAGGGTGCACGTGTCGGCAGACCTCGTCGAGATCCTGGCCGCCCACGTCGCGAAGACGGGCGCCACCGACGACGACCTTCTCTTCTTGAACGACGGCGAGCCCTTCAATCGGAACTCGGCGGGCAACAAGTGGCGCACTGTCAGGAAGAACGCCGGCATCCCCGAGCGGTTCACCCTGCACTCACTGCGTCACTTTTTCGCGTCGGGCCTCATCGCGGCCGGGTGTGACGTCGCGACGGTCCAGAAGGCGCTCGGGCACTCGTCCCCGGCGATCACTCTCGACATCTACACGCACCTGTGGCCGGACAGCGAGGAGCGCGCTCGTGCTGCTGCCTCGGCCGTCTCGGCGGCCGTTCTTCGGCCTGGTGCGGACCCTGTGCGGACTGAGGGGGTGGTGACCCTGCGCTGACCTGCGCAGACTCCCCGCTCTCAGCGGTAGTTGGTGAACTGCACCGCGAAGTCGAGGTCGGCGCCCTTCACGAGCGCGATGACCTCCTGCAGGTCGTCGCGGGACTTGCTCGTGACGCGCAGCTCGTCGCCCTGGATCTGCACCTTGACGCCCTTGGGGCCCTCGTCGCGGATCAGCTTGCTGACCTTCTTGGCCTGCTCGGTGCTGATGCCCTCGCCGAACGTGCCGTTGATCTTGACGTCCTTGCCGGACTGGCGCGGGTCGCCGGCCTCGAAGGCCTTGAGGCTGATGCCGCGCTTGATGAGCTTGGTCTGGAAGACGTCCAGCACCGCGAGCGCGCGCTCCTCGGCGTTGGCGGTGATCTCCACGCCCCACTCGCCCTTCCACTCGATGGCGGCACCGGTGTTCTTGAAGTCGTATCGCGTCGCGATCTCCTTGGCCGCCTGGTTGAGGGCGTTGTCGGCCTCCTGGCGGTCGATCTTGCTCACGATGTCGAAGGAGGAATCGGCCATGGGCCCACCCTAGCGGCCCGCGACGGGTGCCCTGATTTCCGACTCCGGTGGGCGCTGGGGTAATCTTGCCGACTGTCGCGGCAGGTTGCCCGAGCGGCCAAAGGGAGCTGACTGTAAATCAGCCGGCATTGCCTTCAGAGGTTCGAATCCTCTACCTGCCACGTGACGCGAGGCCCCCGACCGATCCGGTCGGGGGCTTCGCACTCTTCCGGGTCAGCGCGTGCGTCCTGTCGGTGCGAGCCCCTATCGTCGAGGCATGGCCACGCCCGAACCCGACCGCCGTCCCGGCGAGGACTGGTCGCTGCGCGCGCTCTACGACCTCGTGCCCGACGCGTACGAGCTCGACCTGCTCGAGGAGTCGCGCCGCGCGCCGGTCACGCCGGTCGTGCCCGACTTCGCGGCCGCGCACGACGCGTTCGTCGCGTCCCTCGGGTTCGACGACGCGCCCGAGGGCGAGGACCCCGGCGCCCCGTCGGTCACGCAGGCGCAGTTCCTCGTCGAGCGCCTGCTCGGCGGCGAGGTCGTCGACGACCCGGCGCGCTGACGCCACGGGTACGGTGACGGCGTGGCAGAGACGTGGTTCGACCGGCGCACCCATGACTGGCGCCGGTGGACCCCGGCCGACCTGGTGGCCGCCAAGCAGGCGACCGGCCAGCGCGTCAGCCTCGTGATCCCGGCGCGGGACGAGGCCGCCACGATCGCCGACGTCGTCAGCCGCCTGCACCGCGAGTTCCTGCAGGCCGGCGGGCTCGCCGACGAGCTCGTCGTGATCGACGGCGGCTCCCGCGACCGGACCGCCCGGCTCGCCCGCGACGCCGGTGCCACCGTCCACGACCTCGCGGCGATCCGGCCCGACCTCGGCTCGCGCGCCGGCAAGGGCGAGGCGCTGTGGAAGTCGCAGTTCGTCACCACCGGCGACGTCCTCGTGTTCATCGACGGCGACCTGACCGAGTGGGACACGCACTTCGTCACGGGGCTGCTCGGGCCCCTCTTGACCAGCCCCGAGGTCGCGCTCGTCAAGGGCTTCTACGAGCGGCCACTGCGCGTGGGGGCGAGCGAGGAGCCGGCCGGCGGCGGCCGCGCCACCGAGCTCGTGGCGCGTCCCGTGCTCGCGCTCACCCGCCCCGACCTGACCCAGGTCGTCCAGCCGCTCGCGGGGGAGTGGGCCGTCCGCCGCGAGGTCTTCGCCACGCTGTCGGTCCCCACCGGCTACGGCGTCGACGTCGCGGCCCTCGTCGACGTGCACGACCGCCTCGGCATCGACGCGATCGCCCAGGTCGACCTCGGCCGGCGCGGCCACTCGCACCAGTCGCTGCGCGACCTCGGGGCCATGGCCGTGCAGGTCATGGCGGCCGTGCTGGGACGCTCCGGCAGCGGCGTGGACCAGCACGCCGTCCTGCGGCAGTTCGTCAACGGCGCCGACGGGCACCGTCCGGCGCTGCGCGACGTCGACCTGTCCGAGCGGCCCCCGGCGCGTGAGGTGGGCGCATGACGCTGCGACTGGGACGCCACTCGTTCCCCGACGACCGCACCCTCATGATGGCGATCGTCAACCGCACCCCCGACTCGTTCTTCGACAAGGGCGCCACGTGGGCCGAGGACTCCGCCTTCGACCGCGTCGCGCAGGTGGTCGACGAGGGCGCCGAGATCGTCGACATCGGCGGCATCAAGGCCGCGCCCGGCGCCGAGATCGACGCCGACGAGGAGAAGCGCCGCGTCGTCAGCTTCGTCGAGCGCGTCCGCGAGGCCTTCCCCGGCCTCGTCATCAGCGTCGACACGTGGCGTGCCGAGGTCGGTCGCGCGGTCTGCGAGGCCGGTGCCGACCTGCTCAACGACGCCTGGGGCGGGGCGGACCCCGGGCTCGCCGAGGTCGCGGCCGAGTTCGACGTCGCGCTCGTGTGCACGCACACCGGTGGGATCACGCCGCGCACGCGTCCGCACCGGATCGAGTACGACGACGTCATGGCCGACGCGATCGCCTCGACGGTGGCCCAGGCCGAGCGCGCCGTCTCGCTCGGGGTGGCGCCCGAGAGCGTCGTGATCGACCCGGCGCACGACTTCGGCAAGAACACGTTCCACTCGCTCGAGGTCACGCGGCGCCTCGGCGAGATGGTGGCGACCGGCTGGCCCGTCCTCGTGTCCCTGTCGAACAAGGACTTCGTAGGCGAGACGCTCGACCTGCCGGTGGGGGAGCGGCTGCTCGGCACGCTCGCCGCCACGGCCGTCGCGGCGACGGCCGGTGCCCGCATCTACCGCGTCCACCAGGTCCCCGAGACGCGTCAGGTCGTCGACATGGCCTGGACGATCGCGGGACGCCGCCCGCCCGCGCGCGCCATCCGGGGCCTGGCATGATCCGCCGCGTCGTCGTGGTGCCGCCCGTCCCGGCGCTGCTGCCGCACTACGTGAGCCTTCAAGACCCCGTGGCCGAGCTGCGGCGCTCCGCCACGAGCGTGGTGGCCGCGATGACGCGCGACGCGTCGTCGGTCGCCGTCGTCGGCGACGACCCGTTCGCCGAGCCCGTGGCCCGGGCGCTGCTCGACGCCGCCGACTTCGACGGTGACGTCCGCGACGACGCCGAGGTCCTGCTCGTCATGGCCAACGGCAGCGCCAAGCGGTCCGAGAAGGCTCCGGGCCACCTCGACGAGCGCGCGTTCGACCTCGACGACGCCGTCGACCTCGCGCTGCGCTCGGGCGACCCGCGCCGCCTCGCCGCGCTCGACACCACCCTCGCGGCCGAGCTCTGGACCTCGGGCCTGGAGTCCCTCAAGGCCGCGGGCGAGCGCCTCGACGGCAGCTGGACGGTCTCGGTGCCCTACGCCGACGCCCCCTGCGGCGTCCTGTGGTGGGTCGCCGCCTGGGTCCGCTCCTGACCTCCGGTCAGCGAGGTCTGTAGCGGCATCCACCTGTTCGGGGATGAACCAGCCCGATTCGGGTGGACAGCGCTACACATCTCGCGCGCCTGCGGCGCGGCCACGGACGTGGCCTACGCTGACGCCGTGGCCTACGACGCTCTCTTCGACACCGTCTTCGCCCGCATGGATCCCGAGAGGATCCACGAACGCGCCTTCGCGGCCATCCGCGCCGGCCGTCCCGTCACCGAGCGGCTCTTCCGCGTCGAGCCCAGCCCCGTCACCGTCATGGGCGTCGAGTTCCCGCACCGCTTCGGCCTGGCCGCCGGCTTCGACAAGAACGCGCGCGGGGTCCTGGGGCTCCTGGCACTCGGCTTCGGGCACGTCGAGATCGGCACGGTCACCGCGCGGCCGCAGCCCGGCAACGACCGGCCGCGCCTGTTCCGCCTCGTCGACGACCACGCGATCGTCAACCGGATGGGCTTCAACAACGACGGCGCCGCCGCGGTCGCCTCGCGCCTGCACCGGCTGCGCGCCACGGACGCGGGCCGCCGCGCGGTGATCGGCGTCAACATCGGCAAGACCAAGGTCGTCCCGGTCGAGCACGCGGCCCAGGACTACGTCGAGAGCGCCCGTCTGCTGGCGCCGTTCGCGGACTATCTCGTGGTCAACGTCTCCAGCCCCAACACGCCGGGACTGAGGGACCTGCAGGCGGTCGACTCGCTCGAGCCGATCCTGAGCGCCGTCAAGCGCGTCGCGGACGACAACCACGGCCGCCGCGTGCCGCTCGTGGTCAAGATCGCGCCGGACCTGGCCGACGAGGACGTCGACGCCGTGACGGACCTGGCGCTGTCCCTCGGCCTCGACGGCATCAGCGCCACCAACACGACGATCGCGCGCCCCGAGGTGCTGCGCACGGACCGCGCCACGATCGAGGCGGCCGGCGCGGGCGGCCTGTCCGGCCCGGTGCTGGCGGGGCGCGCGCTCGAGGTGCTGCGCCGGATCCGCGCGCGAGCCGGCGGCGGACTCGCGCTCGTCGGGGTCGGCGGGGTCACCACCGAGGCCGACGTGAGGGAGCGGATCGCGGCCGGCGCCGACCTCGTCCAGGCGTACACGGGCTTCATCTACGGCGGTCCCGCGTGGCCCTCCCGGCTCGCCCGAGTGGCCCGATAATTGACTGCGATTCCAAGGGACGGGAACAAGGGACCCACCCCGATTTGGGAACCCGGCACCTGACCCGGTATCTTTACTTGTCGGCTTGCCCCTTTAGCTCAGTCGGCAGAGCGTTTCCATGGTAAGGAAAAGGTCTACGGTTCGATTCCGTAAAGGGGCTCTGAGGAGCGAGGAGACTCGCTACTTACGTGGCGGGGTAGCTCAGGTGGTTAGAGCACACGGCTCATAATCGTGGTGTCGCGGGTTCGAGTCCCGCCCCCGCTACCAACACGGCAGCAAGACCAGCAACAAGCCCAGTTCTCATGGGCACGACCAGAAGAGGCACACTGTGGCCAGCAAGAGCTCCGACGTTCGTCCCAAGATCACCTTGGCCTGCACCGAGTGCAAGGAACGCAACTACATCACCAAGAAGAACCGGCGCAACGACCCCGACCGCCTCGAGGTCAACAAGTACTGCCCGCGCTGCAACACGCACCGCGCGCACCGCGAGACGCGCTGACGCCGACCAGGTCTTCGACGACCCCCGTGCCCCTCGGGCACGGGGGTCGTTCGCGTTGCGGGGGCCTGCGCGCGCCCTGCTAGCGTCACGGTCATGCTGCTGTCCGAGGTCACGACGCTGCGCCTGGGCGGTCCCGCGCGGTCCGTCGTCGAGGCGACCACCGAGGCCGAGCTGATCGACGCCGTGCGCGCCGCGGACGAGGCCGCCGAGCCCGTCCTGCTGGTCGGCGGCGGCAGCAACCTGGTGATCTCGGACGAGGGCTTCGACGGCACGGTCGTCCTGGTCCGCACGCGCGGCATCGACGTCTCGGCGGACGCCTGCAGCGGCGCGATGGTCACGGTCGCCGCGGGCGAGGGCTGGGACGACTTCGTCGCCTACGTCGTCGAGCACGACTGGGAGGGCGTCGAGGCGCTCTCGGGCATCCCCGGCTCGGTGGGCGCCACCCCGATCCAGAACGTCGGTGCGTACGGCCAGGAGGTCGCGGACACGATCGTGAGCGTCCGCACGTGGGACCGCCACGAGAAGCGCGTCCGCACGATCATGTTCACCGACCTGGGCTTCTCGTACCGGCACAGCCGCTTCAAGGACGAGCCCGACCGCTTCGTCGTGCTGACCGTCGCGTTCCAGCTGCGCTTCGCCGGCCGTCTCAGCGCCCCCGTGCGCTACGCCGAGCTCGCCCGCCGGCTGGGTGTCGAGGTGGGGGAGCGGGCCCCGCTCGAGGAGGTCCGCCGCACCGTGCTGGAGCTGCGCCGGGGCAAGGGCATGGTGCTCGACGCCGCCGATCACGACACGTGGAGCGCCGGCTCGTTCTTCACCAACCCGATCCTGACGGCCGAGGCCGCGGCGGCGCTGCCCGCCGAGGCGCCACGCTTCGAGCAGGCCGACGGCACCGTCAAGACCAGCGCGGCGTGGCTCATCGACCACGCCGGGTTCGAGAAGGGCCATCGCCGCGGCGCGGTCGGCCTGTCGACGAAGCACGTCCTGGCGCTCACCAACCGCGGCGACGGGACGGCCACGGAGCTGCTCGACCTCGCCCGCGAGGTGCGTGACGAGGTCGAGCGGACGTTCGGCGTCCGGTTGGTCAACGAGCCCGTGATCGTGGGCGCCGCGGGCCTGTAGGGCTCAGAGCAGCCCGAGCAGGGACAGCTCGTTCGACATCTCGTCGAAGTCGTTCGACGCCGACATGATGCCGGCGATCGCCAGGACGAAGACGAACGCGAGCACCAGCACGCTCAGGATCAGGATGACGGTGCTGATGATGCCCAGGATGCGTCCGGCCTGCGCCTCGCCGCGCCCGTCCCACACGCCGGGGTTGGCGTCGATCTCGGCGACGGCGCGGTTGCCCATGACCCACGCGAACGGGCCGAGGACCTGGCACACGACGAGGCCGAGGATGCCCAGCACGAGGACCAGCGTGGCCTTCGGGTGCTTGGGCAGGACCTGCCACTGACCGGGAGCGGCGCCGTACGGCTGCTGTCCGGCGTAGGGCTGCTGCGGGGGAGGCTGGGCGCCCCACGGCTGCTGCGGCGGCGGCTGGGCGCCGTAGGGCTGCTGCGGTGCGTCCTGCGGCTCACCGGACCCGGTGGAGCCGGTCGGTCCGGGCTGCTCGCCCGGCTGCTGCCCGGAGGGATCGCCGGGGTAGGGCGGCGGCTGGTTCTCGCTCATGGCGTCATCGTTCCACGATCGTCGGCCAGCCAGGCCTCGACACCCTGCAACGCCGCGGTGCGCAGCGCGTCGGGCGCGTGCGAGGCGCGCAGGGAGCGGCGGGCCAGCTCGGCCAGCTCCTCGTCGGTGAAGTCCTGCGCGGCCCGCAGGAGGGCGTACTGGCCCGCGAGGCGCGTGCCGAACAGCAGGGGGTCGTCGGCGCCCAGGGCCACGTCGACGCCGGCGGACAGCAGCTCGCGGACCGGCACCTCGTCGATCGTCGTGTAGACGCCCAGCGAGACGTTCGAGGCGGGACAGACCTCCAGCGCGATCCCCGCGGCGGCGATCCGGTCGAGCAGTCGCGGGTCCTCGACGGCGCGCACGCCGTGGCCGAGCCGGTGCGGCGACAGGTGGGTCAGGCACTCGAGCACGTGCGCCGGGCCGAGCAGCTCGCCCGCGTGCGGGGCCAGCACGAGGCCCGCTCGCTCGGCGATCGCGAACGCCGGGCCGAACGAGGCCGTGTTGCCGCGCCGCTCGTCGTTCGACAGGCCGAACCCGTGGACGCCGCGCCCCGCGTACTGCGCGGCGAGCCGGGCGAGGCTGCGCGCGTCGAGGGGGTGCCGCGTGCGGTTGGCCGCGACGATGACGCTCATGCCCAGTCCCGTCGAGGCCGAGGCGTCGCGCACGGCGTCGATCACGAGGTCGGTGAAGGCGGTGATGCCGCCGAACCGCGCGGCGTAGCCGGAGGGGTCCACCTGGATCTCGGTCCACACGGCCCCGTCGGCGCGATCGTCCTCGGCGGCCTCGCGCACGAGCCGGCGGACGTCGTCCTCGGTGCGCAGGACCGAGCGCGCCACGTCGTACAGGCGCTGGAACCGGAACCAGCCCTTCTCGTCGGCGGCCGACAGCTGCGGGGGCCACTCGTCCACGAGCGCCGGGGGCAGTCGCACGCCGTCGCGCTCCGCGAGCTCGATGAGGGTCGAGTGACGCATCGAGCCGGTGAAGTGCAGGTGCAGATGGGCCTTGGGAAGAGTCGTCAGCGGCCGCACGCCGCCATCGTGCCATGCCCGTGCGGGAGCGGCAGGCGCGGTGAGCGGGGACGCGAGTTTCGCTTTCCGCGACTCGTCGCCTACACTTGACGAAACCGGCGAAACTACCCTGATTCGTCATGCCCGGAATCGGGCGAAGGGCACTGGCGCAACTGGCAGCGCATCGGTCTCCAAAACCGAAGGTTGGGGGTTCAAGTCCCTCGTGCCCTGCAAGGTCGGTCCGCACCGCGGACCGACGAGGTACGACGAAGGAGCACCGTGAGCGAGAATCACGAACTGGCCGGGACCCGCGCCAAGCGCACGTCCCTGCTCACGTTCTACCGCCAGGTGGTCGCCGAGCTGCGCAAGGTCGTCTGGCCCACGCGTCCGCAGGTCGTCAACTACTTCCTCGTCGTGCTCGTCTTCGTCTTGATCATGATGGCGTTCGTCTCCGGCCTCGACTACGCCTTCGGCAAGGCCGCCTTCCGCATCTTCGCCTAACCCAAGGACTGAACTTCGTGACCTCCCCCTTCGACGAGACCGACGCGCCCGTGGACGAGACGTCCACCGACGAGGTGTCGGCCGACGAGACCCCCGCCGACGACGTCGCCGCGGGCGAGTCCGACGCGCCCGAGGAGACCTCGGCCGCCGACGAGACCGCCACCGACGAGGCGGACGACGCGGAGCAGGAGGCGGCGGACCCGCTGCAGGAGTTCCGCGACCGCCTGTGGAGCCAGCCCGGCGACTGGTACGTGATCCACACGTACGCCGGCATGGAGAAGCGCGTCCAGCAGAACCTCGAGAACCGCAAGGTCGCGCTCAACGCCGAGGACTACATCCACGAGATCGTCGTGCCGACCGAGGAGGTCGCCGAGATCAAGAACGGCCAGCGCAAGCTCGTCAAGCGCACCGTGCTGCCGGGCTACGTGCTCGTGCGCATGGACCTGACCGACGACTCGTGGGGCGTCGTGCGCCACACGCCGTCGGTGACGGGCTTCGTCGGCAACGCGCACCAGCCGGTGCCGCTGAGCCTGAGCGAGGTCGAGAAGATGCTCGCCCCCGCCGTCGAGGCCGAGGTCGCCGCCGAGGCCACCGAGACCGCCGAGAAGGCCCAGGCCGCCGCGGCGCCCAAGGTGGAGTTCAGCGACTTCGCCGCCGGCGACTCCGTGCTGGTCATCGACGGCCCGTTCGCCACGCTCCACGCGACCATCACCGAGATCAACCTCGAGGGCCAGAAGGTCAAGGGCCTCGTCGAGATCTTCGGTCGCGAGACGTCGGTCGAGCTGCCGTTCGACTACATCCAGAAGGTTTGATCGCCCAGCGATCAATTCGGCCCGGCCGTCGCGCCTGAACGAGCGACGGACCGGCCCACCACGAAACACCACCACAAGAAGGACCCGAAATGCCTCCCAAGAAGAAGGTCGCAGCTGTCGTCAAGGTGCAGCTGCAGGCCGGCCAGGCCAACCCGGCGCCGCCCGTCGGCACCGCGCTCGGCCCGCACGGCGTCAACATCATGGACTTCTGCAAGGCGTACAACGCCCAGACCGAGTCCATGCGCGGCAACGTCGTCCCCGTCGAGATCACGATCTACGAGGATCGCTCGTTCACCTTCATCACGAAGACGCCGCCCGCGGCCGAGCTGATCAAGAAGGCCGCCGGTCTCGCCAAGGGCTCGTCGGTCCCGCACAAGGACAAGGTCGGCAAGCTCACGCGCGACCAGGTCCGCGAGATCGCCCAGACGAAGATGCCCGACATCAACGCCAACGACATCGACGGCGCCATGAAGATCGTCGAGGGAACCGCCCGCTCCATGGGCGTCACCATCGACGGCTGACACGTCACCCGGCGATCGCCCGATCGCCACTCCCCGTGGGAGGGCCAGCTGGGCCCGTACCACTCCTGGTAGCAACAGAAAGAGACACCAGTCATGCCACAGCACAGCAAGGCGTACCGCGCCGTCGCCGAGAAGATCGACCGCGACGCGCTGTACACGCCGCTCCAGGCCACCAAGCTGGCCAAGGAGTCCGGCTCCAAGAACTACGACTCGACCGTCGACGCCGTCGTGCGTCTCGGCGTCGATCCCCGTAAGGCCGACCAGATGGTGCGCGGCACCGTCAACCTGCCGCACGGTACCGGCAAGACCGCCCGGGTCCTGGTCTTCGCCACCGGCGCCAACGCCGATGCCGCTCGTGAGGCCGGCGCCGACTTCGTCGGTGCCGACGAGCTCGTCGACAAGATCAACGAGGGCTGGCTCGACTTCGACGCCGTCGTCGCGACGCCCGACATGATGGGCAAGGTCGGCCGCCTCGGCCGCGTCCTGGGTCCGCGCAACCTCATGCCGAACCCCAAGACGGGCACCGTCACCACCGACGTGGCCAAGGCCGTCGGCGACATCAAGGGCGGCAAGATCGAGTTCCGCGTGGATCGTCACGCCAACGTGCACTTCGTGATCGGCAAGGCGTCGTTCAGCGCCGAGCAGCTCGCCGAGAACTACGGCACCGCGATCGAGGAGATCCTGCGTCTCAAGCCGTCCAGCTCCAAGGGCCGCTACATCAAGAAGGCGACGATCTCCACGACCACGGGTCCGGGCATCCCGGTCGACCCGTCGCGGACGCGCAACTTCGCCGCGGACGACGAGGCCTGAGTCACCGCTCTCGCAGCACCACGCACGACGCCGCTCCCCGCTGGGGGAGCGGCGTCGTCGTCGTTGGAGGCTCGGTCGGTGTCGGGTCCGCTGGGTAGGCTTCGGCCATGAGGAAGTCCCTGGGTGTCCTGCTCGCCACGGCCGTGCTCTCGCTGGCCTCCGCCTGTGGCGGGTCCGGGCCGGACCAGCGCCCGGCCGCCGACCGCGCGAGCGCCGATTCGAGCGAGGCGGCGGCCGTCGCCGACCGACCGGCTGCGGATGCGCCGCTCACGCGCGAGAACTTCGTCGAGCGCCTCGGCGACGCCCAGCTGGAGGCGGGCAGCACCCACCTGGAGATGTCCACGGCGGCCGCGGGCACCGACGTCGCGATGACCGGCGACGTGCGCCTGGGCGAGAAGGTCGAGGACTCCGCCAGCCGCATCTCGATGGACCTGGGCATGATGCAGCTCGACGTGCGCCTCGTCGACGGGGTCATGTACCTCAAGATGGGCGAGATGAGCGGCGGCAAGTACGTCAAGGTCGACCTCACCGACCCCGACAACCCGCTCGCGCAGCAGTACGGCTCGCTCACGGGCCAGATCGACCCGTCCGAGCAGCTCGAGACGTTCCGCACCGCGTTGGTCGACTTCGACAACCTCGGCGACGGCGGCACGGTCGACGGCGTCGAGACCACGAAGCTGCGCCTCGTCCTCGACACCTCGAAGGCGCTGGGCAAGCAGGCCGCGCAGGCCGAGCGCCTCGGCACCAAGGTGCCCGAGAAGATGGAGTACGTCCTGCTCGTCGGGCGCGACGACGACCTGCTGCGCCGCATGACGATGGACCTCGCGGGCACCGCCACCACGATCGACTGGAGCCGCTGGGGCGAGCCCGTCGAGGTCGAGGCGCCCAGGAAGTCCGAGATCACCGACCTGGACAGCCTCGGCCCGAAGCTGGGCGCGGGCGGCGCGCTGCGGGGCTGATCGGTCCCGATTTGGAGGAACGGCCGGCGTCCGCCTAGACTGGACGAGCCGAAGACCGCCGGTGGTGTCTCCCACGAGTCACCCGAAGCGCCCGACAGGGCGGCCCGCGCAGGTGCAGATCAGGGTTTCGACCTTGCGTTCTCATGAGCGTCCTGTGCCTGTGGCACGGGACGCTTTCTCGTGCAGGTGGTCCTCGCATGACAGTGAAGGAGACCCATGGCACGCCCGGACAAGGCAGCAGCCGTCGCCGATCTCGCGGACAGCTTCCGCGAGGCCAACGGCGCGGTGCTCACCGAGTACCGCGGCCTCAACGTCAAGCAGCTGCAGGATCTGCGGCGCGCGCTTGGCGATGCCGCGAGCTATGCCGTCGCCAAGAACACGCTGACCAAGATCGCCGCCCGGGACGCCGGCATCGAGCTCGACGAGTCGATGCTGACCGGCCCCACCGCGATCGCCTTCATCACGGGCGATCCGGTCGACGCGGCGAAGGGTCTGCGCGACTTCGCGAAGGCTAACCCCGCTCTCGTCCTGAAGGGTGGCTTCCTCGAGGGGAAGACGCTCTCCGCCGACGAGATCAACAAGCTGGCCGACCTCGAGTCGCGCGAGGTCCTCCTCGCGATGCTCGCGGGTGGCCTCAAGGCCAACCTGGCCAAGGCCGCGGGGCTGTTCAACGCCCCGCTGTCGCAGGCGGCCCGCACCATCGCGGCGCTGCAGGCGAAGGCCGAAGCCGATCCGTCGGTCCTGGCTGCGGGCGCTCCCGCCGCCGAGACCGCCGAGCAGGCACCCGCCGAGGAGGCCCCCGCGGCCGACTCGGCCACCGAGAACGTCGAGACCGACGTCACCGAGGGCTGAACCGCCCGATTCCCATCGGGACCCCCTCGGGGTCTCATTGCAGAAAGGACGCCAATCATGGCGAAGCTGAGCACCGACGAGCTGTTGGATGCCTTCAAGGAGATGACGCTGATCGAGCTCTCCGAGTTCGTGAAGCAGTTCGAGGAGACCTTCGAGGTCACCGCCGCCGCTCCGGTGGCCGTTGCCGCTGCGGGCGCGCCCGCCGCCGGTGGCGACGCCGGTGGCGCCGCTGAGGAGAAGGACGAGTTCGACGTCGTCCTCGAGTCGGCCGGCGACAAGAAGATCCAGGTCATCAAGGAGGTCCGCGGCCTCACGAGCCTGGGCCTGAAGGAGGCCAAGGACCTCGTCGAGGGCGCCCCCAAGGCCGTCCTCGAGGGTGTCAACAAGGAGACCGCCGACAAGGCCAAGGAGGCCCTCGAGGCCGCCGGCGCCACGATCACCCTCAAGTGATCTTCGGCTGACTGCTCGTACGAAGGCGCTCGTCCCCTCGGGGGCGGGCGCCTTCGTCGTCCCTGCGATCCGGGCGTTTTTCACGGGTCGTGGGAGGGGGAAACGACCGATCGTTCCTGATCGAGACGACGTTGTCAAGGTCCGGGGTTGATATCGGTGTGTCGATCGGGTTACCATGGACGTTCGCGCCCACTTTGTCATGCCCTCGACTCGTCCTGCCCCTGCAATTGCAGGACTTGACAGGGTTTGCGAAGCGTGCGCGGCGCACGACGCACCGTCGTGCGGACAGCGTTTTCGCGCGGTGTGAGCCGCGCAACGACAACTGAAGAGTACAGAACCGCCACGTTCACCGCATGCGAGTTCCTTCGGAAGGACTTCTCTTGGCCGCCTCGCGTACCGCCGCACCCACGAACAACACTTCGCGCATCTCGTTCGCGAAGATCGCCGAACCGCTCGAGGTTCCCGAGCTCCTCTCCCTGCAGACCGACAGCTTCGACTGGCTGATCGGCAGCGACGCGTGGCGTGAGCGCGTCGAGTCGGAGCTGGCCGCCGGCCGCACGGATGTCTCGACCAAGTCCGGCCTGGAGGAGATCTTCGAGGAGATCAGCCCCATCGAGGACTTCTCCGAGACGATGAGCCTCTCGTTCCGCGACCACCGCTTCGAGCCCGCGAAGTACTCGGTCGAGGACTGCAAGGACCGCGACGTCACGTACGCCGCGCCGCTGTTCGTCACCGCCGAGTTCATGAACAACGAGACCGGCGAGATCAAGAGCCAGACCGTCTTCATGGGCGAGTTCCCGCTCATGACCGACAAGGGCACCTTCATCATCAACGGCACCGAGCGTGTCGTCGTGTCCCAGCTGGTCCGCTCCCCGGGCGTCTACTTCGAGCGCACGCCCGACAAGACCTCGGACAAGGACATCTTCACCGCGCGCGTCATCCCGTCGCGTGGCGCCTGGCTCGAGTTCGAGATCGACAAGCGCGACATGGTCGGCGTCCGTCTCGACCGCAAGCGCAAGCAGTCCGTCACGATGCTGCTCAAGGCCCTGGGCTTCTCGGAGGAGAAGATCCTCGAGACCTTCGGCCAGTACGAGTCGGTCCGCCTGACGATGGAGAAGGACTCCGTCCGCTCCGAGCTCGTCCGCGAGGACCTCGAGAAGAAGGCGCGCGACGCCGGCGTGACGCAGGAGATGGTCGACGCCGAGGTGACGCGTCGCTCGCTCATCGACATCTACCGCAAGCTGCGTCCGGGCGAGCCGCCGTCGGTCGAGGCCGCGCAGACCCTGCTCGAGAACTACTACTTCAACCCGAAGCGGTACGACACGGCCAAGGTCGGTCGCCACAAGATCAACAAGAAGATCGGCTCGGACGCCGCGTTCGACCAGCAGACGCTGACGCTCGACGACATCGTCGGCACGATCCGCTACGTCGTCGCCCTGCACGACGGCGCGACCGAGCTCGAGACCGCGGCCGGCACCGTGCCGGTCGAGGCCGACGACATCGACCACTTCGGCAACCGCCGCATGCGCACCGTGGGCGAGCTGATCCAGAACCAGCTCCGCACCGGCCTGGCGCGCATGGAGCGTGTCGTGCGCGAGCGGATGACGACCCAGGACGTCGAGGCGATCACGCCGCAGACCCTGATCAACATCCGGCCGATCACGGCGGCGCTGAAGGAGTTCTTCGGCACCAGCCAGCTGTCGCAGTTCATGGACCAGAACAACCCGCTCGCGGGCCTGACGCACAAGCGTCGTCTGTCGGCCCTCGGCCCGGGTGGTCTGTCGCGTGAGCGCGCGGGCTACGAGGTCCGTGACGTCCACCCGTCGCACTACGGCCGCATGTGCCCCATCGAGACCCCCGAGGGCCCGAACATCGGCCTGATCGGCTCGCTGGCCTCCTTCGGTCGCATCAACGCGTTCGGCTTCGTCGAGACGCCGTACCGCCGCGTCGTCGACGGCAAGGTCACCGACCAGATCGACTACCTGACCGCGACCGACGAGGACCGCTTCATCGTCGCGCAGGCCAACTCGATGCTCAACGAGGACGGCTCGTTCGCCGAGGACTTCGTGCTGGTCCGCCAGCGCGGCGGCGAGGCCGAGCTCCGCCCGGCCGCCGAGGTCGACTACATGGACGTCTCGCCGCGCCAGATGGTGTCGGTCGCGACGGCGCTCATCCCGTTCCTCGAGCATGACGACGCCAACCGCGCGCTCATGGGCGCCAACATGCAGCGTCAGGCCGTCCCGCTGATCCGCAACGACGCCCCGCTCGTCGGCACCGGCATGGAGTACCGCGCCGCCGTCGACGCCGGTGACGTGACCGTCGCCAAGAAGGCCGGCGTCGTCAAGGAGGTCTCGGCCGACTCGGTCGAGATCATGGAGGACGAGGGCACGTACACCACGTACCGCCTGGCCAAGTTCCGTCGCTCGAACCAGGGCACCTGCACGAACCAGCGCCCGCTGGTGCGTCAGGGCCAGCGCGTCGAGGTCGGCACCCCGCTGGCCGACGGCCCGTGCACCGAGCACGGCGAGATGGCGCTGGGCACCAACCTGCTCGTCGCCTTCATGCCGTGGCAGGGCCACAACTACGAGGACGCGATCATCCTGTCCCAGCGCGTCGTCCAGGACGACCTGCTGACCTCGATCCACATCGAGGAGCACGAGGTCGACGCCCGCGACACGAAGCTGGGCCCGGAGGAGATCACGCGCGACGTCCCGAACGTCAGCGAGGAGACCCTCGCCAACCTCGACGAGCGCGGCATCATCCGCATCGGCGCCGAGGTCGGCAACGGCGACATCCTCGTCGGCAAGGTCACGCCCAAGGGCGAGACCGAGCTGACCCCCGAGGAGCGCCTGCTTCGTGCGATCTTCGGCGAGAAGGCGCGCGAGGTGCGCGACACGTCGCTCAAGGTCCCGCACGGCGAGTCCGGCACGGTCATCGGCGTGCGCGTCTTCGACGCGTCCGAGGGTGACGAGCTCAGCCCCGGCGTGAACCAGCTGGTCCGCGTCTACGTGGCGCAGAAGCGCAAGATCAGCCACGGCGACAAGCTGGCCGGCCGTCACGGCAACAAGGGCGTCATCGCCAAGATCCTGCCCATCGAGGACATGCCGTTCCTCGAGGACGGCACGCCGGTCGACATCGTGCTGAACCCGCTGGGCGTGCCCGGCCGCATGAACGTCGGTCAGGTCCTGGAGACCCACCTCGGGTGGATCGCCAAGGCCGGCTGGGAGGTCCCGGCCGACACCCAGGCGGAGTGGGCCGAGCGCCTGCGCCGCATCGGTGCCGACCAGGCTCCCGCGAACACCAACGTCGCCACGCCGGTGTTCGACGGTGCCCGCGAGGACGAGATCTCGGGTCTGCTGAGCTCGACGCGCCCCAACCGCGACGGCGACCGCATGGTCGGCCCCGACGGCAAGGCGCACCTGTTCGACGGCCGCACCGGCGAGCAGTTCCCCGACCCGATCAGCGTCGGCTACATGTACATGCTGAAGCTGCACCACCTGGTCGACGACAAGATCCACGCTCGCTCGACGGGCCCGTACTCGATGATCACCCAGCAGCCGCTCGGCGGTAAGGCCCAGTTCGGTGGCCAGCGCTTCGGTGAGATGGAGGTCTGGGCGCTCGAGGCCTACGGCGCCGCGTACGCGCTGCAGGAGCTGCTGACGATCAAGTCCGACGACATCGTGGGCCGCGTGAAGGTGTACGAGGCCATCGTCAAGGGCGAGAACGTCCCCGAGCCGGGCATCCCGGAGTCGTTCAAGGTTCTCGTCAAGGAGATGCAGTCGCTGTGTCTCAACGTCGAAGTGCTCTCGGCCGACGGCACCGCCGTCGAGATGAAGGACTCCGAGGAGGAGTTCTTCCGCGCCGCCGAGGAGCTCGGTATCGACCTGTCCCGCCGCGAGCCGTCGTCCGTCGACGAGCTCTGAGCCCGGACTCCACAGAATTTCGAAAGGGAAAGAAGACACCGTGCTCGACGTGAACTTCTTCGATCAGCTCAAGATCGGCCTCGCGACCGCTGACGACATCCGCAACTGGTCGTTCGGCGAGGTCAAGAAGCCTGAGACGATCAACTACCGCACGCTCAAGCCCGAGCGTGACGGTCTCTTCTGCGAGAAGATCTTCGGTCCCACCCGGGACTGGGAGTGCTACTGCGGCAAGTACAAGCGCGTGCGCTTCAAGGGCATCATCTGCGAGCGCTGCGGCGTGGAGGTGACGCGCTCGAAGGTCCGCCGTGAGCGGATGGGCCACATCGAGCTCGCCGCCCCGGTCACGCACATCTGGTACTTCAAGGGCGTGCCCAGCCGTCTGGGCTACCTGCTGGACCTGGCCCCGAAGGACCTCGAGAAGGTCATCTATTTCGCGGCGTACATGATCACCTCGGTCGACGAGGATGCTCGCACCCGCGACCTGCCGAGCCTCGAGGCGAAGATCCGCCAGGAGATCGAGCAGATCGAGAACCGCAAGAACGACGCGATCAACACCCGGGCCCTCAAGCTCGAGGAGGACGTCGCGGCGCTCGAGGCCGAGGACGCCAAGGCGGCCGAGCTGCGCAAGGTCCGCGACGCGGCCGAGCGCGAGATGGGCCAGCTGCGCGACCGTCACGATCGCGAGATCGCTCGCATCGAGGCCGTGTGGGACCGCTTCAAGAACCTCAAGGTCCAGGACCTCGAGGGCGACGAGCTGCTGTTCCGCGAGATGCAGTACCGCTTCGGCAAGTACTTCGAGGGCTACATGGGCGCCGCGGCGATCCAGAAGCGCCTGCAGGACTTCGACCTCGAGGCCGAGGCCGAGTCGCTGCGCGAGATCATCGCGACGGGCAAGGGTCAGCGCAAGACGCGCTCGCTCAAGCGCCTCAAGGTCGTCTCGGCCTTCATGGGCAGCGAGAACAGCCCGGCCGGCATGGTGCTGGACGCGGTCCCGGTGATCCCGCCGGAGCTGCGCCCGATGGTCCAGCTCG
The DNA here is from genome assembly GCF_047246605.1 of Aeromicrobium jepli. NCBI lineage: Bacteria > Bacillati > Actinomycetota > Actinomycetes > Propionibacteriales > Nocardioidaceae > Aeromicrobium > Aeromicrobium jepli. The sequence goes on from NZ_JBFOKO010000001.1 coordinate 432,631, forward strand.
ACGGTGGCCGCTTCGCGACCTCCGACCTCAACGACCTGTACCGCCGCGTGATCAACCGCAACAACCGCCTCAAGCGACTGCTCGACCTCGGCGCGCCCGAGATCATCGTCAACAACGAGAAGCGGATGCTGCAGGAGGCCGTCGACTCGCTGTTCGACAACGGCCGTCGTGGCCGTCCCGTCACGGGTCCGGGCAACCGCCCGCTGAAGTCGATCTCCGACATGCTCAAGGGCAAGCAGGGTCGCTTCCGCCAGAACCTGCTCGGCAAGCGCGTCGACTACTCGGGCCGTTCGGTCATCGTCGTCGGCCCGCAGCTCAAGCTGCACCAGTGCGGTCTGCCCAAGCAGATGGCGCTGGAGCTGTTCAAGCCGTTCGTGATGAAGCGCCTGGTCGACCTGAACCACGCGCAGAACATCAAGAGCGCCAAGCGCATGGTCGAGCGTGCCCGCCCGGTCGTGTGGGACGTGCTCGAGGAGGTCATCACCGAGCACCCCGTGCTGCTGAACCGCGCCCCCACGCTGCACCGTCTGGGCATCCAGGCGTTCGAGCCGCAGCTCATCGAGGGCAAGGCCATCCAGATCCACCCGCTCGTGTGCTCGGCCTTCAACGCCGACTTCGACGGTGACCAGATGGCCGTGCACCTGCCGCTGAGCGCGGAGGCGCAGGCCGAGGCCCGCATCCTGATGCTGTCGACGAACAACATCCTCAAGCCGTCGGACGGCCGACCGGTCACCATGCCCACCCAGGACATGATCATCGGTCTGTACTTCCTGACGCTCGAGCGCGACGGCCACCCGGGCGAGGGTCGTGCCTTCAGCTCGGCCGCCGAGGCGACGATGGCGTTCGAGCGTGGCGAGATCACGCTGCAGAGCAAGATCAAGATCCGCCTGGGCGACGAGGTCCGCGAGACCACGCTCGGCCGCGCGATCTTCAACGACGCCCTGCCGGCGGACTACCCGTTCGTCAACTTCCAGGTCGGCAAGAAGGAGCTCGGCGTCATCGTCAACGACCTCGCCGAGCGCTACAGCAAGGTCGACGTGGCGGTGGCCCTGGACAACCTCAAGGACACCGGCTTCCACTGGGCGACGCGCTCGGGTGTGACCATCTCCATGGACGACGTCGTGTCGCCCGAGGAGAAGCAGCAGATCCTCGAGAAGTACGAGGCTCAGGCCGCCAAGGTCCAGCAGCAGTTCGACCGCGGTCTCATCACCGAGGACGAGCGTCGCCAGGAGCTCATCGAGATCTGGACCCAGGCCACGGCCGAGGTCGCCGGCTCGATGGAGGAGCTGTTCAAGGCCAGCGGGGACAACCCGATCTGGATGATGGTCAACTCCGGCGCCCGCGGCAACATGATGCAGCTGCGTCAGATCGCCGCCATGCGAGGCCTGGTCGCCAACCCGAAGGGCGAGATCATCCCGCGCCCGATCAAGGCGAACTACCGTGAGGGCCTGTCGGTCGTCGAGTACTTCATCGCGACGCACGGCGCTCGCAAGGGCCTGGCGGACACGGCTCTGCGTACGGCCGACTCGGGTTACCTGACCCGTCGTCTGGTCGACGTCAGCCAGGATGTCATCATCCGCGAGGAGGACTGCGGCACCGAGCGTGGCCTGCCCAAGGTCATCGCGACGCGCCTCGACGACGGCACGCTGGTCGCCGCCGAGAACGTCGAGACCTCGGCCTACGCCCGCAACGCGGCGGTGGACATCGTCCACCCCGAGACGGGCGAGGTGCTGGTCGGTGCGGGCGAGGACCTCGGCGACGTCGAGATCACGCAGCTCATCGCCGCCGGCGTCGAGACGATCAAGGTCCGTACGGTCCTGACGTGTGACGCGCAGACCGGCACGTGCGCCAAGTGCTACGGCCGCTCGCTGGCGACCGGCAAGCTCGTCGACATCGGCGAGGCCGTCGGCACCATCGCGGCCCAGTCGATCGGTGAGCCCGGCACGCAGCTGACGATGCGTACCTTCCACACCGGTGGTGTGGCCGGTGACGACATCACGCACGGTCTGCCGCGCGTCGTCGAGCTCTTCGAGGCCCGTCAGCCCAAGGGCAAGGCGCCCATCACCGAGGCCGCCGGTCGCATCACGATCGACGACTCGGACAAGGGCCGCAAGCTCGTCGTCACCCCCGACGACGGCGCCGAGCCGATGGAGTACCCGGTCACGAAGCGTGCCCGTCTGCTCATCAAGGACGGCGACCGCGTCGAGGTCGGCCAGCAGCTCACGCACGGTACGCCCGATCCGCAGGAGGTCCTGCGCATCCTGGGTGTCCGCAAGGCGCAGGAGCACCTCGTGGACGAGGTCCAGGAGGTCTACCGCAGCCAGGGCGTGGCGATCCACGACAAGCACATCGAGATCATCGTGCGCCAGATGCTCCGTCGCGTGACGGTCATCGAGCAGGGCGACTCGAACCTCATCCCCGGTGACCTCGCGGATCGCGCGGTCTTCGAGGAGGAGAACCGCCGCGTCGTGGCCGAGGGCGGCACGCCCGCCTCGGGCCGTCCGGTGCTCATGGGCATCACGAAGGCCTCGCTGGCCGTCGAGTCCTGGCTGTCGGCCGCCTCCTTCCAGGAGACGACCCGCGTCCTCACCGAGGCCGCGATCCAGGGCAAGTCGGACTCGCTGCGCGGTCTGAAGGAGAACATCATCATCGGCAAGCTGATCCCGGCCGGCACCGGCCTGGAGCGGTACCGCAACATCCGGGTCGAGCCGACCGAGGAGGCGCGTCAGAACGCCTACGCGGTCAGCGGCTACGACAGCTTCGACTACCAGTTCGGAGCCTCGGACGCCGCGCCGGTGGCGTTGGACGACTACGACTTCAGCTTCGACAACTGAGTCACCGCGAAGGGGCCCTGCCGATCCGGCAGGGCCCCTTCGTCATGCCCGGCGATCGAGTGCCGGCGAGCGCAGCGAGACGGTGTATCGAGATCACCGAGACAGCAACGTGATCTCGATACACCCGCTCGTTCCTCGCGGGCACTCGATCACCGGGTGGCTCGCCGGCACTTCGATCACGGGGTGGTCAGCGCAGGTGGTGGCCCATGGGCCGCTCGACGCGGCGGCTGACCGGCTCGGGGCCGCGGTCCCACACGTCGGGGTGCGGCTCCTGCGAGTGGTAGGTGTCCTCGCGCGGGTCGCGGAACATCCAGGTCAGCCTCGGCTCGAACAGCGGGCGGAACACCGTGGCCACGGGCTTGGTCATCAGCACGTTCGCCACGATGACGGCCACGATGCAGCAGCCCAGCACGGCGGTGGCGCCATACGGCTCGATGCGGTCCCACAGCCGGAAGTGCCGGTCCAGCCACAGGATGACGAAGCCGTGCAGCAGGTAGCAGTAGAAGGTGCGCCCGCCCAGTGCGGTCGTCCACGAGCGCGCCCGTGGCACGAGCGACAGTGCGGCGAGCGTGAGCACGAACGCGATCGCCAGCAGCACGGCACGCACGACGATGCCCTCGACCGGCCCGGCGCCGAGCTCGTCGTAGCGGGCCTTCCACAGCAGCCACGTCGTGGGCCACCGGTCGGTCCAGTCCCGCGCGTACAGCTGGCACAGCACGAACGTGCCCACGAGCAGCGCGACCGAGGCGATGCGCAGCCGGACGTCGCCCAGGCGCAGGAACATGCTGCGGTCGAAGTGCAGGCCGATGACGTAGAACGGCAGCAGCCCCAGCACCTTCGGCAGCGCGAGAACGTTGGGGATCTCGATCAGGCCGGCCAGCAGGGAGATGGCGATGGCGGTGGTGATCGGGTACTTCAGCGCGCGCCAGATCGGCGTGGTGATGCGCCAGATGAACAGCGCCGCCAGGAACCAGCCGAGCCACTGCGGGGACAGGATCATGAGGTGCTCGGGCTCGCCGTCGTAGTGCCGCGTGATGAGCTGCAGGCCGGTCTCGACCAGCAGGTACGGCACGATGAGCGTCGACACGATGCGCCGGATCTGGCGGAAGTCGCCGACGTAGTGCCGGGCCGTGTAGCCGGAGATCAGCACGAAGAACGGCATGTGGAACGCGTAGATCCACGTGTACACGCCGCGGGCGGAGTCCATGACGACCAGCTCGGTCAGGGAGTGGCCGATGACCACGAGCAGCATGACCCAGTAGCGGGCGTTGTCGAGGTAGGCGACGCGCTCCGCGGGGGCCGCCGTGCTGACGGGCAGGGGATCGAGACGACTCATCGCCTCGACTGTAACGGCCCGCGGAGGTTTCAGCCCCCGGGCGGCGGGGTGGGCGTCGTGGTGGTCGCCGAGGTCGGCGTGATGAACAGCGACAGGTAGTTCCCGCGGGCCGAGAGCGTGTGGACCGTGCGCACCGTCGTGCCGTCCGCGCCGGGGCCCCACGTCGTCACGATGACCTCGTTGAGGTCGGCGATGACGTCCCGCTTGAGGGAGCCCTCCGCCACACGGGTGCCGGTGAAGGCCTCGCTGATCTCGGTGGCGATCGAGGCGCGCAGCGTGGTCATGGTGGCGAACTCGGGCCGGCGCGCCGACAGCAGGACGGTCGCGCTCGAGGGCGCGGTGTAGCCGTCGATGGCGGGGGAGCCGGGGGCGGCGTCCTCGTCCATCTTGGGCCAGATCCAGCCGGTCTTCTCGGTCGTGGACTCGACGTCCTCGGGATCGGGGAGGTCCTCGGGAGTGCGGTCCTCCTGGCCCTCGCGCGGGTCGCCGACGTAGGCGACGCGCAGGGTCATGACGGGCTGCGTGAGCGACGCCAGGTTCCCCGTGCGCGTGGGGACGCGGCCGGGGTCGAGGTCCAGCTGGACGCGCAGCTCGCGGCCGCCCGGCGTGGTGCCGGTGATGTCGAGGGAGCAGCCGGTGACGCGGCGATCGCGGGCGCGGCAGTAGGCCGACAGGTCATCGGTGACGACGTCGGCGTCGGGGAACAGCACGTCGAGCTCGGCGAGCAGGCGGCGCACGACCAGCGTGGGGTCGCCGTCGATCCGCATGAGCGAGATGAACGTGTCGGGCCGCGGCGGCTCCTCGAGGTCCTCGAAGCTGTCGCCCTCGGGGCGGGTGCTGACGGTCGGCTCGGTCGTGGGCGTCGGCGTGGGCTCGGTGCCCTGCTCCTCCGCCTCCTCGAGCGCCTTCTCGGCCTGGACGGCCTCGAGCTCGGGCTTGTACGCGTCGATGAGCCGCTCGCTGCGGAACCGCACGAGCGGGCCCAGCTGCGAGGCGCCGTCGGGGACGATCAGGCCGTAGGCGATGGGGCTCGCGGGACCGCTCTCGTGCACGTCGATCTCGGGCGGCGTGGCGGTGCGGTCGGCGCTCTGGGTCGGGCCGGCGGTGGTGCAGCCGGTCAACGTCATGAGCAGTGTCGCGGCCACGGCGGCGGTCAAACGGCGCATCGATCCCCTCGGTCCGGTGTGAGGCCCCAAGGGTAGCCGGTGGCGTCGTATCGTTCTGAGCATGTTCGCTCCCAGCCACCCCGAGGGCATCTTCACGTACGGGGCGCCGGGGCTGAAGTTCGGGCCCGGGGCGCGCCACGAGATCGCGCACGACCTGGGGCGGTTCGCGCCGCGTCGCGTCCTCGTCGTGACGGACCCGGGCGTCGCCGCCACGGGGTCCCCGCAGGAGGTCGCCGACCAGATCACCGCCTCGGGCGTCGAGGCCGTCGTGTTCGACGGCGCCCGCGTCGAGCCGACCGACGCCAGCCTCGTCCGGGCGATCGAGTTCGCCCGCGCGAACGGGCCGTTCGACGTGGTGATCGCGATCGGCGGGGGCAGCAGCATCGACACGGCCAAGGCGGTCAACCTGCTGCTGACCAACGACGGCGAGCTGATGGACTACGTCAACGTCCCCGTGGGACGGGGGCAGGCGCCGGCGAAGCCGTTGCTGCCGCTCATCGCCGTCCCCACCACGACGGGCACGGGCAGCGAGAGCACCACGATCTGCGTGCTGGACGTCGTGGACCAGCACGTCAAGACCGGCATCTCGCACGCCGCCCTGCGCCCGACCTACGCGGTCGTCGATCCCGAGCTGACGATCTCGCAGCCGGCGGGCGTCACCGCGGCGTCGGGCCTGGACATCCTGTGCCACGCCCTCGAGAGCTACACGGCCCGGCCGTACACGTCCTACGAGGCGAAGCAGCCGTCCGAGCGCGTCCCGTACTGCGGCGCCAACCCCATCGCCGACCTGTGGTCCGAGAAGGCACTGACCCTCATGAGCACGGCCTTCCGCACGGCCGTGCGGCGCGGCGACGACGTGGGTGCGCGCGAGCAGATGGCGATGGCCGCGACGTTCGCGGGCCTGGGCTTCGGCAACGCCGGCGTCCACATCCCGCACGCGAACGCGTACCCGATCGCCGGCCAGGTGGGCGACTTCCACCCGGCCGGCTACCCCGAGCCGGACGGCACGACCGGGCACGGGCTGGTGCCGCACGGGATGGCGGTGTCCCAGACCGCGCCGGCGGCGTTCCGGTTCACCTTCGAGGCCGCCCCCGAGCGTCACGTGCGCGCGGCGCAGCTGCTCGACCCGACCGCCGAGATGACGGACGACCCGGCCGAGCTGCTGCCCACCGTGCTGACCTCGGTCATGCGCGACGTCGGCGTCCCGTCGGGCCTGGCCGAGCTCGGCTTCGGGCAGCACGACCTGGCGTCGCTCGCCGAGGGCACGCTCAAGCAGCAGCGCCTGCTCGCGACCGCCCCGCGCGAGGTGACCGAGGACGACGTCGTGGCGATCCTGGCCGACTCCGTCGAGCTGTGGTGACGGTCCGGCCGTGACGGCACGCACCACCGCGACCGACCGGGTGTTCGCCCTGCTGCGCGAGCGCATCGTCGGTGGTGAGCTTCCCGCCGGCTCGCAGCACTCCATCTACCGGCTCGCCGACCAGCTCGAGGTCTCGCGCACGCCCGTCCGCGAGGCGGTGCTGCGCCTGGCCGACCTGGGCCTAGTCGAGATCGAGCGCAATCGCGGTGTCCGGGTCCGCGGCGTCACGGTCGCCGACGTGCGCGAGGTCTTCGAGCTCAGGCTGCTCCTCGAGGTCCCCACCGCCGCCGCGGCCGCCACCCGGGCGGACGAGGCCGTCCGCACGGCGATCGCCGCGAACGTCGCCGCGACGCGCGAGCACGGCGCCGAGGGTGACGAGGCGGGATTCACCGCGGTGGACCGTGACTTCCACGCCCTCGTCGCCGAGACCTCGGGCAACCAGCGCCTGCGTGACGAGGTGGCGCGCCTCCGGGACTCGATCCAGGCGCGGGGCGTGTCCACGTTCGGCCGGTCGCGCCCGCTGTCCGAGGTCGCCGGCGAGCACGCCGCCGTCGCGGACGCGATCGCGCGCCGGTCGCCCGCCGAGGCCGCCGCGCGCATGGCCGACCACCTCGAGCGCACGGCCACCCTGCTCATGGGGCAGGTGGCGGCCACGGGGGAGGACGTCGACCCGGACTGGGCGCGCGACGTCCGTGCGGCCCTGCGCCTCTCGACGGAGTAGCATGCTACTGACCGTCCCGGATGGAGGAGCCCCGTGACCACTCCCGTGATCGACCCGCCCGCCGGCGCGACCGGCGATGTCGTCGCCGCGCTGCGCCGTGCCGGCGTCACCGACGTCGACGACTCTTCCCTGGCCCGCGCGCTCTACAGCTCGGACGCGTCCCTCTACCGCGTGGAGCCCACCGTCGTGGTGCGGCCGCGCGACCACGACGAGGTCCACGCCGTCGTCGAGGCCTGTCGCGAGACCGGCACGCCCCTGACCTCTCGCGGCGCCGGCACCTCGATCGCCGGCAACGCCGTCGGCACCGGCGTGGTCCTGGACTTCTCCCGGCACATGAACCGGATCCTCGCCGTCGACGAGGCCACCGCCACGGCCGAGGTCCAGCCCGGCGTCGTGCACGCCGCACTGCAGCGCGCCGCCGCGCCCCTGGGGCTGCGCTACGGCCCCGACCCGTCGACGCACACGCGCTGCACGGTCGGCGGCATGATCGGCAACAACGCGTGCGGGAACCGCGCCCTCGGCTACGGCCGCAGCGCCGACAACGTCGCGGCGCTCGACCTGCTGACGATGACGGGGGAGCGGATCCAGGTCGGCCGCGACGTGGCCGTCGCGTCCGAGCGGCTCGAGCGGCTGCGCGGGCTCGTGGGCGACCACCTGGCCACGGTGCGCACCGAGTTCGGCCGCTTCGGCCGGCAGGTCTCGGGCTACAGCCTCGAGCACCTGCTGCCCGAGCGGGGGTTCGACGTCGCCTCGTTCATGGCGGGCACCGAGGGAACGCTGGCCGTCATGCTCGGCGCCACCGTCGACCTCGTGCGCGACGCGCCCGTCCGGCACCTGCTGCTGCTGTCGTTCCCGTCGATGGCCGAGGCCGCCGACCACGTCCCGGCGATCCTGCCGTTCGGCCCGATCGCGTGCGAGGGCCTCGGCGGCCGCATCGTCGAGGTCTACCGGGCGGCCAACGGCCCGTCCTCGGTCCCCGCGATGCCCGAGGGCGACGGCTTCCTCTACGTCGAGCTCGCCGGCGACGACCCGGCCGAGCTGCGCGCCCAGGCCGACGAGGTCGTCCGCGCGGCCGGCGCGCTGGGCCACCGCCACGTGACCTCGCCGATCGAGCAGTCGGTGCTGTGGCGGATCCGCGAGGAGGGCGCGGGCCTGGCCTCGCGCGTCTGGGACCGCCCCGCGCTGGCCGGCTGGGAGGACGCCGCCGTCCCGCCCGAGCGGCTGGGGGAGTACCTGCGCGGCTTCGAGGCGCTGCTGGAGGAGCACGACCTGCACGGCACGCCCTTCGGCCACTTCGGCGACGGCTGCGTCCACGTGCGCATCGACTTCCCGATCGACGCACCCGGCGGCCGGGACGGGTTCCGGTCGTTCCTGACCGACGCCGCCCACCTGGCGGCGTCGCACGGCGGCTCGTTCTCCGGCGAGCACGGCGACGGCCGCGCGCGCTCGGAGCTGCTGCCGATCATGTACTCGCCCGAGGCGATCGCCCTGTTCGAGCAGGTCAAGCACGTCTTCGACCCCGACGACCTGCTCAACCCCGGCGTCCTGGTGCGCCCGCGTCCGCTCGACGCGGACCTGCGGACCCTCGGCGCGGGCTGGCCCGCCGGCCTCCCGGCGACCCGCAAGGGCCTCAGGCTGCTGCACGACGACGGCGACTTCGGCGCCGCGGTCCACCGGTGCACCGGCGTCGGCAAGTGCCTCGCGGCCCCCGCCGCGGGCGTCATGTGCCCGTCCTTCCAGGCGACGCGCAACGAGAAGGACTCGACGCGCGGCCGCTCGCGCGTGCTGCAGGAGATGGTCGACGGCCGCTCGGTGAACGGCGGCTGGTCGAGCCCCGAGGTGCACGAGGCACTGGACCTGTGCCTGTCGTGCAAGGGGTGCCTGGGCGACTGCCCCACGGGCGTCGACATGGCCAGCTACAAGTCCGAGGTCCTGCACCAGACGTACAAGGGACGGCGCCGCCCGCGCAGCCACTACATCCTGGGCCGCCTGCCGATGTGGGCGCGGCTGGGCGCTCCGCTGGCCCGCCTCACGAACGTCGCGATGCGCGTGCCGGGCATCGCACACGTCGCGCGCTGGGTCGCCGGCATCGACCAGCGGCGCAGCATCCCGGCGTTCGCGCCGCGCACGTTCTCCAAGGAGATGGCCCGCCGCGAGCCCGTCACGGGCGGCGACCCCGTGCTCGTGTGGGCCGACTCGTTCACCGAGTACTTCTCCACCGACGCCGGCCGCGCGGCCGTGCGACTCCTGGAGCGCGCGGGCTACGAGGTGCGGTTACTCGAGCGCCAGCAGTGCTGCGGCCTGACATGGATCAGCACGGGCCAGCTCGACCACGCCGCGAGGCTCGCGGGCGCCGCGGTCGAGCAGCTGCACCCGTTCGTGGAGCAGGGCATCCCCGTCGTCGGGCTCGAGCCCTCGTGCCTGGCCGTCCTGCGCACCGACGCCGTCGAGCTCGTCGACGACCCGCGCGCCGCCGAGGTCGCGCGGGGCGTGTTCACCCTGGCCGAGCTGCTGCGCGACCGCGAGGAGCTCGAGGTCCCGGACCTCAGCGGCCGGACGCTCGTCGTGCAGCCGCACTGCCACCAGTCCTCGGTCATGGGCTTCGAGGCGGACCTGCAGCTGCTGTCGCGCACGGGCGCCACGGTGCAGCGGGTCGGCGGCTGCTGCGGCCTGGCGGGCAACTTCGGCGTCGAGAAGGGGCACTACGAGGTCTCCGTGGCGGTCTCGGAGCTGCAGCTCATGCCGGCCGTCCGCGACGCGGGGCCGGACGCGATCGTGGTGGCCGACGGCTTCAGCTGCCGCACGCAGCTGGACGACCTCGCCGGGGTGCGCGCCGTCCACCTCGCGCAGCTGCTGCTCGGCGAGGACTGAGCACGGCAGGATGACGCCATGGAAGACCCGCTGATCCTGCTCGGCCGCGAGATGGCCGGGGTGGCGTCCCTCGTCGGCCGCCTCGAGGGCGACGAGCCCGTGCCGGCGTGCCCGGACTGGACCACCGCCGAGCTGGTGAGGCACCTGGGGTCGGTCCACCGCTGGGCGGCGGCGATCGTCCTGTCCGGGCAGCGGATCCCCGAGGAGCCGGCCGCGCGGGCGACCGAGCCGCTCGACGAGTGGTACGCGGGCACCGCGACCGCGCTCATCGCGGCGCTGCAGGCCGTCGACCCCGACGAGCCGACGCCGAACTTCGCCGGCATCGACGAGGTCGCCGCGTTCTGGCCGCGCCGCCAGCTGCACGAGACGTGCGTGCACCGCGTCGACCTGGCCCAGGCGCTCGACCTGCCCGAGATCGTCTGGGACGTCGACCCGCAGGTCGCCACGGACGGGATCTCCGAGGCGATCCGCGTGTTCGGCCGTCGCATGACCCAGCGTGGGCGCCGTCCCCACGTGCACGCGCCGATCCGTCTCGTGGCCACCGATGTCGAGCGCTCCTGGATCGTCGCCCCGGACGAGGACGACCCGGCCGGACCCCCGCGCCTCGTGCAGCGCGAGGTCGACGTCGAGGGCGAGGCCGTCGGCACGGCGACCGACCTCTACCTCGCGCTGTGGGGCCGTGTCCCGGCCGCGGCCGTCGCCCCGGCCGGCGCCGCGGAGGCCTTCTTCGCCGGCCCGCGCGTCCCCTGAGGAGGGGGCGTCGCCGCCCGGCGGAGGCGATTTGTCCCGACGTGGTGCGCTCGGGTAACATGGGGAGCCGTGCCCGATGTGAGTCGGCGCGACGTTCGAACGGACAAGGGCCCCTGGCCCGATGATCCGTGACCACGGTGGCCGGATGCCGGCGTGGTGGAGATCGAGGAAGACCCGCGAGGCGGCATGCGCGCCCGCGATTGCAACGGGAGACCCTCCCAGGAAGAGGCATAGTGCCCACCATCAACCAGCTCGTCCGCAAGGGCCGCCAGAGCAAGGTCGTCAAGACCAACACGCCGGCCCTCAAGGGCTCGCCCCAGCGCCGTGGCGTGTGCACCCGCGTGTACACCACGACCCCGAAGAAGCCGAACTCCGCGCTGCGGAAGGTCGCCCGTGTGCGCCTGTCCAGCGGCACCGAGGTCACCGCGTACATCCCCGGTGAGGGCCACAACCTGCAGGAGCACTCGATCGTGCTCGTGCGCGGCGGTCGTGTGAAGGACCTCCCGGGCGTTCGCTACAAGATCATCCGCGGCTCCCTCGACACCCAGGGCGTCAAGGGCCGCAAGCAGGCTCGCAGCCGTTACGGCGCGAAGAAGGAGAAGAGCTGATGCCTCGCAAGGGTCCCGCTCCGAAGCGTGCCATCGAGACCGATCCGGTCTACGGCAGCCAGCTGGTCACCCAGCTGATCAACAAGGTGCTGTTCGACGGCAAGAAGCAGGTCGCTCAGCGCATCGTCTACGCCGCCCTCGAGGGCACGCGCGAGAAGACCGGCACCGATCCGGTCATCACGCTCAAGCGCGCGCTGGACAACGTCAAGCCCAGCCTCGAGGTCAAGAGCCGCCGCGTCGGCGGTGCGACCTACCAGGTCCCGATCGACGTCCGTCCCGGCCGTCAGACCACCCTCGCGCTGCGCTGGCTCGTCAAGTACAGCTCCGAGCGTCGCGAGAAGACCATGGCCGAGCGTCTCCAGAACGAGCTGCTCGACGCCAGCAACGGCCTCGGTGCCAGCGTGAAGAAGCGCGAGGACACCCACAAGATGGCCGAAGCCAACAAGGCGTTCGCCCACTACCGCTGGTGATCGTGGGCGCGGGGCTCCACGCCCCGCGCTCCCTCACCGTTCCACATCTCTGCGAAGGCTGATCCTCACGTGGCAACCGACATCACCACCGACCTGACGAAGGTCCGCAACATCGGCATCATGGCGCACATCGATGCCGGCAAGACCACCACCACCGAGCGCATCCTGTTCTACACCGGCATCACGTACAAGATCGGTGAGGTCCACGAGGGCGGCGCCACCATGGACTGGATGGAGCAGGAGCAGGAGCGCGGCATCACCATCACGTCCGCCGCGACGACCTGCTGGTGGAAGAAGCACCAGATCAACATCATCGACACGCCCGGTCACGTCGACTTCACCGTCGAGGTCGAGCGCTCGCTGCGCGTCCTCGACGGCGCGGTCGCCGTGTTCGACGGCGTCGCCGGCGTCGAGCCGCAGTCCGAGACCGTGTGGCGTCAGGCCGACAAGTACGGCGTCCCGCGCATGTGCTTCGTCAACAAGCTCGACCGCACCGGCGCGTCCTTCGACTTCTGCGTCAAGACGATCCGCGAGCGCCTCGGCGCGACGGCCCTCGTGATGCAGCTGCCGATCGGCGCCGAGTCCGACTTCCTGGGCGTCGTCGACCTGGTCGAGATGCGCGCGCTCACGTGGCGCGGGGAGACGGCCGTGGGCGAGGACTACACGGTCGAGGAGATCCCGGCCGACATGGCCGACGCCGCCGCCGAGGGTCGCGAGAACCTGCTCGAGACGCTGGCCGACGTCGACGACGAGATCGCCATGGCGTACCTCGAGGGTGAGGAGATCTCGGTCGAGGACCTCAAGGCCGCGATCCGTCGCGCCACCCTGGCCGCCAAGCTCAACCCGGTCCTGTGCGGCACGGCGTTCAAGAACAAGGGCGTCCAGCCCCTGCTCGACGCCGTCGTCGACTACCTGCCCAGCCCCGTCGACGTGGGCGCGGTCAAGGGTCACGACGCCAAGGACGAGTCCATCGAGGACACGCGCGAGCCTTCCGAGGACGCGCCGTTCGCCGGCCTGGCGTTCAAGATCGCCGCTGACCCGCACCTGGGCAAGCTGACGTTCGTCCGCGTCTACTCCGGTCGCCTCGAGGCGGGCACGCAGGTGCTCAACGTCACGAAGGGCCGCAAGGAGCGGATCGGCAAGATCTACCAGATGCACGCGAACAAGCGTGAGGAGATCGCCTCGGTCGGCGCCGGCCAGATCGTCGCCGTCATGGGCCTGAAGGACACCACCACCGGCGAGACGCTCGCGGACGCCTCGGCGCCCATCGTGCTCGAGTCGATGACGTTCCCGGACCCGGTGATCGAGGTCGCGATCGAGCCCAAGACCAAGGGCGACCAGGAGAAGCTCGGCGTCGCGATCCAGCGTCTCGCCGAGGAGGACCCGACGTTCCAGGTCCACACCGACGAGGAGACCGGTCAGACGATCATCGCCGGCATGGGCGAGCTCCACCTCGACATCCTGGTCGACCGCATGAAGCGCGAGTTCCGCGTCGAGGCCAACGTCGGCAAGCCGCAGGTCGCGTACCGCGAGACGATCCGCCGCAAGGTCGAGGGCGTCTCCTACACGCACAAGAAGCAGACCGGTGGCTCGGGCCAGTTCGCCAAGGTCGTCATCGGCATCGAGCCCAACAGCCCGGCTGCCGGTGGCGAGGGCGGCTACGAGTTCGTCAACGAGGTCACGGGCGGCCGCGTGCCGCGCGAGTACATCCCCTCGGTCGACGCCGGTGCCCAGGACGCCATGCAGTTCGGTGTCATCGCCGGGTACCCGATGGTCGACGTCAAGGTCACGCTCGAGGACGGCGCCTACCACGACGTCGACTCCTCCGAGCTCGCGTTCAAGCTCGCCGGCTCGATGGCGTTCAAGGAGGCTGCGCGCAAGGCCGACCCGGTCCTGCTCGAGCCGATGTTCGCCGTCGAGGTCACGACGCCCGAGGACTACATGGGCGACGTGATCGGCGACCTCAACTCCCGACGTGGACAGGTCCAGTCCATGGAGGAGGGCTACGGCGGCGCCAAGATGATCAAGGCGCTCGTGCCGCTGTCCGAGATGTTCGGGTACGTGGGCGACCTGCGGTCCAAGACCTCGGGACGCGCGTCGTACTCGATGCAGTTCGACTCCTACGCCGAGGTCCCCAAGGCCGTGGCCGAAGAGATCGTCAAGAAGGCCCGGGGCGAGTGAGCTTCGGCCCCATCGCATAGGGTGGCCTGAGGTTCGCTCCTACGCGTTCCACACGGCGTTTCAGTCAACACAAGCTAGAGAAACCAAACCAGGAGGGCCCAAGTGGCTAAGGCGAAGTTCGAGCGGACCAAGCCGCACATGAACATCGGCACCATCGGTCACATCGACCATGGCAAGACGACGCTGACCGCGGCGATCACCAAGGTGCTGCACGACAAGTACCCGGATCTGAACGAGGACTACGCGTTCGATCAGATCGACAAGGCTCCCGAGGAGCGCCAGCGCGGCATCACGATCTCGATCTCGCACGTCGAGTACCAGACCGAGAACCGCCACTACGCGCACGTCGACTGCCCCGGCCACGCCGACTACGTCAAGAACATGATCACCGGCGCGGCTCAGATGGACGGCGCGATCCTCGTGGTCGCCGCCACCGACGGCCCGATGCCGCAGACGCGTGAGCACGTGCTGCTCGCCCGCCAGGTCGGCGTGCCGGCCATGGTCGTGGCGCTCAACAAGTGCGACATGGTCGACGACGAGGAGATCCTGGAGCTCGTCGAGCTCGAGGTCCGTGAGCTGCTCAACGAGCAGGACTTCGACGGCGACAACGTCCCCGTCGTCAAGGTCGCGGCCCACCCGGCCCTGACCGGCGACGCCAAGTGGGGCGAGTCGATCCTCGAGCTCATGAACGCGGTCGACGAGTACATCCCGCTGCCCCCGCGTGAGACGGACAAGCCGTTCCTCATGCCGGTCGAGGACGTCTTCACGATCACCGGTCGTGGCACCGTCATCACCGGCCGCATCGAGCGCGGCGTCGTCAAGGTCAACGACACGGTCGACATCGTCGGCATCCGTGAGACCAAGCAGACGACGACCGTCACGGGCATCGAGATGTTCCGCAAGCTCCTCGACGAGGGCCAGGCGGGCGAGAACGTCGGCCTGCTGCTGCGTGGCACGAAGCGCGAGGACGTCGAGCGCGGCATGGTCGTGATCGCGCCCGGCTCGACCACCCCGCACACGGAGTTCGAGGGCCAGGTCTACATCCTGTCCAAGGAGGAGGGTGGCCGTCACACGCCGTTCTTCAACAACTACCGTCCGCAGTTCTACTTCCGCACCACGGACGTCACCGGCGTCGTCACGCTGCCCGAGGGCACCGAGATGGTCATGCCCGGCGACAACACCGAGATGTCGGTCGTGCTGATCCAGCCGATCGCCATGGAGGAGGGCCTGCGCTTCGCCATCCGCGAGGGCGGCCGCACCGTCGGCGCCGGCCGTGTCACCAAGATCAACAAGTGAGCTTGCTGATCTGACACGCACTGCGTGAGGAACCCCCGGGACTTCGGTCCCGGGGGTTCTTTCGTTCCCCGGTAGCCTGCGGGCATGGGGCACGACCACGCACACGGCGCCGGGGTCCGACACCGCGGCAAGCTGCTCGCGGTGCTCGGCCTCACCCTCGGTGTCCTGGTGGTCCAGGTGGTCGTGGGGCTGCTGACCGGTTCGCTCGCGCTGCTCGCCGACGCGGGCCACATGCTGAGCGACTCGTTCGGCCTGGTGCTGGCGCTGGCCGCGATCTCGGTCGCTCAGCGGCCCGGGGGACCGCGGCAGACCTACGGCGTCCACCGCACCGAGGTGCTCGCCGCCGGCATCAACGGCCTCGTGCTGCTGGGCATCTGCGTGGCGATCGTCGTCGGTGCGCTCCGCCGGCTCGACGACCCGCCGGCGATCGAGGGCGGGTGGGTCCTTGCGGCCGGCGTGGTGGGGCTCGTCGTCAACGTGGTCGGCCTGGTCGTGCTCCGGTCGGGGGCGCAGGAGAGCCTCAACGTCCGCGGTGCCTACCTCGAGGTGCTGGGGGACGCGCTCGGCTCGGTCGCCGTCATCGCGTCCGCCGTCGTGATCCTGCTGACCGGCTGGCACGCGGCCGACCCGGTCGCCTCCCTGCTGATCGCGGCGCTCGTCGTGCCGCGCGCGGTGTCGCTGCTGCGGGACGTCGCGGAGGTGCTGCTGGAGTCGAGCCCCCGCGACGTCGACCTGGCCGAGGTGCGCGGCCACATCCTCGGGGTGCAGGGCGTCGTCGACGTCCACGACCTGCATGTGTGGACCATCACGAGCGGCATGCCGGTCATGAGCGCCCATGTCGTGGTGGACGAGTCCGTCACGGACATGGCCGACGCGCACCACGTGCTCGACCACCTGTGCTCGTGCCTGAGCCATCACTTCGACGTCGCCCACTCGACCTTCCAGATCGAGCCCGCGGGGCACGTCGAGACCCGCTGCCACGCGAGCGGCTGAGCGCCGACGGGGGCGGGGTGTCGGACGGCACACGAGAACGGTTCGGACCCGATTTGTGTTGGAGCCCCGGCGTCTGTCAGAATGGTCAGGTTGCCCCGGCATGTTCGCGGTGGCTCATGCGGTCAGGAATCTCACGCCTGGCTCAACGCAGGGGCCGGACCCGAGACCATGTTGTCCGGCCAGTCGCACCCGCAATCGTGAGGCGGAGCCGGTCCAACCACCTAACTCGAGAAGTGTGCGAACTTGCGTGCGTCCAGCACTGCGACACGCCCGACCTCGGGATACGGAACAAGGGGGCATGCTGTCCCCGAACCCGGGGCCCAGCGAACGAAGACGAACGTAAAGGACGAGCGAGAGCATGGCGGGACAGAAGATCCGTATCCGGCTCAAGGCCTACGACCACGAGGTCATCGATTCGTCGGCGAAGAAGATCGTCGACACGGTGACCCGCACCGGTGCCAGGGTCGCCGGCCCCGTGCCGCTGCCGACGGAGAAGAACGTGTATGTAGTCATCCGTTCGCCGCACAAGTACAAGGACAGCCGCGAGCACTTCGAGATGCGCACCCACAAGCGGCTCATCGACATCATCGACCCCACGCCGAAGACCGTCGACTCGCTCATGCGACTCGACCTGCCGGCCGGTGTCGACATCGAGATCAAGCTCTGAGGGAGGAACGCACACCATGAGCAGCACTCTCACCGCGCGCGGCCTCCTCGGTCGCAAGCTCGGCATGACCCAGGTCTGGGACGAGAACAACCGGGTCGTCCCGGTGACCGTCCTCGAGGCCTCGACGAACATCGTCACCCAGATCCGCACCCGCGAGACGGACGGCTACAGCGCCGTCCAGCTCGGCTTCGGCGAGATCGACGGCCGCAAGCTCACCAAGCCGCAGGCCGGCCACTTCGCGAAGGCCGGCGTCACGCCGCGCCGCCACGTCGTGGAGATCCGCACCGAGGCCGTCGCCGACTACACCGTGGGCCAGGAGATCTCGCCCGAGATCTTCGCCGCCGGTGACAAGGTCGACGTGACCGCCACCAGCAAGGGCAAGGGCTTCGCCGGCGTCATGAAGCGTCACGGCTTCGCCGGCGTCTCCGCCTCGCACGGCGCGCACCGCAACCACCGCAAGCCCGGCTCGATCGGTGGCTGCGCCACGCCCGGTCGCGTCTTCAAGGGCCTGCGCATGGCGGGCCACATGGGCACGGACACCGTGACCACCCAGAACCTCACCGTCCACGCGGTCGACACCGAGCGCGGCCTGATCCTGGTCAAGGGCGCCGTGCCCGGGGCCAAGGGCGCCCTCGTGGTCATCCGCTCCGCTGCGAAGGGAGCCTGACCGACATGGCACAGACGATTGACGTCGACCTGCCCGTCGACATCTTCAACGCCCGCGTCAGCATTCCGCTGATGCACCAGGTCGTCACCGCCCAGCTGGCCGCCGCCCGTCAGGGCACGCACGACACCAAGTCGCGCGGCGAGGTCGCCGGCGGTGGCAAGAAGCCGTACCGCCAGAAGGGCACCGGTCGCGCTCGCCAGGGCTCGATCCGCGCTCCCCAGTACGCCGGCGGTGGCGTCGTGCACGGCCCCACGCCGCGCTCGTACGAGCAGCGCACGCCCAAGAAGATGAAGGCCGCCGCCCTGCGTGGCGCCCTCACGGACCGCGCCCGCAGCGGCCGCCTGCACGTCGTCGACGCGCTCGTGACCGGTGACGCCCCGTCCACCAAGACGGCGCTCGCCGCGGTGCGCGAGCTCTCGAACCGCGCCCGTGTCCTCGTGGTCGTCGACCGCGACGACGCGCTGACGGTCAAGAGCCTGCGCAACGCCGAGTTCATCGCGCTGCTGACGTTCGACCAGCTCAACACGTACGACGTGCTGCTGGCCGACGACGTCATCTTCACCAAGGCCGCGTTCGACGCCTTCGTGGCGGCGCGCTCGACCGAGGGCGCCGAGACGGTCAAGCTCAGCCAGGCCGCGGTCGAGGCCGACGCGCCCGCCGCCCAGCCCGCGAAGCCCGCCAAGGCGGACGACGCGAAGGCCGGCGCCACGAAGACCCAGCCGTACGGCCCGGGTTCGAAGGCTCCGCTGGCCAGCGGCAACGCGCCCAAGGGCCACGAGGTCAAGGGCGACGACAACGCCAAGACCTTCGTCGTGCCCGGTGCCGCCGCGTACGACGAGACGGAGGCCACGGTCTGGTTCGACAGCGCCGAGAGCGCCGAGGCCGCCGGGTTCACCGCCCAGGAGGAGAACTGATGACGAACCACGGAACCTTCGCGCGTGACGTGCTGATCGCGCCGGTCGTCAGCGAGAAGAGCTACGGCCTGCTCGACGACAACAAGTACACGTTCGTGGTCCACCCGGACGCCAACAAGACCCAGATCAAGATCGCCGTCGAGGAGATCTTCGGGGTCAAGGTCACCGCGGTGAACACGATCAACCGCAAGGGCAAGACCCGTCGCACCCGCAACGGCCTCGGCAAGCGCAAGGACACCAAGCGCGCCGTCGTCAGCGTGGCCGCGGGTCAGAGCATCGACATCTTCTCGAGCCCGAGCTGAAGGACTGACTGACACATGGCTATTCGCAAGTACAAGCCCACCACGCCGGGCCGTCGCGGCTCGAGCGTGGCGGACTTCGCCGAGATCACGCGCACGACGCCCGAGAAGTCGCTGGTCCAGCCGCTGCCCAAGAAGGGCGGCCGCAACAACCAGGGTCGCATCACCACCCGTCACCAGGGTGGTGGCCACAAGCGCGCCTACCGCATCATCGACTTCAAGCGCTACGACAAGGACGGCGTGCCGGCCAAGGTCGCTCACATCGAGTACGACCCCAACCGCACCGCCCGCATCGCGCTGCTGCATTACGCCGACGGCGAGAAGCGCTACATCATCGCGCCCGAGGGCCTGAAGCAGGGCATGACCGTCGAGGCCGGCACCGGCGCCGACATCAAGCCCGGCAACAACCTGCCGCTGCGCAACATCCCCGTCGGCACCACGATCCACGCGATCGAGCTGCGTCCCGGCGGCGGCGCCAAGATGGGCCGCTCGGCCGGCGCCAAGGTGCAGCTCGTCGCCCGTGAGGGCAGCAAGGCGCAGTTGCGCCTGCCCTCCGGCGAGATGCGCTACGTCGACGTCCGCTGCCGCGCCACGATCGGCGAGGTCGGCAACGCCGAGCAGTCGAACATCAACTGGGGCAAGGCCGGCCGCAACCGCTGGAAGGGCAAGCGCCCGACCGTCCGCGGTGTCGCCATGAACCCGATCGACCACCCGCACGGTGGTGGCGAGGGCAAGACCTCCGGTGGCCGTCACCCGGTCAGCCCGTGGGGCAAGCCCGAGGGCCGTACGCGCAAGCGCAAGGCCAGCGACCAGATGATCGTCCGCCGACGCAAGAGCGGCCGCTGAGAGAGGACCTGGAGTAAAAGATGCCTCGTAGTTTGAAGAAGGGTCCCTTCGTCGACGGCCACCTCGAGAAGAAGGTGGACGCGCAGAACGAAGCCGGAACCCACAACGTGATCAAGACCTGGTCGCGTCGCTCGATGATCCTGCCGTCCTTCATCGGACACACGATCGCCGTGCACGACGGCCGCAAGCACGTGCCCGTCTTCGTGACCGACTCCATGGTCGGCCACAAGCTGGGTGAGTTCGCTCCCACCCGCACGTTCAAGGGCCACGAGAAGGACGATCGGAAGGCGAAGCGTCGATGAGTGCCACCACCCGCGACAACACGAGCCACCGCCGCGAGCGGCTGCTCGGCGACGCCCCCGGCGCCTTCGCCGTCGCGCGCTTCGTGCGTGTGACGCCGCAGAAGGCCCGTCGTGTCGCCGACCTGATCCGCGGCGCCCGCGTCGAGGACGCGCTGACCATGCTGAAGTTCCAGCCGCAGGCCGTGGCCGAGAACTTCCTCAAGCTGGTCGGCTCGGCCGCGGCGAACGCCGAGACCACCGAGGGCCTCCAGCGTGCCGACCTGGTCATCACCCAGGTCATGGTCGACGAGGGCCCGACGATGAAGCGCTGGCGTCCCCGCGCCAAGGGTGCGGCCAACCGCATCCTGAAGCGCACCAGCCACCTCACGGTGGTCGTCGAACCTGCAACTGACAAGAAGGGTGGCAACTGACATGGGTCAGAAGATCAACCCGCACGGTTTCCGCCTGGGCATCTCCACGGATCACAAGAGCCGTTGGTACGCCGACAAGCTGTACAGCAGCTACGTCGGTGAGGACGTCAAGATCCGCCGCCTGCTGACCAAGGGCATGGACCGCGCCGGCATCAGCCGCGTCGAGATCGAGCGCACCCGCGACCGCGTCCGCGTGGACATCCACACGGCGCGTCCGGGCATCGTCATCGGTCGCCGTGGCGCCGAGGCCGACCGCATCCGCGGCGACCTGGAGAAGCTGACCGGCAAGCAGGTCCAGCTGAACATCCTCGAGGTCAAGCAGCCCGAGATGGACGCCCAGCTCGTCGCGCAGGGCGTGGCCGAGCAGCTGTCGGGTCGTGTGCAGTTCCGCCGCGCCATGCGCAAGGCGATGCAGACGACGATGCGCAGCGGCGCCAAGGGCATCCGCATCCAGTGCTCCGGCCGTCTCGGCGGCGCCGAGATGAGCCGCTCGGAGTTCTACCGCGAGGGTCGCGTCCCGCTGCACACGCTGCGCGCGGACGTCGACTACGGCTTCTACGAGGCCAAGACGACCTTCGGCCGCATCGGCGTGAAGGTCTGGATCTACAAGGGTGAGGTCGCCGGCACCCGCGCCGAGCGCGAGGCCGAGCAGGCCCGTCGCGCCGCCGCCCCCGGCAGCCGTCGTCCCGGTCGTGGAGAGCGTGGCGGTCGCCGCCCCGCTCGTGACGCCGCCCCCGCCACCGCTGCCGCGCCCGCGGCCGCCACGGCTCCCGCGGCCACGGAAGGAGCTGAGTCCTGATGTTGATGCCTCGTCGCGTCAAGTACCGCAAGCAGCACCACCCCAAGCGGCGTGGCGTTGCCAAGGGCGGCACCGAGCTCGCGTTCGGTGACTTCGGCATCCAGGCGGTCGAGGGTCACTACGTGACCAACCGACAGATCGAGTCGGCTCGTATCGCCATGACCCGCCACATCAAGCGTGGCGGCAAGGTCTGGATCAACATCTACCCGGACCGCCCGCTGACCAAGAAGCCCGCTGAGACCCGCATGGGCTCGGGCAAGGGCTCGCCCGAGTGGTGGGTCGCCAACGTCAAGCCCGGCCGCGTCATGTTCGAGCTCTCCGGTGTGTCCGAAGAGGTCGCCCGTGAGGCGATGCGCCGTGCGATCCACAAGCTGCCGATGAAGGCACGCTTCATCACCCGCGAGACAGGAGACCTGTGATGGCAAGCAACGCCGCAGAACTCCGCGACCTCACCGCCGGCGACCTGGCCGAGAAGCTGAAGGAGGCGAAGGAGGAGCTGTTCAACCTGCGCTTCCAGAACGCCACCGGGCAGCTCGACAACACCGCGCGCCTGCGCACGGTGCGCAAGGACATCGCGCGCATCTACACGGTGATCCGTGAGCGCGAGCTCGGCATCATCGAGGAGGTCGAGGCATGAGCACGAAGGACACTGAAGTGAGCAACGAGCGCTCCGCACGCAAGATCCGCGAGGGTCTGGTCGTCAGCGACAAGATGGACAAGACCGTCGTCGTCAGCATCGAGGAGCGCTTCAAGCACCCGCTGTACGGCAAGGTCCTGCGCCGCAACATCAAGCTGAAGGCTCACGACGAGGCCAACGAGGCCGGCATCGGCGACCGCGTGCTCCTGTCGGAGACGCGCCCGCTGTCCGCCACGAAGCGTTGGCGCGTCGTCGAGATCCTCGAGAAGGCGAAGTGAGAGACAGATGATTCAGCAGGAGTCGCGACTCAAGGTCGCCGACAACACGGGTGCCAAGGAGATCCTCTGCATCCGCGTTCTCGGTGGCTCCGGTCGTCGCTACGCCGGTATCGGCGACACCATCGTCGCCACCGTCAAGGACGCGATCCCCGGCGGCAACGTCAAGAAGGGCGATGTCGTCAAGGCGGTCGTCGTGCGCACCACCAAGGAGCGCCGCCGTCCGGACGGTTCGTACATCAAGTTCGACGAGAACGCCGCGGTCATCCTCAAGACCGACGGTGACCCGCGCGGCACGCGCATCTTCGGCCCCGTGGGCCGCGAGCTGCGCGACAAGAAGTTCATGCGCATCATCTCGCTCGCTCCGGAGGTGCTCTGACATGGCACGTATTCGCAAGGGTGACCAGGTCAAGGTCATCGCCGGCAAGGACAAGGGCGTCGAGGGCAAGGTCATCGCCGTCCTGGAGTCCGGCCGCGTGATCGTCGAGGGCGTCAACCGCGTCCAGAAGCACACGAAGGCGGGCCAGTCGGGCGCCGAGGGCGGCATCATCACCGCCGAGGCCCCGATCCACGCCTCGAACGTCATGCTCGTCGTCGAGTCCGACAACGGCAAGACCACGACCAAGGTGGGCTCGGCCGTCGTCGACGGCCGCAAGGCCCGCATCAGCCGCAAGACCGGAAAGGAGATCTGAGCATGGCCGACACTGTCACCGGACCTCGCCTGAAGGCGAAGTACCGCGAGGAGATCCTGCCCGCGCTGCGCGAGCAGTTCGAGTACGAGAACGTCATGCAGGTCCCCGGCCTGACCAAGATCGTCGTCAACATGGGCGTCGGCGAGGCGGCCCGCGACGGCAAGCTCATCGAGGGTGCCATCCGCGACCTGACGGCCATCACCGGCCAGAAGCCGCAGGTGACCAAGGCCCGCAAGTCCATCGCGCAGTTCAAGCTGCGTGAGGGCATGCCGATCGGCACGCACGTCACGCTGCGTGGCGACCGCATGTGGGAGTTCCTCGACCGCCTGCTGACGCTCGCGCTGCCGCGCATCCGCGACTTCCGCGGCCTGTCGCCGAAGCAGTTCGACGGCCGTGGCAACTACACGTTCGGCCTGACCGAGCAGGTCATGTTCCACGAGATCGACCAGGACAAGATCGATCGCAGCCGGGGCATGGACATCACGGTCGTCACGACGGCCACCAACGACGAAGAGGGCCGCGCGCTGCTGAAGCTGCTCGGCTTCCCGTACAAGGAGAACTGACATGGCGAAGACCGGTCTGAAGGTCAAGCAGTCCCGCACGCCGAAGTTCGCCGTGCGTGGCTACACGCGCTGCCAGCGCTGCGGCCGTCCCCGCTCCGTCTACCGCAAGTTCGGCCTGTGCCGCATCTGCCTGCGGGAGATGGCGCACCGCGGCGAGCTGCCCGGCGTGACCAAGAGCTCCTGGTAATCACCACCACTCAAGCGCAGTAGGTCCCCTCCCACCCGTCGGCGTCGCCGGCGAGCACGAGACGGAAACCGCGGCGAGAAACGGAAACACCCAACCATGACGATGACTGATCCGATCGCGGACATGCTGACGCGTGTCCGCAACGGCAACCAGGCGTACCACGACGCGGTGACGATGCCGCACTCCAAGCTGAAGGAGGGCGTCGCCGCCATCCTGAAGCAGGAGGGCTACATCACCGACTACTCCGTGGCCGAGCCGGCCGAGGGCGAGGTCGGCAAGTCGCTGACCATCACGCTGAAGTACGGCCCGCACCGCGAGCGCTCGATCGCCGGCATCCGACGCATCAGCAAGCCGGGTCTTCGCGTGTACGCGAAGTCCACCAACCTTCCCAAGGTCCTCGGTGGCCTGGGCGTGGCGATCATCTCCACGAGCCAGGGCCTCCTGACGGACCGTCAGGCCAACACGAACGGAGTGGGCGGGGAAGTCCTCGCCTACGTCTGGTGACGAGAGGAGACTGAACATGTCGCGCATCGGCAAGCTCCCCGTCGCCGTTCCTTCGGGCGTCGAGGTTTCGATCGAGGGCCAGACCGTCACGGTCAAGGGCCCCAAGGGTCAGCTGTCGCACACCGTCGCCGAGCCCATCACCGTCCGCAAGGACGAGGACGGCTCGCTCGCGGTGGAGCGTCCCAACGACGAGCGTCGCAGCAAGGCCCTCCACGGCCTCTCCCGCACGCTGGTCAACAACATGGTCATCGGTGTGACCGAGGGCTACGAGAAGAAGCTCGAGATCGTGGGCGTCGGCTACCGCGTGCTCTCCAAGGGCCCGTCGGAGATCGAGCTCAACCTCGGCTTCAGCCACCCGGTGCCGTTCACGGCGCCCGAGGGCATCACGTTCACCGTCGAGGGCCCGACCAAGCTCACGGTCGCCGGCATCGACAAGCAGGCCGTGGGTGAGGTCGCCGCCAACATCCGCAAGATCCGCAAGCCGGAGCCCTACAAGGGCAAGGGCGTGCGCTACGCGGGCGAGCGCATCCTGCGCAAGGCCGGAAAGGCTGGTAAGTAAGCCATGGCAATCTCGATCAAGCACGCCAAGCACACCGCTGGTCGCGTCGCGTCGCGTCAGCGTCGCCAGATCCGCGGCCGCAAGAAGATCCAGGGCTCGGCGGAGCGTCCCCGCCTCGTCGTGACCCGCTCCAGCAAGCACATCGTCGCGCAGGTCGTCAACGACCTCGAGGGACACACGCTGGCGTCGGCCTCCACGATGGAGGCGGACCTGCGCTCGTTCGACGGCGACAAGACGGCCAAGGCCAAGAAGGTCGGCGAGCTGCTGGCCGACCGCGCCAAGGCCGCCGGCATCGGCGCCGTGGTCTTCGACCGCGCCGGCAACAAGTACGCCGGTCGCGTCGCGGCCCTGGCCGACGGTGCCCGCGAGGGCGGACTGGAGTTCTGATGACCATCACGACCAACAAGGGGAGTGCCGCATGAGCACGCGCCGACAGGGCGGCGACCGTCGCGGAGGCCGCGGCGACCGCAACGCCGACAAGTCCAACTACATCGAGAAGGTCGTCACGATCAACCGTGTGGCCAAGGTCGTCAAGGGCGGCCGGCGCTTCAGCTTCACGGCGCTGGTGATCGTCGGTGACGGCGACGGCCAGGTCGGAATCGGCTACGGCAAGGCCAAGGAAGTTCCCACGGCCATCGCCAAGGGCGTCGAGGAGGCGAAGAAGAGCTTCTTCCGCGTCCCGCGCATCCAGGGCACCATCCCGCACCCCGTGCAGGGTGAGAAGGCGGCCGGCGTCGTCTTCCTTCGCCCGGCGTCCCCCGGTACCGGCGTCATCGCCGGTGGCCCGGTCCGCGCCGTGCTCGAGGCCGCCGGCATCCACGACGTCCTGAGCAAGTCGCTCGGCTCCTCGAACGCGATCAACATCGTCCACGCGACGGTCGAGGCGCTGCGTTCGCTCGAGTCCCCGCAGGCCGTCGCCGACCGTCGTGGCTTGGCCGTCGAGGACGTGGCCCCGGCCGCGCTGCTCAAGGCCGGCCAGGCCAAGGCCGACGCTCCGGCGGAGGTGACGGTCTGATGGCGAAGCTCGAAGTCACCCAGGTCCGTTCGGCGATCGGTCGCGAGCAGAACCAGCGCAACACGCTGCGCTCGCTCGGCCTCAAGCGCATCGGCGACGTCAAGGTCGTCGAGGACCGTCCCGAAATCCGCGGCATGGTCAACACCATCCCGCACCTCGTCACCGTGAAGGAGGTCGACTGATCATGGCGATCAAGTTGCACCACCTGCGTCCGGCCCCCGGCGCCAAGACCGCCAAGACCCGCGTGGGTCGCGGTGAGGGCTCCAAGGGCAAGACCGCCGGTCGCGGCACCAAGGGCACCAAGGCCCGCTACCAGGTGTCGGCCGGCTTCGAGGGCGGCCAGATCCCGCTCCACATGCGCCTGCCGAAGCTCAAGGGCTTCACGAACCCGTTCCGGGTCGAGTACCAGGTCGTCAACGTGGGCCGGATCGGCGAGCTCTTCGCCGAGGGCGGCACGGTCGACGTCGCCGCTCTCGTCGAGAAGGGCGCGGTCCGCAAGGGCCAGCCGGTCAAGGTTCTCGGCGGCGGCGACATCGACGTGGCGGTCCAGGTGACCGTCGACAAGGTGTCCGCGTCGGCCAAGTCCAAGATCGAGGCCGCCGGCGGTTCGGTCTCCGCGTCCTGACGCGGTAGGCCGATCGCACAGCGAACCACCTGACGGGCGGGTTCTCCCAGTACGGGGGACCCGCCCGTTTTCGCTCACTGTTAAAGTCAGACGGCACCATGCCGTGAAGCTGGAGGAAGTCCGTGCTCAAAGTCTTCGTGAACGCGTTCAGGACACCTGAACTGCGTCGCAAGATCCTCTTCGTCCTGGGGATCGTCGTGCTCTTCCGGCTCGGCTCGATGGTGCCCGCTCCGGGCGTCAACGTCGCGAACGTGCGCGAGTGCGTCACGGCGGCCGCGGGCGGCGACAACGCCGGCCTGTTCGCGCTCATCAACGTCTTCTCCGGCGGCGCGCTGCTGCAGCTGACGGTCTTCGCGCTCGGCATCATGCCGTACATCACGGCGAGCATCATCCTGCAGCTGCTCGTCGTCGTGATCCCGCGGCTGGAGGCCCTCAAGAAGGAGGGCCAGGCCGGTCAGGCCAAGATCACGCAGTACACGCGCTACCTCACCGTGGGCCTGGCCATCCTGCAGGCCGCCGGCATCGTCGCGCTGGCCCGCAGCGGCGACCTCTTCCAGGGCGCCTGCAACCTGCCGCTGCTGTACAAGCCGGACAGCCTGGCCTCCTACCTGCTCATCGTGCTGACGATGGTCGCGGGCACCACGGTCATCATGTGGCTCGGCGAGCTCATCACGGACCGCGGCGTCGGTAACGGCATGTCCATCCTGATCTTCACGCAGGTCGTCGCCACGTTCCCCGGCGCGATGTGGAACATCCGCCAGGAGCAGGGCTGGACGGTCTTCTCGATCGTCGTCGTCGTCGGCCTCGCGGTCGTGGCGCTGGTCATCTTCATCGAGCAGGCGCAGCGCCGCATCCCGGTGCAGTACGCCAAGCGCATGGTCGGGCGCCGCATGTTCGGCGGCTCGTCGACCTACATCCCGCTCAAGGTCAACCAAGCCGGCATCATCCCGGTCATCTTCGCCTCGAGCCTGATGTACCTGCCGGTGCTGTGGGTCAACTTCAACCCCGGCTCGGGCGCCGCCAGCTGGATCCAGGACCACTTCGTCCAGGGCGACCACCCGTACTACATGATCACCTTCTTCGCGCTGATCGTGTTCTTCACCTACTTCTACGTGTCGATCACCTTCAACCCCGAGGAGGTCGCCGACAACATGAAGAAGTACGGCGGCTTCATCCCGGGCATCCGCGCGGGCAAGCCGACCCAGGACTACCTGTCGTACGTCCTGTCGCGCATCACCGCGCCGGGCGCGCTGTACCTGGGCCTGATCTCGCTGATCCCGATGCTCGCCATCGCCCTGGTCGGCGCCAACCAGAACTTCCCGTTCGGCGGCACCACCATCTTGATCATCGTCGGTGTCGGCCTCGACACCGTGAAGCAGATCGAAAGCCAGTTGCAGCAGCGCAACTACGAAGGGTTCCTCAAGTGAGACTGCTCATCATGGGCCCGCCCGGTGCGGGCAAGGGCACGCAGGCCGTCGCGCTCGCCGAGCGCATCAAGGGCGCGCACATCTCGACCGGTGACATTTTCCGCGCGAACGTCGCGCAGGAGACCGAGCTGGGCAAGACGGCGAAGCGCTACATGGACGCCGGCGAGTACGTGCCCGACGAGGTCACCAACGCGATGGTCGCCGACCGGCTGTCCCAGGACGACGCCCGCGACGCGTTCCTGCTCGACGGCTACCCGCGCACCCTCGACCAGGTCGCCAAGCTCGACGAGATCCTCGAGAAGCTCGGCACGCCGCTCGACGGCGTCGTCGCGCTGACGGTCGTGGAGGAGGAGCTGGTCAAGCGCCTGCTCGAGCGCGCCAAGGTCAGCGGCCGCTCGGACGACACGGAGGACGTCATCCGGCACCGCCAGGAGGTCTACCGCGCCGAGACCGAGCCCCTGCTCGCGGTCTACCGCGACCGGGGCCTGCTGGTCGAGGTCGACGGCATGGGCACGCCGGACGAGGTCGGCCAGCGCATCGCCGCCGCCCTGCCGTCCGCCTGAGCCATGTTCGGTGAGTCCATCGAGCTGAAGACCCCCGAGCAGCTCGCGACGATGCGTCGCGCGGGCCTCGTGGTGGGCCGCACCCTCGAGGTGCTGCGCGCCGCGGTGGCGCCCGGAGTGTCGACGGCCGACCTCGACGCGCTGGCCCGCGAGCGGCTCGCCGCCGAGGGCGCGACGTCGAACTTCTTGGGCTACCACGGCTTCACCGGCGTCATCTGCGCCTCGGTCAACGAGGAGATCGTGCACGGCATCCCGGGCGGCCGCGTGCTGGCCGAGGGCGACCTGATCTCGATCGACTTCGGCGCCGTCGTCGACGGCTGGCACGGCGACGCGGCGATCAGCGTCCCGGTGGGCGAGGTCGCGCCCGAGGTCGCCGAGCTCAACCGGGTCACCGAGGAGTCGATGTGGCGCGGCATCGCCGCGGCGCGCCTCGGCGGCCGGATCGGCGACATCTCGCACGCGATCGAGGCGTACGTCCGCAGCCAGGGCCGCTACGGGATCACGGACGGCTTCACCGGTCACGGCATCGGCTCCGAGATGCACATGGCGCCGGACGTCCCCAACCGCGGCAAGCGCGGCAAGGGCCCCAAGATCGTCGAGGGCATGGCCGTCGCCATCGAGCCGATGATCACGCTGGGCACGTCGCGTGCCGCGATCCTCGAGGACGAGTGGACCGCCGTCACCACCGACGGCACGTGGGCCGCGCACCACGAGCACACGATCACCGTCACCACCGAGGGCGTGTGGGTGCTCACCGCGCTCGACGGCGGTGCCGCGCGGCTCGCCGAGCTGGGCGTGCCCTGCGCCGAGCCCGCCTGACGCGTCAGCCGCGCGGCTCGGCCGCGAACTGCCCGGGCGTCAGCCCCGTGACGGCGCGGAAGTCGCGCCCGAAGTGCGCCTGGTCGGCGTAGCCCAGCTCCACCGCCACCCGGGCGAGGTCCGGCCGTGGGGCGTCGCGCAGCCGCTCGGCGGCCTCGTGCAGCCGGCGCCGCTGGATGAGCCACTTCGGCGGCAGCCCGATCCGGCGCGACGTCAGCCGCTGCAGCGTCCGCTCGGTCAGCGCGAAGCGGTCGCACACCTGGCCGACGCGCTGCACGTCCGGACGGGTCTCGACGTACTCGACGATCTCGTTGACCAGCAGGCCCTCGTCGTCGACCGGGAGCAGGCCGGCGAGGAAGTCCTCCATGGCGCTCACAGCGGCGCCGCGACGGGCGGGGTCGTCCGGCGCGTCGCCGATCGCCTCGCGGACGGCCTCCACCACGGCGGCCTCGGCGAACGGCTCCGCGCGGTCGGTGAGCCGGTCGACCGGTCCGCCCGCGAGGACGACTCCCGCCGCGGGCTGGAGCATCGTGCCGACCGCCCACCCCGAGCCGCTCAGCTCGGTCGTGGACAGGCCGGTGCTGGGGCCGACGAGCTGCGCGTAGTCCCGGGCGACGACGATCAGGCACACGGGGTACTGCAGGACCCGCTGCACCGAGGTGCGACCGGCCGGCAGCGACCAGACGGGCATCCAGAAGCGTCGCACGACCGGCGCGAGCGCGGGGGAGGGCGCGTAACGGTGGATGCGCGGGGTGTAGCCGCTCGGGTCGAGCAGGTGCGCGCGCTCGGTCGGGTCGATGGGTCGCGCGCCGCTCATGTGTCGGATTCTTTCAAGAGCGCGCGGCAGCGCGTGGCGAGACTGGCGCCATGAGCCTGTACCTCGATGCCGCCGCCCGCTTCAGTGACACCGTCGCCGCCACCACGGACTGGTCCGCGCCCTCGCCGTGCGAGGACTGGACCGCGGCCGACGTGGTCGACCACGTCATCGACACGCAGCGCGACTTCCTCGCGCGCCACGGGATCGACCTCGGGCCCCGGCCGGACGGGCCGCCGGCACGGGCGTGGGCCGCGCACCTCGAGGCCGTCCGTCCCGTCGCGTCGGACCCGGCCGTGACCTCGCGCGCCTTCGACGGCTTCTTCGGTCCGACCACGATCGGTGACACGCTCGACGCCTTCTACGGCTTCGACCTGGTCGTGCACGGGTGGGACCTCGGCGTCTCCAACGGCCGCCCGACCACCTTCAGCGAGGCCGACATCGAGGCGATGGAGCGCGCCTTCGAGGGCTACGGGGACCACGCGTACGACGAGGGCGTCTTCCGGCGGCCCGTCGAGGTGCCCGAGGACGCGGACCGGCAGACGCGGCTGCTGGCGCGCATGGGCCGCCGCGCGCCCGCCGCCTGAGCTCAGGCGTGCAGCTCGGCGGTGCAGCACTTGACGCTGCCGCCGCCCTTGACGAACTCGTCGAGGTCCACGGGGACGGGCCGGTAGCCGCGGGCCGTCAGGCCCTCGGCGAGCCCGGTCGCCCGGTGGGGGAGCACGACGTTCAGCCCGTCGCTGACCAGGTTCAGCCCGAACGCCAGGGCGTCGGAGGCCGAGCACTCCCACGACCCGGGGAACAGGGCGCGCAGCACCGCACGGCTGGACTCGCTGAACGCGCCGGGGAACCAGACGATGTCGGCGGGGGCGTCCCCGTGGCCGTCGTCCAGCACGCCGATCGCGACGTCGAGGTGGTAGAACCGCGGATCGACCAGCTCGAGGGTCACGACGGGCCGGCCGAGCACGGCGGCCGCCTCGTCGTGCGCGTCGGTGGAGGTGCGAAAGCCCGTCCCGGCGAGGATGCGGTCGGCCAGGACGAGGAAGTCGCCCTCGCCCTCGTTGGTGTGGCGCGGACGCGTGACGTCGCGGCCCAGCGAGCGCAGGAAGTCGACGTGCGCGTGGGCCTCCGGCTGGCGCTGCGGGTGCGCGAACGCCGCGCCGTACGTGCGGTCACCGGCCGACACGGCGCCGTTCGCGGCGAAGACCATGTCCGGCAGGCCCGGGACGGGGGCCATCACGTCGACGCGGTGCCCGAGCGAGCGGTACGTGTCCACGAGCGTCCACCACTGCGCCTGTGCACGGTCGCGGTCGACCGCCGCCGACGGGTCCATCCACGGGTTGATCGCGTAGACCACGTCGAACTCGCTCGCGGGACACATCGCGTAGTGGCGCGGACGCGCGCGGCGGGTGACGGACCGGGCCGGCGCGGGCAGGGTGTCGGACATGGGCCTCCTCGGGGGACGTGGTTTGAGCCTAGGGAGGAGTGGACCGTCGGAACCAGACGAGAACGCTGCGTCTTGCCTGCGGAATCTTGCGCATGTCGCGAGCGATGGGTTGGTATGTTGCGCGCATGAACCTCGACGACATCGACCGCGCCCTGCTCGACGCCCTCACCGAGGACGCCCGCGCCAGCTTCTCCGCCCTGGGCGAGCGCGTGGGCCTGTCCGCGCCGGCAGTCAAGCGCCGGGTCGACCGACTCGTCGAGCGCGGCGTCATCAGCGGCTTCACGGTCGTGGTCGACCCGCAGCACCGCGGCTGGACCACGGAGGCCTATGTCGAGGTGCACTGCCAGGGCACGATCTCGCCCGAGGTGCTGCGCGAGGCCTTCCTCAAGGTGCCGCAGGTCCACGCCGCGGCCACCGTCTCGGGTGCGGCCGACGCCATGCTGCACCTCGTCGCCGAGGACGTCCGCGACCTCGAGCAGGCCCTCGAGCAGATCCGCGTCGGCGCCGCGAGCGTGTCGCAGACCGAGACCTCGATCGTCCTGTCGCGCCTCATCGAGGGCCGTCGCGCCGTCGTGACCCGCTGAGGCCGTCCGCGGGGGCGACTTTCGGAACGGGATCCACGCTTCCTGCGGGTCGAACGGTGGAACAGGTTCCAAAAGTGTGAAGGGGGACGGGCGCCCCCAGCCGCGGGTCTAGCCTGTGACGCATGGGACGAACCCGAGCGGCCTCGGTCGGTGCAGGACTCGTCGGCGCGCTCGTGTTCGTCGAGTTCGTCAGCGGCTTCCTGCAGGGCTACTACACGCCGCTGGCCACCGACATCGCACGCCACCTGGACATCCACGACGCCGACGTGAACTGGTTCGAGGCGGCGCAGCTGCTGCTCTCGGCGCTGTGCGTCCCGCCGCTGTCGAAGCTCGGCGACCTGGTCGGCCACCAGCGCGTGCTGCTGTGGTCCGCCGTGCTGACCGCCGTGGCCACGTGGGGCATCGCGCTGTCGACGAGCTTCACGTCGTACCTCGTGTTCTGGGCGCTGCAGGGCATCTTCACGGTCTGGCTGCCGCTCGAGGTCGCCCTGATCTACCGCCGCAGCGCGGGCCTGCCGCTGCGTGCCGCCGCGACGCGCAAGGCGACCGGCGTCATCGTCGCCGCCCTGCAGGCCGGCGCGATCGCGGGCGCGCTCTCCGCGGGCGTCGCCTCGGCGGCGTTCGGGTCGATCTGGATGGTCCTCGCGGTCCCGGCCGTGCTGACGGTCGGCGTCGTCGTGGTGATCAAGGGCTTCGTCCCGGACGTCCACGAGCCGCAGCGGGGCAGCCTCGACGGGCTGGGGCTGCTGTGGATCAGCTCGAGCCTGCTGCTCGTGACCGGCGGCCTCTCGCTCGTGCGCGTGCTGGGCGTCGGGTCGGCGTGGCCCTGGCTCGCGATCGTCCTCGGCGCCGCCGTGCTGGTGCCGTTCTGCCGCCACGAGCTGCGCACCGCCGATCCGATCATCGACCTGCGGGTCATGCGCCAGCCCGCGATGTGGCCCGTCCAGTTCACCGCCCTGCTCTTCGGCGTGAGCGTGCTCGGCGCGCAGATCCCGCTGTCGACGTTCGCCCAGACCGACCCCGCCGAGCACGGCTACGGCCTCGGCCTGGACGCCTCGTCCGTCGCGCCGATCATCGGCGGCTACGTGCTGTCGATGCTCGTCGGCGCCCTGCTGTTCGCCCGGGTGAGCCAGCGGCTCAGCCCGCGCAACTGCCTCATCGGCGCGGCCGGCATGGTCGCGCTCGGCTACGGCTCGCTCGTCGCACTGCACGACTCGGTCGCCCAGATGATCGGGTGCATGGTCGTCGCCGGCCTCGGCTCGGGTGCCCTCGTCGCCGCCCTGCCCGCCGCGGCCGCCGCGGCGGCGCCCGAGGGCCGCACGGCCGTCGCGACCGGCCTGACCAACACCACCAAGACGATCGGCGGCTCGTTCGCCTCGTGCGTCTTCGGCGTCGCGCTGGCCGCGGGCGCCGCCCACTCGACGGCGGCCTCGCTGTCGGGCTACTACACCGTGTGGATCGTGTGCTCCGCCACCGCGCTCGTCGCCGCCGTCGGGCTGACGTTCGTGCCGCGCCTGGCCTTCGCCGATCCCGCCGGACTCGAGGAGATGTCCCGATGACCGCCGCCGCCCGCCTCGCCGAGCTGATCTCGTGCCGCACCGTCTCGGCCGCCGACGAGCGTGACGAGGCCGAGTTCGTGGCGTTCCGCGCGACGTTCGCCCGGCTCTACCCGCGCCTGCACGCCGAGCTCGAGCTGACCGAGTTCGAGGGCGGCAGCCTGCTGTTCCGCTGGTCCGGACGGGTCGCCGAGCGACCGCTCGTGCTCATGGCGCACTACGACGTCGTCCCGGCGCCGGCCGAGCAGTGGGACCGCGACCCCTTCGACGGCGCGATCGAGGACGGCTTCGTGCACGGCCGCGGCGCGCTCGACGACAAGGGCCCCCTGGTGTGCATCGCCGAGGCCGTCGAGACGCTGCTGGCCGAGGGCTTCACGCCGGCCCGCGACGTCTACCTGTCGTTCGGCGCCGACGAGGAGGTCTTCGGCCACGGCGCCGCCGAGGTCGTCGACCACCTCCAGGCGCGCGGCGTGCGCCCGTGGCTGGTCTCGGACGAGGGTGGCGCGATCGTGGACGACGGACTGCCCGGCGTCTCGGCCCTCACCGCGATGGTCGCGATCGTCGAGAAGGGCACGGTGGACGTCGGCCTGGTCGCGCGCGGCGGGGGAGGGCACGCCTCGACGCCGGCGAGGAACGGCGCGACGGCACGGCTCGCCCGCGCGATCGTGCGCATCGAGCAGAACCCGGCGACCCCGCACCTGTCGGACCCCGTGCTGCAGATGCTCGACGCGCTCGGCGATCTCGTGCCCCGCCCCGTCGGCGCCGTCCTGCAGCGCGCGCGCCGCGCCAACCGCCCCGTCGCCGAGCTGCTCGCGCGGCTGGGCAAGGAGACGGGTGCGATGGTGCGCACCACGATGGCGGTCACGCAGCTGAGCGGCAGTCCGGCCCGCAACGTCCTCGCGACCGAGGCGCGCGCCAACGTGAACGTCCGGCTCGCCGTGGGAGACACGAAGGACCGGCTGGTCGCCCGGCTCGAGCGGCTGCTGCGCGGCCTCGACGTCGAGATCGAGCGCGCCGACGGCGAGAACCCGCCGCCGGTCTCGCGCACCGACAACGACGCGTGGCAGGCGCTCAAGGACGCCGTGGCCGTGCTGGACCCGGACATCCACGTCGTGCCGTACGTCCAGACGGGCGGCACGGACTCGCGGCACTTCACCCGGATCTGCGACTCGGTCTACCGCTTCGCCCCGCTGCACATGACGCGCGCCCAGCGCGACTCGATCCACGCCCCGAACGAGAAGGTCGCGGTCGACACGCTGGAGCGGGGGAGCGCCTTCCACCGCGCGCTCATCACCGGACTGGGCTGAGACGCCGTAGGGTCGGCTCCATGCCAGTCGATCCCACCGGCGCCGATCTCAAGCGCTACCTGTCCGAGGACCCCGGCGGTCCCGTCGTCATGCTCAACCTGCTGCAGTACAGCGAGGGCGGCGAGGCGTCGTACCGCGAGTACGCCGAGCGCATCGTCCCGTTCCTGGAGAAGGTCGGGGGAGAGGTGCTGCACGTCGGCGACCTCGCGACGCCGCTCGTGGCGCCCGACGGCTGGACGTGGGACGCGCTGCTCGTCGTTCGCTACCCGTCGCGCCGCGCGTTCAGCGAGATGGTTGCCGACCCGGAGTACCAGCAGATCACGGGGCTGCGGACCGCGGGACTCGACGAGGCGGTGCTCCAGCCCAGCATCCCCTGGGGCGCCCACTAGCACCGATTTGAGTCCGGGGCCCGTATCGGCGTAGACTTGTGTGTCGGCCTTGTCGGGCCGTTTCCCCATGCCCTCCGGCAGCCCCGTTCCGGGGTGGGGACACGCACGTGCGAGGTCGGCCAGACGATACGAAGAAGTTGAGGTGTATGGCGAAAAAAGAAGGCGTCATCGAGATGGAGGGTGCGGTCGTCGAGGCCCTGCCCAACGCGATGTTCCGGGTCGAGTTGGCCAACGGCCACAAGGTCCTGGCGCACATCAGCGGCAAGATGCGCCAGCACTACATCCGGATCCTCCCCGAGGACCGGGTCGTGGTGGAGCTGTCGCCGTACGACCTCAGCCGCGGTCGCATCGTCTACCGATACAAGTAAGTCCACAACTGAAGATCACACGTTCAGTTCGTACCGAAGAGAGAGAATCTCGATGAAGGTCAACCCGAGCGTGAAGAAGATCTGTGACAAGTGCAAGGTGATCCGTCGCCACGGCCGCGTCATGGTGATCTGCGAGAACCCGCGCCACAAGCAGCGCCAGGGCTGAACCAGAACTCTTCTTCTACGCAGCACCCCTGAACATCTGACGGCTCATCCGCCGCGTCCACGACGCGACCGGGTGTCACCTCCGGCGCAGAGGCCGGAGCTCGATCGAGGCGATCGGGATGCCCCAGGTGACGACACCTCTGCTGAACCGAAAGGAACTGCCAGCACATGGCACGCCTCGTCGGAGTGGATCTGCCGCGCGAAAAGCGCGTGGTGATCGGACTCACGTACATCTTCGGGATCGGCCGCACGCGTGCGGTCGAGGCCCTCGCCGCCACCGGCATCGACCCCAACACCCGCGTCCACGAGCTGAACGACGACCAGCTCGTCGCGCTGCGTGACCACATCGAGGCGAACTACCAGGTCGAGGGTGACCTGCGCCGCGAGGTCACCGCGGACATCCGCCGCAAGATGGAGATCGGCTCGTACCAGGGCCGCCGTCACCGTGCGCACCTGCCCGTCCGCGGCCAGCGCACCAAGACCAACGCGCGCACCCGCAAGGGTCCCAAGCGCACTGTCGCCGGAAAGAAGAAGTGAGGTAGCCGATGCCCCCCAAGAACTCCGGCGCCAAGAAGGTGCGCCGCAAGGAGAAGAAGAACGTCGTTCAGGGCGAGGCCCACATCAAGAGCACGTTCAACAACACGCACGTGACGATCACCGACCCCAGCGGTGCGGTGATCGCGTGGGCCTCCGGCGGAACCGTCGGCTTCAAGGGCTCGCGCAAGTCGACGCCGTACGCCGCCGGCATGGCCGCCGAGGCTGCGGGTCGTCAGGCGATGGACCACGGCATGAAGAAGGTCGACGTCTTCGTGAAGGGCCCGGGCTCGGGCCGCGAGACGGCGATCCGGTCGCTCAGTGGCGTCGGCCTCGAGGTCGGCACCATCTCCGACGTGACCCCCAGCCCGCACAACGGCTGCCGTCCGCCCAAGCACCGTCGTCTCTGACGCGTCGACTTTCTTCAAGGAGTAATCACCCATGGCCCGTTACACCGGACCTCTCACCAAGAAGTCGCGCCGCTACGGCGTCGACCTCGTCGGTGGGGACAAGGCCTTCGAGCGCCGTCCGTACGCGCCCGGCCAGCACGGCCGCACCCGCGTCAAGGAGTCGGAGTACCGCACCCAGCTGCAGGAGAAGCAGAAGGCGCGGTTCACCTACGGCGTGCTCGAGAAGCAGTTCCGCAAGTACTACGAGATCGCGTCGCGCCGCCCCGGCAAGACCGGTGACAACCTGCTGAGCCTGCTCGAGAGCCGCCTCGACAACGTCGTCTACCGCGCCGGCCTGGCCCGCACGCGCCGTCACGCCCGCCAGCTGGTGACCCACGGTCACTTCCTGGTCAACGGCGTGAAGACGAACATCCCGTCCTTCCAGGTCAGCAAGCACGACATCATCGACGTGCGCCCCAAGAGCCTGGAGATGACGCCGTTCATCGTTGCGCGCGAGACCCACGACTCCGACACCGTGCCCGGCTGGCTCGACGTGTCGCCCGAGCGTGGCCGCATCCTGGTTCACCAGAACCCGGTCCGCGAGCAGATCACCGTTCCGATCCAGGAGCAGCTGATCGTCGAGTTCTACTCGAAGATCTGATCCACCCCCACTTCATCCACCGACCCGGTCCCTCAAATAGTGGTGGGCCCGGAAAGGAAGAACCATGCTGATCGCCCAGCGCCCCGTCCTGACCGAAGAGGTCGTCGACGACTACCGTTCGCGGTTCGTCATCGAGCCCCTCGAGCCGGGATTCGGCTACACCCTCGGCAACTCGCTGCGTCGCACGCTGCTGTCGTCGATCCCGGGTGCGGCCGTCACCTCGATCAAGATCGACGGTGTCCTGCACGAGTTCTCGACGATCCCCGGCGTGACCGAGGACGTCACCGAGATCATCCTCAACCTGAAGAACCTGGTCGTCTCCTCGACGATCGACGAGCCCGTCGTCATGTACCTGCGTGCCGACGAGGCCGGTGACGTGACCGCTGCCGCGATCACCCCGCCGGCCGGCGTCGAGGTCCACAACCCGGACCTCCACATCGCGACGCTGAACGACTCGGCCCGTCTGGAGATCGAGCTCGTCGTCGAGCGTGGCCGCGGCTACGTCTCGGCCGTGCAGAACAAGACCGGCGACGAGGAGATCGGCCGCATGCCGGTCGACTCGATCTACAGCCCGGTCCTGAAGGTCACCTACAAGGTCGAGGCCACCCGCGTCGAGCAGCGCACCGACTTCGACAAGCTCATCATCGACGTCGAGACCAAGAAGTCGATGCTGCCGCGTGACGCGATCGCGTCGGCCGGCTCGACCCTCGTCGAGCTGTTCGGCCTGGCGCGCGAGCTCAACGTCGAGGCCGAGGGCATCGACATCGGCCCGTCGCCCGTCGACGAGCAGCTGGCTGCCGACCTCGCCCTGGCGATCGAGGACCTGGACTTCACCGTCCGTTCCTACAACTGCCTCAAGCGCGAGGGCATCCACACCGTGGGTGAGCTCATCACGCGCAGCGAGCAGGACCTGCTGGACATCCGCAACTTCGGCTCGAAGTCGATCGACGAGGTCAAGGCCAAGCTCGCCGAGCTCGGTCTGGCGCTCAAGGACAGCCCGTCGGGATTCGACCCGGCCGCTGCCATCGACAACTTCGACGAGGACGCCAGCTTCGCCGAGGACGAGCAGTACTGAGCTGCTCTGACACCACTGATTCAGGAGTAACGACATGCCCACCCCCACCAAGGGTCCTCGCCTCGGCGGCAGCCCCTCGCACCAGCGGCTGATCCTGGCGAACCTGGCCCAGAGCCTGTTCGAGCACGGTCGCATCACGACGACCGAGGCCAAGGCCAAGCGTCTGCGCCCGTACGCCGAGCACCTCATCACGAAGGCCAAGACCGACACGGTGGCCAACCGCCGCCAGGTCGTCAAGGTCATCCGTGACAAGGGTGTCCTGCACACGCTGTTCACCGAGATCGGCCCGGCCATGGCCACCCGCCCGGGCGGCTACACGCGCATCACGAAGATCGGTCCGCGCAAGGGCGACAACGCCCCCATGGCCGTCATCGAGATCGTCGAGGCCAAGACGTTCGACGCGTCGGCCCCGGCCGCCGCGCCGGCCGAGCCCGCCCCGGCCACGGACGAGGTCGAGCAGACCCCGGCCGACGAGGCCACCGAGGCGTCCGCGGACGAGGCCACCGAGGCCCCGGCCGACGCCGAGGTCACGGACGAGGCTCCCGCCGAGGAGGCCGCTCCCGCGGCCGACGAGGACGAGGCCAAGTAACACCTCACGCACGAGGCGCCCATCCCGCACGGGGTGGGCGCCTCGTCGTTTCACCGGTCGTGGCCCGCGGTCGCCTTGGCGTCCGTCGATAGGCTCGGCCTCGCATCGATCCCGGGGAAAGAACCACATGCCGCACGTCTCCCGCCGCCTCGCGGCTGCCCTCCTGCCCGTCGCCGTCTCGCTGGCCGTCGCCGCCGGCGGGGTCCAGGCGGTCGCCCAGGACGAGCCGGCCACCACCTTGCTGGGCACCGAGGCGCCGCAGCCCGCGCGCGGGCTGATCGTCAAGCTCGACCCTGCTGCCGAGCGCGACGTCGCCGACCTGGCCGACGAGGTGCGGTCCG
Organism: Aeromicrobium jepli; assembly: GCF_047246605.1. Classification (NCBI taxonomy): domain Bacteria; kingdom Bacillati; phylum Actinomycetota; class Actinomycetes; order Propionibacteriales; family Nocardioidaceae; genus Aeromicrobium; species Aeromicrobium jepli. The sequence continues at coordinate 472,206 of NZ_JBFOKO010000001.1, forward strand.
AGCTGCCGGACGACGTCGCGGTCGCCGGCACCGACGCCGCCTCGGGCGAGCTGGGCCTGCTGGAGCTGTCGGAGCAGGTCGACGCCGCGGACCTCGACGACGCGATCGAGCAGCTCGAGGACCAGCCCGACGTGGAGTGGGCCGTGCCGAACGGCGTGCGGATGCCGTCCGCCACGGCGAACGACCCCGGCTTCGGCCAGCAGTGGAACCTGCGTGGGACGTGGGGCGTGCGCGCCGACTCCGCGTGGGACGTCACCACGGGCAGCCCCTCCGTGCGCGTCGCGGTCATCGACACCGGCGTCCGATCGGACCACCCCGACCTGCGCGGGCGGCTCGTCGCCGGACGCGACTTCGTCGACGACGAGTACCGGTGCGTCGACAACGCGTGCACGAAGATCCGCTACCGCCGCACGTTCCAGAGCGCGAACGACGGCAACGCCTGGGACGCGAGCCCCGCCGACCCGGGGGACTGGCGCGGCGCCAGCACCTGCGGCTACATGGGCGCGAGCCGGAGCACGTGGCACGGCACGCACGTCGCCGGCATCGTCGCCGCGACGCGCAACAACGGCGTCGGCATCGCGGGCGTCGCGCCGGCCGTGAAGGTGCAGCCGGTCCGCGCGCTGGGCCGCTGCGGCGGCACCGACTGGGACATCGCGATGAGCGTCCTGTGGGCCGCCGGCATCAACGTCACGGCCTACGACCGGCGCCACGGCCGGATCCCGGTCAACCGCACGCCCGCCAAGGTCATCAACCTCTCGCTCGGCGCGGTGACGAACACGCTGCGTGAGGCGCGCCAGGCCTGCCGGCTCTACGGCATGGTGGCGCGCAAGGCTCGCGCGCGGGGCGCCCTCGTGGTCGCGGCGGCCGGCAACAACGGCTACGACCACCGGTACAACGTGCCGTCCTCGTGCTCGGGTTACCTCTCGGTGGCGGCCACGACGCCCACGGGCGAGCAGGCGTTCTACTCCAACGAGGGCGCGGGCGTCGACGTGGCGGCGCCGGGCGGCTCGGGGCCGGCCTCGCCGTCGCGCGAGAACATCCTCTCGACCTGGAACAACGGCGCGACCCGTCCGGGCGCGAACGTCTACGGCACGATGGCGGGCACGTCGATGGCGGCTCCCGCCGTCGCGGGGGTCGCCGCGCTCGGGCAGTCGGTGGGGATCACCAACCCGGTCGTGCTCGAGCGCGTCCTGCGCGCCACCGCGCGCCGCGGGAGCTGCAGTGTCCGGGCCTGCGGCTCGGGCATCGTCGACGCGGCCGGCGTCGTGAACGCGAAGGCGCCGTTGAGCGCCCCGCGCATCAGCGGCCTCGCCCGCCCGGGCGGCACGCTTTCGGCGACGCCGGGCCGCTGGCGCAACACCTCGTCGGTGCAGCTGACCTGGTACCGCGGCAGCACGGCGGTCGCGTCGGGTCGGACGTACCGGCCGACGCAGGCCGACCTCGGCCGCGAGATCACCGTGCGCACGCGCGCCGCGGGTGGGGACCGGGCGATCTTCCACCAGGCGAGCGTCGTGGTGAGGACGCCCTCGCGGACCGCCTTCTCGATGCCGCGCACCGTCAAGGAGTCGCAGCGCGCCACGGTGCGGGTGAGGGTGACGGCGCCGTACGTCCGCGCCACCGGCACGGTCCGCGTCTACGGCGGCAAGCGCCGCATCGCCGTGAAGAGGCTGTACGCCAAGGACCGGGGCACCGTCTCGATCCGCCTGCCCAAGCTCAAGAAGGGGCGTCACGCCATCCGGGTCGTCTACTCCGGCAGCGCCAAGGTCTCGGCGTCCTCGCGCGGAGCGGTCGTGCGTTCTCGCTGAGCTGCGGCACTTATGTGACTGCTGTGATTGCCAGTAGTGTGTGGTGACTTGTGTGCCGTCGTCGAGGAGCTCCCGTGGTCCGTCGTCTCATCCCCGCCCTGGTGGCTCTCGCCACGGCGACGTCCCTCGTGGGCCTGCAGCCCGCCTCGGCGCAGGAAAGTGCTGGCGACACCAACTCGGCGACGGCGCGTGGCGAGACATCCGCGCCCGCGGTCGCCCGCGGGATTATGGTGAAGGCGTCGAGCTCCGCGTCGACCCGCCGCTCATCCCTCGCCAGGAGCGCGGATGCCGCCCTGGACGACTCGGTCGACGTGGCCGGGACCGACGCCGCGCCGGGTGGGGTCACCCTGCTGAAGCTAGACGACGTCGTCGTGGTCGGGGAGCTCGACGATGCGTTGGCGCAGTTGCGTTCGCGGCCCGATGTCGAGTGGGCCGTCCCCGACACGTTGAGGTCGGCCCACGCCGCGCCGCCGATCGTTGTCAACGATCCCTACGCCACACAGCAGGGTAACTTGTGGGACACGCGCAGCTCGATCGACGGCGTCGCGGTCAACGGGGGATACGCCACCAAGGCGCCGGCGCTGTGGCAGGCGACGTCGGGCAGCGCCTCGGCCGTGGTGGCGGTTGTCGACACCGGCATCACCCAGCATCCCGACCTCGTCGGGCAGACAGTCGCGGGTTACGACTTCGTGGACGACGAGTGCACTTGGTCGGCCCAGGGTTGTCTTTACGACCGCACCTACATCAATGCCGGCGACGGGACCGGCTGGGACTCCAACCCCGCGGACCCGGGCGATTGGCGGGACGAGGCACTGGTCCTCAAGTGCTTCGGCGAGCAGATTGGTGACGACGACCCAGCTGACTACACGCAGGACAGTTCGTGGCACGGCACACATGTCGCGGGGACCGTCGCTGCCAAGGCGAACAACCGCGAAGGCGTCGCCGGCGTCGCTCCCAACGTCCGCGTGCAACCCGTCCGCGCCCTCGGCCACTGCGGCGGCTGGGACTCAGACATTCGGGCCGCCATTCTTTGGGCGGCCGGTGTCGACCTGCGTCAGTACGGCGTACCGCTGAACCGCACCCCGGCCAAGGTCATCAACCTGTCGCTCGGCAGCGAGACCCAAACGGCCGAGAAGGCGCGGGAGGACTGCGTATCGTATGAGCAAGTCGCGAGCACGGTGCGCTCGAGGGGCGCAACGCTCGTCGCGGCGGCCGGCAACGCATCGGCCCAGTCGATCTTTCCTGTGAGCCAGAGCGTCCCGGCGTCGTGCGCGGGATATTTCACGGTCACCGCGACCAGCGACACCGGTCACCGCGCCTGGTACTCCACGGCGGGGACCGGTGCCGATATCGCCGCGGCGGGCGGCGACCAGCAGGTCGCTCCCGCCGGAGCCGAGCGCGGGATCCTCTCGACCCTCAATGCCGGCGTGACCGGTCCAGGTGCACCCAGCTACGGGTGGTACCAAGGCACAAGCATGGCGACGCCGGCAGTGGCGGGCGGTGCGGCACTGCTGTACTCGCTCGGCATCTCGAGCCCGGCCTCTGTCGAGGCGATGCTCGCTGCAGCCACCCAGCCGTTCTCGCCGGTCAAGAAAGGGCCGCAGACCATCGGCGGCGGCCGACTGACGACCGACACGATCGACTGCACGACCACCGGTCGCACCTCCTGTGGCCGCGGCATTCTCGACTTGTCGAAAATCACCGCCCCGCGCCGGCCCCCGGCGGTCACGGGCCGGGCGACGTCGGGCTCGGTGCTGCGGGCCTCGGCCTACGGCCTCGTCGGCCCGAGCGCCTCGGGCACGCTGACGTGGTGGCGCGGCTCCACGCGGGTGTCGACCACGGGCGCGTACCGCGTGCGCGCCGCCGACGCCGGCAAGCGACTGACGGTCCGTCACACGATCACCTCGGGCCCGTTCGCCGGCATCCACCGCGACACCTCGGTCACGGTGGCGAAGCTCGGCTCGCGCACCGCCTTCTCGATGCCGAGCAAGGTCAAGAAGTCCAAGCGCGTGACGATGAAGGTCAAGGTCTCGGCGTCGCTGCGACCGACGGGGACGATCCGTGTCTACGACGGCAAGCGGCGGATCGCGGTCAAGCGGATCTACAGCAAGAACGGCGGCCGCGTCTCGATCCGGCTGCCCAAGCTCAAGAAGGGCAAGCACACGATCCGCGTCGTCTACTCCGGCAACAGCCAGCTGAAGGCGTCGTCGCGCTCGAAGGTCGTCCGCTCGCGCTGACTCAGGCGAACCGCTCGCCGCGGCCAATCCGCACCGGACCCCTGGCCGTGGCGGCGGTGACCGGCTCGCCGCGCTGCGTCACGACGACGGTGCCGGCCTCGGCGAGCTCGTCGGCGAGGTCGCGCATCGCCGGCATGAGGTCGCGCCAGTCGTCGCCGCCGATCACGCGGGCGACGTCGCTCGGGCAGATCGTGGTGCCGCGGCGCTTGCGGAGCAGGGCGTGGATCGTGGCGCGGGCGCGCTCGGCGACGGCCTCGTCGGTGGGCTCCTCCCACCACGGGTGACCGCGCTCGCCCAGCGCGACCTTCGCGTCGCCGACCCGCGTGCGCGCGTCCGGCTCGCCGGCGCGCACCGCGCGACGGGCGCTCATGAGCTCGTCCACGAGCTCCTGGCGCAGGTTGTCCGGGATCTCCGGATCCGTGGCACGCCACCGGCGGCCGTCGATGACGACGTGGTGGCCGTCGGGCGTGCGCTCGGGCTCGCTCCGGTCGGGCATGCGGGACTCCTCGGACGGGTCTTCGACGCTACCCGAGGTGGTGCGCTCGCGCGTGTCTAGCGGACGCCCATGGTGTCCGACAACGGCAGCATCCACGGCAGGGCACGGTGCCGCTCGAGCTCGGCGTGGAGGGGCGGCATGAGGTGCTCGGGCATCGCCGTGGTGCGCCGCGTCGAGAGGTCGACGTGCAGCTCGAGGAACTCGAGCGTGTTCGCCACGGTGCCCCGCGTGCGGTTCACGATGATCGTCTGGCCGTGCAGGGCCTTCGGGCCGACGCCGAGCAGGCGCAGGTGGACCGAGAGCTCCTCGCCGACGAGCGACTCGTCGAGGAAGCGGATGTGGTGCTCGATGCTGAACACGCTGTGGCCCGTGCGCTCGCGGTAGTCGTCGTCGAAGCCCAGCTCGCGGAAGTACGCGTCCGCGCCGGTCATGTGGAGGCGGTAGTAGTGCCCCACGTTGACGTGGCCGTTCCCGTCCTCGAACTCCGGGGGAGCGACGAGGGACAGGACCGTGCCGAGCTCGGTGACGTCCTCGACGGTGGGCGTGGCGTGCGGCATGGCGCCATCCAAGCAGACATGAAATTGATTTCAGGTAGTGGGGCCGAGCAGATTGAAACTGAGACCAAATTCATGTTAAATTGCGACCACTTCACGCCACCCAGCGTCCCGGTCCCCTCTCCCGCCGATCAGCAAGGAGCTGAGCATGCATTTCGAACTGTCCGACCGCGCGAAGGAGTACCAGGAGCGACTTCTGGCCTTCATGGACGAGCACGTCTACCCGGCCGAGTCCGTGTACATGCAGCAGATGGTCGAGTCGGGCAACCCGAACTTCCACCCGCCGGTGCTGGAGGACCTGAAGAAGACCGCTCGCTCCCTCGGTCTGTGGAACCTGTTCCACCCGCACAAGAACGAGGAGTGGGGCTCGCCCGGCCTGAGCAACCTCGACTACGCGCCGCTGGCCGAGATCACCGGCCGCAGCCCGTACCTGGCGCCCGAGGCGATCAACTGCAACGCCCCGGACACCGGCAACATGGAGGTCCTGGAGCTCTTCGGCACCGCCGAGCACAAGGAGAGGTACCTCAAGCCGCTGCTGGCCGGCGAGATGGCCTCGGCCTTCTGCATGACCGAGCCCGCGGTCGCCAGCTCGGACGCCACGAACGTCGAGCTGAGCATGACCCCCGACGGTGACGAGTACGTCCTCAACGGCCGCAAGTGGTTCGCCTCGAACGCCCTGCACGCCAACTGCAAGGTCCTCATCGTCATGGGCAAGACCGACTTCAACGCGGCCACCCACCGCCAGCAGTCGATGATGGTCGTCCCGATCGACACCCCCGGCGTCACGGTCCTGCGTGGCCTGCCGGTCTTCGGCTACCTCGATCGCGAGGGCCACGCCGAGATCCTGTTCGAGGACGTCCGCGTCCCGAAGACCGCCCTGCTCGCCGGCGAGGGCGACGGCTTCATGATCAGCCAGGCCCGACTGGGCCCCGGCCGCATCCACCACTGCATGCGCTCGATCGGCATGGCCGAGCGCGCGCTGGACCTCATGATCGAGCGCGCCCAGTCGCGCTCGACGTTCGGCCAGCCCGTCGCCGAGCGGGCCAACATCCAGGACTGGATCGCCGAGGCGCGCATCGAGATCGAGGCCACCCGCCTGCTCGTGCTGAAGACGGCGTGGCTGATGGACACGGTCGGCAACCAGAAGGCCCGCACGGAGATCGCCGCGATCAAGGTCAAGGCACCCGAGATGGCCCTGAAGATCATCGACCGCGCGATCCAGGTGCACGGTGGCGGTGGCGTGACGGACGACTTCCCGCTCGCCAGCTTCTACGCCCACCAGCGCACGCTCCGCATCGCCGACGGCCCGGACGAGGTCCACAAGCGGACGATCGCGCGCATGGAGCTGCGCCGCATGGAGCGCGCGGCCGAAGCCCGGGCCTGATCGCCCAGGTCACGACGAGAGGCTCGACATGTCATCGGTCATCACCACCACCACCGAGCTCGACGGCCGCGCGCTGGTCATCTCGCTGAACAGGCCCGAGGCCCGCAACGCGGTCAACAGCCAGGTCGCGCGCGAGCTGGCGGCCGCGTTCGACCGCCTGGACGCCGACCCGGACCTGCGCGTCGGCATCCTGCGCGGTGAGGGGCGCGGCTTCAGCGCCGGGATGGACCTCAAGGCGTTCCTGGAGGGCGACTTCCCGGCGTTCGAGGACCGCGGGTTCGGCGGGTTCGCCCAGAAGCCGCCGCGCACCCCGGTGATCGCGGCGATCGAGGGCTTCGCGGTGGCGGGTGGCCTGGAGATGGCGCTGGCGTGCGACCTCATCGTGGCGGCGTCGGACGCGAAGCTCGGGCTGCCCGAGGTCAAGCGGTCGCTCATCGCGGCCGGTGGCGGGCTGCTGCGCCTCGCGCAGCGGATCCCGTACCACGTCGCGGCCGAGATCGCGCTGACCGGCGACCCGGTCCCCGTCGAGCGGCTGTACCAGGTCGGCCTGGTCAATCGTGTGGCCGAGCCGGGGCGAGCGCTCGAGGTGGCGCTCGCCCTGGCCGCCCAGCTCGTCGACAACGCTCCGCTGGGCCTCGAGGGGTCCAAGCACGTCCTGGAGCGCGCGGCCGACTGGGGCCTCGAGCGCGGCTGGCAGGAGCAGGAGCCCATCATGATGCGGGTCAACCAGTCGGAGGACGCCCGCGAGGGCGCCACCGCGTTCGCCGAGCGCCGCCCGCCCGTGTGGCGGGGTCGCTGAGACCACCCGGCGCGCGTCGGGTGGGCCGAACCTGACGTCGGATTCCCCTAGGATCATGGGCATGAGCAGCACTGAGACGGGCGCCACGCGCCAACGGCGTTCGGCCGGGTTCGCGGAGGCGATGACGCCCCGCGAGCTGCCGACGACTCCGCGCGGGCTGCGCACCCGCGGCCGGCTCGTGGAGGCGGCTCGGACCGTGTTCGAGCGTGACGGCTTCCTCGACGCGCGCCTGGTCGACATCACCTCCGAGGCGGGCATCTCGGCCGGCTCCTTCTACACGTACTTCGACAGCAAGGAGGAGGTCTTCCTCGCGGTGCTGGCCGAGGTCGAGCAGGAGATGCTCCACCCCGACGTCCGCGAGGTGCCGGACGGCGACGACCCCGTCGCGATGATCCGCGCCTCCAACCGCGCGTACCTCGAGTCCTACCAGCGCTTCGCGCGGTTCATGGCCCTGCTCGAGCAGGTCGCCAGCATCGACGAGGACTTCCGCGAGCGCCGGCGCCAGCGCGGCCAGGCGTTCATCCAGCGCAACGCCAAGAGCATCGCGCGGCTGCAGGAGCAAGGGATCGCCAAGTCGAAGACCGATCCGCTGCTGGCCTCGAGCTTCCTGTCCGGCATGGTGGCGCGTGCCGGCTACGCCCGCTTCGTGCTGGGCGAGGACTGGTCGATCGACGAGATGGTCGACACGCTGACCCAGCTGTGGGCCGACGCGCTCAGGATCGAGTCGCCGGGCCGCTGAGCGGCCGGTGGCGGGGGATCCCGACCCAGGTCACGATCGCCGCGACCACCATCGACGCGGCCCCGATCGCGAAGACGGCCTCGAAGACCGACTCGTCGGGGTGCCCGTCGGCCATCATGTGGTGGGCGACCAGCGCGACGACGAGCGCGCTGCCGAGCGCGCTGCCGGTCGAGCGGGAGATCGACGCCATCGCGTTCGCGAGCGCGGTCTCCTCGGGCCGCACGACCGAGACCACGACGGCCGGGACCGCGGCGAAGCCGACGCTGAACGCCGCGTTGACGACGATCGAGCCGACGATCACCTGCCACGGCCGGTCGTGCCAGAGGAGCAGCTGCAGGTAGCCGGCGAGGCACAGCAGCGAGGCCGCGAACAGCGTCGCCCGGCCGCCGAACCGGGTCACGCAGATGCCGCCGACGGGGGAGGCGACGATGCCGATGCTCGCCGACGGCAGCAGGTAGACCAGGCTCGTCTCGAGGACGCTCGCCGAGAACCCGTGGCCGTGCGTCGCCGGCACCTGCACGAGCGCCGTGATGGCGAGGAAGACCAGGAACGTCCCCAGGCCGATCATGAAGCCGACGAGGTTCGCCGCCGCGAGCGTGCCATGGCGCAGCATCTCGACCGGGACGAGGGGCTCGGTCACGTGCTGCTCGAGCCACTGCCACAGCGTGAGGACGAGCACGCCCCCGATGCCGCAGGCGAGGGTCGTCGCGCTCGTCCATCCCCAGTCGTTGCCCTGCGTCATCGCGAGCAGCACGAGCACGAGCCCGGAGCCGAGCAGGACCCCGCCGAGCCAGTCGACGCGACCTGTCGAGTGCGGGACGTCCTTCGGGACGACGACCGAGGCCAGGGCGAACAGCGCCAGGGAGAGCGCCAGCGTGAACCAGAAGATGTTGCGGTAGTCCCGGTCGCCGTGCGTCAGCACGCCCGTCAGGACGAGCCCGACGCCGGCGCCCACGCTGATCGCGCCGGTCAGGAACGACATCCCGAGCGGGAGGCGCCGCAGGGGCAGGCTCGCCCGCAGGATGCCGACCGACAGGGGGAACAGGCAGAACGAGGCGCCCTGCATGACCCGGGCCGCCAGCAGCACCCAGTAGTTCGAGGTCACGGCCGCGATGAGCGAGCCGACGGCGATGAGGCCCACGACGAACAGCAGGACGCGGCGGCGCCCGTGCAGGTCGCCGGACTTGCTCAGGACCGGTGTCAGCACGGCGGCGGCGAGCAGGTTGATCGTGACGACCCAGCCGATCGCCGCGGTCGAGACGCCCAGGTCGTCGCTCATCTTGGCCAGCACCGGCACCGCCATCGTCTGGAGCAGCGCGGTCACGGTGCACAGCAGCGCCAGCACCACGATGAGGGCGGCCCCGGACGACGGGGGCCGCCGCGTCGGGCGGCGAGGATCGGCGAACCGCGTCATGGGTGGACGGCACCTCCTGCGCGGACCGCGCGGTTGACAAGCGGACGGCCGAACCGTCAAAGTTGAAACTGAAGCAGGATTCATATTACGTCGTTCGTGCCGCCTTGGCGAGCACCTCTTCGACCTCGAGACCAGGAGCGTTCCATGAGAGAGGCAGTGGTCGTCTCGACCGCCCGCACGCCCATCGGCAAGGCCTACCGCGGCGCCTTCAACGACACGCAGGCGCAGGAGCTGGCCGGCCACGCGATCCGCGAGGCCGTCGCCCGCGCGGGCATCGAGCCCGGCCAGGTCGAGGACGTCGTCCTCGGCGCCGCGATGCAGCAGGGCAGCAGCGGCTTCAACGTCGCCCGCCAGGCCGCGCTGCGCGCCGGGCTGCCGACCTCGGTCTCGGGCATGTCCGTGGACCGCCAGTGCGCGTCCGGCCTCATGGCGATCGCCACGGCCGCGAAGCAGATCGTCCACGACGGCATGGACATCACCGTCGGCGGCGGCGTCGAGTCCATCTCGCTCGTCCAGAACGAGCACATGAACAACCACCGCGCGCAGGACCCGTGGCTCGTGGAGCACCGCCCCGACCTGTACATGCCCATGCTGCAGACGGCCGAGATCGTGGCCGAGCGCTACGGCGTCAGCCGCGAGGCGCAGGACGAGTTCGCCCTGCTGTCGCAGCAGCGCACCGCCGCCGCGCAGGAGGCCGGCCGCTTCGACGCCGAGATCGTGCCGTTCGAGTCGGTCAAGCTCGTGCAGGACAAGGAGACCGGCGAGGTCTCGCAGCAGCGTGTGACGCTGACGAAGGACGAGGGCAACCGCCCCTCGACGTCGCGCGAGTCGCTCGCCGGCCTCAAGCCCGTCCTGCCGGACGGCGCCGTCACGACGACCTCGACCGTCACCGCCGGCAACGCCTCGCAGCTGTCCGACGGCGCCTCGGCCTCGGTGCTCATGGAGCGCAAGGTCGCCGAGCAGCGCGGTGCGGACGTCCTCGGCGTCTACCGCGGCATGGCCGTCGCGGGCTGCGACCCGGACGAGATGGGCATCGGCCCGGTCTTCGCGATCCCGAAGCTGCTCGAGCAGCACGGCCTCAGCGTCGACGACATCGGCCTGTGGGAGCTCAACGAGGCCTTCGCGTCGCAGGCGCTCTACTGCCGCGACCGGCTCAAGATCGACCCCGAGCGCTACAACGTCAACGGCGGCGGCATCTCGGTCGGCCACCCGTACGGCATGACCGGCGCGCGCCTCGTGGGCCACACGCTCATCGAGGGCCGTCGCCGCGGCGTCCAGTACGTCGTCGTCTCCATGTGCATCGGCGGCGGCATGGGCGCGGCCGGCCTGTTCGAGATCGCCTGAGGCCCGCCATGCTGATCAACGGCACGAGCCTCGAGGACGACGTCTACGGCGACGTGGAGGACGGCATCGGCACGATCACCCTCAACCGCCCGGACCGCCGCAACGCGCTGTCCGATGCGATGATCGAGGGCCTGGCCACGCTGCTGCAGGAGATGCAGGAGTCCGACGAGGTCGGCGCGATCGTCATCACGGGCGCCGGCAAGGCGTTCTGCTCCGGCGGCGACGTCCAGGACTTCGACGCCAAGGGCGGCGAGGGCGGCGGCGCCGGCGAGGTCGACCAGGATGCGGTCGAGGCGCAGCGTCGCGCGCAGCGCCTCACCGTCGGCGCGATCCACGCGAGCCGCACGCCCGTCATCGCCGCCATTCCCGGCGCCGCGGCGGGCGCCGGCCTGGGCCTCGCCCTCGCCGCGCACTTCCGCATCGGCAGCGAGCGCGCCGTGTTCGCCACGGCGTTCGGCGCGGTCGGCCTGGCCGGCGACTTCGGGGTGGCCTGGCTGCTCAACGACATCGTCGGACCGGTCAAGGCACGTGAGCTCATGCTGCTCAACCCGCGCGTCCGCGCCGAGGAGGCCCGCGCCCTGGGCCTGCTCAACGAGGTCGTCCCCGAGGACGGCTTCGACCAGCGGGTCCGCGAGCTCGCGCAGCAGCTGGCCGACGGCCCCGCGCAGGCGTTCGGCTCCATGCTCGACAACCTGCGCCGCGCGTCCTCCGAGACACTCGAGCAGAGCATGGACGCGGAGGTCCCGCTGCACAAGGCCACGGGCCTGACCGACGACCACATCGCCGCGGTGCGCGCCTTCGTCGAGAAGCGCCAGCCCGTCTTCGGGCGCCGTCGCATCGCCGCCGAACAGGAGACCCGATGATCAACGTCACCGCCGCCGTCTCGGTCCGCGAGGACCGCACCGAGCAGTTCGAGCAGGCCGTCGCGGCCGCGCGCCCGGGCATGTTGGCCGACGAGGGCTGCCTGCGCTGGGACCTGCAGCGCGTCAGCGGCAGCCAGACCGACTACGTGCTGCTCGAGGCCTACGCCGACGGCGACGCCCTGCGCCGACACGGCTCCTCGGCCGAGTTCGCCGCGTTCGGCGAGACGCTCAAGGACCTCGTGACCGGAGCCCCGACGATCGTCGTCCTCAAGCCCGTCGGCGAGCAGAACGCCTGACCCCCGGCCGCGCCGCGGCCCCACGCATCGGAGAGACCCATGGAATTCGCGTACGACAGCACCACCACCGACCTCATCGAGCGCATGACCGCCTTCATGGAGGAGTGCGTCTACCCGGCCGAGGCGACCTACTGGTCGCAGGTCGAGTCCGCGCCCGACGTGTGGGCGCCGCCGCCGGTCATCGAGGACCTCAAGAAGCAGGCCCGCGACCGTGGCCTGTGGAACCTGTTCCACCCCGGCGCGGAGGGCGCCGGCCTGACGAACCTCCAGTACGCGCCGCTGTGCGAGATCATGGGCCGCAGCCTGCACATCGCGCCCGTCGCCACGAACTGCGCCGCGCCCGACACGGGCAACATGGAGGTGCTGAGCATGTTCGGCACCGACGAGCAGAAGAAGCAGTGGCTCGAGCCGCTGCTGGCCGGTGAGATCCGCTCGGCCTTCGCCATGACCGAGCCGGCCGTCGCCAGTTCGGACGCGACGAACATCGAGACCCAGATCGTCCGTGACGGCGACGAGTACGTCATCAATGGCCGCAAGTGGTTCATCTCGGGCGCCATGAACCCGAACGCGAAGATCTTCATCGTCATGGGCAAGACGGACCCGACCGCGTCGCGCCACCGCCAGCAGTCGCAGATCCTCGTGCCGCGGGACACCCCCGGCATCGAGGTCAAGCGCGGCATGCACGTCTTCGGCTACGACGACCGCGACCACGGCGGCCACGCGGAGGTCGTGTTCACGGACGTGCGCGTCCCGGTGACGAACCTGATCGCCGGCGAGGGCGAGGGCTTCGCGATCGCCCAGGCGCGCCTGGGGCCGGGCCGCATCCACCACTGCATGCGCCTCATCGGCATCGCCGAGCGCAGCCTCGAGCTGATGGTCAAGCGTGCCAACGAGCGCGTCGCCTTCGGCAAGCCGCTCAGCGAGCAGGGCGTCGTGCGCGACTGGATCGCCGAGTCGCGCGTGCGCATCGAGCAGATCCGCCTGCTGACCCTCAAGGCTGCGTGGCTCATGGACACGGTCGGCAACAAGGGCGCGCACACCGAGATCCAGGCCATCAAGATCGCCGCGCCCAGCACGGTGGAGTGGATCGTCGACAAGGCGATCCAGGTCCACGGCGGCGGCGGCCTGAGCCAGGACTTCCCGATCGCCGAGTGGTTCGCCCAGGTGCGCACGCTGCGCTTCGCCGACGGGCCGGACGAGGTCCACAAGAACGCCCTGGCGCGCCACGAGCTGCGCAGGCAGACCGACCGTGGTTGACGTGCGCGCCGAGGTCGAGGCGCTCGTCGAGCGCTTCGACCTCGCCACCGTCGATCCCGTCGAGTTCCTCGGCGCTCGCTTCGACGCCGGCCTGGCGTGGGTGCACTTCCCGAAGGGCCGCGGCGGCCTCGACCGCCCGCGCGAGGAGCAGCAGCTCGTCGAGCAGCTGCTCGCCGAGGCCGGTGCGCCCGCGCCCGACCTCGGCCGCAACAGCATCGGCCTGGGCATGGCGGCGCCGACGCTGCTGGCGTTCGGGTCGGACGAGCAGCTCGACCGCTACCTGCGGCCGCTGTTCACGTGCGAGGAGATCTGGTGCCAGCTGTTCAGCGAGCCCGGCGCCGGCTCAGACCTCGCGGGCGTGGCGACGAAGGCCGTGCTCGACGGCGACACGTGGATCGTCAACGGCCAGAAGGTGTGGACGTCGGGCGCGCAGAACGCCCAGCGCGCGATCCTCGTCGCCCGCACCGACCCGACGGTGCCCAAGCACGCGGGCCTGTCGTACTTCGTGGTCGACATGCGCGACCCGGGCGTCGACGTGCGTCCCCTGCGCCAGATCACGGGCGAGGCCGAGTTCAACGAGGTCTTCCTCAGTGACGTCCGCGTCCCGGACGCCGACCGGGTGGGAGCGGTCGGTGCCGGCTGGCGCGTCGCGACGACGACGCTCAACAACGAGCGCGTCGCGATCGGCAGCGGCGCCGAGCGCGAGGCCGGCCAGATCGGCATCGTGACCGAGCGCTGGCGCACGGACCCGTCCGTGCGGTCGGCCGCGGAGCACGACCGGCTGATGTCGTGGTGGGTCGAGACCGAGGTCACCCGGCTCGCGGGGGAGCGGCTGCGCCAGCAGCTCGCCGTCGGCCAGCCCGGCCCCGAGAGCTCGGCCATGAAGCTCGCCTTCGCCCAGCAGGCGCAGCGGATCTCGGGCTTCGCGCTCGAGCTCGATCCCGACGCGGGCCTGCAGTACGACGACTGGACGATGGTCCGCCCCGTCTCGGCCAGCTTCCTGGGTCGTGGCCCGGGCTTCCGCTACCTGCGGGCCAAGGGCAACTCGATCGAGGGCGGCACGTCCGAGATCATGCGCAACGTCGTGTCCGAGCGCGTCCTCGGACTGCCGGCCGACCACCGCCCCGACAAGGGCGTCCCCTTCAACGAGGTGCCGCGATGAGCGAGCGCCAGCGAGTGAACAGTGCAGCGCTTGGCATCGGGCCGGCGTCCTATCGTTTCTTCCCCAAGGCGGTGGCCCGATGACGGATCTTCTGTACAGCGACGTCGAGGAGTCGCTGCGCGACAGCGTGCGCGGCGCGCTGCAGCGGGCGGTCGACCACGGGACGGTCGCAGCGCTCTACGACGCGCCCGACACCGACGTCTCGTCCGTGTGGTCGGTCCTGGCCGGCGACCTGGGGCTGGCGGGCCTGCTCGTCCCCGAGGAGCTCGGCGGCGTGGGCGCCGGTCCGCGCGAGGCCGCCGTGGTCCTCGAGGAGCTGGGGCGCAACGTCGCGCCCGCGCCGTTCCTGGAGTCCGCCGTCATCGCCACCACCGCGCTCGTGTCGGCCGGTGACCGGGAGATGCTGCCGCGGCTCGCGGAGGGCGCCCGGGCCGTGCTCGTCCTGCCGTGGTCGGCCCGGGCCGGCGCGTGGTCCGCCGGGAGCGGCACGGTCGCTCCCGTGGCCGGCGCGATCGGCGCGGACCTGTTCGTGGTGCCGACGCTCGTCGACGGCACGGTGCGGCTCGTGCTGCACGAGTCGGCCTCGGTCGAGCCGCTCACGTCGCTCGACATGAGCCGCCGGCTCGCCGCCGTCACGGTCGACGGTGGGGGCCGCGTGCTCGCCGAGGGCGACGCCGCCGTGGCGGCCGTCGACGCCGCGCTCGCGGCCGGGGCGGCACTCCTGGCGTCCGAGCAGGTCGGCCTCGCGCAGTGGTGCCTGACGACCACGGTGGAGTACGCGAAGACGCGCGTGCAGTTCGCGCGTCCCATCGGCTCGTTCCAGGCGATCAAGCACCGGCTCGCCGACCTCTACCTCGAGGTCGCGCAGGCCCAGGCGGCCGCGCGCTACGCCGCGGACACGTTGGCCACGGCCGACGCGGACGCCCCCGTCGCGCAGGCGGTCGCGCAGTCGTACTGCTCCGACGTCGCGGTCCACGCGGCCGAGGAGGCGCTGCAGCTGCACGGCGGCATCGGCATGACGTGGGAGCATCCGGTGCACCTGTACCTCAAGCGGGCCAAGTCCGACCAGCTCGCGCTGGGCACGCCGGCGACGCACCGCACCGACCTGGCCGGTCTCGTCGACCTGCCCGCGCACTGACCACCACACGGAAGATGGGAACCATGGACACCACGAAACTGTTCAGCCTCGAGGGCCGCTCGGCGCTCGTCACCGGCGGCTCGCGCGGCATCGGCAAGATGATCGCCGAGGGCTTCCTCAAGCAGGGCGCGCGCGTCTACATCTCGGCCCGCAAGGCCGAGGCGTGCGACGCGACCGCCGAGGAGCTCTCGCAGTTCGGCCAGTGCGTCTCGCTGCCCGCGGACGTCTCGACGATGGAGGGCATCAACGACCTCGTCGCCCGCTACCGCGAGCACGAGTCGAGCCTCGACATCCTCGTCAACAACGCCGGCGCCGCCTGGGGCGCGCCGTTCGACGAGTTCCCCGAGTCGGGCTGGGACAAGGTCATGGACCTGAACGTGAAGTCCCTGTTCTTCCTGACGCAGGCACTCAAGTCCGACCTCGTCGCGGCGACCGGCGACCACCTGGCGAAGGTCATCAACATCGCCTCGATCGACGGCATCTCGCTGAACCCGCAGGAGACGTACTCGTACCACGCGAGCAAGGCCGGCGTGATCCAGCTGACCCGCCGCATGGCGATCCGGCTGATCCAGGACGACATCGTCGTCAGCGGCATCGCGCCCGGCGCGTTCGCCTCCAACATGAACAAGGACGCGCGCGACCACGCCGACGAGATCAGCGGCTCGATCCCGTCGGGCCGCATCGGCGACCCCGAGGACATGGCGGCCGCCGCCATCTACCTCGCGGCGCGCTCGGGCGACTACGTCGTCGGCTCCACCATCACGGTGGACGGCGGCGTCACGCACGCCCGCTGAGCTGACGCAGGGACGAACGATGATGCATCCCGCCCCGCTGGGGTGCCCGGATGCATCATCGTTCGTCGCCGCACCGGCTCAGCCGGTGGCGAGCGACCTCACCGTCTCGATCGTGTCGGCCTCGTCGGGGCCCTTGTCGTCGCGGTAGCGGACGACGCGCGCGAACCGCAGCGCGAGTCCGCCGGCGTAGCGCGTCGAGCGCTGCAGCCCGTCGAAGGCGATCTCGACCACCTGCTCGGGACGGACGTGGACGACGTGGCCCTCACGGTGGGTCTCGAGTGCGAGGAAGCGCTCGGTCTGCCACGCCAGCATCTCGTCCGTCATCCCCTTGAACGTCTTGCCGAGCATCACGAACCCGGTCGGCGACGAGTCGTCGCGGGCGCCGAGGTGGATGTTGGACAGCCAGCCGTGCCGCCGTCCCGAGCCCCACTCGACGGCGAGGACGACGAGGTCGAGCGTGTGGACGGGCTTGACCTTCACCCACGCCGCGCCGCGCCGGCCGGCGGCGTACGGGGCCGAGAGGTCCTTGAGGACGACGCCCTCGTGTCCCGCCGCGACGGTCTCGGACGCGAACGCGTCGGCCGCCGCAGCGTCGGAGGTGACGAGGCGGCGGACCCGGTGACGCTCGGGCACCAGCGCGTCGAGCGCGGCGAGCCGCTCGTGCCCCGGGGCGTCGAGCAGGTCGCGGCCATCGACGTGCAGCAGGTCGAAGAAGTGCGGCGTGATTGCGACGCCCTCGGCCTGGGCCGTGCGGCTGGCGGTGTCCTGGAACGCCATCGGCCGGCCGTCCTCGGCCAGCGCCAGGGCCTCACCGTCGAGCACGAACCGCTCGGCGGGCAGGGAGCGGGCGACCGCGACCACCTCGGGCAGCCGGGCGGTGATGTCGTCGAGGCTGCGCGTCACCACGAGGACCTCGTCGCCGGACCGGTGCACCTGGATGCGGATCCCGTCGAGCTTGGCGTCGACGGCGACCTCGGTCCCGTCGCCGGGGGAGAGGGTCGCCATCGCCGCGGCCACGTCGGGCGCGCTCGACGCCAGCATCGGGATGACCGGCCGGCCGACCTCGAGGCCGATCGCGGCGAGTGCCTCCTCGCCCTCGAACGCGGCACCGGCCGCGGCGACGGTGCTGCCGGCGAGCATCGCCGCCCGGCGGACGGCGGTGAGCGGCACCTGCGCCACCTGCGCGACGGCCTCCTGCGTGACCGCGTCGAGGGCGCCCTGGCGCAGGTTGCCCGTGACGATCGCGCGCAGCCACGCCTGCTCGGCGCCGGTGGCGCGCCCGAACAGGTCGGCGACGGCCTGCTTCCGGGCCGCCTGCGACCCGGGACCCGCGAGCCGCGACATCGCCTCGAACGCCGCGTCGACCTCGAGCACCGTGAGCGTCGGCTCGGTGGCCGCCGGCGCCGCGTCGCTCACGCCACGCCAGCCCAGGCCCGTGCGCCGCTGGCGCAGCGCACCGCCCAGGTAGGACACCGCGACCTCGAGCTCGTCGGGCTCGACCCGGCCGAGCAGCTCGGCGAGCAGCGCGACCTTCGCCTTCCGTGAGCGCGTGGCGGCGACGTCGGCGGACGTCGCGACGAGCTCGGCGAGCAGCATGAGCCCATCCTGCCGCTCGCCGGCGGGTGCCGCCGCCCGTGACCGGGCAGGATGGAGCCGTGAGGGCCGGCCGGATCAGGGAGCGCTTCACCGGCCGCATCGCCGGAGTCGGCAGCACGAGCGGGATCCGCGTCGTCGTCGGTCGGTGGGACGCCTCGCCGTGGGGCTCGTTCGCGGACGTGATGATCGAGGACGCGAGCGGCCATCGTGTGCTGCTGGCGCCGGACGAGCGCGTGCGGGGGTTCGTCGCGGCGACCTACACGTTCGACGAGCACGTCATCGAGCCCGTGTCCGTCACCGACACCGCCGACGGGTGGCAGGTGACGACACCGTCGCTGTCGCTGCGGATGGTGGTGGGCGGCCGGACGCCGCTCGGCGTGCTGCTGGGGCTGGTGCCCTCACGGGTCGCCACCGCGCCCGCGTGGTGCGGCGCGATCGACCCCGTCGCGCGCGTCGTCATGCGAGGAGTGCGGACGAAGGGCACGGCCGGCAACGACCGCCGCGAGTGGTACGGCGCGACGTCGGTCGTTTCCGTGGAGGCGATCTCCGGGACGTGGCGGGGGACCGAGCTCGGGGAGCTGGCTCCCGTCGACCCGCCGTGCCGGTTCGGCTTCTCCAGCACGCCCGCGCGACCGTCCGTGACGAGCGTCGTCACGACGATCGAGCGGTCGCTGCCGGAGGCGTGATCTCGATACGCCGTCTCGCTGCGCTCGCCGGCAATCGATCACCGGTGGTCGAGTAGCTCGCGAGGGAGGGTCGGATCGGAGCCAGGTCAGGTGTGATCTCGATACGCCGTCTCGCTGCGCTCGCCGGCACTCGATCACCGGAACCCGGTGGTCGAGTAGCTCGCGACGAAGGAGCGGCGTATCGAGACCACCGCTCAGTCACCTCACCAGGTGTCGACGTAGCGGTGCGAGCCCTCGCCGGACCAGCCGCCGAGGGTGGCGACGATCCAGCGCCGCGTGTCGGCGGGGTCGATGACCTCGTCGAGCTCGAGCTTCATCGCCGCGTTGAGCGCCTTGCCGGCCTCGTAGTGCTGGGCGACGAGCTCCTCGTAGCGCTCGGCGCGCGCCTGCTCGTCCTCGATCGCGGCGAGCTCCTTGGCGAAGCCGAGCCGCACGGCGCCCTCGAGCCCCATGCCGCCGATCTCGCCCGTGGGCCAGGCGAGCGTCGCCGTGGTCTGGGCGAAGCCGCCCGCCGCCATGGCCTGCGCGCCCAGGCCGTACGCCTTGCGCAGCACGATCGTCGTCATCGGCACCTTCAGGTGCGCCGCGATGACGAACAGCCGGCTGAAGTGGCGGACCGTGGCGGTCTGCTCGGACTCGGGCCCGACCATGAAGCCGGGGGTGTCGCACAGCGAGACGACCGGCAGCCCGTGCGCGTCGCACAGCTGCAGGAACCGGGCCATCTTGTCGGCCGCGTCGGCGTCGATCGCGCCACCCAGGTGCACGGGGTTGTTCGCGACGAGGCCGTAGGGACGGCCCTCGATCCGCACGAGCGCGGTGATCGCGCCGACGCCGAACTCGCGGCGCAGCTCGAGCACGCTGTCGGTGTCGACGAGCGAGTCGATGACCTCGCGGATGTCGTAGACCTGCTTGCGGTTCTCGCCGATGACGTGGCGCAGGCGGCGCTGGTCGTCGGCGGTCCACTCGGCCCGGCCACCCTGGAAGTAGGACAGGTAGCGCTGGGCGGTCGCGATCGCCTCGGCGTCGTCCGCGACGACGATGTCGACCACGCCGTTCGGGCCCTGGACCGACATGGGGCCGATCTGCTCGGGCGTGAAGACGCCCAGGCCGCCGCCCTCGATCATCGCGGGCCCGGCCATGCCGAGGTTCGCGTCCTCGGTGCCGATGATGACGTCGCAGCACCCGAGCAGGGCGGCGTTGCCGGCGAAGCAGCGTCCCGTCACGATGCCGACGGTCGGGACGACGCCGCTGAGCGCGCCCATCGCCGAGAACGTCGTGACGGTCAGGCCGGCCGCGAGCAGGTGCTCGGTGTCGGTGTCGCCGGGACGACCGCCGCCGCCCTCGGCGAACAGCACCACGGGCAGGGTGTGCTCGCGGGCGACCTGCAGGACCCGGTCGGTCTTCTTGTGGTTGAAGTAGCCCTGCGTGCCGGCGAGCACGGTGTAGTCGTAGGCCAGCACGGCACAGCGGTTCGTCGTGGGCGAGCCGTCGCCGTTGATCGTGCCGACGCCGGTGACGATGCCGTCGGCGGGGGTGTTGGCGATGAGGTCGTCGAGCGAGCGGCGGCCGCGCTGGGCCGCGACGGTCAGCGCGCCGTACTCGACGAACGTGCCCTCGTCGACGAGCTCGTCGATCCACTCGCGCGCCGTCAGGTGGCCGCGGGCGTGACGCTTGGCGACGGCCTCGGGACGGGCGGCGTCGCGCGTCATCGCGAGCCGCTCGTGGACCTCGGCGAGGTCGGGACGGATGTGGTCGAGGTCCGTGGCGGCGTCCTCGCCGAGCTCGTGCTCGACGCTGTCGTCCGGGCGCACGACGGCCACGATCTGACCGGCGGCGACCTGGTCGCCGACGGACACCAGCAGCTCGGTCACGGTGCCGGGGAAGCCCGTGGTGACGGGGTGCTCCATCTTCATCGACTCGAGCGTCAGCAGCCCGGTGCGCGGGCCGACGGGGTCGCCCGGCTTGGCCGAGACGGCGATGACCGTGCCGTTCATGACCGAGCGGACCTCGCCGGAGTCGTCGGCGGGACCCTCCTGCTCGGCCCAGCGGGCGAGGCGCTCGTCGAGCCAGGCCGTCGTGACGTCGCCGCGGCGGACGACCTCGGCGGACAGGATGTCGCGCAGCAGCGCGGCGTTGGTGGCGACGCCGTCGATGCGCAGCTCCTCGATCGCGGCGACGGCGGCGTCGCACGCGGCGGCGTGGTCGCCCTCGGTGACGGTGATGACCTTCGCGAGCAGGGAGTCGAACGTGCCGTCGACGACGGTGCCGGGCTCGATGCCGCTGTCGACCCGCACGCCGGCCGGCCACGTCACGCCGGTGACCGTGCCGGTGGTCGACACGACCGTGCCGCCGACGACCTCCTCGGCGTTGACGCGCGACTGGATCGCGAACGTCCCGGGGCGGGGGAGCACGTCGTCGGCGAGCCCCACGTCCTGCAGCCGGCGGCCCGCCGCGACGAGCAGCTGGGCCTGGACGAGGTCCGCTCCGGTGACCTCCTCGGTCACGGTGTGCTCGACCTGCAGGCGCGGGTTGACCTCGATGAACACGGCGTCGAGCGGCCCACCGCGGCGCAGCTGCTCGGCGTTGACCAGGAACTCGACCGTCGCGAGGCCGCGGTACTCCAGCGGCGCGGTGAGCGCCTTCGCCCACGCGTAGAGGCGCTCACGGTGCGCGTCCTCCAGCGACGGGCTGGGGGCGGTCTCGACGACCTTCTGGTGGCGGCGCTGGACCGAGCACTCGCGCTCGCCGAGGGTGACGACGTGACCGGTCCCGTCGCCCAGCACCTGGACCTCGATGTGCTTCGCGGCGCCCATGAGCCGCTCGGCGTAGACGGCGCCGTGGCCGAACGCGCGCTCCGCCTCGGAGCGGCAGCGGTCGTAGGCCTCGGCGACGTCGGCCAGGTCGGTGACGGGGCGCATGCCGCGGCCGCCACCGCCCGAGACGGCCTTGATCATGATGCCGCCGGGGTGGCGCTCCAGCAGTGCCACGACCTCGTCGAGCGAGGCGTCGCGGCCGGTCGCGTCGAGCACGGGGACGCCCTGCTGCAGGGCATGGTCGCGGGCGCTGCCCTTGTCGCTGAAGAGGCTGAGGGTGTCGGGGGAGGGACCGACGAAGGTGAGGCCGGCCTCGGCGGCCGCGCGGGCCAGCTCGGCGCTCTCGCTCAGGAAGCCGTAGCCGGGGTGGACGAGGTCGGCGCCGCTGTCGACGGCCGCGGCGACGATCGCCGCCACGTCGAGGTAGCCCGCGACACCGGTTGTGGGCAGGGCGATGCTGCCCGGCGCGGCGGTGGCCGCCTCCTCGACGGTGTGGACGTGCTGGGCCGTCCATCCGAGCGCCTGGACGGCGCGGTCGATGCGGGCGGCGATCTCGCCGCGGTTCGCGATCAGGACCTTCATGGGCTCTCCTGGGATTGACATGAGTGTCAACGACCATCCTCGCAACTGTTGACAGGGGTGTCAACGGTCTCGCTAGGCTGGCCCGCATGACACAGGGCTGGTCGGTCCGCGAGGACCACGATCGGGCGGACGCCGAGCGGCGCCGCGAGCTGGTGACCGCGGCGCGCGCGGCCTTCGAGGAGCTCGGCTACGGCGCGACGACGATCGCGGAGATCACCCGGCGGGCCGGCGTCAGCCGCGCCACCTTCTACGTGTACTTCGCCTCGAAGGAGCAGGTGTTCGCCGTCCTGGCCGAGCAGGTCCGCGACCGGTTCGTCCGGGCCCAGGCCCTGACGGGCGTCGACCGCGACGACGTCGAGGACGTCCTGCGCCGCACGATCGCCACGACGCTCGAGGCCACGGTCGAGAACCTCGCCCTCATGACCGTCCTCAACCACCAGGCCGTCGGTGACGAGGAGATCCGCGACCTGTGGCTCGAGATCCAGCGCGAGGCCGTCCACCGGACCGCCGCCTACGTCAGCCAGCAGGCGCGTGCCGGGCACGTGGAGCCGGTCGCGGACCCCGAGGCGCTGGGCATGATGGGCGCCGGGATGAACGACCGGTACGCGCCGCTCGTGGTCTCCGGCGCGATCACGACCGAGGCCGCCATCGAGGAGATGCACCGCATCTGGATGGCGTGCCTCGGCCGCTAGTCGCACGTCAGCGACGGACGCCGAGTCGCTCGCTCGCGGGCAGCGTCCACGTCAGCGCCTGATGGCGCGCGACGTGCTGGTCGATCCGCTCGGCCAGCTCGGGCGCGATCGAGGTCGCGCGGCGCGCCGTCAGGTCGACGTACGCCTCGATGAACTCCAGCGTGCTGGCCACCCGTCCGGTCGTCCGGTTCGTCAGGACGGTCACGGCGTGGATCGTCTTGTCGCCCCGGTCGAGGAAGCGCAGGTGCAGCGACATCTCGTCGCCCACGTGGATCTCGCTGTGGAACAGCACGTGGTGCGCGACGCTGAACGAGCTCTGGCCCGTGCGCTCGAGGTACGTCTCGTCGACGCCGAGGACCTGCCCGAACGCCTGCTCGGCCGCGTCCATGTGCAGGTTGTAGTGGCCGCGCACGCTCACGTGGCCGTTCAGGTCCTGGTACTGGGCCGAGACCGTCGTCGTGGCGAGCGTGCCGAGCTGGTCGACCTGCTCGAGCGAGGGCAGGCTCATCGCGCCGACTCGGCCAGCGCGGCGGCGTCGTCCGCGAGCTCGTTCTTGCGGACCTTGCCCGTCGCGGTCAGCGGCAGCGAGCCGAGCACCTTGACCAGCGGCACCTTGTAGGGCGCCATGTTGGCGCGGGCCCACGTCACGAGCTCCTCGGAGGTGACGGAGGAGTCGGCGCGCGGGACGACGAAGGCGACCGGGCGCTGGCCCGTCGACGGATCGTCGGTGGGCACGACGGCGACGGAGTCGACGGCGGGGTGCTGGGCCAGCAGCATCTCGACGTCGGCCGGGAAGACGCTCATGCCGTTGACCTTGATCATCTCCTTGCGGCGGCCCAGGTAGTGCAGGAAGCCCTGCTCGTCGATGCGGCCGTTGTCGCCCGTGTGGATCCAGCCGTCCACGAGCTGCTCGCGCGTGGCCTGCTCGTTGCGCCAGTAGCCGTCCGTGACGGAGGGGCTGCGCACGATGATCTCGCCGACCTCGCCCAGGGAGACGGGGTTCTGGGTGCCCAGCTCGACGATCGCGATGTCGGTGCCGGGAACGGGGACGCCGCAGAAGACCGGTTCGGACAGCAGATCGAAGTCGTTCTCGGCGAAGCCGTACGGCACGCAGTCGATCGTGTGGGTCTCGGTCATGCCGTAGGACGACTCGCGCAGCACCGAGCCGGGGACGAGCTCGGCCCAGCGGCGGCGCACCTCCGGCGTCATCTTGCGGATGAAGGACACGGCCTGCGGGTCCTGCAGCGAGCTCAGGTCGCGGCTCGCGAGGTCCTGCGTCTCCATGAGCTCGAGGTAGTTCTCGACGGTGCCGGTCATCAGCGTCACGCGCTCGCGCTCGATCGTGTCGACGACCTCGGCCGCGTTCCAGCGCGGCATCAGGAAGCTCGTGCCGCCCAGGACGAAGGGGATCAGGATGCCCAGGTCCTCGCCGGCGATCCAGAAGATCGGCAGGTAGCACAGCGACACGTAGCTGCCGTCGCTCGGCATGCGGGTGGCGGTCGCGGCGCTGGCGACGGTGTAGAGCATGTGGCCCTGCGTGTGCTGGCAGCCCTTCGGCATGCCGGTCGTGCCGCCGGTGTAGTTGAGGGCGGCGAGCGAGTCGAGGTCGCCGTCGTCGCCGGCGTACGGCTCGGCCGAGGTGGCGCCGTCCCAGCCGAACTCGCCGGTGCCGTCGACCAGCAGGACGGGCAGCTCGGGCACGCGGTCGGCGCAGGCCTCGAGGACGGGCGCCAGGGCGCTGTTCGTGACGACGAGCACCGGCTCGCTGTCGAGCAGCTCGTAGGCCAGCTCGGCCGGCTGGAACATCGGGTTGACCGGGACGTGGACGGCGCCCAGTCGCAGGATCGCCAGGAACGCGATGACGAACTCGGTCGAGTTGCCCAGGTAGATCGCGACGCGGTCGCCGCGGCCGACGCCGTGCTGCGACATCCAAGTCGCGACGCGGCGGTGGGCCTCGTCCAGCTCGGGGTAGGTGAAGCGGGTGTCGCCCATGGCAAGGGCGAGCTGGTCGGGTCGCTCAGCCGCCCAGTGCGAGACGTGCGCCGGAACCGTGATCCGGCCGGCCGGGTACTGCGGCTCGTCGGGGATCCCCGCGGGACGCAGCGCCGCCTGCAGGCGGCGGACGTCGGTCACGTACTCGTCGAGGGTCTTGTGGCTGGTCATGAAGCGCGCGCCTCCGGGGGGGTCGGGGAATCGCCCGTCAGGACGTGACGGGCGTCTCATTGACGTGAGTGTCAACCAGTGAAGCCGACCTTGACGTTGGTGTCAACAGCCCTCGGCGAAGCCGTCGCTCACTGCGCGCCGACCAGCGTCATGGCCAGGTCGGCGTACTGGAAGCCGATCGAGAGCGGCGTGCGCGAGGATCCGTGGCGGTACCAGCGGGCGACGTCGATGCACGTCGACAGCAGGGTGATCTTGGCCCAGTCGAGGTCCGCGATGCGGAAGCTGCCCTCGGCCACGCCGGCCCGCAGGATCTCCAGGACGTGCTCGTCGATCCCGCGCCGCAGGGCCCACACGTCGGCGAACTCGGGTCCCCGGTGCAGGCGGATCTCGTACTCGATCGAGCGCGACAGCAGGTTCCACTCGGCGTTGAACGAGGCGAACGACGCGATGCCCAGGCGCAGCTGGGTGACGGGGTCGGCGCCCTGACGGGCGGGCTCGCTGAAGGAGCCCGTCGACAGCCGGTGCCCCTCGATCGCGATGCGGTGGAACAGGTCCTGCTTGGAGTCGAAGTGGATGTAGACGGCCGCGGGGGACATGCCCGACCGGTTGGCGATCTCGCGCGTCGAGGCGCCGTGGTAGCCCAGGTCGGCGAAGGCCAGCGTCGCCCCGCACAGGATGCGCCGCGAGGCGCCCGTGGCGCGCTGGTCCCAGAACTCGGCGATCCGCCGCTCGGCGTACTCGCGATCGATGAGATACCGCGAGGACGGCGGGCTTTCGGTCTCGGTCACTGGGTGCTCCGTCATCCACCGAACCGCTCTCAGTGCGATTCGTCCCTGTGACGACAGCATAAGCATGTGCTTAGGTATGGGTCCATTCACCCAAGCAAGCGAGAGGTCGTGTCATGTCTGATGTGCGAGCCGAACTGACGGCGTCGGTGTTCAAGCTCGAGGTCGCGCCCGGCGACCGCGTCGAGGAGGGCCAGTCGCTGGTCGTCCTCGAGTCCATGAAGATGGAGATCCCGGTCGTCGCCCCGCGCGCCGGCGAGGTGACGGAAGTGCTGGTTTCGGAGGGTGAGATGGTCGAGGAGGGCGCGGTCGTCGCGCGCCTGGCCGATTGACCCGACGATTTCCCCCGTGCCGCCCGGGCCCCGATCAGGGGTACCGGGCGGTAATTTTTGTGAACGTGAAATTGGATTCAGAAAACCCTTGCGTCATGTGACCGCGATCACCTACGGTCATAGCGCTCGACCTAAGCGAGTGCTTAGGTCTCGCGCCCCACCGGCCCATCCGGGCCAGCCGAACGACGAAGGGACACCCGTGAGCCACGTCTGGTCCGCCGAGATCGAGGAGATCGAGCGCCGTCGCCGCCTCGCGGAGCTGCTGGGCGGCGAGGAGAAGATCCGCCGCCAGCACGAGGCCGGCCGCAGCACGGTCCGCGAGCGCATCACCGACCTGCTCGACGCGGACAGCTTCGAGGAGGTCGGCGCCCTCGCCGGCTTCGCCACCTACGACGCCGACGGCGCAGCCGTGAGCGTCATGCCCGCCAACTTCGTCTTCGGCCTGGGCTCGATCGACGGCCGCCGCGTCGCGCTCGGCGCGGACGACTTCACGATCCGCGGCGGTGCTGCGGACGCCTCGATCATGGCCAAGCAGGTCGACTCCGAGCGCATGGCCGGCGCCATGCGCGTCCCGCTCGTGCGCCTCGTCGAGGGCACCGGCGGTGGCGGCAGCGTCCGCATGGTCGAGGACGCCGGCTACACGTACGTGCCGGCGAACCCGGGCTGGGACGCCGTCGTCGACAACCTCTCGATCGTCCCCGTCGTCGCCGCCTGCATGGGCCCGGTCGCGGGCCTCGGCGCGGGCCGGGTCGCGATGAGCCACTTCAGCGTCCTCATCGAGCAGGTCGCGCAGATGTTCGTCGCCGGCCCGCCGGTCGTGAAGCACGCGACGGGTGAGCAGCTGACGAAGGAGGAGCTCGGCGGCGCCGACGTCCACCGCCGCAGCGGCGCGATCGACCGCATCGTGCCCGACGAGAAGTCCGCGCTGCAGGCCGTCCGCGACTTCCTGTCCTACCTGCCGTCCAGCGTCCACGAGCTGCCGCCGGTCGTGGCCGCCGCCGAGCCCGCCGCGTCGAGCGAGGGCCTGGCGGACGTCGTGCCGCGCAACCGCCGCCAGCCCTACCGGCTGCGCACGATCCTCGACGCGATCTTCGACGCCGGCTCGAACTTCGAGTACGCCGGCTACGGCGCCTCGGTCTACACGGGCCTGGCCCGCCTCGACGGCCACCCGGTCGGCGTCGTCGCGACAGACCCCTACAAGGGCGCCACGATGACGCCGAACGGCGCGGACGCGCTGACGCGCCTCATCGACCTGTGCGAGACGTTCCACCTGCCGATCGTCAGCCTCACCGACCAGGCCGGGATGATGATCGGCCTGCAGGCCGAGAAGACGGCGTCGATCCGGCGCGGCGCCCGGGCCGTCGTCGCGGCCTACCAGGCGCGCGTGCCCATGGCCGAGATCATCGTCCGCCGCGTCTTCGGCGTCGGCGGCGCCGGCCAGATCAACCGGCACCGCTACAACCGCCAGTGGGCGTGGCCCTCGGGCGACTGGGGCTCGCTGCCCGTCGAGGGTGGCGTCGAGGCGGCGTACCGCGCCGATCTCGAGGCCTCGGACGATCCCGAGGCGATGATGGCCGAGATCCACCAGCGCCTCGAGGCCGCGCGCTCGCCGTTCCGCACCGCCGAGCGCTACGGCGTGCAGGACCTCATCGACCCCCGCACCAGCCGCGAGGTGCTCACCCGCTGGGTGCGCGACGCGTACCGCGTGCTGCCCGAGCTGGTGGGCCCGCCCTCCTTCGGAACGAGGCCCTGACATGACGCACACCCTCTCGGCCGCCGAGCTCGAGCAGCTGCTGGAGTTCGACTTCCCGACGGCCGTCGACGCGCTCGACCACCACGTCGCGCAGAGCCCCGACCGCCAGGCGGTCGTGTACGGCGAGACGGGTCGGACGCTGACGTACGCCGAGCTCGGCGCCCTGACCGACCGGGTCGCCGGCAACCTCGCCGGCCTGGGCATCGGCCCGGGCCAGCGGGTCAGCCTGCTGACCACGAACCCGCTCGTCGCGACCGTCCTGATGTACGGGCTGTGGAAGGCCGGCGCGGTCTACGCGCCCATCAACTTCCAGTACAGCGGTGACCTGCTGGCGTACCAGATCAACGACACCCGCCCCGTCGCGCTGTTCGTCGATCGTGCGCTCCACGACCGGATCGAGCAGGTCGCGGACCGCCTGAGCGGCTCGCCGCGCGTCGTCGTCCTGGACGGCCTCGACGAGGGCGCCTTCGCCGAGCTGGCCGAGCCCGCCGAGCGTCCCGACGTCCACGTCGCCTTCGACGACCCGGCCAACGTCATCTACACGTCCGGCACGACCGGGCCGTCGAAGGGCGTCGTCCAGTCGCACCGCTGGATCAACGGCTACTGCTGGGTGGGCCGCAAGACGCTCACCCCCGACGACGTCGTCTACAACGACCTGCCGATGTACCACGTCGGCGGCGCGCACTTCAACGTCGTGCGGGCCCTGTGGACGGGTGCGTCGGTGAGCCTGTGGGACCGCTTCAGCCCGAACGACTTCTGGCGTCGCATCAAGGAGACCGGCTGCACCACGGCCGTGCTGCTCGACGTCATGACGCCGTGGCTGCTCAACGCCGAGCCGACCCCGGACGACCGGCGCAACCCGCTCAACAAGGTCCACATGCAGCCGCTGCCGGCGAACCACCACGACTTCGCGGTCCGGTTCGGCATCGACTTCGTGACGTCGGGCTTCGGTCAGTCCGAGTCCGGCAACCCGCTCGTTACGCTCACGGAGCAGACCGAGCCGGGGGAGGGCACGCCGGACGACCTCTACCGAGGCCTCACGCACGCGCAGCTGCGCGAGGTGTTCGAGCAGCACGGCCTGCTCGTGCGCCGCGGCGCCGATCCGCTGCCGAAGGGCATCATGGGCCGGCCCACGCCGTTCCTCGAGGTCGCCATCCTCGACGAGCGCGACCGGGTCTGCCCCGACGGCGTCGTGGGCCAGCTGGCCATGCGGCCGCGGGTGCCCTCGCTCATCCACGAGGAGTACCTCGCCAAGCCCGAGGCCACCGTGAAGGCCTGGCGCAACCTGTGGTTCCACACGGGTGACGCCGCCGTGCGCGACGCCGACGGCGTGTTCGCCTACATCGACCGCATGGGCGACCGCATCCGCGTCCGCGGCGAGAACATCTCGGGCTTCCACATCGAGGAGCTGCTCGTGCAGCACCCCTCGATCGCCCTGGCCGCCGTCATCGCGGTGCCCGGCGCCGAGGGCGACGAGGACGACATCGTCGCGTTCGTCGAGCTCGCGGACGGCCACGACTTCGATCGCCTCGCGATCGACCAGCACTGTCGCGACGCCATGCCCAAGTTCATGTGGCCTCGCGACGTGATCCCGGTGGAACAGATCCCCCGGACCCCCACCAACAAGATCGAGAAGTACAAGCTGCGCAAGCAGTGGACGGAAGGGCAGGCATCATGACCATTCGATCCCGTTGGGGAGCGGCTGCCGCGGCAGCGCTCCTCACCGTGCTGGCCGCCTGTGGCGGTGGTGGCGGATCCGGCGACTCGGACCGCGCGCTGCGCGTCGCGGCCGCCGCCGACGCCTCGTCGCTGGACCCGATCCGCGGCAACGCCGGCACGGACCACGTCCTGCTCTACCCG
Source organism: Aeromicrobium jepli (assembly GCF_047246605.1). NCBI lineage: Bacteria > Bacillati > Actinomycetota > Actinomycetes > Propionibacteriales > Nocardioidaceae > Aeromicrobium > Aeromicrobium jepli. The sequence continues at coordinate 501,750 of NZ_JBFOKO010000001.1, forward strand.
ATCTACGACACGCTCGTGTCGTACACGAAGGGCCTCGAGCCCGAGCCCGGCCTGGCCGAGTCGTGGGAGCAGAAGACGCCCACCGAGCTGACCCTCAAGCTGCGTGAGGGCGTGAAGTTCCACGACGGCGAGCCGCTCAACGCCGAGGCCGTCGTGTTCAACGCCGAGCGCGCCATGGCCGAGGGCTCGAACATCCAGGCCGACCTCGCGTCCGTCGAGAAGGTCACGGCCGACGACGAGTACACCGTCACGTACCACCTCAAGGACGCCGACGCGTCGCTGCTGCTCGTGCTGGCCGACCGCGCCGGCATGATGGTCTCGCCCAAGGCCGCCGAGGCCGCCGGTGGCGACCTCAGCACCAAGCCCGTCGGCGCCGGCGGCTGGAAGTTCAAGGAGTGGAAGCGCGGCAGCGTCCTGAAGGTGACGAAGTTCGCCGACTACTGGGACGACAAGGCCGAGCGCGTCTCGGCGATCGACTTCAACATCATCCCGGAGCCGAAGACCCGCGTGACCTCGCTGCGCTCGGGGCAGCAGGACGTCGCGATGGAGATCTCCCCGTCCGACAGCGACTCGCTGGAGAAGGCGTCGAACGTCTCGCTCGACGCGTCGCCGCGCGTCAACCTCAACCAGGTCTACCTGAACAAGGCCGCGCCGGAGCTCAAGGACCCGAAGGTCCGCAAGGCCCTGTCGCTCGCGATCAACCGTGAGGCGCTGCTCAAGAGCGGCTACTTCGACCGCGGCGTCATCGCCGACGGCATCGTCCCCGGCGGCGACTACTGGGCGGCCCCGCCCGCGTCGGTCAAGTCCGAGTACGACCCGGACCAGGCCAAGCAGCTGCTCAAGGAGGCCGGCCAGCCGACCTTCTCGTTCGACATGATCGCCAACGCCGACTCCGCCACGATCCGCGTGGCCGAGATCCTCAAGGAGCAGTGGGCCGCCGTCGGCGTCACCGTCAACATCCGCCCGCTCGAGATCGTCCAGGCCACGAACGACTACTTCAACGACCGCAAGGCCCCCGCTCTGCTGTCGCAGTGGACCGGTCGTCCGGACCCGGCCATGAGCTACCGCCTGATGTTCTCGGGCGAGGGCTACTTCAACACCTCCGACCAGGGCACCCCCGGCCTGGACGAGGCGCTGAACAAGGCCGACGTCTCGACCGAGCCGCAGGAGCGCAAGCCCGGTCTCGACGAGGCCGCCGAGGCGGTCTTCGCGGACACGCCGTGGCTGCCGCTCGTGTTCGGCGACTCGCTCGTCGGCCTCGGCGACGACGTCAAGGGCTTCGAGGGCAACCTGCTCGGCAAGCCGAAGTTCATCGGGGTCACCCTCGGCTGAGCCGAGGACAACAGGAGGTGACGGTCATGCCACTGCTCACGGTCGAGGGCCTGCAGGTCCACTTCGGTCACGACGAGGACCAGGTCCAGGCGCTGTACGACGTGGACCTGACGATCGAACCGGGCGAGATCGTGGGTCTCGTCGGCGAGAGCGGGTCCGGCAAGACCGTCACCTCCTTGGCCCTGATGGGCCTGCTCGATCCGCGCAGCTCGCGGATCGAGGGCACGGCGGTGCTCGACGGGACGCCGCTGTGGAACGAGAAGGGCGAGCGCAAGGCCGCTCGCCGGGACGTCCCGATGGCGATGGTGTTCCAGGAGCCGATGACGGCGCTCGACCCGGTCTTCACCGTCGGGTACCAGCTCGTCGAGACGCTGCGCGTGCGCCGCGGGATGGACAAGTCGGCCGCGCGCGCGGAGTCGCTCGCGCTGCTGGACGCCGTCGGGATCTCCGACCCCAAGGCGCGCATGAAGGCCTACCCGCACGAGCTCTCCGGCGGCATGCGCCAGCGCGTCATGATCGCGATCGCGCTCGCGTGCGACCCGAAGCTGCTCATCGCGGACGAGCCGACGACCGCCGTCGACGTCACGATCCAGGCGCAGCTGCTCGACCTCATCAAGAAGCTCGCGAAGGAGCGCGGCATGGCCGTGCTGTTCGTGACCCACGACCTGGGCGTCGTGTCCGAGACGTGCGACCGGATGATCACGATGTACGCGGGCCGGATCGTCGAGCGCGGTCCCGTCGCGGAGGTCCTGGCCGCCCCCGGCCACCCCTACACCGCCGGCCTGCTGGCCGCGCTGCCGTCGCCGGAGTCGCGCGGCGGCCGGCTCGCCACGATCCCCGGCCGCGTCCCGCCTCCGGGCACCCGCGTCGAGGGCTGCGTGTTCCGTCCGCGCTGCCCGTTCGCCGCCGAGGAGTGCACGCTCCCGCAGGAGCTGCTGCCCCTGACCGACAGCCGCGAGGTGCGGTGCATCCGCTCCCGCGAGCTCACCTTCGAAGGAGTCGCCTCATGACCGCGCTGCTGTCCCTCGAGGACGTCTCGGTCCGCTTCCCGATCGGGCGCCGGCGTCACGTCACCGCCGTCGACGGCGTCAGCCTCGAGCTGCGCGAGGGCGAGACCCTCGGCCTCATCGGCGAGAGCGGCTCGGGCAAGTCGACCGTCGCGCGCGCCGCGATGGGCCTGGCGCCCATCAGCGGCGGCACCGTCCGCTGGCGCGGCGAGGACGTCTCGGGCTTCAACGCCAAGCAGCGCCGCGCGTTCTCGGAGTCCGTGCAGATGGTCTTCCAGGACCCGCACAGCGCCCTCGACCCGCGCCGCACGATCCTGCAGAGCGTCCGCGAGCCGCTCGACGTCATGGGACGCGGCGACAAGCGCGAGCGCGAGCAGGTCGCGGCGAAGGCCCTCGAGGACGTCGGCCTGCCGAGCCAGATGCTCAGCCGCTACCCGCACCAGCTCAGCGGCGGCCAGAAGCAGCGCGCGAACATCGCGCGGGCGCTCGTCACGAACCCCAAGGTCCTCGTGTGCGACGAGTCCGTCGCGGCGCTCGACGTGGCGCTGCAGGCCGAGATCCTCAACCTGCTGCAGGACCTCAAGGCCGAGTACGAGCTGACGATCCTGTTCATCAGCCACGACCTGTCCGTCGTGAGCTACCTCGCCGACCGCATCAGCGTCATGTACCTGGGCAACATCGTCGAGAACGCCACGACCGAGTCGCTCGTGAGCCAGAGCCTGCACCCGTACAGCGAGGCGCTGCTCTCGGCCCAGCCGCTCGTGCACGACTCGTCCGCCGGGCGCCGCATCGTGCTCAAGGGCGACATCCCCAGCCCCGTGGCGCCGCCGCCGGGCTGCCGCTTCAACACCCGCTGCCAGTTCGCGCAGGAGAAGTGCCGCCAGGAGAAGCCTGCGCTGCTGCCGGTCCTGCCCGGCCACTCCTCGGCGTGCATCCGCGTCGACGAGCTGTACGGCGAGCGCCTCGGAAGGACGGTCGCATCATGAGGATCGCGCGTGTCATCGGGACCTGCCTGCTCTCGGCGATCCCCACCCTCATCCTGGCGACGCTGATCGTCTTCCTGCTCCAGCGGCTCATCCCCGGCGACCCCGCCGTGGCGATCGCGGGCGACTACGCCACCCCGGAGAACCTCGCCCGCATCCGCGAGGAGCTGGGCCTCGACAAGCCGTGGTTCGTCCAGTACCTGTCGTGGATCGGCAACGCGTTCACGGGCGACCTGGGCACCTCGTTCCAGACCGGTGAGTCGATCACCGCGCTCGTGATGCAGCGCCTGCCCGTCACGCTCGTCCTGACGACCATGGCACTGCTCGTGGCCGTCGTGATCGGCCTGCCGGCCGGCGTCTGGGCCGCCCAGAAGGTCGACACGACGTTCGACCGGTTCCTCACGACCGCCGCCACCGCCGGCATCGCGATCCCGAACTTCTGGCTCGGCATGATGCTCATCATCGTGTTCGCGCTGACGCTCGGCTGGTTCCCCGGACCGGGCGGCGTGAGCTTCCAGAACGACCCGGCGCAGGCCCTGCGCGGCATGGTGCTGCCGGCCCTCGCGCTCGGCCTCGTCGGCGGCGCCGAGATCTGCCGCCAGGTCCGCAGCGCGATGGTCGAGAGCCTCTCGACGGACTACGTCCGCACGCACCGCGCCAAGGGCCTGTCGACCCGCAGCATCGTGTGGAAGCACGCGCTGAAGAACTCGAGCCTGCCGTTCGCCACGATCATCGGCCTGCAGGTCTCGCGCCTCATCGGCGGCGCGGTCGTCGTCGAGGCCGTGTTCGGCCTGTCCGGCATCGGCTCGCTCGCCGTCGAGGCCACGAACCAGCGCGACTACGGCGTGATCCAGGCGGTCGTCTTCGTCGCCGCCGTGATCGTCCTGTTGACGAACCTCATCGTCGACGTCTCGTACCGACTGCTCGATCCGAGGATCTCCTGATGTCCGCTGTCGCCACCCGTGTCCAGTCCACGACCACGCGCCGCAAGGCCGGCCGCCTCTCGGTGTGGACGAGCTACGTCATCTTGCTGGTCGTCCTGCTCGTCGTGCTGTTCGCGAACTTCATCGCCCCGTACGACCCCAACAAGCAGGACCTCGACAGCATCCTGCTGCCGATGAGCGGCCAGCACTGGCTCGGGACCGACGACCTCGGGCGCGACGTGCTGAGCCGGATGCTCCACGGCACCCGCGTCTCGGTCCTCGCCGCGCTGCTCGCCGTCGCGATCTCGGTCGCGATCGGCCTGCCGCTGGGCATCGCGGCCGGCTGGCTCGGCGGGCCCACGGACCTCCTCGTGATGCGCGTGGTCGACGCGATCATGTCGTTCCCGGCGATCGTCCTGGCCATCGGCATCACGGCCACGATGGGCCCGGACATCACGACGGCGATGATCTCGGTCGGCATCGTGATGTCGCCGGCGATCCTGCGGCTCGCCCGGGCCCAGACGATGGCGATCCGGTCCGAGACGTACATCGAGGCCGCGAAGTCCTTCGGCGCCCGCGGGCTCCGGCGCATGATGCTGCCGCACGTGCTGCCGAACATCATCCAGCCGGTGCTGGTCCAGGTGGCCGTCCTGATGGGCTTCGCGCTCATCGCGGAGGCGAGCCTGAGCTTCCTGCAGCTGGGCGTGCAGCCCCCGACGGCCTCCTGGGGCGCCGTGCTCTCGCGGTCCTACACGTTCCTCGACCAGGCGCCGATGCAGATCTTCATCCCCGGCGTCGCGATCGCCGCCACGGTGTTCTCCTTCAACATCATCGGCGACGAGATCCAGCGATTCCTCGACCCGAAGCGGAAGTGACGCCATGACCACCGTGTTCGTCGCCAACCGGGCCGAGATCGCGGCCCGCGTCCTGCGCACCGTGCGCGAGCTCGGCCACCAGGGCGCCGTCGCGCACCCGGCCGTCGACGCCGACCTGCCCTACGTCGCCGCGGCGGACGTCGCGGTGGGCCTCGACGGCCCGCGCGACTTCGCGAGCGTCGAGGCGATGGTGGCCGCGGCGCGGACGGCCGGCGCCGACCTCGTCCACCCCGGCTACGGCTTCCTCTCCGAGAACGCCGCGTTCGCGCGGGCCGTCGAGGCCGCCGGCATGACGTTCGTCGGCCCGTCCGCGGACGTCATCGAGCTCATGGGGGACAAGGCCAGCGCCCGGGCCGCCGCCGTGCGCGCGGGCCTGTCCGTCGCCGCGGGGTCGGACGGCGCCGTCGACTCCCTCGAGGCCGCGCGGGACGCCGCCGAGCGCGCCGGCTACCCCGTCATGCTGAAGGCGGTCGCCGGTGGCGGCGGCATCGGCATGGCCGTCGTGCGCGACGCGGACGGCCTCGAGCAGGCCTTCACGTCCGTGACGGGACGCGCCGCGTCCGTCTTCGGCGACGCGCGGGTCATCGTCGAGCGCTTCATCGAGCGCTCGCGCCACATCGAGGTCCAGGTCATGGGGCTGCCGGACGGCCGCGCCATCGCCCTGTCCGAGCGCGACTGCTCCGTGCAGCGCCGGCACCAGAAGGTCGTGGAGGAGAGCCCGTCCCCCGCGCTCGACGCGACCGCCCGGGCCGACCTGCTCGCGCGTGCCGCCGCGCTGACGGAGGCCGTCGGCTATCGCGGCGCCGGCACGATCGAGTTCATCCACGACCTCGACTCCGGCGAGTCGTACTTCCTGGAGATGAACACGCGCCTGCAGGTCGAGCACCCGGTCACCGAGCTCGTGCACGGCGTCGACCTCGTGGCGTGGCAGCTCGCGATCGCCCTCGGCGACGCGACCGTCCCGGACTTCCGCGTCGAGCCGAGCGGGCACGCGGTCGAGCTGCGCCTCTACGCCGAGGACTCCGAGCGGTTCCTGCCGCGTCCGGGCGTCATCACCGCGTGGCGGATGCCCGAGGGCGAGGGGATCCGGGTCGACGCGGGCTACGCCGACGGCACCACGGTGACGCCGTTCTTCGATCCGCTGCTGGCCAAGATCGTCGCCCACGCGGCGACGCGCGACGAGGCCATCGTCCGGGCCCGCGAGGCCGTCGCCTCGACCGTCGTGGAGGGACCGGGCTGCAACCTGGCGTTCCTCGCGCGCGTGCTGGAGGAGCCCGAGTTCGTCGACGGCACGCACGACACCGGCATCGTGGAGCGGATGCGCGCCACGGCGGTCCGCTAGCGGCGGACGGACAGCACGCGGAAGCCCTTGCTGCTGGCCACGCGCTCGGTGGGGAAGCCCTGCTCGTCGAGCCAGCGCTGCAGCGTGTCCGCGCCGAGGTTCCTGCCCACGACGAGGCGCGCCTCGCCGCCCGGGCGCAGCCGCGGCAGCCACGTCAGGAGCAGCTCGTGCAGCGCCTCCTTGCCGATGCGGATCGGCGGGTTCGACCAGATCGCGTCGAACCGCAGGTCCTCCGGGACGTCCTGCGGCAGCACCGCGTGCACGTCGAGGCCGGCCGCGTTGCGAGCGGTGAGCTCGAGCGCCCGCTCGTTGACGTCCACCGCCCAGACGGTGCTGCCCGCCTCGGCGAGCGAGCACGCGATCGGTCCCCAGCCGCAGCCGAGGTCCAGCACGACCGAGCCCGCCGGGGGAGGGGTGCTCTCGGCCAGCAGGATCGCCGTCGCCTTGTCGAGGCGGTCGCCCGAGAAGACGCCCGTGGACGTCTCGTAGGAGCGCGTTCGGTCCCACACCGTGACCGAGAGCGTGCGCCGCTCGTCGCTCGTCGTGGGGGCCGCGTCGAAGTAGTGGCTCACTCGTCCTCGCCGTTCTCGACCAGCCACGCCTCGCGGACCGTCGGGGTGGCCATCAGCAGCCACGCCTCGGTGAGCAGCTCGCGCAGCTCGTCCGGCTCGGCCTCGTCGGGCCGCACCAGCACGGCGGACAGGTCGGCCTTCCGGAAGTGCTCGATGTAGTAGTAGGGGGTGCCGGGGTCCTCGGTGAGGGCCTCGAGCTCGCTGCGGTCGACCTTGACGGCGACCGATCCGGGCGAGTCGTCACGATCTCGCCACCACGCGACCAGGCGCCCGCCCGTCTTCACGCCGGGCATGCCCCACGACAGGCTCGCCTCGGTGTCGGGGAACTGGAGCAGGAACGCCTCGATCTCCTCCCAGGTCATGGGGCAACCGTACGCCCCCGATCGCGGACGGTGGTCTCGATGCGCCGCTCGTTCCTCGCGAGCTACTCGACCACCGGCGGCGGATGCGAGCGGTGGTCTCGATGCGCCGCTCGTTCCTCGCGAGCTACTCGACCACCGGCGGCGGCAGGCGGTCGAGGAAGGCGGCCTGGGCCGCGACGATCGCCTCGGCGGCCTCGTCGAGGCCGAACCACGCGACGCGGTCGATCTCGGGGAAGGCCTGCATCGTGCCGGAGTTCGGCGGCCACTCGAGGTCGAACGTGCCGGGCACGACGGACTCGGGGTCGAGGTCGGCCTCGACGGCCCACACGAGGACGTCCTTCCTCGACTGGCGCACCGATCCCAGGTCGAGCCACGGGCCGTCGGGAACGGGCACGCCCAGCTCCTCGAGGAACTCGCGGGCGGCGGCGTCCTCGGGGGACTCGCCCTCCTCGACGACGCCTTTCGGGATCGACCAGGCGCGCTCGTGGCGGCGCGCCCAGAAGGGCCCGCCGAGGTGGCCCAGCAGGACCTCGCGGCGACCGTCGCGGACGCGGTGCAGCAGCAGGCCCGCGCTGAGGAGGCGGGCCATCACTCGTCCCGGCGGCGGCGCGCCTGCTCGACCCGGGCGGCGAGCTGGTCGTCGGCGGGGTAGACGACCTCCTCCAGCACGAGGCCGTGGGCGGGCATGACCTTCACGCGCGGGTCGCGCACCTGCGCCCCGAGGATCTCGGCGGCGAACTCGGGCTTCTCGCGACGCTCGCCGACGGCCACGAGGCAGCCCATGAGCGAGCGGACCATCGAGTGGCAGAACGCGTCGGCCCGGACGGTCGTGGCGATCGTCTCGCCGCCGCGGACGGTGCGCAGGGTGAGCAGGTCGCGGATCGTCGTGGCGCCCTCGCGCTGCTTGCAGAACGCGGCGAAGTCGTGCTCGCCGAGCAGGTGCTGCGCGGCCTCGTTCATGAGCTCGACGTCGAGCGGGCGCGGCATCGCGGCGACCATGCGCCGCTGCATCGGGTCGGGGCCGGCGGGGTGGTCGGTCATCCGGTAGACGTACCGGCGCTCGATCGCGGCGAACCGGGCGTCGAAGTGCTCGGGCGCCTCGGTGACCCGCATGACGCGGATGTCCGCGGGAACGATCCGGCGCAGGCGCCGCTCGAGCACGCCGGGGTGGCTGTCGACGTCGACGTGGGCGACCTGGCCACGGGCGTGCACGCCGGCGTCCGTGCGGCCGGCGCACGTGACGCGCGGCGGCTCGGGCAGGCGCAGGATCGTGCCGAGCGCCGTCTCCAGCTCGCCCTGCACCGTGCGGAGGCCGGGTTGGCTCGCCCAGCCCCGGAAGTCGGTTCCGTCGTAGGCCAGGTCGATCCGCATGCGCACGGGACCACGGTACTGGCCGCGTCGTCGCTCCCGGGAGGCGGAACGGGCGGATCGACCTACCGTGGAGGGATGAGGTCTCGGGTGGCGATGACGGTGACCATGGTGCTGGCGGCCCTGCTGCTGCCGGTGCCCTCCGGCGTGGCGGCCTCGTCGGGGTTCACGCGAATCCTGCTGACGTCGACCGCGACGCCGGCCACGTCGCAGTACGTCTCGTGGAGCCGGTCCCGCGCGGCCTCCGGGCAGCGTGTCGTGACGGTCGCGCCGGACGGGACCGTGCGCACCTCGCCCGCGGTGCGCAAGACCGGCACGACGAAGCGCACGGCCGGGAGCACGCAGTACCGGTACGTCGCACGGGTGTCCGGCCTGACTCCCTCGACGCGGTACCGGTACCGGATCGTGAGCGGGTCGACGGTCTCGTCGTGGCGCACGTTCCGGACCGCCCCGCGCGCCGGCGAGCCGTTCACCCTGCTGTCCTTCGGCGACACGCAGGTCGACAACGCCGGCGTGCCCGAGAGCACGATCGACCGGGCCGTGAAGCGGTACCCGTCGGGTGAGCTGATGCTGCAGGCCGGCGACGTCGTCAACAAGCCCTGGGTCGGCCGCGAGTGGGCCGACCTGCACCGCGCGCTCACGCCCTCGGGGCAGTCGCGCAGCTGGATCTCCTCGATCGGCAACCACGAGCAGTGCAAGGTCCCGGGGCCGTGCCGCTCGGGGAGCGCACGCGGCTTCCGCTCGTACTTCCAGGGCGCGAGCAACGGCTTCGACGGTCAGCGGCGGACCTGGTTCCGGGTGGACCACGGGCCCGCGCGCATCATCGTGCTGGACTCGTTCGGCTCCGACCTGAAGCGCCAGCGGGCGTTCCTCATCGACTCGCTGCGGACCAACCGGCGCGCGTGGTCCATCGTGCTCATGCACCGAGGCCCGTTCGCGGCGCGCGGCGACCGTGACAACGCCGAGATCCGGCGCTGGTTCCTCGGTCCGCTGGAGAAGTACGGCGCGGACCTGGTCCTGTCCGGTCACGACCACTCGTACGCGCGGGCCACGAAGGCCGGCGTCACGTACGTGACCTCGGTGAGCGGTCCCAAGTACTACGACACCTCCGCCAAGGACTTCCGCGAGAACGGTGCGCGGCGGGTGAAGTGGGCCGAGCGGACCTCGACCTTCCAGGCACTGAGGATCACGCCGACCACCCTGCGCCTGCGCGCCGTCGTGAGCCACCGCGCGAAGGGGGCGAAGCCCGCGACCGCGGTCGGCCGGACCCTCGACCTGTTCACGCTGCGGCGCTGAGCCCGCTCAGGTCCCGGCGGCGCGGACGCCACGGATCCCGGCGAGCACCTCGTCGGTGTGCTCGCCGATCGCCGGGACCCGCAGCCGGCGCTCGCTGCTGCTCAGGCCGACCGAGGTCATCGGGCCGGGTGCCGCGACGGGCCGCCCCGTCGGGGAGGTGACGCGGACGACGCTGTCGTCACCGCGCTCGTCGAGTCGCCGGACGGCCTCGGCCAGCTCGCGCACGGGGCCGGCGGGGATCGACAGCCGCGCCATGCGCGCGAGGATGTCGTCGTTCGTGCGCGTGCGGCACCACGCGGCGACGAACTCGTCGACCTCGTCGCGGGCGACCAGCACGGCGTCCTCGTAGGACAGCGACCCGGCCCAGTCGTCGCGGCCGATCTCGCGGCAGAAGGCCGCCCACTTCGGGTCGCCGACGGGGGCGAGGTGGACGAAGCCGTCCATCGTCCGGAACGTGTTGCCGATCGAGACCGGCGCACGGTTGCCCTCGCGCCGGTAGGGCCGACCCTCAAGGGACTCGTGGACGTCGTGCGCGAGCAGTCGCATGTAGGTCGAGAGCATGTCGACGTCGACGAGCTGCGCCTGCGGGTCGGCCTCGCGGACGCGCAGCGCCATGAGGATCGACATCGTCGCGCGGTAGGCCGTCAGGTGGTCGGCGACGAACGTGCCCACCAGGGTGGGGTCGCCGTCGGGCAGTCCCGTGATGTCCGGGATGCCGCTCATGCACTGGATGATGGCGTCGAACGCCAGCAGCGAGCGGTCCGCGCTCGCGGACCCGAAGCCCGTGATGTGCACCATGATGATCGACGGGTTGACCGCCTTGAGGGTCTCGAAGCCCCAGCCCAGGCGGTCGGGGACCTCGGCGCTGTAGTTGGTCAGCACGACGTCGGCGTCCTCGACGAGCCGCAGGAACAGGGCCAGCCCCTCGGCGTCCTTGAGGTCGAGCACGACGCTGCGCTTGCCGCGGTTCTGCGCCGCGAAGTAGACGCTGTCCTCGCCGTCCACCGGCAGCGCCATGCGCGCGAGCTCGCCGCCCGGCGGCTCGACCTTGATGACGTCCGCACCGTGGTCGGCGAGGATCTGGCCGGTGTGCGGGCCCGCGATCGCGTGCGTCAGCTCCAGCACGCGGACGCCGTCGAGTGCGGCGGTCATCGCGGACCCATGGAGGAGGCCAGCTTCTCCAGCCCGACCTTGGACACCTTGCCCGTCGGCGCGAGCGGCATCTCGTCGATGACCTCGATGCGGGGGATCTTGTAGGGCGCCATGTGGTCCCGGCACCAGGTCAGCAGGTCCTCGGCCGTCACCTCGCCGCGGGCGCCCTGCTCGAGCTGGACGAACGCGACGGGCGCCTGCCCCCTGCGCGGGTCCGCGACGCCGATGACGCCGCACGCGGCGATCGCCGGGTGCCGGCTGAACAGGTGCTCCAGCTCCGATGGGAAGACGCTCATGCCGTTGACCTTGAGCATCTCCTTCGTGCGCCCGAGGTAGTGCAGGGCGCCGGTCTCGTCGATCGTGCCGATGTCGCCCGTGTGCAGCCAGCCGTCGCGCAGCGTCTCGGCCGTCGCCTCGGGCCGGCGGTGGTAGCCGCGCATCATGCTGGGGGAGCGGACGATGATCTGGCCCTCCTCGCTGACGGGGACCAGCTCGCCGGTCGTGAAGTCGACGATCGCGACGTCCGTGCCGGGCATCGGCAGTCCCGTGAAGCCGGGCCGGCCGCGCAGGTCGGCGTCGTCGCCCTGCAGGCCGAGGGTGAACGTGTCGAGCGTGTGGTCCTCGGTCATGCCGTACGAGCTCTCGCGCAGGATGCCGGGCGCGCCGGTCTCGCGGGCCCAGCGCTCGCGGATCTCGACCGTCAGCTTCGTGACGAACGACATCGTGACCGGGGAGCGCAACGACGCGAGCGACAGGCCGGAGTCCTTCGCCACGTCCAGCAGCTCGAGGTAGTTGTCGACGGTGCCGGCCATCGCCGTCACCGCGTGCTCGTCGATGGAGCGCAGCACCGCCTCGGCGTCCCAGCGGTAGTGCAGGACGCACGTCCCGCCGTTGACGAGGGAGACGAGGAACGCGTCCTCGCCGGCGATCCAGAACACGGGGACGAAGACGAGGCTGACCGCGTCCGCGCCGCCGCCGAACCCCAGCTGACCGCCGGTCAGGGCGGTGTAGAGCATGTCGGCCTGCGTGTGCTCACAGCCCTTCGGCATGCCGGTCGTGCCGCCGGTGTAGTTGAGGGCGGCGAGCGCGTGCGGGTCGTCGGGGTCGCGGGGGACGGGCAGGTCGTCGCGCTCGAGGACCGACATGAACCGCGTCGTGTCCTGCGCGACCGGCACGTCGGCGGCCATGCCGCGGGGCAGGTCGCCGCCCTCGGGCAGGAAGTCGGTGTTCGCCGAGGCGATGATCTCGGTCACCGCGGTCCCCTCGCAGCCGGCGCGGAACTCGGGCGCGACCTCGTCGAGGATGAACGCGAACGTCGCCTCCGAGTCGAGCAGCTCGTAGTTGATCTCCTCGCGTCGGAACATCGGGTTGACCGGGACGTGCACGCCACCGGCCTTGAGGATCGCGAAGAACGCGATGATGAACTGCGGGCAGTTGGGCATCATCACCGCGGCCCGGTCGCCGGGGACGAAGCCGCGGTGCGCCAGGTAGGCGGCGACGCGGTCGCTCAGCCGGTCGAGCTCGGCGTAGGTGAGCGTCCGGCCGTGGTGGACGATCGCGGCATGGTCCGGCCGCTGCGCGGCCCACGAGCGCACGTAGTGGGTGACCGTCGACTCGCCGAAGGGGTAGTCGATCGTCGGCTCGCCGACGTCCGGCCAGGCCTCCCGGCGGCGCCGGGCCAGGTCGGCCAGGTACTCGTCGATCTCGCGGTGGAACCTCTCCGACATCGTCACGGGCGTGCACCTCTCGTCGTGCTCCGGGCGTGCGGCACCACCCCTCGGGGCAGCGGCGTACGCCTGAACCTGAAACAAGGTTCAACGCGACACTATGACGTGCGTCACGTGTGGTCAACCATGCGGCGGGAAACTCCGAGTGACCGATTTCGACTGGAAGGACAGGAAGAACGGGATGTGCCGGGAACGCCAGTCAATTTTGAGGTCATCTTCAATTTGGGCCTTGTCAGGTGAAGAGACCCTCTCTATCGTCGGCGCCACCATTGGGGTTGAGAGGACTGGCTGATGAAGATCACGTCACGTGTGGGAGTGGCGGTGGCCGCGGCGATGCTCGTCGTGGTCGGCGCCTGCGGCACCGGAGGATCGGGCGGGGGAGGCGGCGGTACGCTGCGCGTCGCGACCCAGGCCGACATCTCGTCGATGGACCCGATCCGCGGCAACTCCGGGTCCGACCACCAGATGCTCTACCCGCTCTACGACACGCTCGTCTCGTTCGACCAGGACCTGCAGCCCGAGCCCGGGCTCGCGGAGTCGTGGGAGTTCGCCAATCCCCGCCAGCTCGTGCTGAAGCTCCGCGAGGGCGTGAAGTTCCACGACGGCGAGCCGCTCGACGCCGAGGCCGTCAAGTACAACCTCGAGCGCGCCGCGGGCGAGGGCTCGAACATCGCCGCGGACGTCGAGTCGATCGAGTCCGTCGAGGCCGTCGACGACCTGACGGTGCGGCTGAACCTCAAGCAGCCGAACTCCGCGCTCGTGATGACGCTGGCCGATCGCGCCGGGATGATGGTCTCGCCCAAGGCCGCCGAGGCGGCCGGCGGTGACCTCAGCACGAAGCCCGTGGGCGCCGGCGGCTGGAAGTTCGTCGAGTGGAAGCGCGGCGACTCCATGACGTACGAGAAGTTCGACGACTACTGGGACAAGGACGCCGAGCGCGTCGACAAGGTCGTCATCAAGGTCATGCTGGAGCCCAAGACGCGCGCCACGTCGCTGCGGTCGGGCCAGCAGGACATCGCGTGGGACATCGTCCCGGCGGACGCGGAGTCCATCAAGAAGAACGACAAGCTCACGCTGCACGAGCAGCCGCGCATGTGGACCTGGATGATCTACACCAACCGGGCGTCCGAGGAGCTCGGCGACCCGCGCGTCCGCCGTGCCCTGAGCCTGGCGATGGACCGCGACCAGCTGCTCGAGAGCGCGTACTTCGGCATGGGCACCAAGCCGCGCGGCTTCCTGCCCGACGGCTACTGGGCCGAGCCGTCCGACAAGGTCCAGCTGGACTACGACGTCGCCGAGGCCAAGCGGCTCATCGCCGAGGCCGGTGCCGAGGGCCTGAGCTTCGACATGCTCCTCTACGCCGACGCCACCTCGACCCGCGTGGGCGAGATCCTCAAGGACCAGTGGGCGCAGATCGGCGTCGACGTGAAGCTGGTCCCGCGCGAGGTCAACCAGGCCAACAACGACTACTTCAACGACAAGAAGACGCCCGCGTTCTTCGCGGCGTGGACCGGCCGGCCGGACCCGGCGCTGACGTACCGGCTGATGTTCACGAAGCAGGCGTACTTCAACACCTCGGGCCAGTCGACCCCGGGCATCGACGCGGCGCTCGCCGAGGACGCCGCCGCCACGACGCCCGAGGCGCGCAAGGCCGCCCTCGACAAGGCATCCGAGGCGGTCTACGCCGACATGCCGATCATCCCGATCGTCTTCCAGCACTCGCTCACGGGCCTGGGTGAGAAGGTCGAGGGCTTCGAGAGCAACGTGCTCGGCAAGCCCAAGCTCATCGGGGTGACGCTGAAGGACTGACGGCCGCCGAGGTCCCCGCGGGCGAATCGCGCCCGCGGGGGCCTCGGGACTCCTACGATGGGCGCGACCACGTCGCCCGGCCCGGGAGTCCCCGTGAAGAAGCTGTTCCTCGTCCTGGTCGCCGCCGGCCTCGTGGCCACGCTCGGCGCCCCCGCCCAGGCGGCTCCGGCGAAGCGGAAGGTCTCGGTCTCGGTCACCGACCGGTCCATCACCGTGGGCGAGGCGATCCGGGTCTTCGGCCGCGTCTCGCCCGCGACGAGCGGCAAGGTCCTGGTCCAGCGCCGCCAGGGCAAGGGCTGGCAGACGCGTGTCAAGGTCTCCGTCTCCGCCGGCCGGTTCTCGTGGATCACGAAGCCGCGGTCCACGACCCGCTATCGCGTCGTCGTCCCGCGCAGCGGCCGCCACGCGGCGTCCGCCTCGCGGACCGTGACGGTGAGGGTGACCGAGCCGCGCGCCCGCGACCTCACGAACGCGAAGCTGCGCAACGCCCGGGTCCCGTCCCTGTGCGGGCACCCGGCCGGGCGGCTGAGGAACGGCACGCTGCCCGGCATCGCGCCGGGCCGCGGCGAGGTGACGTACGTGAAGGCCGCCTTCGGCGAGATCGACGCCCGCGGGGGCCGCGACGCCGCGGCGGTCGTCCGGTGCAACCAGGGCGGCGTCGGCTGGCCGGACCAGGTCGTGGTTTACACCGCTGACGCGCAGGGCCGGCCGGTCGTGCGAGGCCGGTTCGACAGCGCCTCGGTGGTGCGATTCGGCCGGGAGACGGTCCGCAACATCACGCTCACCGGCCGCACGGCACGCGTGAACATCCACGCGGGCGAGTCGTACGAGTGCATGGCGTGCGGCACCGTCTCGGCGTGGGCGGACCTGCGTCTCGTGCGTGGCAAGGTCGCGGTCCGCTCCACGGGGCGACACGGGGCGCGCGAGGCGCTCGCCGCGTTCCTCGCCGCCGCCAGCCGCGGCGACCGTGCGGCGGCGCTGCGCCTGTCCGAGCGGTCGGAGCACTACGAGCACCCGGCCGACGTGGCCATCCGCGAGGCGCGCGAGGGTGGCGCGCTCACCCCGGCGCGCGTGTACGGACCGGCACCGCTGGCGGCGTGCGACCAGTCGTTCTCGACCGGCGGCACGCGGGACTGCCGCGCGAGCAACGCCGCGCACGACTTCGCGCTCGTGCTGGGCTACCGGGGCTGGCGCGACTGGCGCGTCACCTGGATGATCCGCGACTGAGGCCGACTTTCGGAACGGGTTCCACCTCGTCCACGCTGGGAACTGGGGAACGCGTTCCGAAAGTCGACACCGGCAGGGGCAGCGGGCAGCGGGGATCGAGCAACGGCCCCGGAACGGCGAAGGCCGCGAGCCCCTCCCGGGACTCGCGGCCTTCCGCGTGACTGGTGTCAGCTCACTTCCAGCGCTCGCTCGCGGGCACGAAGTCGAGCGTGCGGTCGCCGGTGTAGATCTGCTTGGGACGCGCGATCTTCTGCTCCGGGTCGTCGACGAGCTCGAGCCACTGGGCCAGCCAGCCCGACGTGCGCGGGATCGCGAACAGGACCGTGAACATCTCCGGCGGGAACTGCAGCGCCTCGTAGATCAGGCCCGAGTAGAAGTCCACGTTCGGGTAGAGCTTGCGCTGGACGAAGTACTCGTCCTCGAGCGCGATCTTCTCCAGCTCCTGGGCGACCTCGAGCAGCGGGTTGACACCCGTGACCTCGAAGACGTCGTCGCAGGCCTTCTTGATGATCTTGGCGCGCGGGTCGTAGTTCTTGTAGACGCGGTGGCCGAAGCCCATGAGGCGCTCTTCGCCGTTCTTGACGCCCTCGATGAACGCCGGGACGTTCTCCTTCGTCTTGATGCGCTTGAGCATCTTCAGGACGGCCTCGTTGGCGCCGCCGTGCAGCGGGCCGTAGAGGGCCGCGATGCCGGCGCTGACGGCCGAGTACGGGTCGACCTGGCTGGAGCCCACCGAGCGCACCGCGTTGGTCGAGCAGTTCTGCTCGTGGTCGGCGTGCAGGATGAACAGGACCTCGAGGGCCTTGGCCAGGCGCGGGTCCGGGTCGTACTTCGGCTCGCTCATGCGGAACAGCATCGAGAGGAAGTTCTCGGTGTACGACAGGTCGTTGTCGGGGTAGATGTACGGCTTGCCCTGCGCGTGGCGGAACGACCAGGCGCCGAGGGTCGGCATCTTGGCGATCATGCGCACGATCTGCTCGTGGCGGATCTGCGGGTCCTTGATGTTGCGGGCCTCAGGGTAGAACGTCGACAGCGCGCCGACGCTCGACAGCAGCATGCCCATGGGGTGCGCGTCGTAGCGGAAGCCCTGCATGAGGCTCTTGAGGTTCTCGTGCACGAACGTGTGGAACGTGATCTCGTGCACCCACTTCTCGTGCTGCTCCTGCGTGGGCAGCTCGCCGTGGATGAGCAGGTAGGCGACCTCGAGGTAGGTGGAGGACTCCGCCAGCTGCTCGATGGGGTAGCCGCGGTACTCGAGGATGCCCTTGTCGCCGTCGATGTAGGTGACGGAGCTGCGGGTCGAGGCGGTGTTCGTGAAGCCCGGGTCGTAGACCGCCAGGCCGGGGTCGTCCGCGGTCTTGCCGATCTTGCCCAGGTCGGAGGCGCGGATCGCCCCGTCGGCGATCTCGACCTCGTACTCTTCTCCCGAGCGATTGTCGCGGATGGTCAGCGTCTGCTTGTCGGTCACGATTGGGTCTCCTGTGACGTCATGGAGTAGGGGCCGCGGGGGTGTACGGCGACTCCAACCTAGTGCGCCGCTCAGGCCCACGCGAGACCAGGGTCACGTTCACGACACCCGTTTTGACCGGGACTGGGCCATGTGGGTAACCTTGAGAGTCGTTGTGTTCCGTCGCGCACCGACTGCGCCGCGACACGACACATGGTTCCGATTTCACCGAATTCGATTTGCAGCAAGAAGGTCACGCCGTGCGTACGTACAGCCCGAAGCCTGCTGACATCACCCGTCAGTGGCACGTCATCGATGCCGAGGACGTCGTCCTCGGCCGTCTCTCCGTCACCGCGGCGACCCTCCTGCGCGGCAAGCACAAGCCGACGTACGCGCCCCACGTGGACGGCGGTGACTTCGTCATCATCGTGAACGCGGACAAGGTCGCCCTGTCGGGCAACAAGCGCACGGACAAGAACGTCTACCGCCACAGTGGCTACCCCGGTGGCCTCAAGCAGATCGCCTACGGCGACCTGCTGGAGAAGGACGCCCGCAAGGCGATCGAGAAGTCGGTCCGCGGCATGCTGCCGAAGAACCGTCTCGGCCGTCAGCTCATCACCAAGCTGAAGGTCTACGCCGGCCCGGATCACCCGCACGCCGCCCAGAAGCCCCAGCCGTTCGAGATCACGCAGATCTCCCAGTAAGCGAGAAGAGCAGGTTCATCGTGGCTGAGACCACCACCGAAGACGTCGAGTACACCACCAACGCCGAGGGCGTCGCCTACACGTCGGAGTCCTCCGGCGCGAGCGCCGCCGGCGAGATCACCTCGATCATCGCCCCCGGCTCCGCGACCGGCCGCCGCAAGGAGGCCATCGCCCGTGTCCGCCTCGTGCCGGGCACCGGCACGTGGACCGTGAACGGCAAGCCGCTCGAGGAGTACCTGCCGAACAAGCTGCACCAGCAGATCGCCAAGGAGGCCCTCGCGGCCACCGGTCTGCTCGAGTCCTTCGACGTGATCGCTCGCGTCACGGGCGGCGGCATGACCGGCCAGGCCGGCGCGCTGCGCCTGGGCGTCGCTCGCGCCCTGAACGCGATCGACCTCGAGGCCAACCGCCCGACCCTCAAGAAGGCCGGACTGCTGACCCGCGACGCGCGGATCAAGGAGCGCAAGAAGGCCGGCCTCAAGAAGGCCCGCAAGGCTCCGCAGTACAGCAAGCGCTGATCCTCACCCTCGCATGGGTCGGATCTTCGGTACCGACGGCGTTCGTGGCCTGGCCAACCGGGACCTGACCGCCGAGCTGGCTGTCGACATCTCCGTCGCCGCCGCCCACGTGCTGGGCGAGGCGGGGGCGTTCGCCGACCAGCGACCCACTGCAGTCGTCGCCCGCGACACCCGCGCCTCCGGGGAGTTCCTGGAGGCCGCGGTGGTCGCGGGTTTGGCGTCTGCTGGGGTCGACGTGCACCGCCTCGGCGTCGTCCCGACGCCCGGCGCGGCGTACCTCACGGCGTTCCTCGAGGCCGACATGGGCGTCATGATCTCCGCGAGCCACAACCCGATGCCCGACAACGGCATCAAGTTCCTGGCGCGCGGCGGCGTGAAGCTCGACGACGAGATCGAGGACGCGATCGAGCAGCGGCTCGAGGAGCCGTGGGACCGCCCGACGGGCTCCGACGTGGGCCGCGTCGGCGACAGCCACGCCGGCCTCGGCGCGTACGTGCGCCACCTGCTCGACACGCTGCCCAGCCGCCTCGACGGCCTGACGGTCGTGCTCGACTGCGCCAACGGCGCCGCGCACGAGGCCGCCCCCGACGCGTTCGAGCGCGCGGGCGCCACCGTCATCTCGATCCACGCCGATCCCGACGGACTCAACATCAACCGGGACTGCGGATCGACGCACCTGGACGACCTGCGCCGCGTGGTGGTCGAGAAGGGCGCCGACGTGGGCTTCGCCTTCGACGGCGACGCCGACCGGTGCCTCGCGGTCGACCAGCACGGCGAGGTCGTCGACGGCGACCAGATCCTGGCGATCCTGGCCCTGCGCGGCCAGCGCGAGGGCACGCTCGCCAACGACACCGTCGTCGCCACGGTCATGAGCAACGTCGGCTTCACGCGCGCGATGGAGGCCGCCGGGATCACCGTCCTGCGCACGGCCGTCGGCGACCGCTACGTGCTCGAGGCGATGCGCGAAGGCGGCCACACGCTCGGCGGCGAGCAGTCCGGCCACGTCATCATGAGCCGCCACGCCACCACCGGCGACGGCACGCTGACCGCCCTGCAGCTCGCGGCCGAGCTGGCCGAGTCGGGCAAGACGATGTCCGAGCTCGCGGCCGTCATGCAGCGGCTGCCGCAGGTGCTCGTCAACGTGGGCGGCGTCGACCGCTCCGCCGCCGCGACCAACGAGGTCGTGCAGGCCGCCGTGGCCCAGGCCGAGGCCAAGCTCGGCGACGCGGGCCGCGTCCTGCTGCGTCCCTCCGGCACCGAGCCGCTCGTGCGGGTCATGGTCGAGGCGCCGACGGCCGACCTGGCGCAGGAGATCGCCGACCGGCTCGCCGACGTGGTCCGCGCCGAGCTCGCCCTCTGACCCGCTGAGTTGCACGTTCGGCCGCCGACACGCCGTGTCCGGGTGGCCGAACGTGCAACTCAGCGAGGACGTCAGGTGCGCGGCGATGACAGACTGCGGGCATGAGCGTCACGATCGAGGTGCTGGACCCGACCGACCACGGTGCGTACACCGAGTTCTACGAGGTCTACGCCCGCGCCAACGACCGGCCCTACGACCAGCCCTGGTCCGCCGAGGAGCTGCTCGTGTCGCTGGTCGGCGACGAGTACCGCCGCCAGGACGCGCTCGTCGCCCGTGAGGGCGAGACCGTCGTCGGCGTGGCGCTGGCCGAGCTGCCCGAGCGCGACAATGTCGACACGGCCTTCGCGGAGGTGTGGGTGCCGGCCGAGCTGCGGCGCCGCGGCCACGGCACCGCCCTGCTGGAGCGGCTCGAGCAGCGGATCGCCGAGGACGGCCGGACGCAGGTCCTCACCGAGACGCTGCGCGGGGTCGGCGACGAGACCTCGTCCGGTCGCGAGTTCATGCTGGCGCGCGGCTACCGCCCCGACACCATGAACGTCCAGCGGGAGCTCGCGCTGCCCTGGACGCCGCAGGAGGTCGCCCTGCGCGACGGCTACACGCTGCGCGCCTGGCGCGGCCTGCCGCCGGGGGACTGGCTCGACCAGTACGCCCACCTGCGCGCGCTGCTCAACCAGGAGGCGCCGTCGGGCGAGACCCAGCTCGAGAACGAGTACTGGGACGCCGACCGGTTGCGCCTTGAGGTCGACCAGTGGAAGCGCCAGCGCCGCGTCGCGCAGGTGGTCGTGGCCGTTGCGCCGGACGGGACGCTCGCGGGGCACACGCAGCTGCTGTTCCCGGCGGCGTCCCCCGAGGTCTACCAGTGGGACACGCTCGTCCTGCCCGAGCACCGCGGTCACGGCCTGGGCCTCGCGCTCAAGCAGCAGGCGATGGGCGAGGCCGCCGACCTGCTCGAGGGCCGGGCGCGCATCGTGACGTGGAACGACGCCCAGAACGACCACATGATCGCCGTCAACGAGTCCCTCGGGTACCGCGCCACCGCGTACGCCGACCAGTGGGTCAAGCACCTCGGGTGACGCGCCTTCCCGCCGTCCGCCGGTGAGCCGTCGTCCGAGGCGGACGGCGATTCGGTGAGAAGTCCCGCGCCGCGGCGCCGCGGACCCTAGGGTCGCGGCATGGACGATGAGAGGTCGCCTCGCTGGTTCCCGGCGCTCGGCTCGGTCCCCGCCCGGTGGTGTGTGGGCGTCGGCTCGTTGCTCGCCGTCGCCGTGCTCGCCGGGGGAGCGGTCCCCCGAGCCCTCCGACCTGCGGCTGCAGCTCGTCGGACTGTCGAGCGGGGCGCTGGTGGTGCTCGCGGTCGCGGTCGCGTGGGGACGGACGCTCCTCGTGTGGGTCGGCGTCCCGATGCTGCTGCCGGCCCTCGTGGGCGCCGTCGCGCTGCTCGCGCCGCCCGACGAGGGCATCGTGCTGCCGTTCCTGCTCACGACGCCGACCGGCTGCGGGTGGGCGGTCTTCGCGTTCGCGGCGTGGAACCGGATCGGCTGGACGCCCGCGCCCACCGGAAGCGGTGAGCCGTCGGCGACGTGAGGGTGTCGGCGGGCCTCAGAGCTTGCGCAGGCGGACCCACTGGACGGAGTGGTCCGAGGACTTGCGCAGCACGAGGTCGGCGCGCCCGCGCGTCGTGGCGACGTTCTCGCGTAGGTTGGGCCAGTTGATCGTGTCCCACAGCTCCTCGGCGCGGGCGACGGCCTCGGCGTCGGTGAACGTGCTGTAGCGGTGGAAGTACGAGGCCGGGTCGGCGAACGCGGTCTCGCGCAGGCGCAGGAAGCGCGAGATGTACCAGCGGCGGATGTCGCGGCTGTTGGCGTCGACGTAGATCGAGAAGTCGAAGAAGTCGCTGATCGCCAAGCCGGGGGAGCCGTCGCCGCGCAGCCGCGGCGGTGCGAGCACGTTGAGGCCCTCGACGATGAGGATGTCGGGCCGCTTGAGCGACACGGTCTCGTCGGTGCGGTCGTACGTGAGGTGGTCGTAGACGGGGGCCTCGATGACCTCGGCGCCGCTCTTGGCCTGCATGACGAAGCGCAGCAGCCCCTTGCGGTCGTACGACTCCGGGAAGCCCTTGCGGTGCATGATGCCGCGGCGCTCGAGCTCGGCGTTGGGCAGCAGGAAGCCGTCCGTCGTGACGAGCGCGACGTTCGCGTGGTCGTCGTGCTCGGCCAGCAGGTCGCGCAGCAGGCGTGCGGTCGTCGACTTGCCGACGGCGACCGAGCCGGCCAGGCCGATGATGAACGGCACCCGGTCGGGCTGCGGGTCGCCCAGGAAGCGCTCGGTCGCCCGGTACAGCGCCTCGGCCAGCCGCACGCGCAGGCTGATCAGCTGCGCCAGCGGCAGGTAGACCTGCTGCACCTCGTCGAGGTCGAGCTCCTCACCGAGGCCGCGTACCCGCTCGATCTCCTCGCCGGACATCGGCTGGGTGGCGTCGCGCGCGAGCTCGGCCCAGGCGGCGCGTTCCAGCTCCACGTAGGGGGAGGGGTCCCGTGACATACGCACCATTGTCACCAGCGCGTCCGGCCACCGCGCAGTCGGTACCCTGAAGCCTATGTGCGGAATCGTCGGATACGTGGGCCATCGTCAGGCGCTCGATGTCGTCATGGGTGGTCTGCGGCGCCTGGAGTACCGGGGCTACGACTCCACGGGCGTCGGCGTCGTCGACGGCGATCGGATCGCCTGGGCCAAGAAGGCCGGCAAGCTGGCCAACCTCGATCCCGAGCTCGCGGCGTCGCCGCTGCCGGCGTCCACGACCGGCATCGGGCACACCCGCTGGGCCACGCACGGCGGCCCCACGGACGCCAACGCGCACCCGCACGTGGCCCCCGACGAGCGCGTCGCGGTGGTCCACAACGGCATCATCGAGAACTTCATGGTGCTGCGCGAGGAGCTCGAGGCCGCCGGCTACGAGTTCTCCTCCGAGACCGACACCGAGGTCGTCGTCCACCTGCTGCACCGCGAGCTGCAGACCCAGACCGACCTCTCCGAGGCCGTGCGCGCCGTGTGCCGCCGCCTCGAGGGCGCCTTCACGCTGGTGTTCGCCGACGCGCTGAACCCCGGCGTCGTCGTGGGCGCGCGCCGCAACTCCCCGCTCGTGGTGGGCCGCGGCGACGGCGAGAACTTCCTCGGCTCCGACGTCGCCGCGTTCATCGACTACACGCCGCGCGCGATCGAGCTCGGCCAGGACCAGGTCGTCACGATCACCCCCGACTCGATCGAGATCACCGACTTCCACGGCGGCCCCGCCGAGACCACCGAGTACACGGTCGACTGGGACGTCACCGCCGCCGAGAAGGGCGGCTACCGCTGGTACATGGCCAAGGAGATCGACGAGCAGCCCAAGGCCGTCGCCGACACGCTGCTGGGCAAGACCAGCCTCGACGGCCGCCTGCAGCTCGACGAGATGCGCCTGTCCGACGACGAGCTGCGCGAGATCGACAAGATCATCATCATCGCGTGCGGCACGGCGTCGTACGCCGGGCTCGTCGCCAAGTACGCGATCGAGCACTGGACCCGCGTGCCCTGCGAGGTCGAGCTGGCGTCGGAGTTCCGCTACCGTGACCCGATCATCGACCGCTCCACGCTGGTCGTGGCGATCAGCCAGTCCGGCGAGACGATGGACACGCTCATGGCGATCCGGTACGCCCGCCAGCAGCGCGCCCGCGTCCTGTCGATCTGCAACACCAACGGCTCCACCATCCCGCGCGAGTCCGACGCCGTGATCTACACGCACGCCGGCCCCGAGGTCGCGGTCGCGTCGACCAAGGGCTTCCTGTCGCAGGTCGTGGCCTGCTACCTGCTCGGCCTCTACCTGGCTCAGGTGAAGGGCACCAAGTACGGCGACGAGATCGGCCAGATCCTCGACGAGCTGCACAGGATCCCCGAGGGCGTCCAGCGGATGCTCGACGACCGCGAGCAGGTCCGCAAGCTCGCGGCCCAGCTGGTCGACAAGACCTCGTTCCTGTTCCTGGGCCGCCACGTCGGCTACCCGGTGGCGCTCGAGGGCGCGCTCAAGCTCAAGGAGCTGGCGTACATCCACGCCGAGGGCTTCGCGGCCGGCGAGCTCAAGCACGGGCCCATCGCGCTCGTCGAGGACGGCCTGCCGATGTTCGTGGTCGTGCCGCCCCGGGCGCGCGACCAGCTGCAGGAGAAGATCGTCAGCAACATCCAGGAGGTCCGCGCCCGCGGCGCGTACACGATCGTCCTGGTCGAGGACGGCGACGACTCCGTCCTGCCGTTCGCCGACGAGGTGATCCGCCTGCCCAAGGTGCCGACCCTGCTGCAGCCGCTCGTGGCCACGGTGCCGCTGCAGATCTTCGCGTGCGAGCTCGCCGAGCTGCTCGGCCACGACGTCGACCAGCCGCGCAACCTGGCCAAGTCCGTCACGGTCGAGTGACGGGATGCTGACCGCCCACACCGTCGCGCAGGTGCGCGCGGCCGAGGAGGCCGCGGCGGCGACCGTGGGGTGGGACGGCCTCATGCAGCGGGCGGCCGAGGCCCTCGCCGAGCGGCTGCTCGCCCTGCTCCCGGCGGGCGAGCCGGTGCTCGTCCTCGTCGGGCCCGGCAACAACGGTGGCGACGCCCTGTTCGCGGCCGCGCGCCTGGCCGGCCGGGGCCGGCGCGTGCAGCTGTGCCTGCTGGACCCCGACGCCGTGCACGCCGAGGGGCTCGAGGCCGCCACGACGGCGGGCGCTGAGCTCGTCGACGCGCCGGCGGGCCACCGTCACGTGGTCGACGCGGTATTCGGCATCGGGGCGCGTCCGGGCCTGTCCGGCCGCGCCGCCGACTGGGCGCGCTGGATCGACGCCGAGCGGCCGTTCGTCCTGGCGGTCGACGTCCCCTCGGGCATCGGCGTCGACGACGGCCGCCTCGACGGGCCGGCCGTCCGGGCCGACCACACGGTCACGTTCGCGACCCTCAAGCCGGGCCTGCTGCTCGGCCCCGCCGCCCACCTCGCCGGCACGATCGACGTCGCCGACATCGGCATGGACCTGTCCGGGCAGCCCGGGATCGAGTCGCTCGAGGCGCGCGACGGGGCGCTGTTCCGCGACCGGATCGTCCCCGGCCGCGACGCGCACAAGTACACGCGCGGCGTGGTCGGGATCCGCGCGGGCTCGCCGCAGTACGCCGGCGCCGCCCACCTCGCGGTCGCGGGCGCGCAGGCCGGACCCGCGGGCATGATCCGCTTCGTCGGCGCGCAGGAGCTGTCGCGCCGGGTCGTCGACCGCGCCCCCGAGGTCGTCGGGCGGCGCGGGCGGGTGCAGGCGTGGGTCGTCGGCCCCGGCGGCGAGGACACCCCCGCGCCGCTGTCGGCCGCGCTGCAGGACGAGGTCCCCGTCGTCGTCGACGCCACCGCGCTGCACCACCTGCCGGACGCGTTCGAGGTCGATGCCCTGCTGACGCCGCACGCGGGCGAGCTGGCCGCGCTGCTGAAGGTCGAGCGCGAGGCCGTCGAGGCCGAGCCCCTGCGCCACGCCCGCGAGGCCGCCGAGCGCTGGCGCGCGACGGTCCTGTTGAAGGGCCCGCGCACGCTCGTCGTCGCGCCCGACGGCCGCGTGCGGGTCAACCTGACCGGGACGCCGTGGCTCGGCACGGCCGGCGCCGGCGACGTGCTGGCGGGCTTCACCGGCTCCCTGCTGGCCTCGGGCCTCGACGCCTTCGACGCCGGCTCGGTCGGCGCCCTCCTGCACGGCCTGGCGGCCGAGCGCCTCGGCGGCCCGCTCGTGGCCTCCGACGTGGCTCGTGAGCTGCCCGCCGTGCTCCGCGACTTCTGTGAGGCGGTCGCGCCGGCCGGCGCGACGCGTCACACCAGGGAAGGGAAGCTCCCGTGAGCGCCAACGCCGAGCTCGTCATCGACCTCGACCAGTACCGCGACAACCTCGCCGCCCTGCGGGCCTACGCGCCGGAGGCGCTGCAGATGGCAGTCGTCAAGGCGAACGCCTACGGCCACGGGATGGCGCCGATGGCCCGCGCCGCTCGCCAGGGAGGGGCGGACTGGCTGGGCGTCGCGACGCCCGAGGAGGCGCTGGCGCTGCGGGCGGCGGGCGACGAGGGACCGCTGCTGTGCTGGCTCATGACGCCGGGGGTCCCGTTCGGCCGGCTCGCCGAGGCGGGCATCGACGTCACCGCCTCCACCGTCGAGCAGCTCGAGGCCATCGCCGACGCGTCCGACCGTCCGCGGGTGCAGGTCAAGGTCGACACCGGCCTGTCGCGCAACGGCGCCTTCGGTCCCGAGTGGGACGAGCTGGCCCGCGCGGCCGGTCGCCTGCAGGCCGCCGGCCGGGTCGAGATCACCGGCATCTGGTCGCACTTCGCGTGCGCCGACGAGCCCGGCCACCCCGCGAACGACCACCAGGAGGCGGTCTTCCGCGCCGCCGTCGACCAGCTCGCCGCGGAGGGCGTCACGACGCCGCTGCGCCACATCGCGAACTCCGCCGCGACGGTCGTGCGGCCGTCCTCGCACTTCGACCTCGTGCGGGTCGGCATCGCCTCCTACGGCCTCGATCCCGACCCCGCGGTCCCCGTCCCCGAGGTGCGTCCCGTCCTGACCGCGCGCACCGTCCTGGCCAACGTGAAGCGGGTCCCCGCCGGGGCCTCCGTCTCGTACGGCTGGCGCTGGACGGCCGAGCACGAGACGACGCTGGGGCTGGTCCCCGTCGGCTACGGCGAGGGCATCCACCGCACGGCCTCGAACAAGGCCCACGTGGGGTTCGCCGGGACGGCGGTGCCGGTGCGTGGCACGATCTGCATGGACCAGTTGGTCGTCGACCTCGGCGACCGGCCCGCGTCGATCGGCGACCCGGTCACGCTGTTCGGGCCGGGCGACGACGGCGAGCCGACCGCCGAGGACTGGGCCCGGGCCGCCGGCACGATCGGGTACGAGATCGTCACGCGGCTCGCCGGTCGCTGGTCCCGCACCTACCGAGGAGAACGATGAGATCGGTCGCCGCACGAGTCGCCGCCACCGCGGGCGCCTTCGCGGCCGCGGGCGTGGCGGGGGCCGCCGCGACCCGGCTCAAGAACCGCCAGACCGAGCGCCGCCGCCTGACCCGTGGCGAGGAGGTCCCGTTCGGCTCCGTCCGCGGTGACTCCTACTACGTCTCGGCCGCCGACGACGTCCCGATCCACGTCGAGATCGACGAGGGGCCGGCGCCGACGATCGTGTTCGTGCACGGCTGGATGTGCGACCTCGACACGTGGCACTTCCAGCGCCTCGCGCTGCGTGGGCACGCCCGCCTCGTCTTCATGGAGCAGCGCTCGCACGGGCGCTCGGGGCGCACCGGCCCGCGGAACTCCTCGCTGCACGACATGGCCGACGACCTGCGCCGCGTGATCGACACGCACGCCACCGAGGGTCCCGTCGTGCTCGTGGGCCACTCGATGGGCGGGATGACGATCATGCAGCTCGCGCCCGAGCTGTTCGGCGACCGCGTGACGGGCGTCGTCCTGGTCAGCACGAGCGCCGGCCAGCTCATGCGCCGCAGCCCGGCGCTGCGCTTCGCGGTGCCGCTCATCAAGGCGGCGACGCCGCTGCTGGACTGGGGCCGCGAGTTCAACAGCTACTCGGTGATCCGCCGCTGGGCGTTCGGCCCGCACGCGCAGCCCGCCGCGGTCGACATGGCCGACGAGATGATCCTGCGGGCGCCGACCTCGGTCATCCTCAACTTCCACGACAACTTCGTCGAGCTCGACCTCGGCGCCGGCCTCGGGGCGATCTCGCGGTGCCGCACGTCGGTCGTGTGCGGCACGCAGGACGTCATGACGCCGTTCTCGCACAGCCGCTGGTTGGCCCGGCACATCGAGGGCTCCGAACTGGTCCCGGTCAACGAGGCCGGTCACATGGTCATGCTCGAGGAGCACGAGCAGGTCACCGAGGCGATCGAGCGCGTCCTG
Organism: Aeromicrobium jepli; assembly: GCF_047246605.1. NCBI lineage: Bacteria > Bacillati > Actinomycetota > Actinomycetes > Propionibacteriales > Nocardioidaceae > Aeromicrobium > Aeromicrobium jepli. Next base: position 529,692 of record NZ_JBFOKO010000001.1, read on the forward strand.
AAGGACATCGCATGAGCGGGCGCCAGCGAGCGGACACGAGCACGGGCATGCCGGCGCTGCCGGACCGTGCCGCTGCTCTCGGGGCGGTGCCGGCATGACGCGGGAGCTGGACGTCGACCTGGCCGGTCCGGACCGCGCCGAGGAGGTCGTCGGGGTCATCCATCGCGCCTTCGCGGCGCGGCCCGTGCTGGACCCGCCGGCCACCGCCGGCGACGAGACCGTCGAGACCGTCGCCGCCGCGTTGGAGCGGGACGGCGGCCTCATCGCGATGCGCCGCGGCCTGCCGCTCGGCGCGATCCTGTTCGACCGCTCGCGGCCGGGCCTCATGGGGCTGCGCCGGGTCAGCGTCGACCCGCTCGGGCGCGACCGTGGCGTCGCCTCGGCGATGGTCGGCGTGGCCGAGGACGTCGCGGAGGAGGCCGGCATGGACGGCATCTGGCTGCACGTGCGCGAGGAGCTCCCCGACAACCTGCGCTTCTGGAGCCACCGCAAGTACCTGCCGGTGCGCCGCGACGGCACCACGATCGAGATGGGCAAGACGCTGTGGCTCGCCCGCGAGGTCCCCGACGCCGAGGCGATGCAGGACCTCGCGCACCGTGTCGCCGGGCTGCTGCGCGCAGGGGACCTGCTCGTGCTCACGGGCGACCTCGGCGCGGGCAAGACCACGTTCACGCAGGGCCTCGGCGAGGCGCTCGGGGTGCGCGGGCCCGTGACCTCGCCGACGTTCGTCATCGCGCGCACGCACCCGAGCCTCGTGGGCGGCCCCGCCCTCGTCCACGTGGACGCGTACCGTCTCGGCGACGCGGCCGAGATCGACGACATCGACCTCGACGCCACCACGGACGAGTCCGTCACGGTCGTCGAGTGGGGCGCCGGCATGGCGGAGCAGCTCTCCGACAGCTGGCTGTCGATTTCGATCGAGACGCGTCCCGCGAGCCCGGGGGACCCGATCGGCACCTCCTCGGGCGTCGTCTCCGAGGACATGCGGGTCGTCACGATCCGGCCGCACGGACCTCGCTGGCTCGGCGTCCCGCTGCGCAGCACGATCCTGGCCTGACGTCCACGTCGGACCCTCGATCCCCGCGCAACTAGGCTGTAGCCCGTGCTCCTGCTCGCGTTCGACACCGCCACGCCGTCGATCTCGGTGGCCGTCCACGACGGCTCGTCCGTCGTCGGCACCTCCACCGGCGAGGGCGCCATGGCGCACGGTGAGCTGCTGGCCCCCGCGATCGCCGAGGCCCTGCGCGCCGCCGGCGCCACGGCCGCCGACCTCACCGACGTCGCCGTGGGGGCCGGCCCCGGCCCGTTCACGGGCCTGCGCGTCGGCGTCGTGACGGCGCTGACGCTGGGCCGGACGCTCGGCGTGACGACGCACGGCGTGTGCTCGCTCGACATCCTCGCGGCCGAGGCCGCCGACCGGCTCGACGGCGAGTTCGTCGTGGCCACGGATGCGCGCCGCAAGGAGGTCTACTGGGGCCGCTTCGACGCCACCGGCACGCGGCTGAGCGGGCCCGACGTCGACTTCCCCGACACCGTCGCGCAGCTCGGACTGCCCGTCGTGGGCCGCGGCGGCAAGCTCTACGCCGACCGGCTCGACTGGGTCGAGTCGGCACCCCTCGACCCGTCCGCCTCCGCGCTCGCGACGCTCGTGGCCTCCGGTCGCCACCGCGACCTGCCGCTCGAGCCGCTGTACTTGCGCCGACCCGACGCGACCCCGCAGGTCGCGGCGAAGCCCGCATGATCCGAGCCGCCGGCCTGCGCGACCTCGACACCCTCGAGTCGATCGAGCGGGCCAGCTTCGGGTCCGACGCGTGGAGCGCCGCGCAGCTGCGCGACGAGCTGCAGGACGACCGCATCGTGCTCGTCCACGTCGACGAGTTCGGCGTGCAGGGCTACGCCTCGATCCGGCTCTTCGTCCCCGAGGCCGAGCTCATGCGCATCGGCGTGGGCCTGGGCTCGCGCCGCCAGGGCGTCGGCTCGCGACTGCTCGAGGCCGTCGAGGACGCCGCCCGGTCGCGCGGCGCCGAGCGGATGCTGCTCGAGGTCGCCGACGACAACGAGCCCGCGTTGGCCCTCTACCGGCGAGCGGGCTACCGCGAGACGGGCCGCCGCCGCGGCTACTACCGCTCGGGCGCCGATGCCGTGCTGATGGACCGGCGGCTGACGTGAGCTCGCTGGTCGAGTCGATCCGCGCCTGGCCGTGGGTGTGGGCCTGGCTCGCGTTCTTCGCGATCGTGCTGCTGCGCGCCGGCGCGACGTACCTGATCGGCCGCGGGATCGCCGCCGGCGTGCTGCGCGACCGCGAGCCGGGCCCCAAGGTGCGCCGCGCCATGGAGCACGTGCAGCGCTGGGGGCCGCCCGCCGTGACCGTGAGCTTCTTCACGGTCGGCGCGCAGACCGCCGTGAACCTCGCGGCCGGGCTGGCGCGCATGACGGGACCTCGCTACCTCACCGGCCTGGTGCCCGGGGCGGCGATCTGGGCGACCATCTGGGCGACGATCGGGATGAGCGCGTTCCTGGCCGTCTTCAGTGGCGGATCCGACCGCGCGGCGTGGGCGATCGTGCTGGTCGTGGTGCTCGTGGTGGCGCTGCTGCTGGCTCGCTCGATCCGGCAGGCCGACCCCGCGGGGGAGCGCGGGACCGACTGACGCGCGCCGGGCGGATGCCCCCGTCGCGTGGCAGGGTGGAGGCATGAGTGATCCCCGCAATCCAGCCCCGAACCCCTCCCAGTTCATGAGCCAGGACCCGCACGAGGACACCCTGATCGAGCGCGGCCCGCACGACCCGCTGGACGAGGGCCTGACCCCGCCGGAGAAGTGGTCGGCCGGTGAGGGCTTCGGCACGACCGTCGACGAGTACCGCCGCGGGGAGTCCTTCGAGCAGCGCCTCTCGCAGGAGGAGCCCGACATCGATCCCGACGCCGAGTGGACCGAGGACGACCTCGACGACGGCGAGGTCGGCAACGGCCGCTCCGGCCGCCTCGTGGACCCCGACGGCGGCATCGGCGAGGACCACGTGCACGAGCTCGTGGGCGACGACGTGGGCGTCGACGGCGGTGCCGCGAGCGCCGAGGAGGCCGCCGTCCACATCGTCGAGGAGGACTGACCATCCGGCGCGACGTCCCGGGCGGCGCGCCCGCCGCGGGCGCCCCGGGACGTCGCGTCGGAACCGTCCTCGGTGAACGCGCGTGCACTAGGGTTCTGGCATGCGCGACGTGACCTACCCGCCGATCATCCTGACGGCGAAGACGCTGTTCAAGGCCCTCGGCATGTCGTTCCAGACCTCCGGCACCCACCACATCCCGCGCGAGGGCGGCGCCATCCTGGCGTCCAACCACGTCAGCTACGTCGACTTCATCTTCAACGGCCTCGCGGCCCAGCCGTCCAAGCGCCTCGTTCGCTTCATGGCCAAGAAGGAGGCCTTCGACCACAAGGTCTCGGGCCCGATCATGCGCTCGATGCACCACATCCCGGTCGACCGCGCGCAGGGCGAGGGCTCGTTGCACGCCGCCGCCGACTACGCGCGCCGCGGCGAGATCGTCGGCATCTTCCCCGAGGCGACGATCAGCCGGTCCATGGAGGTCAAGGAGATCAAGACCGGCGCGGTCCGCGCCGCCGCGGAGGCCGGCGTCCCCCTCATCCCGATGGTCGTGTGGGGCACACAGCTGCTCAAGACGAAGGACCACGACGCCGACCTGCTCGGCCGCGGCAAGACGATCGCCCTGCACGTCGGCGAGCCGATCCCCGTGACGGGCGAGGACCCCGTCGCCGAGACCGCCGTGCTGCACCAGGCGCTGGCGGCCCTGTTGGACAAGGCGATCACCGAGTACCCCGTCTCGCCCGAGGGCCAGTGGTGGGCCCCCGCCCGCTACGGCGGCACCGCGCCCACGCCCGACGAGGCGCGCCGCATGGACCTCGAGGAGCGGGCCGCGCGCGAGGCCAGGCGCGCCCAGCGCGACTGAGCGACCGCCCGCCTGCGAGGATGGACCGGTGAGTGAGCCGCTGGTCCTGGGCATCGAGTCCTCCTGTGACGAGACCGGCGTGGGCATCGTGCGGGGCACCACCCTGCTCGCCCATGCCGTGGCGTCGAGCGTCGAGGAGCACGTGCGCTTCGGGGGAGTCGTCCCCGAGGTCGCCAGCCGTGCGCACCTCGAGGCGATGGTCCCGACCCTCGAGCAGGCCTACGAGCAGGCCGGCCTCGACGTCCGCGACGTCGACGCGATCGCCGTCACGAGCGGGCCCGGCCTGACCGGCGCGCTGCTGGTCGGCGTCGCCGCGGCCAAGGCGCTCGCCCTCGCGCACGACAAGCCGCTCTACGGCGTCAACCACCTCGCGGCGCACGTCGCGGTCGACCAGCTCGAGCACGGCCGCTACGACGAGCCCGTCATCGCCCTGCTGGTCAGCGGCGGCCACACCGAGCTGCTGCTCGTCAACGACATCGCCACGGACATCACGCTGCTGGGCGGCACGATCGACGACGCGGCGGGGGAGGCCTTCGACAAGGTCGCCCGGCTGCTCGGCCTGCCGTACCCCGGTGGCCCCGAGATCGACCGCGTGGCCCGCGACGGCGACCCGACGGCGATCGACTTCCCTCGCGGCCTGACCACGGGGCGCGACCTCGAGCGGTACCGGTGGGACTTCTCGTTCTCCGGCCTCAAGAGCGCCGTCGCCCGCCACGTGCAGCACGAGCAGCGGATGGGCCGCGAGGTCGACGTGCCCGACGTGGCGGCCTCGTTCCAGGACTCGGTGTGCGACGTGCTGAGCCGCAAGGCGATCAAGGCGTGCCTCGAGCACGACGTCCCGCGCCTCATCCTCGGTGGCGGCGTCGCGGCCAACGGCCGGCTGCGCCACTTCGTGCTGGAGCGCGCGGCCGCCGCGGGCGTCGAGGTGCGCATCCCGCCGCCGTCGCTGTGCACCGACAACGGCGCGATGGTCGCGGCGCTCGGCGCCGAGGTGGTCCGTCGCGGCATCGCCCCCTCGCCGCTCGACCTGCCGGTCGACTCGAGCCTGCCGGTCACCCGCATCGTCGCCTGACGGGGTTCCCGGCCGCCCGGTCGCCGGTCGGTTCCGCGACTGGCGCAAAGATGCCCGCCACTCGCCGAGTGGCGGGCGGATCTGCGCCACTCGCGACCCCGGTTCGCGCCACTCGGCGGACGTCAGGCGCGATGGCGGCGGAAGCGCACGACGTCGCCGGGCCGGGCCTGCGCGAGCAGGTCGGTGTCGGCGTCCGGGACGACGCCGATGACGGGATAGCCGCCGGTGACCGGGTGGTCGGGGCCGAGCACCACTGGCCGCCCGGACGTGGTCACCTGGACGCTGCCGCGGATCACCGGCTCGCTCGGCAGCTCGCCGTCGCGTGCCCGCTGCAGTGCCGGTCCGTCCAGTCGGACGCCGATCCGGTCCGACACCGGATCCACCCGCCACGGCGCCGACAGCAGCGTCGCGACGGCGTCGGGCGTGAACCAGTCGTCGCGTGGGCCGAGCACGACGCGCACCGTGACCTCACCCGAGGCGAGCGCGGCGGGGTAGGCCTCGAGCGACACGGCGCCGGTCGGTCGCCCCACCGTCAGCTCGGCGCCCGCGGTCAGCGGATCGGGGCCGAGCGCCGCGAGCGTGTCCGTGCTGCGGCTGCCGAGCACCGCCGGGACCGTGAGGCCGCCGGCGACCGCGAGGGTCCAGCGCAGCCCCACTGCCGGTGCGCCCAGCCGCAGGACCTGGCCGCGTCGCAGTGACAGCACGCGGCCGGAGTCGACGGGCGTCCCGTCGACCGCCAGGGGCCCGGCCGCGCCGGTCACGGCGACGACGTGCGCCGCGGTGGCGACGACGGCCAGCCCGCCACCGAGCGCCTCGACGACGGCGGCGTCGTGCGGGTTGCCGACGAGCGAGTTCGCCTCGCGCATCGCCCGCCGGTCGAACGCGCCGGACGGTCCCACGCCGAGGTCCGAGAGGCCCGAGCGGCCGAGGTCCTGCACGAGCGACAGCGGCCCGGGCTCCAGCACGCGCAGGCTCATGGGAGACCTCCGGTGTCGACGAACCGGACCCGGTCGCCGGGGTGCAACAGGGCGGGATCCTCGCGACCGAGGTCCCACAGGGTCGCGTCGGTGCGGCCGATCAGCTGCCAGCCGCCGGGGGAGGGGCGGGGGTAGACGCCGCTGAACCGCCCGGCCAGCCCGACCGAGCCGGCCTCGACGCGCGGCCGGGGGCGCCCGAGTCGCGGCACCTCCAGCGACGGGTCCCCGCCGGTCAGGTACGCGAATCCCGGCGCGAAGCCCGCGAAGCCGACGGTCCACGCCGTGGCGGTGTGCCGCCGCACGACCTCCTCGGCCGGGAGGCCGCAGTGCGCGGCCACCGCGGCCAGGTCGGGCCCGTCGTAGACCACGCGGATCTCGACGTCACGACCTTCGTGCACCTCGACCTCGGAGACGTCCGTCGCGGCGACGGTGGCGCGCAGGTCGGCAGGCCGGCCGCGCAGCAGGACCGTGGTGGCGCCGAGGACGGGACGGTGATCGGCCAGGGCGGCGTGCCAGTGACGCGCCTCGTCCGCGTCGGCGCAGTCGAGCAGCACGGCGCGGTCGCCGCAGGGCAGGACGCGCATGTCAGCCGAACGCCGCCACGGTCACGCCCTCGTCCTCGAGCACGCCGCGGACGCGCGCGAGCAGCGTCTCGGCGCCCGGGCTGTCGCTGTGGACGCACAGGGAGTCCACGGTCCCGACGAGGGAGAGGGCCTGGGCCGCGGCCGCCTCCGGGTCGGTCAGCACGGCGCCGGGACGGTCCCGGGGGACGAGCGAGCCGTCGGCGTCGTACGCGCGGTCGGCGAAGCCCTCGAGCACGACCGGGACGCCCTGGTCGGTGGCCATCCGCAGCGCGAGCGAGCCCGGCATCCCGACCAGCGGGAGCAGCGAGCCCTCGGCCAACAGGGCCTCGACGACCGCCGACGCCTGGTGGGGGTCGTGCGCGATCCGGTGGTAGAGCGCGCCGTGCGGCTTCACGTACGTGACGAGCCCGCCGACCTCCCCGGCGAGCTCGGTCAGGTGGTCGATCTGGTGCAGCACCTCGTCGGCGAGGTCGCGCGGCGCGAGGTCGATCGCGCGGCGGCCGAACCCCTCGCGGTCGCGATAGCCGACCTGCGCCCCGATCGCGACGCCGTGCTCCACGGCCGCCTCGCACGTGGCGCGGATGAGGTCGTCGTCGCCCGCGTACGCGCCGCAGCAGACGTTCGCGCTCGTGACGAGCGGGAGCAGCCGGCGGTCCTCACCCGACTTCCACCGCTCGGCCGACTCGCCGAGGTCCACGTTGAGGTCGACGGTGCCGGGCATGGCCCGACGCTACCGCGTCCGGCGCTCTCAGCGGATCGGGTCGACGAGGAAGACGCGGCCCTCGCCGGCGACCCGGGTGAGGACGATCGTGGCGGGACGGGCGCCCTTGAGCTTGAGGCGGGCGACGAGCTGCTCGGGGACGACGTCGACGCCGCGCTTCTTGACCGTGAGCGTGCCGACGTCACGCTCGCGCAGCGCGGCGCGCAGCTGCTTCTCGCGGAAGGGCAGCTCGGCCTCGATCCGGAAGGCGCGGCCGAACGGGGCGGCGTCGGCGCGGTCGGTCGTGATCCACGCGATGTGGGGGTCGAGCAGGTGGCCGCCGAGGTCCTGCGCGAGCTCGGCCACCAGGCCGGCGCGGATCACGGCGTCGTCCGGCTCGACGAGGTGCGCCAGCGGGTCGCCGGTCGAGGTCACCGCGTCACGAGACGCCAGGGTCGCGCCCGACGGGAGCACCGTCGCGCGCCGCTGGGCCGGCAGGTCGAATCCCGCGCCCCAGAGGCACGCCTCCACCAGGTCACCCCCGTCCGAGACCCACTCGGCCTGCACGCCCGGCGGGACCGCGTCGTGCGCGATCCCCGGCATGACCTTCGCGAGCGCCCGCCCGGCGAGCAGGCCGGTGACGAAGTCCCACGCCGGCACGAGCGCGTCGAGGGAGAACGTGCGGCCGGCGCCGTCGCGGCGGGCCGGGTCGACGAACGCGACCTCGTCGTCGCCGATCGCGGTGGCGGTGGCGTCGCCGACCTCGATCTCGCCGCCCAGCCCGAGCGCCGCGAGGTTCGCTCGCGCCATCGCCGCGCGGACCGGGTCCTGCTCGATGCCGCGGACCGCCAGCCCGGCCCGAGCGCACGCGACGAGGTCGCCGCCGATCCCACAGCCGAGGTCCACGACGGAGGTCGCGCCGAGCGCCACGAGCCGCGCCGCGCGGTGGGCGGCCACCGGCGCGCGGGTCGCCTGCTCGAGCGCGTCCGGCACGAAGTACATGTGCTCCGCGTCGGGCCCGAACTTGACCGCCGCGCGGCGCCGCAGGGCATGCTGGGACATGGCCGCGGCGACGAGCTCGGCCGGGTGCTCGCGCCGCAGCCGGGTGCCCAGCGCGAGATCGGACTCGGTGCCGGACCGCTCGGCGATCACGGCGAGCAGCTCCTGGCCGGCGGGCGCGAGCAGGGCGTCGAACGTCGCGGGATCCACCCGTCGAGTCTCCCATCGCGCGCGCGTGGGGCGCGATTAGCACTCCCTTGGGGCGAGTGCCAACGCGGTGCTACGCTGACGTTGGCACTCCCGATGAGCGAGTGCCAACCCGAACGTTTCCGTCCGAAAGGGGAGGTCGACCAGTGTCGGTCACCATCAAGCCGCTCGAAGATCGCATCGTCATCAAGGCCGGAGAGGCCGAGCAGACCACCGCGTCGGGTCTCGTCATCCCCGACACCGCCAAGGAGAAGCCGCAGGAGGGCGAGGTCGTGGCCGTGGGCCCCGGTCGCGTCAGCGACAGCGGCGAGCGCATCCCCGTCGACGTGGCCGTCGGCGACCGCGTCCTGTTCAGCAAGTACGGCGGCACCGAGGTCAAGCACGCCGGCGAGGAGTACCTCATCCTCAACGCGCGCGACGTGCTCGCCGTCATCGCCTGAGTCCACCCGCCAACCTTCCTAGGGAGCACTCATGCCCAAGATCCTGGAATTCGACGAGAACGCACGCCGCGCCCTCGAGCGTGGCGTCGACAAGCTCGCCGACACCGTCAAGGTGACCCTCGGCCCCAAGGGCCGCTACGTCGTCCTCGACAAGAAGTGGGGCGCCCCCACGATCACGAACGACGGCGTGTCCGTCGCCCGTGAGGTCGAGCTCGACGACCCGTTCGAGAACCTCGGCGCCCAGCTGGCCAAGGAGGTCGCCACCAAGACGAACGACGTCGCCGGTGACGGCACGACGACCGCCACGGTGCTGGCCCAGGCCATGGTCCACGAGGGCCTGCGCGCCGTCGCGGCCGGCGCCAACCCGGTCGGCCTGAAGAAGGGCATCGAGGCCGCCGTCGAGGCCGTCACGAACGAGCTGCACACCCGTGCGCGCGCCGTCGACTCGGTCTCGGACATGTCCGCCGTCGCCACGGTGTCCAGCCGTGACTCGGTCATCGGCGAGCTCATCGCCGAGGCGTTCGACAAGGTCGGCAAGGACGGTGTCATCACCGTCGAGGAGTCCAACACCATGGGCACCGACCTCGAGTTCACCGAGGGCATGCAGTTCGACAAGGGCTACCTGTCCCCGTACATGGTGACCGACACCGAGCGCATGGAGGCCGTCCTCGACGATCCCTACATCCTCGTGAACCAGGGCAAGATCTCGGCCGTCGCCGAGCTCCTGCCGCTGCTGGAGAAGGTCGTCCAGTCGGGCAAGAGCCTGTTCATCATCGCCGAGGACATCGAGGGCGAGGCCCTGTCGACGATCGTCGTCAACAAGATCCGCGGCACGTTCACGTCCGTCGCGGTCAAGGCCCCGGCCTTCGGCGACCGCCGGAAGGCGATGCTGCAGGACATCGCGACCCTCACCGGCGCGACCGTCGTCACCCCCGACGTCGGCCTCAAGCTGGACCAGGTCGGCCTCGAGGTGCTCGGCACCGCCCGTCGCGTCGTCGTCACCAAGGACGACACGACGATCATCGACGGCGGCGGCGACCAGGCCGAGGTCGAGGGCCGCGTGGCCCAGATCAAGGCCGAGTTCGAGCAGACCGACTCCGAGTGGGACCGCGAGAAGCTCCAGGAGCGCCTCGCCAAGCTGGCCGGTGGCGTCTGCGTCATCCGCGTCGGCGCGGCCACCGAGGTCGAGCTCAAGGAGAAGAAGCACCGCATCGAGGACGCCGTCTCGGCGACCCGCGCGGCCATCGAGGAGGGCATCGTCCCCGGTGGTGGCTCCTCGCTCGTCCACGCCGTCGGCGTGCTGGACAAGGACCTGAACCTGACCGGCGACGAGGCGCTCGGCGTCCGGATCGTCCGCAAGGGCGCCGACGCCCCGCTGGAGTGGATCGCCCGCAACGGCGGCGAGTCCGGCGAGGTCGTGGTGTCGAAGGTCCGCGAGTCCGGCGAGGGCTACAACGCGGCCACGGGCGAGTACGGCGACCTGCTCGCGCAGGGCATCCTCGACCCGGTCAAGGTCACGCGCTCGGCGCTCGCGAACGCGGCCTCGATCGCGGCCATGCTGCTCACCACCGAGACGCTCGTGGTGGACAAGCCGGCCGACGAGGACGACGCGCACGCCGGTCACAGCCACTGATCGACCGATCACCGCGAACGGCCCCGGGCACTGCGCCCGGGGCCGTTCGTCGTGCCGTGACGGTTTCCCCGGTTAGGTAGGAAAGCTGTCACTGAACGAGTGTTGCGAACCCCCGGAAGTGACAGGAAACCTCGCTCAGTCGAGCCGGAGAGGCCGCCCCGGTAGCCTGCAGCCGATGGCCATCACGATCACCGAGGAGTTCGAGCGCGCGCTCGAGATTCTCGAGTCCGGCGGGAACCTGTTCCTCACCGGCAAGGCCGGCACGGGCAAGTCCACGCTGATCCGGCACTTCATGGAGCACACCGACCGCCGCGTCGTGGTCGCGGCGCCCACCGGCATCGCGGCGCTCAACGTCGCGGGTCACACGATCCACCGGCTCTTCGGCTTCCGCAGCACGACGACACTCGAGGACGTCCGCTCCGGCGACTACCGGCCGGGTCGCTTCACCCGCACGCTGAGGTCCCTGCAGACCCTCGTCATCGACGAGGCCTCGATGGTCCGCGCCGACCTGTTCGACCTGCTGGCCGCGGCCCTCGTGCGCTTCGGCCCGCACCCGGAGCGCCCGTTCGGCGGCGTGCAGCTCGTGCTCGTGGGCGACCTGCTGCAGCTGCCGCCCGTGGTCCCGGACGCGCTCTCCGACTTCTTCTCCAGCCGTTACGAGACCCCCTACTTCTTCTCCGCCGACACCTTCGACGCGGCGACGTTCCCGACCGTCGCGCTGACGACCGCGTTCCGCCAGCTCGGCGACGATCGGCTGACCGCCCTGCTCAACGCCGTGCGCGAGGGAGTCCTGCTCGAGCACGCGCGCGCGGACCTCAACACGCGCGTCGACCCCGACTTCGAGCCACCCGAGGACGAGCTGTGGCTCACCCTCGCCCCGTCGAACCGCGTCGTGTCCGCGCGCAACCGGGAGCGGCTCGAGCGCCTGCCGGGGGAGGAGGTGCGCAGCGTCGCCGTCGAGTCCGGTGACCTGGCGCTGTTCGACCCGCCCACCGATCGCGAGCTCGTCCTCAAGGTCGGCGCGCAGGTCATGATGCTGACGAACGACCCGTCCGACCGCTGGGTGAACGGCACGCTGGGGCGGATCGTCGCGCTCGCGCACGAGGAGGGCCGGCTCGTCGCGACCGTCGAGTTCGCCGACGGCTCGACCGCCGAGGTCGGCCCGTACGCGTGGGAGGTGCAGCGGCCCGTCGTGTCGGGAGGCCACCTGACGAACGAGGTCGTCGGCGTCTTCACCCAGCTGCCGTTCAAGCTGGCGTGGGCCATCACGATCCACAAGAGCCAGGGCCAGACGATCGACCGGCTCGTCGTCGACCTGTCCGGCGGGGTCTTCGCGACCGGTCAGGTCTACGTGGCGCTGAGCCGGGCGACGTCGCTCGACGGCCTGGTGCTCAAACGGCCCGTGGAGCCGCGCCACCTGCGCACGGACCGGCGGATCCTGCGGCATTTGCACGCCTCGACCGTGCACGGGGAGGCGCGGGCGTGTGCGATCGCCGTGTGCCTCGTGGGGGACGAGGGCACGTTCTCGCGGCCCCGGCCCGTCGAGCTCGCCGTCGTGTTCGAGGACGACACGGCGATCACGACGCTCGTCGACCCACAGCGGGACCTCGGCGACGCGCGGACGGCCTTCGGGATCACCGCGGACGACGTGTTGCTCGCGCCGACCCTCGACCAGGCCTGGTCGACGATCGCGCCGCTGCTCGAGGGGCTCGTCCCGGTGGGTGTCGGCATCGACGAGACCCTCGCGACGATCGACTTCGAGCTCAAGCGACTGGCGTGCACGTGGCCGATGCCGGTGGGCGTGGAGGTCCCACGGGACGCGCTGACCGACGACGAGCTCAGTGGGCTGCGATCAGGACGGGCCCTCGACCGGGCGCGCGCGGCGATGGGCGCCCACCGCAGGCTCGGCACGGGCTCCGGCTCGCCCTTCGCCCACGCGGAGCTCGTGGTCGACGAGCCGCACCACCTGCTCACCCGCGACGCCGACGTCCCCGTCGCCGCCTCGGACGCGATGCCGACGCTCTCGGCGATCGTGGAGGTGAGCCGCGTGCTCGGTCGGGTCCTGCTCGGTGGCGACGCCTCGGCGGTCGAGGTCGACGAGGCGGCGCGCGTGGCGGCGGGGGAGGCGGTCGCCCATCGCGTCGCCGCGGCAGCGGCCCGGGCGTCGCGGCTCTCCCCGGAGCTCGTCCAGCGGCTGCGCGACGTGGAGGCCGTGCTGGGCAGCACCTTCGTGGACGACGTCATGGCCTCGGTGTCCGGCGCCCAGCCCGAGCCCGCCGAGGTCCTCGTGCCCGGCGCTCGGGTGTGCTTCACGGGCAGCGCCCTGACCGGTCAGGGCCGGGTCCTGTCGCGGGAGGACATGACCGATCTCGCGGTCCGCCGTGGCCTCGAGCCGGTCGCGAACGTCACGAAGACGCGCTGCGACGTGCTCGTCGTCGCCGAGGCGGGCACCCAGTCGGGCAAGGCGCGCAAGGCCCGGGACTTCGGCACGCCCGTCCTCACCGCGGCCGAGTTCCTCGCGTGGGCCGGCCTGGACTGAACGAGGCTTCCTGTCACTGAACGTGGTGCGCAACCCTCGTTCAGTGACAGTTTCCCTACTCAACCGGGGAAACCGTCACCCCGGCCCATGCCCCGCGCGCGCGGTCCCGGGCCGGTGTCCGAGCCCGTTGATACGACTTCGTCCATGACGACGCCAGCGATCACCTGCCCGTGGTGGTGCACCGATCACCGCCGCGGCGACACCGTCGAGGACGAGCAGCACGCTCGCCTGTTCCCCGCGCCCGCCGGCACGTGGGTCGCGATCCTGCTCGGCGGCCTGCCGCGCGACCGGCCCGAGCTCGCGTGGGGCGCCGAGGCCTACCGGCCGGACGGCGAGGACGCACGCGCCTTCGCGGCCGCCCTGCTGCAGGCGGCCGACCTGTTCGATCGGCTCGCGGCCGAGCCGGGACGGGCGCCGTGACGACGGCGGGGCCTCAGCGCGCCTCGGCCTCCATGAGGGCACGCACCTCGACGAGCAGCTCGCCCAGGGGCAGCTCGAAGGCGTCCTCGAGCGCCAGCAGGGTGTCCAGGCTGGGATTGGCCGAGCTGCGGCCCACGCCGGTGTTGTTGTTGTTCCGGTTGTTCTCCAGGTTCTGCACCTGGTTGCGGCTCAGTCCCGCGCGGTGCGCGAGCTGCTCCTGCGTCCAGCCCTGGTCCTCGCGACGGCGTCGCAGCCAGGTGGCGAACCATCCGGCGATCTCGGCGGTGTGGGTCGAGGGCGTGCGCTTGGGCATGCACAACAGCATGGGTGCAATGCCCAATCGAATCAGCCCAATGTCATGGGTAGTCCCGATTTACGGATCGACGAAGACGTCGCAGGCCCGGATCCCCAGCGCGTGTGCCACGGCCAGCACCACGTCCAGTCGGAACGCCGGCGTGCGCGTGACGGGCTCGGCCTCGAGGTTCTGGATCGTGTTGCGGTGCACGCCGGCGCGCTCGGCCAGCTGCTCCTGCGTGAGCCCGTGCGCCCGCCGCGCCTCGCGCAGGCGCACCGAGAGGCGGCGCAGGGTGGTGGCGTAGTCGGGCGGCACCTGGATCGACGTCACGCCCAATACGATGGCGCGCCGCACCGACAGGAGTCAGCACATCGCCCTGTGTTTTCGAACCCGTGACCCGTCTCACATTCTATGTTACATTCACGATGTCACATTCGACGTGCCCGAGGAGATCGTCATGACCGTCACCGATCACGACGCCGCGCAGTTCCGTGAGTCCATCGACATGGACACCGAGCTCGAGCGCCTGTTGGACTCCGCCGCCGTCCTGTCGTATGACCCCGACCGGGAGATCGACTGGGACGCGCCGCTCGACCCGCACAAGTACGGCCTCAACCCCGAGTGGTCCACGCTCTACGGCACGCCGCTGTGGGACGAGATGACCGAGCAGCAGCGCATCGACCTGACCCGCCACGAGGTCGGCTCCATCATGAGCACCGGCATCTGGTTCGAGACGATGCTGCAGTCGATGGTGCTGCGCTCGCAGTACTCCGCCGACTACGGCGACCCCGAGTTCCGCTTCGCGCTCACCGAGATCGCCGACGAGTGCCGCCACTCGCTCATGTTCAGCAAGACCTGCAGCAAGATGGGCGTCCCGCACTACCGCCCGCGCCGGCTGTTCCACGAGCTGGCCCGCGTCTTCCGCACCACGGCGAACGGCGAGATGTCGTACGCCGCGATCCTGGTCGCCGAGGAGGTGCTCGACATCATGCAGCGCGACTGGATGCGCGGCGAGAACGTGCTCGACGAGGTCCGCACCACGAGCAAGATCCACGTGGTCGAGGAGGCGCGCCACATGAAGTTCGCGCGCATCGAGATCAAGGAGCACCTGCGCGGCGTCTCCAAGCCGCGGCGGCACCTGGCCGCGATCGCGATCTCGGTCGTCGCCGCGATCATCGTGGACTCGCTCGTCAACGAGGACGTCTACGCCAACGTCGGCCTCGACGCCGAGCGGGCCAAGGCCGCGGCGCGCGACAACGTGCACCACCAGAACCTCATGCGGATGAGCTGCGTGCACCTCATGGACTTCCTGTCCGAGGTCGGCCTGCTGACGCCTGCCGCGATGCGGATGTACCGCCGCGTCCACATGCTCTGAGCCCGCGCCGAGCCGACCCGAGAGAGCACCCGTGGCCTACGCGATCACCCAGTCCTGCTGCAAGGACGCCTCGTGCGTGTCCGTCTGCCCCGTGGACTGCATCCACCCCACCCCCGACGAGCCGGACTTCGGCACGGCCGACATCCTCTACGTCGACCCGCAGGCCTGCATCGACTGCGGCGCGTGCGCCGACGCGTGCCCCGTCGCGGCGCCCAAGCCGATCGACCTGCTGCGCGGCGGCGAGGAGGTCTTCGCGCAGCTCAACGCGGCGTACTACGAGCAGCGCCCCGAGCACGAGGCCCCGCGCACGCACACGTGGGACGAGATGGGCGGCGACCTCGAGCGGCAGCTGACGGTCGCGATCGTGGGCACCGGCCCGGCCGCCGCGTACACCGCGCGCGAGCTGCTGCTGTCGACCGATGCGCGGATCACGATGATCGACCGGCTCCCGGTCCCGGGCGGCCTCGTGCGCGGGGGCGTGGCGCCCGACCACACCGACACCAAGAAGTTCTCGGGGATCTTCCACTGGGCGTACAAGCACCCGCGCACCACGATGATCATGAACGTCGAGGTCGGCCGGGACATCACGCACGAGGACGTGCTGCGCCACCACGACGTCGTCGTCTACGGTGTCGGCGCCCGCCTGGACCGGCCGCTGGGCGTGGCGGGGGAGGAGCTGCCCGGCGTGCTGGCCGCGCCCACCGTCGTCGGCTGGTACAACGGCGCGCTCGACGTGCCGGCCGCGGACGTGGTGATCGAGGGAGACCGGGTCGTGATCGTCGGCAACGGCAACGTCGCGCTCGACCTGGCGCGCCTGCTGCTGGAGGACCCCGAGGTCCTGGCGCGCACCGACATGGCCGATCACGCGCTTGCCGCATTCCGAAACCTCGACGTGCGCGAGGTCGTCCTGCTGGGACGGCGCGGCCCCTCGTACGCCGCCTTCACCCGGCCCGAGCTGCTGATGATGCCGCCGGGGATCGACGTCGTCGTCGCCCGCGACGGGCTCGCCGAGGCCGAGCTCGCCGAGGCACCCGAGGGCTCGAACGCCGAGGTCCTCGCGCGCCTGCCGCTCGTCGACGTCGACCTCACCGCTCCGCCGGGCGGGAGCCGCCGGCTCGTCTTCGCCTTCGGCCGCCAGGTGGTCGAGGTCGAGGGGGACGCGCGCGTCGAGGCGGTCCGGATCTCGCCCACCGGCGTGCCCGAGCAGGCGCAGACCGTGCCGTGCGGCACCCTCATCCGGTCCACGGGCCACCGCGGTGCGCCCGTGCCGGGCCTGCCGTTCGACGAGGCGACGCGCACGGTCCCGCACCGGGAGGGTCGCGTGATCGACCCCGCCACCGGGGAGCCCGTGCCGGGCACGTACGTCGTCGGCTGGATCAAGCGCGGCGCGACCGGCGGCATCGGCGCGAACCGCACGTGCGCGCACGAGACCGTCACCTCGATCGTCGCCGACGCCAACGCCGGCCGGATCCCGCACGCGCCGCGCAGCCGGCGCACGTTCGGTCCCTTCGTCCGCGCCACGGTGGGCCAGGTCGTGGGGCGCCGGCGCATGCTCGCGATCGAGAAGGCCGAGGAGCGCCGCGGCCGCGAGCAGGGCCGCCCGCGGGTCAAGTTCGACTCCGTCGAGGAGATGCTCAAGGTCAGCGCGATGACCAGCGTGCACTGACGTCCAGATCACGTCCCACCGGTTCGGGGTGCGTGAGGCGCGCGAGTAGAATCGGCTCATGGTGGGCATCCCCGACAAGTTCGCACCCCTCGGTCTGACCTACGACGACGTCCTGCTCCTCCCGGGCGAGACCGACGTCATCCCCAGCGAGGTCGACACCACGACGCGGCTCACGCGCGAGATCTCGCTGCGCATCCCGCTGCTGTCGAGCGCGATGGACACCGTGACCGAGTCGCGCATGGCCATCGCGATGGCGCGCGAGGGCGGCATCGGCATCCTGCACCGCAACCTCTCGATCGAGGATCAGGCGTACCAGGTGGACCTGGTCAAGCGCACCCAGACGGGCATGATCCCCAACCCCGTCACGATCGGCCCGAAGGCCACGCTCGAGCAGCTCGACGAGATCTGCGGCGAGTACCGCGTCTCGGGCCTGCCCGTCGTCGACGAGGACAACACGCTGCTCGGCATCGTCACCAACCGCGACCTTCGCTTCACGCCGGTCAAGGAGTGGGCCACCACGTTCGTGGGCGACGTCATGACCCACATGCCGCTCATCACCGGCCACGTCGGCATCAGCCACGAGGACGCCTCGGCCCTGCTGCGCCAGCACAAGCGCGAGCGCCTGCCCATCGTCGACGCCGACGGCAAGCTGGCCGGCCTCATCACCGTCAAGGACTTCGTGAAGTCCGAGCAGTTCCCGCTCGCCAGCAAGGACGCCGAGGGCCGCCTGCTCGTGGGCGCGGCCGTGGGCTTCTTCGGCGACTCGTACGACCGCGCCGGCGCCCTGATGGAGGCCGGCGTCGACGTGCTCGTCGTCGACACGGCGCACGGCCACGCCAAGGCGCTGCTGGACATGGTCCGCCGCCTCAAGGCCGACCCGGCGTTCGAGGGGGTGCAGATCATCGGCGGCAACGTCGCCACGCGCGCGGGCGCCCAGGCGCTCGTCGACGCCGGCGTCGACGCCGTCAAGGTGGGCGTCGGCCCCGGCTCCATCTGCACCACGCGCGTCGTCGCCGGCGTCGGCGTCCCGCAGATCTCGGCCGTGTACGAGGCTTCGCTGGCGGCCGAGCCGGCCGGCATCCCCGTCATCGCCGACGGCGGCCTGCAGTACTCGGGCGACATCGCCAAGGCCCTCGTCGCGGGCGCCGAGTCGGTCATGGTCGGCTCGCTGCTGGCCGGCTGCGAGGAGAGCCCGGGCGACCTGATCTTCGTGGCGGGCAAGCAGTACAAGGCCTACCGCGGCATGGGCTCGGTCGGCGCGATGGCGTCGCGCGGCAAGAAGTCCTACTCCAAGGACCGCTACTTCCAGGCCGACGTCACGAGCGACGACAAGATCGTCCCCGAGGGCATCGAGGGCCGCGTGGCCTACCGCGGCCCGCTCGCCACGGTCGCGCACCAGCTCATCGGCGGCCTGCACCAGTCGATGTTCTACGTCGGCTCGCGCACGATCCCCGAGCTGCGTGAGCGCGGCCGCTTCGTCCGCATCACGGCCGCGGGCCTCAAGGAGAGCCACCCGCACGACATCCAGATGACGGTCGAGGCGCCCAACTACACGATCCTGTGACCATCCCACCCCGCTGAGTTGCACGTTCGGCCGCCCGAGGACGGCGTGTCGCGGGCGCAACGTGCAACTCAGCGTGGAGGTCCCCCCCGATAAGGTGACCGGGTGAGCATCGACATCGGTCTGGCCAAGCGTGGCCGTCAGGGTTACCACTTCGACGACATCGCCATCGTGCCCAGTCGGCGCACGCGCGACCCGCACGAGGTGTCCACGCACTGGCAGATCGACGCCTACCGCTTCGACCTGCCGATCGTGGCCGCGCCGATGGACTCGGTCATGAGCCCCGAGACCGCGATCGCGCTGGGCAAGTTCGGTGGCCTCGGCGTGCTCAACCTCGAGGGCCTGTGGACCCGCTACGAGGACCCGCTGCCGCTGCTGGAGGAGATCGCCCGCATCGAGCCGGCGCAGGTCACCGCGCGGCTGCAGCAGATCTACGCCGAGCCGATCAAGGCCGAGCTCATCACCGAGCGGCTGCGCGAGATCCGCGAGGCCGGCGTCACGGTCGCGGGCGCCCTGTCGCCTGGCTCCACGAAGCAGTTCGCCGACACGGTCGTGCAGGCCGGCGTCGACCTGTTCGTCATCCGCGGCACCACCGTCTCGGCCGAGCACGTCTCCAGCAACGCCGAGCCGCTCAACCTCAAGCAGTTCATCTACGAGCTGGACGTCCCGGTGATCGTGGGCGGCTGCGCCACGCACCAGGCCGCCCTGCACCTCATGCGCACCGGCGCGGCGGGCGTCCTCGTCGGCTTCGGCGGCGGCGCCACCCACACCACTCGCAGCGTGCTGGGCGTGGCGGTCCCGATGGCGTCGGCCGTGTCCGACGTCGCCGCGGCCCGCCGCGACTACCTGGACGAGTCCGGCGGCCGCTACGTGCACGTCATCGCCGACGGCTCGATCGGCCGCAGCGGCGACCTGGCCAAGGCCTTCGCGTGCGGCGCCGACGCCGTCATGATCGGCTCGCCGTTCGCGCGCGCCACCGACGCCCCCGGCCACGGCTTCCACTGGGGCGCCGAGGCGTGGCACTCCGACCTGCCGCGCGGCGAGCGGGTCGAGATCGGCACGGTCGGGCCGCTCGAGCAGGTGCTGTTCGGCCCCTCCGTCGTCCCGGACGGCACGATGAACCTCGTCGGCGCGCTGCGTCGCGCGATGGCCACCACCGGCTACACGGACCTCAAGGAGTTCCAGCGGATCGAGGTCGTGGTCGGGTGACCCTCACGGTCGCCGCGGGCCAGTTCGCCTCCGCCGGTGACGTCGAGACCGACGTCGCCGCCGTCGTCCGGGCGATCGAGTCGTCGCCGGGCGCGGACCTGCTGGTCATGCCCGAGCTGTTCCTGGGCGGGTACCGCCTGCCGCCGATCGTGGTCGGCGAGAGCGATCCGCGCCTGCAGCCGATCGAGGACGCCGCGGCTGCGGCGGGCCTCGTGGCGCTCGTCGGCGCCTGCCTCGACGGGCCGCACGGTTTCACGATCTCCACGCTGGCGTTCGGGCGCGGCGCGCCCGAGCGCGTCTACGACAAGCAGAACCCGTGCGGCGACGAGAACGCCCACGTCGTGCCGGGCCGCGACGGCGTCGTGATCGACGTCAAGGGCTGGGCCGTGGGCCTGTCGATCTGCTACGACGGGTGCTTCCCCGAGCACGCGCGGTCGCTCGCGCTGGCGGGGGCCGAGGTGTACGCCGCGTCGGTCGCGTACTTCGCCGGCAGCGCCCACCGGCGCGAGCTGTACTACCGCGCCCGCGCCCTCGAGAACGGCATGTACGCGGTCGTCAGCGGCCTCACCGGCTCGGTCGCGGGCGCCGAGTTCGACGGCGGCTCGGCGATCTACGACCCGGAGGGCCGGGTCGTGGCCGAGGTCGGCCCCGGTGAGGGCGTCGCGACGGCCACGCTCGACCGGCCCCTGCTCAAGGCCACCCGCGCGCAGCACCCGATGCTGGCCGACGTGCGCGAGCCCGCGCCCGTGGTCCGCCGGTGACGGCTCGACTCGTCGAGGTGGACTTCCTCGACCCGCGCGCGGTCGACCTGCGGGCGCGGATGTCCGCCGAGATGGCCGACCTGTACGGACGGCCGCGGCACACGGTCGGCACCGAGGACATCGAGCCGGAGTCGGTCATCGTGTGCCTGCTCGCGCTGGACGGCGACCGGCCGGTCGGCACGGCCAGCCTGCGGCGCCTGCGCGACCTCGTCGAGGTCAAGCGGATGTACGTCCTGCCCGAGACGCGCGGAACGGGCCTGGCGCCGCGGCTGCTGGCCGAGATCGAACGGCACGCCGCCACGGTCACCGACCGCGTCGTGCTGCACACGGGCGAGCGGCAGCAGGCGGCGATCGCGCTCTACCGTCGCTCGGGCTACGTCCCGATCGAGATCTACCCGCCGTACGACGAGGTTCCCGAGTCGTTGTGCTTCGCGAAGGACCTGCGGCCAGCCTAGCCCTCCCGACATCTGACATGACGAGTGTCACATTCGGGCGGAATCGGGGTATCGTGCGAGCCATGCCCCACGCCGTCCCCCTGGCCGTGCCGTCCGCGCGCGTCGCCGAGCTCACCGCCCTGATTCGGGCCACCGGCCCCGAGACCCGCACGACCGTCTCGCCGCTCGACGGCGCCGACCTCGCCACGGTCCCGATCTCCACGGAGCACGACGTGGAGGCGGCGTTCGCCGCGGCGCGGGTCGCCCAGCTGCACTGGGCGCGCACGTCGCTGCGCCGCCGCAAGCGCGCCCTGCTGCGCCTGCACGACCTGATCCTGGCCCACCAGGACGAGCTGCTCGACCTCATCCAGCTCGAGTCCGGCAAGGCCCGCTCGCACGCCTTCGACGAGGTGCTGCACACCGCCCTGACCGGCCGCTACTACGGCCGCCGCCTGGCCCGGATCCTCGGCCCGCACCGCCGCGCCGGCGTCTACCCCGTCATCACCGGCATCCGCCAGTACCACCAGCCGAAGGGCATCGTCGGCCTCATCACGCCGTGGAACTACCCGCTGTCGATGGCGCTCGTCGACGGCCTGGCCGCCGTCGCGGCCGGCAACGCCGTCGTGCACAAGCCGGACAGCCAGTCGCCGCTCACGGCGCTCGCGATCGTGCAGCTGATGCACCGCGCCGGCTTCCCGAAGGACCTGTGGCAGGTCGTCAGCGGCGCCGGCTCGGTGATCGGCTCGGCCATCATCGACCGCGCCGACTACATCTGCTTCACCGGCTCCACCGCCACGGGCAAGCGCATCGCGGCCCAGTGCTCGCAGCGGCTCATCGGCTGCTCGCTCGAGCTCGGCGGCAAGAACCCGATGATCGTCCTGCCCGGCGCGGACGTCGCCAAGGCCGTCGAGGGCACCGTGACGGCGGCGTTCAGCTCGGCCGGCCAGCTGTGCGTCTCGATCGAGCGCGTGTACGTGCACGAGTCAATCTACGCGCAGTACCGCGACGCGCTCGCCGAGCGGCTCGCGCACCTGTCCTACGGCGCCAACGCCGACTGGGAGGTCGAGATGGGCACGCTCGTCTCGCCCGCGCAGCTGGCCACGATCGAGAAGCACGTCGCCGACGCGCTCGACCACGGGGCCACGCTGGTCTCCGGCGGCCGCGCCCGGCCCGACATCGCGCCGTGGTTCCACGAGCCGACGGTGCTCGAGAACGTCCCCGAGTCGGCCCTGTGCCACCGCGAGGAGACCTTCGGCCCGCTCGTCTCGCTGTACCCGTACCGCAGCGTCGGCGAGGCGATCGACCTCGCGAACGACACCGTCTACGGCCTCAACGCCAGCGTCTGGGGGCCCGTGCGCCGGGCTCGCAAGGTCGCCACGCGGATCCAGGCCGGCACCGTCAACGTCAACGAGGGCTTCGCCGCGACGTTCGGCAGCATCGGCGCCCCGATGGGCGGCATGAAGGAGTCCGGCACGGGCCGCCGCCAGGGCGCCGAGGGGCTCCTGCGGTTCACCGAGAGCCAGTCCGTCGGCGTCCAGCGGGTCATGCCCGTGGGCGGCCCGGCGTTCCTGCCCCGGCAGCGGTTCGCCGCGCTGCTGACGATCGGCCTGCGGCTGCTGCGCCGCCTCACGACGAGGGCCTGAGAGGACCACCATGACCGAGCTCGACTACGACGTCGTCATCATCGGCTCCGGCTTCGGCGGCAGCGTCTCGGCGCTGCGGCTGACCGAGAAGGGCTACAAGGTCCTCGTGCTCGAGGCCGGCCGCCGTTTCGCCGACCACGAGTTCGCGAAGAACTCCTGGCACCTGCGCGACTACCTGTGGGCGCCGCGGCTCGGCTGCTACGGCATCCAGCGCATCAACCTGCTGCGCGACTCGCTCGTGCTCGCGGGCGCGGGCGTCGGCGGCGGCTCCCTCGTCTACGCCAACACGCTCTACGAGCCGCTCGACCCGTTCTACGAGGACCCCGCGTGGAGCGGCATCACGGACTGGAAGAGCGAGCTGGCGCCGTACTACGACCAGGCCAAGCGCATGCTCGGCGTGAACGAGGTCCGCGAGATGACGCCGGCCGACGAGGTCGTCAGGACGGCGGCCGAGCGCCTCGGCTACGGCGACTCGTTCCACTTCGCGCCCGTCGGCGTGCTGTTCGGTGACGAGGAGGGCCAGGACGTCGGCGACCCGTACTTCGGCGGCGTCGGCCCGTCGCGGCGGACCTGCCTGAACTGCGGCGAGTGCATGTCGGGCTGCCGCCACAACGCGAAGAACACGCTCGTCAAGAACTACCTGTACCTGGCCGAGCAGGCCGGCGCCGAGGTCCGCGACCTCACGACGGTGGTCGACGTGAAGCCGATGCCGGGCGGCGGCTACGAGGTGCATGCGCGCTCGACGAAGAGGCGCCGTCGCCGCTCGGTCGTCCGGGCCGAGCAGGTCGTGTTCTCGGCCGCCTCGCTCGGCACGCAGCGGCTGCTGCACCAGCTGCGCGACTCGGGCAGCCTGCCGCGCATCTCGGACCGCCTCGGCCTGCTGACGCGCACGAACTCCGAGGCGCTCATGGGCTCGGTGGCGATGCACCGCGACGTCGACTACACGCGCGGTGTCGCGATCACCTCGTCGATCCACCCGAACGACACGACCCACATCGAGCCCGTCCGCTACGGCAAGGGCTCCAACGCGATGATGTTCGTGCAGATGGTGCTGTCGACCGACGGCAGCGGCGACGACCGGCCGCGCCTGCGGACGGTCCTGAAGAACATCGTCAGGCTCGGTCCGAAGCTGCCGAGGCTGTACGACGCGTTCCACTGGTCCGAGCGCACCGTCATCGCCCTGGTGATGCAGGCGCGCGACAACTCGATCACGACGTACACGAAGCGCCGGCTGCTGGGCGGTCGCAAGATGACCACCAAGCAGGGGACCGGCGAGCCGAACCCGACGTACATCCCCGAGGCGCATCGCGCCGTGACCGAGATGGCCGATCACATGGGCGGCGTCCCCGGCGGCATCGTGACCGAGCCCATCGGCATCCCGATGACGGCGCACTTCCTCGGCGGCTGCGCGATCGGCGAGTCGCCCGAGACCGGTGTGATCGACCCCTACCAGCGCCTCTACGGGCACGAGGGCCTGCACGTCATCGACGGCTCGGCGATCACCGCCAACCTGGGCGTCAACCCGTCGCTCACGATCACGGCACAGGCCGAGCGCGCGGTGGCCATGTGGCCCAACAAGGGCGAGGCCGATCCACGCCCGGCGCTCGGCGCGCCCTACCGCCGCATCGAGCCGGTCGCGCCGAAGAACCCGGTCGTCCCCGACAGCGCCCCCGCCGCCTACCGCCTGCCCATCGTCGCCGTCTCCTGATCCCGCCTCCGGCGGGCGAGATGTGTGGCGGTGTCCACACGATCTCGGCCTGAGACGGCCGATGCGGGTGGACACCGCTACAGATCTCGGTCCCGGGAGGGACGGAACAGGCCGGCCGGGGTGAGGACGAGGTCGACGGGACGGTCGTGCGGCTCGTGGGGGAGCGAGGGCAGCAGCTCGTCGTCGTGGACGAGGGCGCACACGACGCCGCCGAAGCCCTCGAGCGCGCGGTCGTAGTACCCGGCGCCACGGCCGAGGCGCACGCCGGCGTGGTCCACGGCCAGCGCGGGGACGACGGCGACGTCGCACGAGGCCAGCGCGTCCGGCCCGAGGTCGGGCCCCGTGGGCTCGGGGACGCCGAGGCCTCCCACCACCACCTCGCCCGGTGCGTACCGGACCCACTCCATCGACCGGTCGGGGCGGCTGCGCGGCACGAGGACCTCGATCCCGAGACCGGTCAGCCACGCCAGGAGCGGTTCCGTGCCCGGCTCGCTCGGCAGCGACAGGTAGGCCGCGACCCGCCGGGCGCGGACGAGCGCGGCCACGGAGGGCGCATGCAGCGCGATCGCTTCGGCGACGGCCGCGCGCGACACCGCCGACCGGCCGCGCCGGCGGGCGGCGACCGCGGAGCGGACCTGCGACTTCTCAGACGTCACTTCGGCCGACATGCCGCTAGCCTAGGGCCGGTGAAGGGACTGGCAGCGGCTCAGCAGAAGATGCGTTCGGACGGCCTGCCCGAGCAGGCGATCGACGTCTTCACGGCGTTCTACCACCAGCTCGAGGGCGGCGCGTCGGGTCTGATCCCCGAGTCCGAGGTCGATCCGCTCGAGGACATCGACAGCATCGAGAAGCTCGAGTACGACACCGAGACGCTGCGCCGTGCCGCCGCCGAGACCGTCGTCATCAAGCTCAACGGCGGACTGGGCACCACGATGGGCATGACGCAGGCCAAGTCGCTGCTGCCCATCAAGCACAGCCTGAGCTTCCTCGACCTCATCGTCGACCAGGTCTGGCACGTCCGCGCCACGCTGGGCGTCGACCTGCCCCTGCTGTTCATGAACAGCTTCCGCACGCGCGACGACACGCTCGCCACCCTCGCGCGCTATCCCGGCCTCCAGGTCGGCGACCTGCCGCTGGACTTCCTGCAGAACCGCGAGCCGCGCCTGACGGCCGACACGCTCGAGCCGGTGGAGTGGCCGCAGGACCCCGCCCTCGAGTGGTGCCCGCCGGGTCACGCCGACCTTTACACGGCGCTGGACGCCTCGGGCGTGCTCGACCGGCTCATCGCCGAGGGCTACCGGTACGCCTCGGTCTCGAACGCCGACAACCTCGGCGCCGTCCCGGACCCCGCGATGATGGCCTGGTTCGCCGAGACCGGCGCCCCGTACGCGGCCGAGGTCTGCCGCCGCACCCCCGCCGACGTCAAGGGCGGCCACCTCGTGGTCCGCCGCTCCGACGGCCGGCTCATCCTGCGCGAGACCGCGCAGATCGCGCCCGAGGACCGCGAGGCCGCGGCCGACCTCACGGTGCACCGCTACTTCCACACGAACAACCTGTGGTTCGACCTGCACGCCCTGCGCCGCGAGCTCGACCGCGCCGAGGGCGTCCTGGACCTGCCCCTCATCCGCAACCAGAAGAACGTCGACCCCACCGATCCCGAGACACCCGAGGTCATCCAGATCGAGTCCGCGATGGGCGCCGCCATCTCGGTCTTCGAGGGCGCCACCGCGATCGAGGTCGACCGCGCGCGGTTCCTGCCGGTCAAGACGACCGACGACCTGCTGCTGCTGCGCTCGGACGTGTACGACGTCGGGCCGGACTACCAGATGCGCGCCCGCGTCGACGAGGTCCCGTCGGTCGACCTCGACAAGCGGTACTTCAAGACCATCGCCGACTTCGACCGCCGGGTGCCGTTCTCGGTGTCGCTGCAGTACGCCTCGTCCTTCACGGTGCGCGGCGACTGGAGCTTCGGCGAGGGGGTCGTCGTGCGCGGTGACGTGACCCTCGAGGACGAGGGCCGACCGCGCCACGTGGAGTCCGGGACCGTACTGTCCGGGTTCTGAGGCGGATCGGCCGTTAGGCTGGCAGGCATGTCGTCAGGACAACTGCCTCCGCGGACGCGTCCCGTCAGCGTCGCACCCGGTCGCCTGACGGTCGAGGACCACCTCGAGACCATCCTGCGCGGTGTGGGCCCGCTCGCGGCCTACGACCAGCCGGTGGTCGAGTCGCTGGGCCTGACCCTGCACGAGGACGTCGTCAGCGACCACGACCTGCCCCGCTTCTCCTCCGCCGCCGTCGACGGGTACGCCGTCAACGCCACGGACGTGGTGGGCGCCCGGCCCGGTGAGCCCGTCGAGCTGCCCGTCGTGGCCGAGATCGTCCCGGGCCTGGGCAAGCCGTTCGCCATCAGCGGCGGCTCGTGCGTGCGCATCACGGCCGGCGCGCCGCTGCCGCGCGGCGCCGACGCCGTCGTCCCGGCCGACGCGACCGACGGTGGCCGCTCGAGCGTGCTCATCAACCGTGCGGTGCTCGCCGGCTCCGGCGTCCGCCACGCGGCGGGCGACCTCTCCCGCGGGGGAGTGGCGCTGCCGGAGGGCGCCGTCCTGGGCCCGCGCGAGATCGGCCTGCTGGCCGCGATCGGCCGTGACCGGGTCCGCGCCCGTCCCCGCCCGCGCGTCGTCGTGATGTCCACCGGCCGCGAGCTGCGCGAGCCCGGCGCCCACCTCGACGTCGACTCCGTCAGCGACGCCAACTCCTCGATGCTCGCCGCGGCCGTCCGCGACCTCGGCGCCATCGCCTACCGCGTCGGCGTGGTCGACGACGAGCCGACGCACTTCAAGCGCGTCCTGTCCGACCAGCTCGTGCGCGCCGACCTGGTCGTCATCACCGGCGGCATCACGGGCGGCGAGCACGCCCTCGTGAAGAAGACGCTCACCGAGGTCGGCGAGGTGACGTTCGCCGACGTGGCCGTCGCGCCGGGCCGCACGCACGGCTTCGGCCGGGTCTTCGACGAGCAGACCCCCGTCATCGCCCTGCCGGGCGATCCCGTCTCGGCCTACGTGGGGTTCGAGGTCTTCGTGGTGCCGGCGATCCGCCGCATGCTCGGCCGCACGCCGTACCGCCGCCCGCAGGTGCACGCCGTGCTGGCCGAGGACGTCACGTCCGAGACCGGCGTGCGCGAGTACCGTCCCGCGCTGTTCGAGGTCACGCACCGCGGCGCCAAGGTCACCCCGCTGCCGCGCACGGGCCCGCACCTCGTGGGCGTCCTGGCGAAGGCCAACGCGTTCATCGTGATCGGCGAGGACGAGAGCGCCCTCAACCTGGGCGACACCGTGCGGACCCTCGTCCTGGACCGCAACTTCTGATGGCGCGCGGCTGGCCGGTCACCCTGTCCGACGGGCACGTCGGCGTGCGCCCGCTGGTCCGCCGCGACGCCGGGGCGTGGGCGCGCCTGCGGGCCGAGAACCGCGAGTGGCTGACCCCTTGGGAGGCCACGCTGCCGCCGGGGGAGGGGTCGGTCCCCGAGTCGTACACCGGCACGATCGCCACACTGCGCCGCCGTGCCCGCGAGGGCACCGCGATGCCGTTCGCCGTGACGTGGGCCGGCGACATGGTCGGCCAGGTGACGGTCAACAGCATCACGCGCGGGTCCGCGCAGTTCGCCAGCATCGGCTACTGGGTCTCGCGCAGCCACGCGGGGCGCGGCGTCACGCCCACCGCCGTCGCGCTCGTGTGCGACCACCTGTTCACGCGCGCCGGACTGCACCGCATCGAGATCTCGATCCGTCCCGAGAACGCCGCGAGCCTGCGCGTCGTGGAGAAGCTGCGCTTCACCGAGGTCGGCCTCGCCCCGGGATACCTGCACATCGCGGGGCAGTGGCGCGACCACCGCGTCTTCCAGATCCTCAAGGAGGACGTGCCTGAAGGGCTGCTGACCCGGCTGCGCGAGGGGCGCCGCGCGGACTGATCCGTGGGACGCGCGTGAACTCGTGGTGCGACACACCCGAGTCGCTCCCACGGATCGCGCTCGCCACGACCTACGGTTTCAAGCGTGGGAGGATCCAGCGGGCTGATCGTGGCGTTCGTCGTCGCCCTGTGGGCGGCGTACTTCGTGCCGCTCGTCCTTCGTCGATACGACGAGGCGGCCAAGAACTCGTCGTTGGACAACGACGGGCCCACCCGACGCGTCGTGCAGCCGCGCCGGGTCTCCGTCGCTGCCGAGGAGCGCGCCGTCGTGCGTCCGGCTCCGCAGCCCGCCCCCACCGTGACTTCCCCCCGTGTCGACCGGACTTCTCCGGCGGTCGACGCGCAGCGTCCGCGCGTCTCGCGCGAGGCCGCCCGGATCGCCGCTCGCCGACGCCGCAACGTGCTGCTGACGCTCGTGGCGGTGCTGGCGGCACTGTCGGGCCTGGCGATCGCCGCGCTCGTGCCGGTCTGGACGCCGGCCATCGGCGTCGGGCTGATCGTCGGCTGGCTCGTGCTGTGCCGCGTCATGGTCCGCCAGGAGCGCGGCCTCGCGTCCCGTCGCAGCGGCCGCGGGGCGAGCGTCCTGCGCGCCACGGGCCGTCGAGTCGCCGGCGCGCCCGCCGCCCTCGTGCGCGGCCTCGGCTGGGCCTCGGGCAGCGTGCGCACGGCCGCCGCCCCGGGTGGCTCGGCCGCCGACGAGGAGATGACGGTCGTCGTCTCCGACCAGGTCGAGGACCACGACCCGAACCGCCGCAACGTCATGGAGATGGACGTCCCGCTGGCCGCCGACGCGCTCGACGAGCAGCTGCAGATCGCCGTCCCCAGCGTCTCGGCCACGACCGGCGAGCCCGTGTGGGACCCGCTGCCGATCACCGTCCCCACCTACGTCAGCAAGCCGCGCGCCGGCCGCACCGTGCGCACGATCGAGTTCGGCCAGCCGGGCGCGTGGACCTCGGGTCACGTCGAGGGCGAGCAGACCGAGCTGCCCGGCATGACGGACGATTCCGCGCCCGACCAGCGGGCGGTCGGACACTGACCCACCCCGCGGATGGGATCCGCGGGGAGGGTTTGCTAAGGTTGACCACGGCCTTGGGGCATTGGCGCAGTTGGTAGCGCGCTTCGTTCGCATCGAAGAGGTCAGGAGTTCGAATCTCCTATGCTCCACCCGCGACAGCGGCCCCGGACTCCGGTCCGGGGCCGCTGTCGTTCCGGCTCACTACCGCCCATGGTCCGTTCGGGTCACCTTGTGCGATTTCCTCCCACAGCAGC
Organism: Aeromicrobium jepli; assembly: GCF_047246605.1. Lineage (NCBI taxonomy): Bacteria > Bacillati > Actinomycetota > Actinomycetes > Propionibacteriales > Nocardioidaceae > Aeromicrobium > Aeromicrobium jepli. The sequence continues at coordinate 559,111 of NZ_JBFOKO010000001.1, forward strand.
CTCAGGCGTCCCTACGCTCACAGGCATGAATCCCCCCACCACGACCGGCCGCGTCACGGCCGGCCTCGTCAGCGGCGCCCTCATCGTGGGCGCCCTCGCCTTCACCGCGCCGGCCGCACAGGCCGCGCCCGCGGAGCCCGGCGCCAAGGTCCTGATCCTCAACGATCCGGGCTTCGTCGACACCATGCCCGTCGACCAGGCCACCGCGGAGGACCCGAGCCGCGAGGGCGTCAACATGGTCCTGGCCCTGCGCGAGCAGGGTCACCAGGTCACCGAGCTGACCGGGATCGACGCCGCGACGATCAGCGCCGCCCTCGAGGGTCAGGACACGTTCGTCATCCCCGAGCTCGAGCGCGGCGCGTGGGTCCCGGCCCTCGACGAGGCCGCCCGCGGCGCCGTCACCTCCTGGGTGCGCGACGGCGGCACGCTCGTCGTGGCCGGGGACGAGCAGAACACGTTGAACGACCTGTTCGGCTACTCGCTCACGAACCGGTACTCCGGAGCCACGTACGCGAAGACGACCGCCGCCAACAGCGTGTTCGCGGGCGAGGCCGATTCGCTGCCGTGGAACGACGGCTCCTACTCGTACGCCGTCGACTCGGTGCCCGAAGGCGCCCAGGTCCACTACCGCAACGAGACCGATGCGGCCGTCGTGACGTTCCCGCAGGCGAAGGGCACCGCCGTGTCGCTCGCGTGGGACTGGTACGACGCCGCGCCGCTGGGCAGCCAGGACGGTGGCTGGAACAGCGTCCTCGATACGGCCGTCCGCATCGCGCCGGCCGCCGTCGAGCCGCCGGCCGAGCAGCCGGCCGAGCCGAGCAACGCCTTCGTGCTGCCCGGCCGTGGTGCCGCGAATGCCAAGAACGGCAGCATCACGATCTGGGTCCGGATTCCCGGCGTCGTGGGCCGCGTGACCGTCGGCTCCGCCCCGGCCGGCGTCCTGAAGTCGACGTCGCGCAGCATCGGCCCGAAGCGCTCGGTGCCGGTCACCCTCCGCCCGACGGCGAAGACGCTGCGTGAGCTTCGTGCGCAGCTGCGCACGAAGCGCGTGGCGACCAAGAAGGTCAAGGTCAACGTCACGTACACCCCGCAGGGCGGCAAGGCGCGCACCCTCTCCAAGACGGTCACGCTGAAGCTGGCCAAGCCCGCCAAGAAGGGCAAGAAGAAGTAGTCCCGGGTCGGCGGTGGGTCGCGGCTGCTGGCCGCGGCCCACCGCTGCGTCGTTCACGGGGCGCGGCGGGCGTAGGCTCGCCCCGGACCGAACGCCGCCGAGAGGAGCCCCGTGCGCGACGACACCCGTGACGCGATCGCGCTCGCGCTCGTGCTTGCCGGTGGCACGGTGGGCACGCTCGCGCGCGCGGCGCTCGAGGAGGGCTTCGGGGCCGGCCGCGGCGAGTGGCCGTGGGCCACGTTCGGGATCAACGTCGTGGGCTCGTTCCTGCTGGGCCTGCTGGTGGCTGTGCTCGTCGTGCGCGGAGGTGACGAGCGCTGGCGGCTCGCGCTCGGGACCGGCGTGCTGGGCGGCTTCACGACGTACAGCACGTTCATCGTCGAGGCCGACCGCCTCGTCGCCGACGGGCACGTGGGGCTGGCCACGGGCTACGCGCTCGGGAGCGTCGTCCTGGGCGTCGCCGCGGCCGCACTCGGCACCGCGCTCGGCCGCGTGGGAGCGGGCCGGTGATCGCGCTCGTGGCGCTCGCCGGCGGGCTCGGGGCGTGCCTGCGGCTCCTCGTGGAGCGATCCGTGAGCCGCCGCGCCCGGATGCCGCTGGGCACGCTCGTCGTCAACGTGACCGGCTCCTTCGCGCTCGGCCTCGCGGTGGCGCTGCTGCCCGACGGCGACGCGCTCGCGGTGCTCGGCACCGGACTGCTCGGCGGCTACACGACCTTCTCGGCCGCCAGCGTCGAGGCACTGGCGCTCGCGCGGGAGTCCCCCGTGCGCGGCGCCGTGCACGCGGCGGCGATGCTGGGGCTCAGCCTCGCCGCCGCGGCCCTCGGCCTGTGGATCGGCTGATCCTCAGAGCACCAGCTCGGCCATGAGCCGCAGCGTCGCCTCGTCGCCGGCGACCATGAGCGTCGTCACGACGGACTCGCGCCACGCGGCGAGGTCGTCGCGGATCTTCTCCTTGGGGCCGATCAGCGCGATCTTCTCGACCAGGTCGAGCGGGACGGCGGCGGTCGCCTCGTCCTTGCGGCCCTCGAGGTAGAGGTCCTGGATCCGCGTGCAGACCTCCTCGTAGCCCAGGCGCGCGACGGCGTCGAAGTGGAAGTTGGCGCCCTTCGCGCCCATGCCGCCGACGTAGAGGGCGATGAACGGGCGGATCCAGTCGGCGGCGGCCTCGAGGTCGTCGGAGACGATGACCTGCACCGGGCACGCGACCTCGAACTGCTCGCGGGGCAGGCGCTCGGCGGCGCGCTTCGCGAAGCCCTCCTCGAGGGCGTTCTGCGCGAACTCCGGATCGTGCGGCGAGTAGAAGAACGGGATCCAGCCGTCGGCGATCTCGGCCGACAGCGCGATGTTCTTGGGCCCCTCGGCGGCCAGCAGCAGCGGGATCTGCTCGCGCACGGGGTGCAGCGTCGAGCGCAGGGACTTGCCCAGCCCGGTCGACTTCATCCCGTAGCGGTCGACGTACGGGATCTGGATCTGGGCGCCGTCGTACGCGACCTTCTCGCGGGCGATGACCTGGCGCAGCACGTCGAAGTACTCGCGCGTGCGGGCCAGCGGACGGGGGTAGGGCTGGCCGTACCAGCCCTCGACGACCTGCGGGCCGGAGACGCCCAGGCCCAGCATCATGCGGCCGTTGGAGAGGTGGTCGAGCGTCATGGCGGCCATCGCGGTGGCGGTGGGCGTGCGCGCGGACATCTGGACGATGCCGGTGCCCAGCTTGATCCGCTCGGTCGAGGCGCCGAGCCACGCCAGCGGCGTCAGGGCGTCCGAGCCGTAGGCCTCGGCGGTCCAGATCGAGTCGTATCCCAGCTCCTCGGCCAGGGCGACCTGCGCGGCCTGTCCCGGCGGCTGTCCCTTGCCCCAGTAGCCGAGGCTGAGTCCGAGCTTCATCCGTTCGCACCTCCGTCAGCGCGCGCACCTCGCACGCGTTCGCCGATCACAGTGCCACATGCGTCACACGCCTGGGAAGGACGTGCCCGCGTCGTCAGCGACGGCGACGCCGGTGGCGCACGAGGAGGCCGATCGCGACGAGCGCCCCGAGGGGCAGCAGCCAAGGGACGAGGAAGCCGACCGCCGCCAGCGCGGCGTTCGCGGCGGCGACGAGGGCGTTCCAGCCGTCGGTCAGCCCACCGGCGAACCCGCCCGGCTCCACCGCCCTGGGCGCCTCGTCCGAGTACAGCGAGACCTGGATCGTGGCGAGCGACGTCCGGTCCGCCAGGACCCTCCGCTGGGCCTGCAGCGACTCGAGGTCGCCTTGGCGCCGGGTCAGCTGCGTCTCGGCCTCGAGCAGGTCCTGCGTGTCGTCGGCCCGGGCGATGATGGCGCGCAGCCGCCGGATCGAGGTCTCCAACGAGGCCATGCGCGCCTCCACGTCGGCCACCTGGGTCGCCACGTCCTCGCGCTGCACGTTCATCGACCGCACGTCACCGGTCCTCTCCACCGCGTCCCGGAGGCCGTCGAGGTGACGGGCGGGCAGCCGGACGGTGAGGTCCGCGTAGGGCGATGAGCCCTGCTCCAGGGTCTCGGCGTCGATGCGGCCCTCGTGCCCGGTGGTGAAGGTGCGCAGGACGCGCACCGCCTCGTCAACGTCGTCCACCTCGGCGGACAGCGAGCCGGTCGTCACGACGGTCTCGGTCTCGACGCCGGTCCGCTCGCCGGCGCCCTCGTCCTGCGGTGCCACCTCGCGGGCCGCGGTGTCGCTCGAGGCGCCCGAGTCCGCCTGCTCGAGCACGGCGCTGCGCTCGCCCAGGACGCCGACGCCCACGACGCCGCCGACGACGACCACGGCGGCGGCCGCGACGGCGCCGAGCGCGAGGCGGGCCCGGCGCCGCCGCGCCCGCCGGTCGGCCTCCACGGCGCCCATCACGCTCGCGCGCATCCGATCGACGCGCTCGGGCTCCAGCACGGCCGGCTCGGTCCGCGTCATGTCACTCACCGTCCTTCGTCAGGTCGCGACGCAGGCGGGCGCGCAGCCGGGAGACCCGGTTCCGCACGGCGCCGTGGGTCACGCCCAGCTCGGCGGCCGCCTGGTCGTAGGTCAGGTCGCCGTCGACGCACAGCTCGAAGAGCCGGCGGTCGACGGGGGAGAGGCGCGAGACCGCCTGCTCGATCGCGGCCGCGACGGCCGCGGCGTCGACCGCGTCCGGCGGCTCGGCGCCGGGATCGAGCGGCTCGTGCTCGAGCGGCACGGACCGCAGGCGGGCGCGCTTGCGGCCGGCGTTGAGGGCCGTGTAGCGCGCCGTGACGAGCAGCCACGGCAGCATCGACCGGTCGACGATCCGGATCTCGTCGAGGCGCCGCCAGGCGGTGACGAACGTGTCCTGCGCGACGTCCTGCGCCTCGTCGGGATCGCGGACCACCTGGTGCGCCTGCCAGTAGACGGCGCTCACATGACGGTCGAACAGCGCGCCGAACGCCGCCGTGTCACCGCGCCGGGCGCGCGCCAGCAGCGCGGTGTCGCTCGCCGGCTCCGTCGCCGGCGCGACCGGTTCGGCCATCGTCTCGATCCTTGCCTCCACGACCTGTCATGTCGCGGACGGCCCGATCGTCTCAGATCCAGCGGTCCCACCAGATGCGATCGCGCCACTGGTCGTACGTGATGATCCGGTTGGACAGGATCGGGTGGAAGTACCAGAACAGCACGACGACGAGCACGACGAACCCGCCGATGCCGATCCACCAGAGCCGGTCGGGGATCCGCCGGCGGATCGCGTTGAACACGAGGCACAGCGCGATGATCATGAACGGCACGATCGCGACGGCGTAGAACGTGAAGATCGGGCGGCCCGAGGTGATCCACCACGGCGCCCACGTGGCCAGGACGCCCACGAGCGGCAGGCTCCAGCGCCACGTGGGGTTGCGGATCCACGCGACGAGGGCGGTCACCAGGCCGAGCGTGCCGACCCACCACAGCGCCGGGTTGCCCAGCGTCAGCACCTGGCGGACGCACTTGGAGCCCTCGGCGGCGCCGCACGCGGAGGCGGCGATGTCGAAGTCGGAGGCGACGTTGGTGGGGCGCCACTGGATGAGCCAGCCGAACGCGTTCGACTGGTACGGGTGCGTCTTCGTGGCCAGGTACTCGCCCGTGTGGAAGCGGTACGTCATGAGGTGGAAGTCCCACCACGAGCGGAACGCGTCGATGATCCCGCCGAGGGGGCCGCGCGTGGGGCTGCTGACGGCGCCCCACACCGGCTCGTCGCCGTACCCGTGGCCGAACCGGGCCTCGAACGCGTCGTGGTGGACGAGCCAGCCGGTCCACGTCAGCACGTAGACGACGAGCGCGACGCCGACGAGCGACACGAACGCCGGCACGCCGACGCGCAGGACGCGCAGCGCGGCGTCCTGCCACGTGGCGACGCGACCGCGCGCCCACACGTCCCACACCACGACCGTGATGCCGAAGGCCGCGAGCACGTAGAGGCCGCTCCACTTCGTGGCGACCGCCATGCCGAAGCAGGCGCCGGCGGCGAGCTGCCACGGCCGCAGCCACATCCACGCGGTGGGACCGACCTCGCGCAGCCGCCGGGTCAGCCAGTCGCGGTCGGCCGCGAGGCACGCCACGGCGCACACGAGCCAGAACGTCAGGAAGACGTCGAGCAGCGCGATGCGCGACATCGTGAAGTGCAGCCCGTCGAGCGTCAGCAGCAGGCCGGCGAGGCAGCCCAGGACGACCGAGCCGGTCAGCCGCAGGACGAGGCGGGCCAGGACCAGCACCGTGAGCGAGCCGAACAGGACGGCGCCGAAGCGCCAGCCGAGCGGCGTCAGGCCGTAGAGCTTCTCGCCGAGGGCGATGAGCCACTTGCCGCCGTCGGGGTGGACGATCCACGTGGGCTCGGTCGTGAAGACGTCCGTCTCGCCGCGCGCGATGCGGCCGTTGGCGTCCTCGACCGCGTCGCGGGCGTAGCCCCACTGCAGCAGTCCCCACGCGTCCTTGGCGTAGTACGTCTCGTCGAACGTCAGCGACCTCGGGCTGCCGACGTTCCAGATGCGGAGCACGAACGCCAGCAGCGCGACCGCGATCGGTCCGATCCATCCCCAGGCCCGCAGGCTGATCCTGTCCAGCAGAGTCACCCGCACACCCTAGCCAGCCCCGGGCCGCAGCGGGAGGGCAAATGAACTCCGAGTTACGTTTCGGGCCGCCACGGTCCGACGGGTGCGTGGCAGGATCGAGGCGTGCTGATCCTCGCCGCGACCCCCATCGGAACCGTCGCGGACGCGTCGGGCCGCCTCGCCACGGCGCTCGCCGATGCGGACGTCGTCGCCGCCGAGGACACCCGGCGCCTGCGCCGCCTCGCGAGCGACCTCGGGATCGAGGTCACGGCGCGCGTCGTGTCCTACTTCGAGGGCAACGAGCAGCAGCGCACCACCGACCTCCTGGAGGACCTGCGCGCCGGTCGCACTGTCGTGCTCGTGACCGACGCCGGCATGCCGAGCGTCTCGGACCCCGGCTACCGGATCGTGGCCGCGGCGGTCGAGGAGGACCTGCCGGTGACCGCGATCCCGGGACCCTCGGCCGTGCTGACCGCCCTGGCCGTCTCGGGCCTTCCCGTCGACCGCTTCTGCTTCGAGGGCTTCCCGCCGCGCAAGCCCGGTGAGCGCGCCCGTGTGCTCGGGGCACTCGCCCACGACCCCCGCACGATGGTGTTCTTCGAGTCCCCGCACCGCACCGCCGCCACGCTGGCCGCGATGGCCGAGGCGTTCGGCGCCGACCGCCGCGCCGCCGTCTGCCGCGAGCTCACGAAGACGCACGAGGAGGTCGTGCGCGGGCCGCTGTCCGAGCTGGCCGCGTGGGCGGGCGACGGCGACCGCGTCCGCGGCGAGATCACGATCGTGGTGGCCGGCGCCGAGCCCGCGCCCGCCGCGGACCTCACCGAGGCCGACCTCGCGGCGATGGTCGAGGAGACCACCGCCGAGGGCGTGAGCCGCAAGGACGCGATCGCCGACGTCGCGCGCCGGACCGGGATCTCGCGCAAAGTGGTCTACGCCGCCGCCCACGCACCGAAGGAGCCGTCATGAGTCAGCCGCTGAAGCTGGGATACAAGGCCTCGGCCGAGCAGTTCGGCCCCCGCGACCTCGTCGAGTACGCCGTCGCGGCGGAGGCGCACGGGATGGAGTCGGTCTGGACGAGCGACCACTTCCAGCCGTGGCGCCATGTCGGCGGTCACGCGCCGTTCTCCCTCGCGTGGATGACGGCCGTGGGGGAGAGGACGCACTCGGTCGTCATCGGCACCTCGGTCATGACGCCGACCTTCCGCTACAACCCGGCGGTCGTCGCGCAGGCGTTCGCCACGATGGGCTGCCTCTACCCGCACCGCATCGTGCTGGGCGTCGGCACGGGCGAGGCGCTCAACGAGATCGCGACCGGGTTCGCCGGCGCGGGCGAGCAGGAGTGGCCCGAGTTCAAGGAGCGCTTCGCCCGCCTGCGCGAGTCCGTGCGGCTCATGCGCGAGCTCTGGACGCAGGAGCGCGTCTCGTTCGAGGGCGAGTACTACTCCACCCACGACGCGTCGATCTACGACCGTCCCGACGAGCCGATCCCGGTCTACGTGGCGGCGGGCGGCCCGATGGTGGCGCGCTACGCCGGACGCGTCGGCGACGGCTCGATCTGCACCTCCGGCAAGGGCGCCGAGCTCTACACCGACAAGCTCATGCCGGCGTTTCGTGAAGGCGCCGAGAAGGCCGGCCGCGACCCCGACGAGGGCGACCGCATGATCGAGATCAAGCTCTCCTACGACACCGACCCGGAGCTGGCGCTGGAGAACACCCGCTTCTGGTCGCCGCTGTCGCTGTCGGCCGAGCAGAAGCACTCGATCACGGACCCGGTCGAGATGGAGAAGGCCGCCGACGCGCTGCCGATCGAGCAGATCGCGAAGCGCTGGATCGTGGGCTCCGACCCCGACGAGGTCGTGGAGATGATCGGCCAGTACGTCGACTGGGGCTTCAACCACCTCGTGTTCCACGCGCCGGGCAACGACCAGACGCGGTTCCTGGAGCTGTTCGAGCGCGACCTGGCGCCGCGGCTGCGCGACCGCTGACCTAGCCGACGATCCCGGCCAGCGACCGGCACATGATCGCGGTCGTGTGGCGCTCCTCGACGGCCACGCGTCCGCGGCCGCCGCGCTGGGCGGCGACGCCGGGGTCGTCCAGCAGGTCGAGGATCGCCGCGGCCATCGCCGGGGCGTCCTGCGGCGGGACGAGCGTGGCGGCGTCGGCGGGGAAGTAGTCCTCCATGCCGGGCGTCGCGCTGACCACGACCGGGCGGCCGGTCGACATCGCCTCGAGCCCCACGGTCATGCCCGAGGCGTGCAGGTTCGGCCGGGTCGCGATCGCGACGACGGTGGCCGAGGCGAGCAGGTCGCGGACCTCGACGTGGGTGAGGCGCGGGACGACCGTGACGCCGTCCGGCGGGGTCTGGGTGCTCGAGGTCTGCACCGTGAGGCGGGCGTCGGGCCGGCGCGTGCGGACGATCTCGAGGGCCGCGAAGAGCGTGCGCGGGTCCCGGTCCCGGTCGCCGCCGACGCTGACGACGTGAGGGGTGGCGGGCTGCTCGGCGGGCGCGTAGAACGTCTCGTCGACCCCGAAGCGCAGGAAGTGCACCGGCGGGGAGTCGGGGCCGAGCCACTCGCGCACGGCCTCCGCCTGCGGGCGGCTCAGCACCCACAGGCCGTCCATCGTGCGCAGCGCGCGCCGGAGGGCGGCCGTCGTGCGGTCCTCGCCGCGTGCCGCGACCTGGTCGGTGACCCAGATGACGCCGGAGAAGTAGGAGCGGGCCCGGACACCGGCGAGCATGGGCAGCGCCGTCGACTCGTCCCAGCACAGCGCCGTGCCGGCACGGCCGCGCCGTCCGGGCGTGCGGACCCGGGCGAGCCGGCCGGCGACCGGGCCGAGCGTCGGCGCCTCGACGGCCCGCACGACGCGCCCGTCCTGGCGCAGCTGGTCGAGGCCGTAGGGCCACGCGCCGGGCACGTGGCTGGCGGCGTGGCGCGCCTGCCAGTGGGGGACGCCCTTGCCCTCGCGGAAGGTCACGAGGAGCTGTCCGTCGCGTGCGTGGGTCGTCATCGCGCCTCCTTCGCCGCCGGGGCGAACAGCCACCGGTCGGCCTCGAGTCGTCCGTCCCGCTCGGGGAGGGTGGCGAGCACCGCCGCCGGGTCGTCGGCCCCGCGCAGCTGCTCGACGATCGCCGCGGCCAGGGCCCCGGGCCGCGTGGGGACGCCCACGACGCCGTGCCCGTGCCGCTCGAGCCACGGGGCCAGCCCGGTCTCGGTCGTGGCGACGACGCGGCAGCCCTGCTCGAGCCCCTCGACGATCGGCAGCCCGACCTGCTCGCGCCACGCCGGCGTGGGCTGCGACGCCAGCACGAGGACGCGGGACGCCGCGAGCTGGCGACGGATCTCGTCGCGGGGCGGGTCGACGACGAGCTCGACCGACGGGTCCCGGTCCGCCAGCGCCCGCGCCACGTCCTCGAGCTCGCCCTTGCCGACGAGGACGAGCCGTGCCTGCGGGACCGCCTGCGTCACGAGCGGCCAGGCCTCGACGAGCTGCGGCAGGCCCTTGCGCTCGGTGAAGGCGCCGACGAACGCGACGCCGGGGCCGCGCGGCGCGGTCGGGACGTCGTCGCTGCGTGCCGGCAGGGCGGGGATCAGGGTGGACTCGGCCCGTGGGGGCCCCAGGACGTCCTCGTAGACCGAGCGCGCCTGGTCCGTGCCGAACGCGACGCGGTCGAGCCGCCGCCAGACGAACCGCGCGAGGGCGAGGTCGAGCCGGGCACGCAGGCGCCGGCGCACGCCTCGCCGCGGCGGCATCCGGAACGGGTCGGCGTTGCCGATCGCGTAGGTCACGACGCGCACGCGCCGCCGGCGGATCCCCAGCAGCGCGAGCACGAGGACCGTGGTCGGCAGGGCGGGCAGCATGAGCGGCTCGTTGACCTCGAGCTCGGTCACGTCGGAGCCGGCGACGAGGCGGGCCGCACCCCACCGCGAGGCCTGCACCAGCTCGAGCCCCTCCGCGAGGTCCTCGTCGAAGTCGTAACGGCGCCCGCGGTGGACGATCGCGGCCGGCGTCAGCCGGTGGGCGCGCTCGAGATGGGCGGTGCGCACGCTCTCGTACACGCGGACCCTCGTGTGCCCCAGTCGCCGCACGTCCCCTCCTCGGTCCCCGCCATCTTGTCAGAGCACGAGCCGGGTCAGGTCGATATCGCCCGGAACGCGGCGCCTGCGCTGTAGGCTTTCGGCGCCGCTCACCATCCACGCGCACGGGGGGACACCGGTGGGAACGACCTCCGACACGACCGCGTCCGTCTGGCGCAAGGTCGGCACCAGCGCGATGGCCAAGGTCGTCGTCATGGGCCTGTCCGGGGTGCTCGGCATCATCACCAGCCGGATCATCATCACGTCCTACGGCGTCGACGCGTACGCGAACTACGGCCTGCTGGCGACGCTGCCGAACCTGCTGCCGTTCGCGGACCTGGGCATCGCGGCCGTCGTCATCAACGCGATCGCCGGCTCCGGCGACCCGCGCCGCGACGAGCTCGTGCGGCGGACCATCACCTCGGCGCTGCGGATCATGATCGTGTCCGGGTCGATCATCGCGCTGGTCTCGGCGCTGCTGTACGTGACCGGCGCGTGGGGAAGCGTGCTGGGGGAGGGGCTGCTCGAGGACGGCGGCGAGCTGTCGGCGTTCCTGTGCCTGCTCGTGTTCGGCCTCGTGCTGCCGCTGACCGTGGGCCAGCGCATCCTCGTGGGCCTGCACCGCAACACGACGCAGGTCGCGGCCCAGTCGGTGGTCGCGCCCTTCATGCTGCTCGTCATCGGCGCGGCCGCGGCGCTGTCGGTGCCGATGGGCGCGTACCTGCCGGTCGTGTCCTACCTCGGCAACGCGATCGTCTCGGTCATCTGCCTGGGCATCGCCGCGCACGCCCTGCGGCCGCAGGTCGGGGCGGCCTTCCGCGACGTCGTGCGGCTTCGGTCGGTGCCGGGCGTGCCGGTGTTCGACCTGGCCTGGCCGATGCTCGTGCAGATGGTGACGCTGCCCATCACGATGCAGACCGGCCGCATCCTGCTGAGCCACCTCGGCGAGGGTCAGGACCTCGCGCAGTACAACCTCGCCTCGCAGCTGTTCGGCCTCGCGCTGCAGACGATCGCGACCGCCGGGATGGCGCTGTGGCCCCACTTCGCGAGCGCCCGGTCGCAGTCGCGGGTGGAGTCGCCGCTCGCGGCCACCGTGTGGTTCATCGCGGGCGGGCTCGTGCTCGCCGGGGCGCTCGCCGCCGTGTCGCCGTGGCTGGCCGACTTCATCTCCGACGGCGAGATCCACCTCGACCTCGCGCTGGTGCTGGCGTACGTCGCCTTCGTCGCACTGCAGGCCTCGAAGTACCCCGTGGGCATGTACATGACCGACGAGCGGGGACTGAGGTTCCAGGTCCTGCCGACGATCGTCATGATCCCCATCGGCCTGGGCGTCGCGTGGGCGCTCATCCCCGCCATCGGCGCGGCGGGCGCGGTCGCGGGTCCCGCGACCGCCGTCCTGCTCTGCCAGGTGGTGCCCAACCTCTGGTACGCCCAGCGCGACGTGGCCAGGCGGCGGCGCGAGCAGGCCGCCGCCTGAGCCGAGCGGCTACAGGGCGATCTCGGGCTTGATCTGCGAGACGCGCCAGATGCGGCGCCGGTACGCCGCCGCGGACGTCAGCGCCAGGCAGCCGACCACGTAGGCGGCCAGCACGGCGATGTCCCTCGGCAGCCCGTCGAGCGAGGCCCCGTACATGAGGTGGCGGATCCCGTCGAGCGCGTACGACATCGGCAGCACCTGGTGGGCGGTCTGGAGGACCGACGGCAGCGTCTGCCACGGGAACGTCCCGCCCGACGCGGCCAGCTGCAGCACCAGCAGCACGAGGCCGAGCAGCTGCCCGACGGGCCCGAGCCAGGCGTTGAGGCAGTGCACGATCGCCACGAACGCCGCCGCGACGAGCAGCAGGAACAGGGCGACCTGCGTCGCGCGCAGCACGTCGATGCCGACCACCGCCATGACCACGCCGAGCATCACGAGCACCTGCGCGGCCGCCAGCGCGAACGGCGTGAGCCAGCCGCCGAGCGCGGTGCGCAGCGGGGACTGCCGGGCCGCGATGGCGCGGTTGGACAGCGGGCGCACGAGCAGGAACATCACGTACCCGCCGACCCACGCGCCGATCGAGAGGAAGAAGGGCGCCAGGCCCGACCCGTAGCTGTCGACCGAGGCCTGCTGGACGTCCTGCGTCCGGATGGGCGAGGCGATCGTGGACGCGGTCTCGTCACGCTGGTCGCTCGTCAGGTCGGGGATCGACCGCAGGCCGTCCTTGAGCCCGTCGGCGAGGCGCGTCGCGCCGGACTCGGCCTCGACGAGCCCCTGCGCGAGATCGGCGCTGCCGTCGCGCAGCCGGTTCGCCCCGTCACGCGCCTCGACCTGGCCGGCCAGCAGCCGGTCCGAGCCGTCCTGCGCGGTCACGAGGCCGCGGTGCAGCGTGGCCGTGCCGTCGGCGACCTGCTCGGCGCCGTCGGCGAGGCGGTCCACCTGCCGCGCGGTGCCCTGCACCCGGTCGTCGATGCGGTCCAGCGGACGGTCGAGGCGGTCGAGCCGGGCGAGGATCCGCTGCTGCTCCTCGTCGCTGAGGCCGGAGTCGGCCAGGGCCTGCTCGATCTCGTCGCGGGCGGTCGCCAGGTCCGCGCGCGCCTGCCGCGCGGCGGCGGCGACCCGGTCGCCGGCGGCGGCCAGCTCGGCCGTCCCGTCCGCGACGCGGCGCGAGCCGGTCTCGAGTCGCGCGCTGCCGTCGACCGCGTCGGACAGGCCGGTGCCGAGCTGCCGCTGGCCGTCGACGAGGTCCTGCTCCCCGTCCGCGAGGGTCGCGGCGCCGTCGGCCAGCTGCCGGCTCCCGGACCGGGCGTCGCCGAGTCCGTCCGCGAGCCGCGCCGCGCCGCGTCCCGCCTCGGCCAGCTGGTCGTGCAGCGTCGAGAACCCGAGCAGGAACTGCGAGGCGGCACGCTCGCTGACGTTCTGGGCGATCGACGAGCTCACCTTCGACAGCACCTGGTCGGCGATCGTGGTGGACAGGTAGTTGTTCGCGGCGTTCGTCGTCAGCAGCAGCGTGCCCTGCTGGGGGTCGAAGTCGGCCGTCGAGGCGAGCGCCTCGGAGAACCCGCGCGGGATCGTGAGCGCGAACAGGTAGTCGCCGTTCTCGACGCCGAGCGCCGCGTCACCGGCCGAGACCTCGCGCCACGCGAACGAGCCGTCCTCGACGAGGTCCTTCGCGACCTCACGGCCGGCGGCGATCTCGTCGCCGCTCGAGCTGGTGGCGGGCCGGTCCTCGACGACGAGGGCCGCCTCGACCTTGGTGAGCCGGCCGTACGGGTCGTGGTTCGCCCACAGGTAGAGCGAGGCGTAGAGCGTCGGGATCAGCACGACCGCCAGGACGGCCAGTCGCGGGAGCCGTCCCGCGCCGAGCCGTCGCAGCTCACTGAGCGCCAGTCGCAGCGAGTTCATCGCGTCCTCCCGAGGGTGGCGCGCGGGACGTCCACGGCGCGCAGGGTGTTCGTCATGAGCTGCAGGCACACCGCGAAGCCGTCGGCGGCCAGCAGGCGGGCCACGCTCAGGGCGGCCTCGGGGCTGGCGCCGTAGCGGTCGGGGCAGCACAGCACGAGGGCGCGGACTCCCGGCCGCCGTGCCGCGAGCAGCGTGAGCAGCCGGATCCGCACGTCCGGCGGCACGTCCTCGACCCGCGTCCGCCGCCACTGCTCGGCGCCGTGGTCGGTGAGCCAATCGCGCACGTGGGAGCGGCCCGCCGGCATGCGCGCCATCGCGAGCTCCTCGCCGATCGCCGTGGCGAGCGAGACCGCCTCGTCGGGCTCGGACACGTCGGGCACGTCGACGACCGCGACCTCGCGGCGCAGGCGCCCGGCGTCCTGCTCACCGTCGACCAGCACCCGGCCCGAGGACGGGATCAGCCGACCGGCCACCGCGAGGCTGAAGGCCGTGTGCCCGGTGCCGGGCGGCCCGTCGACGATCGTGACCGACCCCGACTCGAACTGTGCCGACGTCGGCGCGAGCACGGCCCCGTGGGGTCCGTCCACCGCGACGTCCATCGATTCGACCAGCATGTTCCCTCGCTCCCGGCCTCCCGGACAGGGGCCGACCCTCCACTGTGCTCCATGCCGGCGCGTCAGCCCAAGCCGCGGCGCCGTCCTGTCGCCGAGATCACGGGCGCGCCACCGTCCGCCGGCCGCCACCGCGAGGACCGCGACCGGGACGCGGCCCCGGCGCGCCGCTCACTAGACTCGGAGGCGTGCCCGAGCCCACGTTCTACGCCACGACGCCGATCTACTACGTCAACGACGCGCCCCACATCGGGCACGGCTACACGACCACGATCGGCGACGTCATCACCCGCTGGCACCGCCAGCGCGGCGAGCGCGTCCAGTACCTGACCGGCGTCGACGAGCACGGCCAGAAGGTCCTGCGCAAGGCGCAGGCCAACGGCGTCTCGCCGCAGGAGTGGGTCGACCGCCTGGTCGAGAACGAGTGGCTGCCGATGCTGCGCACGATCGACGCGGCCAACGACGACTTCATCCGCACCACCGAGGCGCGCCACGAGAAGGGCGCGCAGGCGTTCTGGCAGGACCTGTACGACCGCGGCGAGGTGTACAAGGGCGAGTTCTCGGGCTGGTACAGCGTCGGCTCCGAGGAGTTCGTCGCGGACGAGTACGTCACCGACGGCGAGGGCGACGACGAGGGCTTCAAGGTCTCGACGCTCGACGGGAGCCGCCTCGAGCACGTCACCGAGGAGAACTACTTCTTCCCCTTGAGCAAGTACGCCGAGAGGCTGCTCGCGCTCTACGAGGAGCGACCCGACTTCGTCCAGCCCGAGTCGGCCCGCAACGAGGTGCTCGCGTTCGTGCGCGGCGGCCTCAAGGACCTGTCGATCTCGCGCTCCACGTTCGACTGGGGCATCCCGCTGCCGTGGGACGACTCGCACGTCATGTACGTGTGGATCGAGGCGCTGCTGAACTACGTCACGGCCGCCGGCTACGGCGTCGACGACGAGCGCCTCGCCGAGCTGTGGCCCGCGAACGTCCACTTCGTCGGCAAGGACATCGTGCGCTTCCACGCCGTCATCTGGCCCGCGCTGCTGATGGCCGCGGGCCTGCCGGTGCCCCACCGGGTGTTCGCCCACGGCTGGCTGCTCGTCGGCGGCCAGAAGATGAGCAAGAGCAAGGCCAACGGCATCCACCCGACCGAGATCGTCGGCACGTTCGGCTCGGACGCGTACCGCTACTACTTCACGCGCGCGCTCACGTTCGGCAGCGACGGCTCGATCTCGTGGGAGGACATCGGCGCGCGGTACCACGCCGAGCTGGCCAACGGCTTCGGCAACCTCGCCTCGCGCGTGGCCGCCATGATCGGCAAGTACTTCGGCGGCGAGCTGCCGGCGGCGGGCCCGCTGGGCGACGCCGAGCAGCGCATCGTCGAGACGGTCGGGGCCGCGGTCGCCGAGGCCGACGAGGCGATGGAGCGCATCGCCCCGCAGGACGCCCTGGCCGCGATCTGGCGCATCGTCGACGCGCTCAACCTCTACATCACCGAGTCCGAGCCGTGGGCGGTCGCCAAGGACGAGTCCCGGCGCGAGCGCCTCGGCACGATCCTCAACACCGCCGCCGAGGGCCTGCGCGTGCTGGCCGTGACCCTGCACCCGGTCATGCCGAAGGCCACCGGCTCGCTGTGGGAGTCGCTCGGCGCCGAGCCCGACCTCGGTCCGCTGGCGGACCAGCGCATCGACCAGGTCGCCACGTGGGGCCGGCTGCGCCCGGGCTCCACCGTGACGAAGGTGCCCTCGCTGTTCCCGCGCATCGACCTCGCCGAGAGCTGATGACCGCGCTCACCGAGGGCTGGCCCGAGGCGCCCGAGCCGCTGCCGGTCGCCGTGGTGGACAACCACTGCCACCTGGACACCCGCATCCGCGGCGGCGCCCTCATCCCCGTTGACGAGGCGCTCGACCGGGCGGCCGCCGTCGGCGTGACCCGCATCGTCCAGGTCGGCTGCGACCTCGAGGGCTCGCGCTGGGCCGTCGAGGTGGCTCGCCGAGAGCCCAGCATCGTCGCCGCCGTCGCGATGCACCCCAACGACGCCGCCCGCAGCGAGACCCTCGAGGCGGACCTGGCCGAGATCGACCGGCTGGCCGCCGATCCCGTCGTGCGCGCCGTCGGCGAGACCGGCCTCGACTACTTCCGTACCGGAGCCGACATGCGCCCACGGCAGCAGCACTCGTTCCGCGAGCACATCCGGATCGCGAAGCGGCACGACCGGACGCTCGTCATCCACGACCGGGACGCGCACGACGACGTCCTGGCGATCCTCGACGACGAGGGCGTCCCCGAGCGCGTCGTCATGCACTGCTTCAGCGGCGACGCCGAGTTCGCGCAGCGCTGCCTCGACCGCGGCGCGTACCTCTCGTTCGCCGGGACGGTCACGTTCAAGAACGCCGAGTACCTGCGCGAGGCGCTGCGGATCACGCCGCGCGACCGCATCCTCGTCGAGACCGACGCGCCGTTCCTGACGCCCACGCCGCACCGCGGCGAGCCGAACGCCTCGTTCCTCGTGCCGCACACCGTCCGGTCCATGGCGCAGGTGCTGGACGCGGACCTCGCGGAGCTCTGCGCGGACATCGCCGCGAACACCGATCGGGCGTTCGGGGGACAGTGGCCCACGCGGGTCGCTAATGTCTCCTGAGTCACAGGACTTGATAATTGGTGCGACCAACACGCATGGTGGAAAGGTTGTATCTCCAACCCCTGAGGTAGTTTGTGCCCCGCTTCTTGCCCGACATCACTCCCCGGAACACCCTCACGATGGGCGCTGTCGCGCTCGGCATGGTGGTCGCCGTCGGCGGCATCGTGCACGCCTCGACGTTCGATGACCTCGTCACGGTCGACGTCGACGGCGTCGTGACCGACGTGCGCACCGAGAGCGAGACCGTCCGCGAGCTGCTGGCCGAGAAGGGCGTGGAGCTCGACTCGACCACCAAGGTCAGCCCCGCCGTCACGAGCGACATCGACGACGGCGACGTCGTCAAGGTGCGCCGCGCGAAGGCCGTCACGCTCGTCGTGGACGGCAAGATCAGCCAGAACACCGTGCACGACGTCGACGTCGAGAGCGCGCTGCAGACGCTCGGCGTGCAGCCGCGCGAGGGCGCCAGCCTGTCGATGGACCTCGACGAGCGCCTCGGGCTCGACGGCAACAGCCTCGTCGTCAGCAACCCCAAGCGCGTGACGCTCAAGGTCGACGGCAGGAAGCGCGCCGTGACGACCTCGGCGCCCACGATGGAGGCGCTGCTCGCCCAGGAGGGCGTCACGGTCGGCGCGCTGGACGAGGTCAAGCCGGGCCTCGGCGCGTACCTCAAGCCGCGCCAGAGCACGCGCGTCGTGCGCATCAAGAAGGTCACCCGCGTCGAGAAGCTCGCCGTGGACCACGAGGTCACCTACACGAACGACTCGTCGCTGTTCGCCGGGGACACCGAGGTCGTCAAGGACGGTCGTGACGGCCTCGACCGCGCCCGCGTCGAGCTGATCCTGGCCGATGGCAAGGTCCGCGAGCGCCGCATCGTCTCGCGCAGCTCGGTCCGCGAGCCGATCACCGAGGTCGTCAAGCGCGGCACGAAGAACCCCGACTCCGTCGACGGCGGTGTCTGGGACCGGATCGCCAAGTGCGAGTCCGGTGGCAACTGGAGCATCAACACCGGCAACGGCTACTACGGCGGCCTGCAGTTCTCGCTCGCCACGTGGCGCAGCGTCGGCGGCCCCGGGTACCCGCACGAGCAGAGCAAGGCGACGCAGATCAAGTACGCCAAGATCCTGCAGGCGCGCTCGGGCTGGGGCCAGTGGTCCTGCGCGGCCAAGGTCGGCGTCCACTGAGCGCTCCCGGCGGTGAGATCCGCCTGCTGGGCGCGGCCGACATCCGTCGGCTCGCCGAGCAGGCCGGGGTGCGGCCCACGAAGCAGAAGGGCCAGAACTTCGTCATCGACGCCAACACGGTGCGGCGGATCGTCGACGTCTCGGGCGTCGGCGCCGACGACGTCGTGGTCGAGATCGGACCCGGCCTGGGCTCGCTGACCCTCGCGCTGCTGGACCGCGCGAAGCACGTCACGGCCGTCGAGATCGACGACGTGCTCGCGGGCCGGCTCCCCGCGACGATCGAGGAGTTCGCACCCGGCGCCGCCGACCGGTTCGAGCTCGTGCACGCCGACGCGATGCGCGTGACCGAGCTGCCGGGACCGCCGCCCACGGCCCTCGTGGCGAACCTGCCGTACAACGTCTCGGTGCCGGTGCTGCTGCACTTCCTCGAGACGTTCCCGTCCCTGCGCAGCGTCCTGGTGATGGTGCAGGCCGAGGTCGCGCACCGGCTCGCTGCCGGCCCGGGCTCGCGCACGTACGGCATCCCCAGCGTCAAGGCCGCCTGGTACACCGACGTGCGGCTCGCGGGCAACATCGGCCGCAACGTCTTCTGGCCGGCGCCCAACGTCGACTCCGCGCTCGTGTCGCTCGTGCGCCGGGAGCCTCCCGCCGGCGACCGCAAGTCCGTCTTCCGCGTCGTGGACGCCGCGTTCGCCCAGCGTCGCAAGACCCTGCGGGCCGCCCTGTCCGGCGTGGCCGGGGGAGGCGAGGCCGCCGAGGCCGCCCTCGTCGCCGCGGGCATCGACCCGCGCACTCGCGGCGAGCAGCTCACGGTCGAGCAGTTCGCCACCATCGCCGAGCACCTGGCCTGACCCGGGTCCGCCGGCGCCCGGCCCCGCCACCCGGCGATCGAGTGCCGGCGAGCGCAGCGAGACGGTGTATCGAGATCACGTGGATTCGACGTGATCTCGATACACCCGCTCGTTCCTCGCGGGCACTCGATCACCGGGGAGCCCGCACTCGAAGGCCGGGGAGCCCGCCGGGGAGCGTGACCTCCCGGCCGCCCGTTAGGTTGGAGCCGTGGTGTCCAGAGTGACGGTGCGCGTGCCCGCCAAGGTGAATCTGTCCCTCGGCGTCGGCCGGGCCCGCGCTGACGGGTACCACTCGCTCGCGACCGTCTACCAGGCCGTCGACCTCCACGACGAGGTCCGCGCCACCGATCGCGACGACGACGAGGTGACCGTCACGGTCCACGCCGAGATCGACCTGCCCGAGGGGACGGCCGTCCCCGTCGGCGACGACAACATCGCCGTGCGCGCCGCGAAGCTGCTGCGCGAGCACCTGGGGCGTCCCGACCTCGGCGCCGACCTCTCGATCCGCAAGGTCATCCCCGTCGCGGGCGGCATGGCGGGCGGCTCGGCCGATGCGGCCGCCGCGCTGGTCGGCTGCAACGAGCTGTGGGGCGGCGGCCTGTCGCGCCTCGAGCTGGAGCCGCTGGCCGCCGAGCTCGGCAGCGACGTCCCGTTCCTGCTGCACGGCGGCAACGCGATCGGCGGCGGCCGGGGCGAGACGATCAGTCCCATCCTGGCGCGCGGCAGCTACCACTGGGTCTTCGCGACGGCCGGTGAGGGACTCTCCACGGCGGCGGTCTACGCCGAGTTCGACCGGCTCAACCCGCACGGCGTGCTCGAGCCCGAGGTCCCCGACGCGCTGCTGAACGCGCTGCGTGCCGGTGACGCGCATGCCCTGGGCCGGTCGCTGTCCAACGACCTCACCGACGCCGCGCTGTCGCTGCGCCCCGAGCTGGCCGACACGCTCAAGGTGGGCCTCGAGGCCGGTGCGCTCGGCGCCCTCATCTCCGGCTCCGGTCCCACGACCCTGTTCCTGGCCGCGTCCGAGCAGCACGGCCTCGACCTCGCGATGGCCCTCGCCAGCACGGGCACCGCCGCCGACGTCATCCAGTCGCGCGGGCCCGTCACCGGGGCCCGGCTGATCTGATGCCGCCCCTCGTCGTCGCCGAGCGCATCGGCCAGTCCTTCCCGTCCGGCACCGTCCTGTCCGACGTCACCGTCGGCGTGGGCGAGGGCGACCGCATCGGCGTCGTCGGCCGCAACGGCGACGGCAAGTCCACGCTGCTGCGCATCCTGGCGAAGCGCTTCGAGCCCGACTCGGGCCGCGTCACGTGGCGCCGCGACCTGCGCGTCGGCGTGGTCGAGCAGGACGACGTCCTCGACCCCGCGCTGACCGCGATCACGGCGGTCGTCGGCGACCGCCCCGAGCACGAGTGGGCGTCGGACCCGGCGGTCCGCGACGTCCTGGCCGGCCTCATGGCGGACATCGACCACGACGCCTCGGTCACGGCCCTCAGCGGCGGCCAGCGCCGTCGCGTGGCCCTGGCGCGCACGCTCGTGCGGCGCTGGGACCTGCTCGTGCTGGACGAGCCCACCAACCACCTCGACCTCGAGGGCGTCACGTGGCTCGCCGAGCACGTGAAGCGACGCACCGAGGCGCTGCTCGTCGTGACGCACGACCGCTGGTTCCTCGACGAGGTGTGCACCCTGACGTGGGAGGTCCACGACGCGCGCGTCGACGCGTACGAGGGCGGCTACGCGGCCTACGTGCTGCAGCGCGTCGAGCGCGACCGGCAGGCCGCCGCGAGCGAGGAGCGCCGCCAGAACCTCATGCGCAAGGAGCTCGCGTGGCTGCGCCGGGGCGCGCCTGCCCGCACCTCGAAGCCCAAGTTCCGCATCGACGCCGCGAACGAGCTCATCGCGCGCGAGCCTCCCGTGCGGGACTCGGTCTCGCTCGCGAAGCTGGCGACCGCCCGCCTGGGCAAGGACGTCGTGGACATCCTCGACGTCTCGGTGTCGTACGACGACCGTCCCGTGCTGCGCGACGTCGAGTGGCGCATCGGCCCCGGCGAGCGCGCCGGCATCCTCGGCCCCAACGGCGCCGGCAAGAGCACGCTGCTCGGCCTCGTCACGGGTGCGGTCCAGCCGACGAGCGGGCGGGTCAAGCACGGCAAGACCGTGCGGATCGCGGCGCTCACGCAGCAGCTGTCCGACCTCGACGCCGTCGCTGACGACCGCGTCAGCGAGGTCGTCGGCCGCAAGCGCACGTCGTACGAGGCCGACGGCAAGGAGATGACGCCGGGCCAGCTGCTCGAGAGGCTCGGCTTCACCTCGGCCCAGCTCTCGACGCCCGTGCGCGACCTGTCCGGTGGCCAGCGCCGGCGGCTGCAGCTGCTGCTGATCCTGCTCGACGAACCGAACGTGCTGATCCTCGACGAGCCCACGAACGACATGGACACCGACATGCTCGCCGCGATCGAGGACCTGCTCGACACGTGGCCCGGCACGCTGCTGGTCGTCTCGCACGACCGGTACCTCCTCGAGCGCGTCACGGACCACCAGTACGCCGTCCTCGACTCCCACCTGCGGCACCTGCCGGGCGGCGTCGACGAGTACCTGCGCCTGCGAGCCGCCCGACCCGCTGAGTTGCACGATTCGCCCGCGACACGCCGTCCCGAGGTGGCGGAACGTGCAACTCAGCGGGGTGGGGCGAACGAGCGGCAGCTCAAGAAGGACCTCGCGAAGCACGAGCGGCGGATCGAGCGGCTGACCGAGCAGATCGCCGAGCTCGACCGCGCGATGGTCGAGGCCGCCACCGAGCCCGCCAGGCTCATGGAGCTCAACCGCGAGCGCGAGCCGCGCGCGCAGGAGCTGGCCGAGGCCGAGGAGGCCTGGCTCGAGGTGTCCGCCGAGCTGGAGTAGTCAGCCCGTGAAGTGCGAGCTGAGCGCGCGCAGGCCGCGCGCGACGTGCTCGCGCTCCTCGACGGGCAGGCTCTGCAGGGTCGCGTGCTCCAGCTCGAGCAGGGCGTCCAGCGCGCCGTCGACGCGGGCGCGGCCGTCCGGCGTGAGCCGCACGAGGATGCCGCGGCGGTCCGAGGGCGCCGGCCGCCGGACGACGAGGCCGCGCGAGACGAGGCGGTCGACGCGGTTGGTCATCGTGCCGCTCGTGACCATCGTGGTGGCGACCAGCTGGCCGGGGGAGAGCTCGTAGGGCTCGCCCGAGCGGCGCAGGGCGGACAGGACGTCCCACTCCCACACCTCGAGGCCGTGCGACGCGAACGCCTGCTTGCGCAGTCGCTCGAGGTGCTTGGCCAGCCGGGTGAGCCGGCTGAAGATCTCCATGGGCGTCACCTCGGCGTCCGGGCGCTCCCGGCGCCACGCCGCGACGATCTGGTCGACCTCGTCCATGACGCCACGGTAGTCGTTCAAGATTCTTGAGGTCGAGATACTTGCCGCGCGGCGGTCGCGCGGCGCCGCTCCGGTAGCCTGAGCAGCGATGATCCCCGGTTGGTCTGCCGGCAGGGCCCGCCTGACTTTGAATCAGGACTAGCGACGTAGGTTCGACTCCTACCCGGGGAGCCACGTCCGCGGGCGGCTCAGCGGTAGAAGCCCTCGCGCAGGTTGATCCCGTGCTCGACCCACGCCTTGAGGGCGGCGAGCATCCCGGTCCAGCCCTCGCAGTTCCCGAAGGCGCTGCGCGCGCCGTCGGGCGTCACCGTCCACGACTCCTCGGTGATCGTGACGAGGGTGCGGCTCGCGTCGCCCTCGACGGGCTCGAGCTCGAACGTGGTCCGCGTCGACCCCGTGTCGCCGGCGGTCGCCTGCCCGTCCCACTCGATCACGATCCGGTGGGGCGGATCGGCCTCCACGACCGTGACGGGGAAGCGGCCGGGGAAGTCGGCGAAGTCCCACGTGACGTCCGCGCCGGGCTCGAGGCGGCCGCGCGCACCGCCGGTCGTGAAGTAATGGGAGAGCTGCTCGGGGTCGGCGATGGCCTCGTAGACCTCGGCGCACGGTCGCGCGATGCGGCCGGAGACGGTGAACGACAGCGTGTCGAGACGATCGGACGGGCTCATGTTGTAAAGTTACAACATGTCAGCCAAGGGGAACAGTGCCGACGACGACCTCGTCTTCAAGGCCCTTGCCAACCCCGTGCGCCGCCGGATGCTGGACGCACTGCGCGAGGCCCCGCTGACCACGGGTGCCCTGTGCGCCGCCTTCGACGACCTCGACCGCACCACGGTGCTGCAGCACCTGCGCGTGCTCGAGCGGGCCGAGCTCGTCACGGGCCGCAAGGTCGGCCGCGAGCGGCACCTGGCGCTCGCGCCGCTGCCCATCAAGCGCATCCACGACCGCTGGATCAGCGACTACGCCCGCGCGGCCGTGGACCTCCTGCAGTGCCTCGGCGACGACTGACGCGGCATGCGTGCCCGGGGGACACCTACACTCGGAAGGTCCGCCAACCGAGGAGTGATGTGAGCCAGCAGGTCACCGCCATCGTCCTGGCCGCCGGGGCCGGCACCCGGATGAGGTCGCGCCGCGCCAAGGTGCTGCACGAGATCGCCGGGCGCCCCATGCTCGGGCACGCGCTCGACGCCGTCCGCGGCGCCGGGATCGACCACGTGGTCGCCGTCGTGGGCCACGACCGCGAGCAGGTCGAGGCCGCCGTGAGCGCGCTCGACCCCAGCGCCACGATCGCCGTGCAGACCGAGCAGCTGGGCACGGGCGACGCCGTGCGCGTCGCGCTCGACGCGGCCGAGAGCACGAGCGAGACCTACCTGGTCACATATGCCGACGTCCCGCTGCTGGCGGCCGACACGCTGCGCCTGCTGATCGACGAGCACCGCGCCGAGCGGCGCGCCGTCACGATCCTCAGCTCCGAGCCCGAGGACCCCACGGGCTACGGCCGCATCCTGCGCGACGCGAGCGGCGCGGTCACCGCGATCCGCGAGCACAAGGACGCCACCGAGGACGAGCGCGCCACGCGCGAGGTCAACAGCGGCATCCTCGTCGTCGACGGCGCCTTCCTCGACCGTGCCGTCCGCGCCCTCAGCACCGACAACGCGCAGGCCGAGCTGTACCTCACCGACATCGTCGGCCAGGCCGTGAGCGAGGGGCTGCCGGTCGGCGCGCACGTGCTCGAGGACGTGTGGCAGACCGAGGGCGTCAACGACCGCCGCCAGCTCGTGCGCCTGGGCCGCGAGCTCAACCGCCGCACCGTCGACCACTGGCTCGCCGAGGGCGTCACGATCGTCGACCCCGAGACGACGTGGATCGACTCGGCCGTCACGATCGGGCGCGACACGACGATCCTGCCGGGCACGCAGCTGCTCGGCGCCAGCACGATCGGCGAGGGCGTCACGATCGGCCCCGACACGACGCTGCGCAACGTCGAGGTGGGCGACGACGCCACGATCGTGCGCACCCACGGCCAGGACACGGTCGTGGGCCCCGGCGCCACGGTCGGCCCGTTCGCGTACCTGCGCCCGGGCAACCGGATCGGCGAGCGCGCCAAGGTCGGCACGTACGTCGAGCTGAAGAACACCACGCTCGGGGCCGGCACGAAGGTCCCGCACCTGTCCTACATCGGCGACGCCGAGGTGGGGGAGGGCACCAACCTGGGCGCCGGCGCGATCACCGCGAACTACGACGGGGTGAACAAGCACCGCACCACGATCGGCTCGCACGTCAAGACCGGCTGCCACAACGTCTTCGTCGCGCCCGTGACGCTCGGTGACGGCGCTCACACCGGCGCCGGGGCCGTCGTGCGCGAGGACGTGGCGCCGGGGGCGCTGGCCGTCCCGGCGAGTGGACAGAGGACAATCGAGGGGTGGGTCGCGAGCCGGCGGCCGGGCACTCCCTCCGCGCACGCCGCGGACCAGAGCACGCAGGAGAACAGCGGTGGCCAGCACCAAGAGCCTCAGTAAGCGCACGCCCCAGAGCAACCTCATGTTGTTCTCGGGCCGGGCACACCCCACGTTGGCCAAGGAGGTCGCCGAGCTCCTCGAGGTCGACCTCGTGCCCACCACGGCGTACGACTTCGCCAACGGCGAGATCTACGTCCGCTTCGACGAGTCGGTGCGCGGCTGCGACGCCTTCGTCATCCAGAGCCATGCCGCCCCCATCAACGAGGCGATCATGGAGCAGCTCATCATGATCGACGCGCTCAAGCGCGCCTCCGCCCGCCGCATCACGGTCGTCCTGCCGTTCTACGGCTACGCCCGCCAGGACAAGAAGCACATCGGCCGGGAGCCCATCAGCGCGCGCCTCATGGCCGACCTGTTCCTGGCCGCCGGCGCCGACCGCCTCATGACGGTCGACCTGCACACCGCGCAGATCCAGGGCTTCTTCGACGGCCCCGTGGACCACCTGCTGGCGATGCCGATCCTGACCCGCCAGGTGCGCAAGCGCTATGGCAAGAAGCCGCTCGCGATCGTGTCGCCCGACGCCGGCCGCATCAAGGTCGCCGAGCACTGGGCCCGCCAGTTCGACAACGCCCCGCTGGCGTTCATCCACAAGACGCGCGACGTCACGCAGGCCAACGTCACCAAGGCGAACCGCGTCGTCGGCGAGGTCGCCGGCCGCACGTGCATCCTGGTCGACGACCTCATCGACACCGGCGGCACGATCTGCCAGGCCGCCGAGGCGCTCATGAACGACGGCGCGGCCGAGGTCGTCATCGCGGCCACGCACGCCGTCTTCTCGGGCCCGGCCGTCGACCGGCTCAAGAACTCGGTCGCCAGCGAGGTCATCGTCACCAACACGCTGCCGCTGGCCGACGAGCAGCAGTTCGACAAGCTCACGGTCCTGTCGATCGCGCCGCTGCTCGCGCAGGCCGTCTCCGCGGTCTTCGAGGACGGCTCGGTCACCAGCCTGTTCTCCTGATCTCGCACCGATTTCGGGGCACGCGTCCGCGTGCGTTAGGATGGCGGGGTTGCCTCGGCGAGGGTCCGCTCGGACCGTGATCGACAGGGCGCTCCGCAGGAGTGCTGTGTCGAGCGCCGAGCGCCAGGCAAAGAACCAGACCCCTTCGAGGAGAGATTTCCCCGTGTCCGAGATCAAGCTTTCCGCCGAGCAGCGCACCGAGTTCGGCAAGGGTGCGGCCCGCCGCATCCGTCGCGACAACAAGGTCCCCGCCGTGCTCTACGGACACGGCACCGATCCCATCCACGTGACCCTGCCCGGCCACGACACGATGCTCGCGCTCAAGACCCCGAACGCGCTGCTGTCGATCGACCTGGGCTCGGACAACCACCTCGCGCTGCCCAAGCAGGTCCAGCGTGACCCGCTCAAGGGCTTCATCGAGCACGTCGACCTGCTCATCGTCAAGCGCGGCGAGAAGGTCGCCGTCGACGTCCCGATCACCGTGACGGGCGAGGCCGCCGCCGACGCGCTGGTCGTCACCGAGAACGCCACCGTCGCCGTCGAGGCCGAGGCCACCCACCTGCCCACCGAGATCGAGGTCTCGGTCGAGGGCCTCGAGGTCGGCGCCCAGATCGTCGCCTCCGACCTCGAGCTGCCGCAGGGCACCGCGCTCGCCGTCGAGGGCGACCTGCTGATCGTCAACGTGACGCACGCGCCGACGGCGTCCGAGGTCGAGGCCGAGCTCGACGAGGCGGCCGCCGAGGCCGGCATCGAGTACGACGAGGCCGAGACCCCCGAGCCGGAGTCGGCCAACGGCTGATGACCTGGCTCGTCGTCGGGCTGGGGAACCCCGGCCCCTCGTACGCCGCCACCCGGCACAACGTCGGGTACCACGTGACCGATGAGCTGGCCGCCCGCATGGGCGGCCGGTTCTCGTCTCTCAAGGCGGCGCGCGCGGACATCGTGTCCGGCCTGCTCGCCGGACAGCGCACCGTGCTCGGCCGCTCTCGCTCGTACATGAACGAGAGCGGCGGGGCGGTGTCGGCACTCGTGAAGTACTACGACGTGCCCGTCGAGAACCTCATCGTGATCCACGACGAGCTCGACCTGCCGCTGGGCTCGCTGCGCTGCAAGCTCGGCGGCGGCGACAACGGCCACAACGGCCTCAAGTCGATCCGCCAGTCGCTGGGCACGGGCGACTTCCTGCGCGTGCGGTACGGCATCGGCCGGCCCCCGGGACAGCAGCCCGTCCACGACTTCGTGCTCAAGCCGTTCACCAAGGCCGAGCGCACCGAGGCCGACATCGTCACGCAGGAGGCCGCGGACGCGGTCGAGAGCCTCATGACGGTGGGCCTGGCGCAGACCCAGAGCACATTCAACTCCTGAGCCGCGCCGGCCTCAGCCGCGCGTCAGCGTGACCTCGTCGCCCGTCTGCTGCCACACGTTGTCGGCCAGGACCGTCTTGTAGGTCGGCAGGGCGATCACCGCGCAGCGCGGCAGGCGCTGCGTGCCCAGCACGAACTCGTTGCGGGCGATGGACAGCCCCGCGAGCGGCCCGTGGTCCTTGGGTGCCACGTTCACCGAGCACGCGCCGCCGGCGATCGTGTTCTCGCGCACCGTGACGTTGCGGATCGCGCCCTGGTCCTGGCCCAGCATGATCGCCGCGCTGTGCGAGTCCTCCAGCCGCGTGCCCTCGATGAGGATGTCGGTCCCCGAGGTCACCTGGATGTTGTCGTCGTGGCTGGGCTTGCCGCCCCACAGCGGGTCCTGCTCGTAGTGCGTGTTGTCGTGCAGCCACGAGTCGCGGATCGTCACGTGGCCCGCGCCGTGGATGTGCACCTGGTCGACGACCGAGTGGATGCGTACGCGCTCGAGCGTGAAGTTCCAGCCCATGATGCCGTTGGACTCGGGCGTGCGGACGTCGGAGAGGATCTCGGTGTCCTTGATGACGACGCCGGGCTGCTTCGTGTTGACGATGCCCGAGGACGTCGGCGCCTGCGCACGGATGCGCGAGTTCCTGATCGTCACGTTCGGCGCCTTGATGGAGACGCGGCCGAGGATCTCGGCGTTGCTGATGACGGTGCCGGGCTTGGTGATCGTCAGGTCGCCCTTCATCTGCGTCAGCCGGGTGCCGGGCGGCACGCCGGGCGTCGAGGGGTGGTCGACCGGGACGGGCGGCGGCGCAGTCGTGGGCGTCGGCGTGGGACTGGGCGGAGCGCTGGGCTTCGGCGTGGGCGCGGTGGTGGGCCGCGTGGTCGGCGTCGGCGCCGTGGTGGGCCGAGGCGCAGCGGTGGTGGGAGCCGTGGTGGGCCGGGGCGCCGCGGCGGTGGCGGGCGCCGAGGGCACGGGGGCCGGGTTGGCCGGCGGCGGCGACGCGAGGCGGATCTCGCACGCGCTGAGGGACAGGGCCAGGACGGTGGTCGCGCCGGCGAGGACGCGCAGGGTCGTGGTGGAGGGCACTCGGGAACTCCCGCGAGGATCGGAGACGACGGTCCGGGGGGTCCGTGACGCCCGAGAACGACCCGCGCAGGAGCCTAACAACTCACCGGCCGGACAGCGGTGTTCGCTGTCCGACCGGTGAGATGGGCGGGGGAGTGTGCGTCAGCCGCGCGACAGCTTCACGGAGCTGCCGTCGTGGTACCAGACGTTGCTGACCAGCGTCGGCACCGAGGCGGCCGGGGCGATCACCGCACAGCCCAGGTGCTTGGTCTGGTTGCGCTTGAACGTGTTCGTGGTGACCAGGATGTTCTTCAGCGGGCCGTAGCCCTTGACCGCCATGTTGACCGAGCAGGCGCCACCACCGATGGTGTTGCCGCGCAGGGTCACGTTGGAGATGGGGCCCTGGTCCTGGACCATCATCACCGCGGCGCTGTGCGAGTCCTCCAGGTGCGTGCCCTCGATGACGATGTTGTTGCCCTTGACGATCTGGATGTTGTCGTCGTGGCTCGGCTTGCCGCCCCAGTTCGGGTCCTGCTCGTAGTGCGTGTTGGAGTGCAGCCACGAGTCCTTGATCCGGACGTTGTCGCCCGTCACGTGGACGCTGTCGACGACGTCGCGGATCTGGACGCGGTTCAGCGTGAAGCCGTAGCCCATGATCCCGTTCGAGTCGGGGTTGCGCAGGTCCGAGAAGATCTCGACGTCCTTGATCAGGGTGTTCGAGCCCTTGGCCGAGACGATGCCGTTGCCGGCGGGCTTCTGGCCGCGGATGCGCGAGTTCTTGATCGTGACGTTGGCGGCCTTGATCGAGACCCGGCCGAAGATCTCGACGCCGTCGAGGACGGTGCCGTTCTTCGTGATGGTCTGGTCGCCGTAGATCTTGCGCAGCGTGACGCCGGCCGGGACGCCGGGCTTGCCGGGAGGCGTGGTCGGCGTGGTCCGGGTCGTGCCCGAGCCGATGACGTAGCCCTGGACGTTGACCTTCGCCGAGACCGGCGTGGACGAGCGCAGCGTGAGCTTCCTCGAGCCCAGCAGCGGGACGATCGTCTTGGTGGCGGACGTCCGGCCCTTCGTGGCGACGGCGCGGACGGTCGAGCGGCAGCTCGCGGTGTCACGCGTCGAGCACAGGCTCAGGCGGGCGGCCTTCTTGGCGCCCCACGTCTTCATCGTGACGACGGCAGCGGTGGCGCCGGCCGGAGCCGAGGCCAGGGAGACGGACGTGGCGCGGGCGCCACGGACGGTCTTGCTCGCCTTCGCGCCGCGGACCTTCGGGGCCGCGCTCGTGCGGCTGTAGCCGACGATGCGGGCCTGGACCCGGCCACGGGCCGAGCTGGTCAGGACCGCGCGGCCGTTCGAGGCGACGGGCACCAGGATGGTGCGCGCGGCCGGCGACTGGCGCTTGACGGTGACCTTGGCGCGCGAGGCGGCCTTGCGGCCGACTCCGCGGACGCGGATCGTGCCACCCTTGGTGGTGGCCTTGACGTACACGGCCAGGTAGACGCCGCGGGCGCTCTTGGGCGCCTTGGTCGAGAAGGTCTTCTTGGTCCCCGGCTTGACGGCCGTGGAGACGACGGTGCGTGCCTTGACGCTGGTGAAGCTCTTGGTGGCTGCCCCACTCGCGGCCGTCGCGGCGGTCGCGCCGGCGGTGGGAGTCATGAGGGCGGCCGTCGTTGCAAAGACGCCCACCGCGGTGACGGTGAGGCGCTGCCAGAAGTGGCGGTGTGACATTCATTTCCTCCGTGTATCGGTTGGAAAACCCCGATTCGACGAACCCTCGTTCGATGTCAAGGCTAGATAACACGAGTAACACCAAGAACGTGAACCACTTAAATACTGTGAGTCACACCACTCACACGCAAGCAGATTTGGAGAAGGGGAGTCGGGCGCGCGCGTAACACACGTCGCAGCCGTCACCGAGGAAACAGCACGTCCAGCGTGGGGTCAGTGCTGGGAAGGCCTGTCATCGCAGGCGAAATGCGGACCGGAGTCCGGCGTGGCGGCGCTGCGGGCCGTTCGTCAGAAGGGGCCGCGGCCCCAGCGCCGGCACCGGGCGTCCGACAGTGCGCGCCACGTGATCCTCAGCACGGGCCACGGCCGCAGCAGCTGCCGCCGGCCACCGCGCAGGACGATCTCGCGAGCGGCGGGAAGCGCCGTGCGGCTCCAGCGGCGGCGCAGCGGCGGCGACAGGTGCCGCTCGGCGAAGAGCTGGCGGTTCCGGATGTTGAAGTAGTAGTAGAGCGGGGACCGCGCCCGGCCCGTGGTGACCTGCGTCCCGCCGACCTCGTGGATCGCGATGGCCTCCGGGACCACGCGCAGCGTGCCGCCCGCCGCCGTGACGCGGGCCGACAGGTCCACGTCCTCCCAGTAGAGGAAGTACGCGTCGTCGAAGCCGCCGATGCGCTGCCACAGCTCGGCGGTCGCCAGCAGGCACGCGCCGCTGAGCCACGCCATCTCGGAGGTCGACTCCGACGAGGGCGGCAGCATCCGCCCGGTCGTGAGGTCGAGCCGGTTGCCCGCGGTCCACACCGAGCCGTCGGGACGGCGGACGACCGGCGCGGCGAGCGTCAGGGGCTCGCGGGCCACGACGTCCTCCAGCAGGGCGACCGACCGGCCGTCGATCGTGGCGTCGGGGTTGAGCAGCAGCACGCGAGTCGCGCCGCGCGCCCACGCGGCCGCAGCGCCCACGTTGCACCCGGCGCCGAAGCCCAGGTTCTCGTCGGCGGCCACGAGGTGCCAGCCGTGGAGGGCGGCCAGGGCGCCCACGGCGTCGCGCTCTCCGCGCGTGCTGAGGTTGTCGACCACGACGACGTCCGCCCCCGGCAGGTCCCGGGCGGTGGCGACCAGCCCGTCGGCGAGCAGGGCGCTGGCGCCGTAGTTCACGACCACGACCGCGAGTCCGTCGAAGCGCGCGCTCATCGGCGGTCCACCGCCTCGCGGAACGCGGCCAGGTGGGCGGGGCCCGCGTCGGACCAGCGCCGGGCCGACAGGTCGGGAGCGCCGGAGAGACGCGCGGCCCGGGCGGCCTCGGCCTCGAGGACGTCGGCGGTCAGCTCGCCCTCGTACAGCCGGACCCAGTCCGTGCCGACCTCGTCCGCGAGCAGCCGGTTGGCGTCCGTCGCCGGCATGAGCACCGGCCTCGACAGGGACAGCGCCGCCAAGGCCCCGCCCGAGTTCAGGCCGGCCCGGTACGGCAGGACGACCAGCACGCTGCGGCACACGTGGTCGACCAGCTCGGCGTCCGAGAGGTGGCGCAGCCGCACGTCGACGCGGGGGTCGGCCGCCGGCGCGGCGCGCAGTCGCGCCGCGAGCCGCTCGTCCTGCGGACTGCCGGCGATCGCGAGGCGCAGCGACGGCTCCGTCCCGGCGAAGGCGTCGAGCAGGTCCTCGACTCCCTTGTAGGGCCGGATCAGGCCGAAGAAGCCGAGCCGGCCGGCCTCGGGCGACGGCTGGGGGAGCGCGGCGTACCAGTCGCGGTAGTCGCCGTGCAGGATCGCGTGGGCCGCGACCGTGCCCAGGACGGGCAGCCGGTTGAGCGAGATCACGCCCGCGACCTGCCGGTCGAGGCCGCGCAGCAGCGCCTCGGCGACCGTGCCGAGGTCCTCGTGGGGGCGCACGTTGTGCTGGGTCCGCACGACCGGGACGCGCAGCACGCGCAGCCGCACGAGCAGGAGCAGGAACAGCAGCCGTCGCGCCGCCCGGCGCACGCCCGAGCCCTGCATCAGCAGGATCTCGGGCCAGTGCACGTGGAAGACGTCGTACCGCGCCAGCAACGCGCGGCGCCAGGTGAAGGTCAGGGGGACGAGGCAATCGGTCGCCTCCAGCGCGCGCAGCAGCATGACGACGTAGGGGTTCGTGGTGGGGCGGGGCTCGCCGAAGGACTCGAGGACCACGAGGTCGCGGGAGCGAGGGGTCACCGGACCTCCTGCCGCGCCGCGCCGTAGAGGACCTCGGCGATCGTGGTGACGGACTCGCGGATCTGGGCGTACGTGCGCTGATAGACGCGGCGGCGCCGGCGGTAGGGGTCGACGACGTCGAGCTGCTCGCCCGAGACCGACAGGTAGGGCCGCCGCGCGGCGAGCTCGACGAGGTCGGCTGCGGGACCCGTCTCGGCGAGCAGGGCCGCCAGCTCGACGAGCGTGAACGCGCGCGGCAGGACGTCCGGGAAGCGCGTCACGAGCGTGCTGCGGTGCCGCCGCGTCATCGTGACGACGATCGAGGCGCGCGCGAGGGTCGCGGTGTCGATCTCGGTCGAGCGGAAGTCCGGCGCCTCGATGCCGTCGGCGGCCAGCAGCCGCGCCATCGTCTCGTCCAGGGGCAGGTCCGGGTGGGCGCGGACGCCTGCACTGCTGACGCGCGTGCGGTCAGCGTCGCCCAGCCGGTGCCGCAGGATCGCCTCGGCGGCGGGGGACCGGCAGATGTTCGCCGTGCAGACGAACAGCAGGTGCTCGGGCGGTGCCATCACGTCCGGGACCTCCTCGCGAGGCGCCGCAGCCAGGAGCGGCGGGGCTGGTGGGCCACGAGCGCGGCGACGCTGCCACCGTGGCTCTCGATCGTGCGCAGCAGGTGCGTCAGCTGCGTGCCGGTGGTCCGGTGCAGGGCCGCGACGACGAGCGCGTCCGGCACCGCGGCGATCCGGTCGGGCCGCACGACGTCGATGTGCGGCGCCGTGCGCACGGACGCGCCGAACGAGCGCAGCAGCCGCTCGCGCACGGCGAACGCCTCGGTCGCCGACGGCGTCGTGCCGACGAGGTGGGCCTGGACCGAGGCGGCGTCCGCGCGGTCGGCGTCCAGGTGCAGGCGCAGCAGGTGCGCCGCGTGCTCGTCGGCCTCGCCCGCGCGGAAGGTCGCCAGGACGGGGGCCGTCGTGATGTCGGCCAGCTCGTCGGGGCGGCGCAGGACGTCGTCGGTCGCGAAGCGCCACAGCACCCACGCCGCCGCGGCCGCGAGTCCGGCCGCGGCCAGCAGGGCGGGCAGCAGGATCGGGCGGCCGGCCGGGATCTCGGACGCCGACGGGGCCAGGGCCTGGGCGCGGACGAGTGTGCCGACCCGGTCGCCGCGCGGGCCCAGCAGCTCGATGCGGTCGGCCAGGGCGTCGCCGAGCGCGTCCGCGAGCGTGAGCGCCTCGTCGCGGTCGTCGGCCGCGACCTCGAACGACACCAGCTCGCGGCTCTCGGGATGGACGATCGTGATGCGGCTCGCGAGGTCGCGGGTGCTCGTGGACAGTCCGAGCTCGAGGATCACGTCGTTGAGCACCGCGCCGGTCGTGGCGAGCTGGGCGAAGGTGTCGACGTAGCGGCGGGTGTACGCCTCGAACTGGCGCAGGTCGCCCACGGACGCCCGGTCGGGCGGGCGCAGCGCGACCGATCCCGAGCCCACCCAGCCCGAGGCCGGGGGAGGGGTCAGCGCGAACAGCAGGGCGGCGGGGACCAGCGCGATCGCGAACAGCCAGCCGTGCCGCAGCAGCGACCGCAGCAGGTCGACGGTCGCGGCCGGCGGATCCCCAGCGGTCACGGCGACTCGCTCGTGGAGGACTCGGCGGCGGGCACGGTCGCGGGGGCGGCCGGCTGCCGGGCGGGACGCAGCCGGCGCAGCAGCGAGGCGAGCCGGCCCGGCTCGTTCTGCGCGTAGTAGGCGTAGCTGGTCGAGTCGCCCGCGCGCGCCCGCGTGAGGGCGATGCCGATCGGCGTGACGTCGGCGACCCGCAGGGTCTCCAGGGCCGAGGCCAGCTGCTTGCGCCGCGTGCGGCCGCTGGAGGTGACCACGAGCGGGCCGTCGGTGCGCCGAGCCAGGACGGCGGCGTCCACGAGCGACAGCAGGGGAGGCGAGTCGAACACAACGAAGTCGTACGCGGTGCGGGCGTGCTCGATGAGCGTGCCCATCGCGCGCGACTCGATGAGCTGCAGGGGGTTGGGCGGGATCTCGCCGCTCGTGAGGACGTCGACCGTGGTGTCGCCCCAGCGCTGGACCGTGCCGAACAGCTGGGCCTTGCCGATGAGCACGGTCGACAGGCCGAGCGCGCTCTCCAGGCCGGTGGTGTCCGCGACCGTGGGGCGGCGCAGGTCGGCGTCGACGAGCAGCACGCGCGAGCCGTCCTCGGCCATCGCGGCGGCCAGGTTGGCCGCGGTCGTGGACTTGCCCTCGCCGGGCAGGGCGGAGGTGACGACGACGCACGTGGCGCCGCCCTCCTTGACGAACTCGAGGTTGGACCGCAGGCGCCGGTACGACTCCGAGCGGGGGCTGCGCGGGCGCCGCAGGATGCTGACCCGCTCGCTCTCGGGACCGCGCCACAGCGGGATCGCGCCGAGGACGGGCACGTCCGTGAGCGCCGCGATGTCCTCGACACCGCGCAGGCGCGTGTCCAGCAGGTGGCGGGCGAGCGCCAGCAGGACGCCGGCCAGCAGGCCCAGTCCCAGGCCCAGCGCCGTCTGCAGGCGCGTGTTGGGCGAGACGGGATAGGCGGGCACGAGCGCACGCGACACCGTCGTCACGTTGACGGTCGCCTGCGCGTTCTCGCGCGTGGCCGAGAGGGAGTCGACGGTGCGCGGCATCTGGAACGCGATGGCGTTGGCGATCCGCGCGGCGCGCTCGGGGTCGGAGTCCGTCACGACGATCTCGATGATGACGGTGTTCAGCGGGGTCTCGGCTCGCACGGACTTCGCGAGGCTGCGGGCGTCGGTGTCGAGGCCGAGACGCGCGATGACCGGGTCCAGCACGACGGGCATCGTGGCGATCTGGGCGTAGGACTGCACGAGGTTCTGGGTGAAGGTGGAGCCCTGGACGAGCTCGTCGACCGTGCCGCCGGTGGCGACGCCGACGTAGACCTTGCTGCTCGACTGGTACGTCGGGGTGGCCGTCTTGGCCAGGCCGAACGCGACGGCGGCGCCGAGCAGGGCCACGATCGCGATGAGGAGCCAGCTCTTGCGCACCGCATGGACGTAGTCGATGAACTTCATGCGTGCCCTCGCCCTCTCGCGGAATCCCGATCTCCCGACGGGGTGGTTCGAGTCTACGTTTTTTCCCGCGCCGCCGAGGTACCTTAACCCGGTGAGCACGGTCGTGGCAGCGAGTGCCGAACATCGGCTCGCGGCCCGTCGCTACGAGGTCGAACGGTGGGTGGCGGCCGTCGCCGTGCTGCTCAGCTTCACCACGATCAACCTCAGTGTCGCGCGCCTGACGATCCCCACGATGGTCGTCCTCGCGCTCGCGCCGGTGTGGATCGGCAGCCTGCGCCGCTTCTCCGGCGCGCTGCCGCTCGTGTGGGCCTCCGTGGCGGCACTCGCCGCCGGTGCGGCCATGGCGCTGCTCGCCGCACCCGACCGGGACGCCAGCTTCACGGGCGGGCTCGAGGTCGCCCTGCTGCTCGTGACCACGGTCGGCCGGATCGGCGTCCTGCTGTGGGCGCGCACGCGCCTGTCCGCGCCGACGGTCGCGATCCTGGCCGGCGTGGCCATGCTGGCCACCGTCTCGCCGGACAGCTCGCTGTTCGGCAGCAACCCGTGGAAGTTCGGCTTCGCGCTCCCGGTGACCGTCCTGTCGCTCGCGATCGCGTGGCGCATCGGGCGCCGCTGGCTCGAGATGGTCGTGCTCACCGTGCTGGCCGCGATCTCGGCGACGAACGACGCTCGCTCCGGCGGCGCCATCCTCGGCCTCGCCCTGCTCGTGGTCGCCTGGCAGGCGGCCCGGTCGGGTCACGCGGCCGGCGACGAGCGCGCGCGCTGGGCCGGCACCGCGATCGTCGTGGCGGCGCTCGGCTGGGTGGTCTACCACCTCGTCGAGGGGCTCATCCTGGCCGGCGCGCTGGGCGAGTCGACGCAGCAGCGCACGCAGGCCCAGCTCGAGGCGGGCGGCTCCCTGCTGCTCGGCGGTCGTCCCGAGCTCGCCGCGACCGTGGCGCTCATGCGCGAGTCGCCGTGGGGCTTCGGCCTGGGGGTCAAGCCGTCGCTGCAGGACATCCTGGTCGCCAAGTCGGGCATGGCGTCGATCAACTACGACCCCAACAACGGCTACGTCGAGACCTACATGCTGGGCTCGGGGTTCTCGCTGCACTCGATCGTCGGCGACCTGTGGGCCAACTTCGGCGGGGGCGGTGTCGTGCTGTGCGCGGTCCTGGCCTGGGTCACGTTCCGGGCCGTCCTCGTGCGCGTCCGCCTCAAGCGCGCGAGCGGCCTGGTGGTGTTCCTGGCGTGCAGCGCCGCGTGGTCGCTCGGGTTCGGGCCGTTCCGCTCGAGCGTCCTGGTGCTCGCGCTGCTGGTCGGGCTGGCGCTCGTGCCGGCCCGTGAGCACGACGACGCGCGGTGGGACCGGCCGGTCGACGCGGCTTCTGACGGATGAGCCCCCGCGCGGCGCCGATCTGAGTACGATCGGTGCACCTCGCGCCGCGCCCACCCAGGAGTTCCGATGACCGAGCGCTCGAAGCCGAAGCCGGCGCTGCTGGCCGGCGCCGTCGTGGTCCTGGCCGTGCTGGCCCTCGCGGTGTGGTGGCTCGTGGGATCCTCCGACTCCGACGACTCGTCGGCCGAGCCGCAGTACACGCCCGCCACCCCCGCCGTGAGCAGTCCCGCGCCCAGCGAGCCCACCACGGCGACGCCCGCGCCGAAGGTCGTCACGCCGAAGACGGCCGGGCCGCGCAGCCGGCCGCTCACCGACGAGGTCCGACTCGCCGGCGGCGCGACGGCCGAGGTCACGAAGGTCGAGCGCGTGCGCAGCGAGGCCAACCTGCCCGGCGAGGTCTCGGCGCCCGCCCTGCGCTTCACCGTGAGGGCGACCGCGGGGGACGAGGCGCTCGACCTGAGCCGGGTCGTCGTCAACGCGTACTACGGCACCGACCGCACGCCCGCGATCGCGATCACGGAGCCGGGTGGCCGGCCGTTCGAGGGCAGCCTGCGCGCGGGCCGCTCGGCCACCGGCGTCTTCGTCTTCAACGTGCCGCCGCGTGAGCGCGACCGGGTCCAGCTCGAGTTCTCCTGGTCGCCGAAGCAGCGTCCCGTGATCCTGACGGGCGACCTCTCCTAGCCACCCAGGACTCATTCGTCACATGGGTCACGACTTGGGCGAAAGCGCCGATAACCCCTGCGAACGCTGGTGACGATGGGCCCATCGGTGTCTCAGGCATCGGTCCCCCCGCCTCTCCTCGGTGGACGGGTCCGGCGTTGTCGTCTTGGAGTGGGAAATGGCCAGTACATCCGTGCGCATGGGCGCGCTCATCCTCTCGGCGGTCGCTCTCGTGGCGCCCGCGCTCGTCGCCACCACGGCCTACGCGGACATCGACCCGGCCGACCCCTCCCTGCCCACGACCGTCACCGCCGACGCGCTGCCGACCGTGCAGATCGACGGCGTCGTGTGGGACCAGGAGATCGTCGGCAACACCGTCTTCGTCGGCGGCCAGTTCACGACGGCGCGCCCCGCCGGCGCGGCCGCCGGGACCAGCACGCAGGCGCGCTCCAACTTCCTGGCCTACAACCTCACCACGGGCGAGCTGATCACCACGATCAAGCCCGCGTTCGACGCGCAGGTGAAGGCGCTGGCCGTGTCGCCCGACGGCAAGCGCCTCTACGTCGGCGGCAGCTTCACGAAGGTCGACGGCCAGAACCGGTACCGCATCGCCGCCCTCGACACCGCGACCGGCGCCGTGCTCGGCAACACCCCGGGCACCAACGCCACCGTCAACGCGCTCCACGCGACGTCGGACGCCGTCTACGTGGGCGGCGGCTTCTCCACGCTCGGCACGGCGACCCGCGTCAAGGTCGGCGCCTTCAACCCCGCGAACGGTGCGACGCTGCCGTTCAACCCGGTCCTCACCGACGGCAACGTGCAGGGCATCACTGCGAGCCCCGACGGCACGAAGGTCGCCTTCGGCGGCGCCTTCACGAAGGTCAACAACTCGTCCGACCCCGGCTACGGCCTGGGCTTCGTGGACGCCGCCACGGGTGCCACCAACCTGCCCTTCAGCGCGAACTCCGCCATCCGCAACGGCGGCACCGAGGCCGCGATCCTGTCGATCAAGGGCGACGCGCAGGGCTTCTACGGCTCGGGCTACCACTTCGGCGGCGGCGGCAACCTCGAGGGATCGTTCCAGGCCACGTGGGACGGCAACCTCGCGTGGGTCTCGGACTGCCACGGCGACACGTACGACGTCGCGCCGCGCGGCAACACGGTCTACCAGGCGTCGCACAGCCACTACTGCGGCAACCTCGGCACGGGCGGCTTCCCCCAGACCGAGCCGAACTGGAACTTCCACCACGGCACCGCCGTCACCAAGTACGCCACGGGCACCTCGCAGCGCGACGTCTACGGCTACCCCGACCACGTCGGACGGCCGAGCCCGACGCTGCTGAACTTCTTCCCCGACTTCGTCCCCGGCACCTACACCGGCAAGAGCCAGGGGCCGTGGGACGTCGAGGCCAACAGCGACTACGTCGTCTACGGCGGTGAGTTCACGCGCGTCAACAACCAGGCCCAGCAGGGCATCGTCCGGTTCGCACGCAAGGGCGTCGCCCCCGAGAAGCAGGGCCCGCGCGAGAGCGGCGCGGCGCTGGGGCTCAAGGCGCGCAGCCTCGCGAGCGGCACGGTCCGCGTCTCGTGGCCCGGCACGTACGACCGCGACAACGCGACCCTGAAGTACGAGGTCTTCCGCGACACGACGACGAACAAGGTGTGGGAGGGCACGCAGACGGCGCGGTTCTGGGAGGTCGAGCCGATGGGCTTCACCGACACCGGCCTGACGCCCGGCACGCAGCCGCGGTACCGCCTGCGCGTCAGCGACTCCTCCGGCAACACGGCGCTCTCGGACTGGGTGACGGTCACCGTCGCCTCGACCGGCGCGGTCGGGCCGTACGCGCAGCGCGTCTGGGCCGACGGCGCCACCAAGTACTGGCGCCTGTCCGAGACGTCGCGCGACGTCATCGACTGGGCCGGCGTGGACGACACGACCGCCGGAACCGCCGTGACCCGCGGCGTGGCCGGGGCGATGCAGGACGGCTCCGGCGACGCGGCGAGCGGCTTCAACGGCACGGCCTCGAGCGTCACGGTCTCGCCGACGAAGATCTGGGGGCCGCAGAAGTTCACCCTGGAGACGTGGTTCAAGCTCTCGTCCGGCAGCGGCAAGATCGCCGGCTTCGGCTCGGCGGCGTCCGGTGACTCCAACAGCTACGACCGGCACCTCTACATCGACTCGAACGGTCGACTCGTCTTCGGCGTCTACGACGGCGCCACGAAGACCCTGAGCAGCCCCGGCTCGGTCCGTGACAACGCCTGGCACCACGTCGTGGCCACGTTCTCGGGCGGCACGCAGGTGCTGTACCTCGACGGGCGCCGCATCGGCACGCGCAGCGACGTCGGACGGGCGCAGGCCTACTGGGGCTACTGGCGCCTCGGCGGCGACAACACGTGGAACGGCAACAAGTACTTCAACGGCCAGATCGACGACTTCGCCGTCTACCCGAGCGTGCTCAACGCCACCCAGGTCGACCAGCACTGGCGGGCGAGCGGCCGGGCCGGCACGGCCCCGCAGGCGCCGGCCGACCCGTACGGCGCGGCGGTCTACAACGCCGAGCCCGACCTGTACTGGCGCCTCGCCGACGGTGGCACGGGCACCGTGGCGGCGGACTCCTCGATCGTCGGCCTGAACGGCACGTACCTGGGCAACTACACGAAGGGCCGTCCCGGCGCGATCGCCGGCAACAACGCCGTCCAGCTGGGGCGCCCCGTCCCCGGCGGCCTGTTCGGCATCGGCCGCAAGGACGGCGGCAACGTCGTCGCGACGAGCTCCACGACGAACCCGCAGGTGTTCACGCAGTCGGTCTGGATCCGCACGACCGACACGAGCGGCGGCCGGATCTTCGGCTTCGGCTCCAGCGCCAACGGGACGCCCTCGAACAACTACGACCGCCACCTCTACATGCTCGACGACGGTCGTGTGCGGTTCGGCGTCTACAACGGCTCGACCGTCACGATCGACTCCAACGCCGCCCTCAACGACGGGCAGTGGCACCACCTGGTCTCGACGTTCGGCCCGGCGGGCATGCGGCTCTACGTGGACGGCGTGCTGAACTCCTCCGACCCGAACACGGTCGCCGAGAACTACACCGGCTACTGGAAGCTCGGCGGCGACAACACGTGGGGCGGCAACAGCCAGATGTACTTCAACGGCGACGTCGACGAGGCCGCCGTGTTCAGCTCGCAGCTCTCGGCCCAGACCGTGCGGGCGCACTACCTCGCCTCGGGCCGCACGACGAGCAACGCGGCCCCGACGGCCTCGTTCACCGGCACGACCAACGGCGCGACGGTCGCGTTCGACGCGTCGGCGTCGAGCGACCCGGACGGCTCGATCACGAAGTACGAGTGGGACTTCGGCGACGGCGAGACCGGCACCGGCGTCTCGCCCTCGCACACGTACGCGACCAGCGGCACCTACGGCGTGACGCTGACCGTCACGGACGACGCCGGCGCGACGGCCACCACGAGCCGCATCGTCTCGGTCACCGTGCCGAACCAGGCGCCCGAGGCCGGGTTCACGCACACCGTCGACGGACTGAAGGTCGACTTCACGTCGACCTCCTCGGACCCGGACGGCACGATCGCCTCCTACGCCTGGGACTTCGGCGACGGCACGTCGAGCACGCAGGCCAGCCCGTCGCACACCTACGCGAACGGCGCCACGCGCACCGTCTCGCTCACGGTGACCGACGACGGCGGCCTGACGAACACGGTCACCCGGACGGTCGATCCCGACGCGGCGCCGCAGGCCGACTTCACGTTCTCGCGCAGCGGGCTGAACGTGGCGTTCACGTCGGCGGCGACGGACGACG
The DNA here is from genome assembly GCF_047246605.1 of Aeromicrobium jepli. NCBI lineage: Bacteria > Bacillati > Actinomycetota > Actinomycetes > Propionibacteriales > Nocardioidaceae > Aeromicrobium > Aeromicrobium jepli. The sequence goes on from NZ_JBFOKO010000001.1 coordinate 600,142, forward strand.
ACGCCGTCACCTCCCACGCCTGGACGTTCGGCGACGGTGCCACCAGCACCCAGGCGAACCCGACCCACGCGTACGGCGCCGCGGGCACCTACCCGGTGACGCTGACGGTCAAGGACGCGGCGGGCCAGACCGACTCGGTCACCAAGTCGGTCACCGTCGAGGCGCCGGCCCCGGGCGGCGATGTCGCCCGTGACGCCTTCGGTCGCACCGTGACCGGCGGCTGGGGCAACGCCGACCTCGGCGGGGCCTGGGCGCCCGCGTCCGGAGCAGCGGCGTTCTCGGTCAGCGGCGGCAAGGGACAGGTGTCGCTGCCGGCCGGTGGTGCACGCGAGATCATGCTGCAGGGCTCGGCCTCGCGCGAGACGGACCTGACGTTCGACTACTCGCTGCAGAAGGCGTCCACCGGAGGCGGCAGCGTGCTCGAGGCGTTCGTGCGAGCCGTCGACGCGTCGACGTCCTACCGCGCGAAGCTCGTGTCGCGCGCCGACGGCACGGTGCGCGTCGACCTCGTGCGGGTCGCCGGCGGCACCACGACCACGCTGGGCTCGGTGACCGCACCGGGCGTCACGCAGGCGGCGGGCGACACGCTCGAGGTGCGGGTGCAGGCGGTCGGCACGAGCGGCACGGACCTGAAGGTCAAGGTCTGGAAGGCGGGCACGGCCGAGCCGGGCGCCTGGGCGCTCGAGCGCTCCGACGCCACGGCGGCGCTGCAGACGTCCGGCCGGATCGGGCTGGGCTACTACGTGTCCACCACGACGACCAACGGTCCGCAGGTCTGGTCGATCGACGACCTGGCCGCGGTCGCGCCCGGCGCCCCGGCTCCCAACCAGGCCCCGACCGCGAGCTTCACGGTCGGCGGCTCGGGCACGACGGCCACGTTCGACGCCACGGGGTCGAGCGATCCCGACGGCTCGATCGCGTCGTACGCGTGGAGCTTCGGCGACGGCGAGACCGGCACCGGCGCCACGACGTCGCACACGTACCCGGCGCAGGACGCCTCGTACCAGGTGACGCTCACGGTGACCGACAACCGGGGCGCGACGCATTCGGTCACCCGGACGGTGACCGTGACGGCGCCGCAGCCCGGCGGCGACGTCGCCCGCGACACGTTCGGCCGCTCGGTGACGGGCGGCTGGGGCACGGCGGACGCCGGCGGCACGTGGACGGTGAGCGGCGGCTCGGCAGCGCCCTTCTCGGTCTCCGGCGGCGCCGGCCGGGTCTCCCTGCCCGCCGGCGCCGGTCGCGAGGCGACCCTGAGCGGCTCCTCGGTGCGCGAGTCGGACCTCACGTTCGACTACACGCTCGAGAAGTCGGCGACGGGCGGCGGCACCTTCCTCGAGCCCATCGTGCGGTCGATCGACGGCTCGAACTCGTACCGCGCGAAGATCCTGACGCGCGCGGACAACACGGTGCGCGTGGACCTGGTCCGGATCGCCGGTGGCACGTCCGCGACGCTCGGCTCGGTGACCGCACCGGGCGTGACGATGGCCGGGGGCCAGACCGTGAAGGTCCGGATGCAGGCGGTCGGCACGAGCGGCACCACCCTGCGGATCAAGGTCTGGAACGCCGGCGACGCCGAGCCCGCGGGATGGACCCTCGAACGTTCCGACTCGACGGCGACCCTGCAGGCCCCCGGGCGACTGGGGCTGTGGTTCTACCTGTCCGGCACGACGACGAACGGCCCCCAGGGCTGGTCGATCGACGAGATCACGGTCAAGGACGCGGGCTGAGCGACGAGGTCACCGCAGCCGCGTAGGACTCGGTCGAGAACCGGCGGCGCGCCTCGCGCCGCCCGTTCTCGGCCAGGCGGGCGGCGAGCGCGGGATCGTCCAGCAGCCGGGCGATCGCGGCGGCCAGCGAGGCGGCGTCGCCCGGCTCGGCCTGCAGGCCCGTGACGCCGTCCTCGACGATCTCGCGCAGGCCCTGCGTGCGGGACGCGACGAGCGGTCGCCGCGCCCACAGCGCCTCGACCGCGGTGTTCCCGAACGGCTCGACCCGCGAGGGCACCAGCACGACGTCCGCCCGCTCCAGCACCGACCACACGGGGCGCACGAAGCCGAGCAGGCTGACGGCGCCCGCGAGGTCGGGGGCCTGTGCACGGGCGCGAAGGTCGCGCTCGAACCACTCGTAGCCCTCGAACGTGCTGCCGCACAGTTCGATCCGGACGTCACGCCCCTGCGACCGCAGCCGGGCGACCGCCTCGAGCGCGACGTCGGTGCCCTTGCGCGGTGACCACCGGCCGACCAGCGCGAGCGTGGCCGGGTCGCCGGGTCGGCGCGGTCGTGGGGCAGTGGGCTCGCCGGGTGGTCCCTCGACGCCGTTGTGCACCACGGTCGCGCGGTCCTCCAGCGCGGGCAGGACCGAGGTCAGGCTGCGGCGCGCGGCCTGGCTGTTGCACACGATCCGGTGCGCGAGCAGCAGCGGCAGCGCGAGGGCGGTCCGGACCAGCCGGTGCCCCTCGTCCTCGGCCTCGTGGACGTGGCAGACGGTGTCGCGACGGCGCACCCGGGCGACCGCGAGCCACGCGGGGACCGTGATCGTGTTGACCCACACGACGTCCGCGGCTCCCACCGCCCGCCACAGCCGTGGCAGCGAGCCAGCCGTCGCGACCGCGAGGCGGACGAGACCGAGTGGGTTGAGGAACGCCTTGCGCAGGACCGGGAACGCGGCCACGACCGTGCGGGCCCCACGCTCCTCGAGCACAGCGACCAGCGGTCCCGGCTCGGGCAGCGCGACCGTCACGTCGTGACCGGCCTCGACGAACGCGCCGACCGTCTCGGCGAGCTGCAGGTCCGACCCGTAGAGCTCGGCCGAGGGATGGGCCAGCGTGACGCGCAGGGTCACCGGCGGCGTCCCGACAGCCGCGGCCGGCGGACGACCCGCCGCCGCAGCCGGTCGGCCAGGTCCCGATAGGAGCGGGCGACGTCGTCCCAGTCGTAGTGGGTGCGGGCGCGCTCGCGGATCGTCTTCACGCGGCCGGCGTACGCCTCGGGCTGCTCGTCGAGCTCGGCCTCGACCTCGGCGAGCACGTCGGCGAGCTGGTCGGGGGAGGAGAACCAGCGACCCGCGTCGCCGAGGACCCCGCGGTTGAACGAGACGTCGTACGCGGCGACCGTGGTGCCGGCGCCCATCGCGCGCAGCAGCGACGGGTTGGTGCCGCCGACCGAGTGCCCGTGCAGGTAGCAGGCGGCGTTCGCGTAGAGCTGGTCGAGCAGGTCCTGGTCCCACACGCCGCCGAGCATCGTGACGCGCTCGTCGCCGGCGGCGAGGCTCTCGATCCGCGCCGTGTACTCATCGGAGTAGGGCGCCGACCCGACCACCACGAGCGGCAGCCGGGCGGCCGACGCGGTGTAGCCCTCGACGATCTCCAGCACGTGGTTCTCGGGCTCGAAGCGCGCCACGACGAGGTGGTAGCCGCGCGGTCCGAGGCCCGTCTCGCGGCGCAACAGCGCGGCGTCGTCGTCCTCCAGGATGGGCGCGCCGTACGCGATCTCCTCGGTGGGGGCGCCGAACTCGTCGCGGTAGTACTGCGCGATGCCCTCGGCGTCCGCGATGAGCGCGTCGGCCCAGCGGACCGCGAGCGCCTCGGCCATGCGGTAGTAGCGCCGGCCCCAGCGGCCCCACTTGGCGCGCTTCCACTCGAGGCCGTCGACGTGGACCGCCGTGGGGATGCCGCGCAGGCGCAGCAGCGGGACGAAGACCGCATTGGCGGCGTTGAACACGATCGCGGCGTCCGCGGTGCGCCGGCGGGCGACGGCGTGCAGCACCGACAGGAAGGTGTGCGAGAGCGTCTCGACCGCCTTCGACCGGACGGCGGGCAGGTGCACCAGCTCCATGCCGAAATACTCGGGGATCGGCTCCTCGGCGCCGCGGCAGTAGACGACGACCTCGTCGCCGCCGGCCGCGATCCGCCGGCCGATCTCCTCGATCGCGGTCTCGAAGCCGCCGTAGCGGGCCGGCACGCCGCGGGTGCCGATCATGGCGATCCTCATGCGGGTCCTCCCGCGTCGATCGCCCGCAGCTCGCGCCACCACTTGCGCAGCGCCACGGCCAGCAGCGCGGCACAGCACGCGAAGACGGCCGTGTAGACGGCGGCGAAGACCTGCGTCCAGCCCAGCAGGACGAACATCCAGCACTGGAAGCCGTAGTCCTGCGGCAGCAGCAGGAACTGGCGCAGGGGGTGCTCGGTGCCGGGCTGCGCCGCCGGCTGCCGGGGCCGCAGCGTCGGCATGATCAGGATGCCGAAGTACGTCACGACCGCCACGACGGTGAACCCGAGCGGCACGAGGAGCCAGGCGTCGTCCTCGGTCCAGCCGAAGCGGTACCAGCTGACGAGGACCGCGAGGTGCAGCGTCGTGGTCTTGACGGTGTCGATCGTGTGGTCGAGCCACTCGCCCGAGACCGAGCCGCCACCCGACAGCCGGGCCAGCTGTCCGTCGACGGAGTCGAGCACGTACCCGACCGCGAGCAGCAGCGCGACCAGGATGCCGAGACCGACGCTCGGACGGACGATCGCCAGCAGGGCGATGCCGCTGAACGAGAACAGCGCGCTCACGACCGAGACCTGGTTGGGCGTCATGCCGCGCGTGTTGGCGGCGGCGGCCACGTAGCGGCCGGCGGGCCGATTGACGTGCCGCGAGTACGCGGCGGTGCCGCGGGACGGCTTCTGGGCGGCGCGCAGGGCCTCGAGACCCTCGCCGAACGTGGCTCGCGTCGTCATGGCCCCCCTCCGTCTCACCGTCCGACCCTAGCGATCGGCGCTGCTCATGGGGACCGAAAACGCGCGTTTCTGCGGCGCGAACGCAGGGTCGCCACGACGATGCGGGCGCGGGCTCGTCCCAGGAACCACAGGGGCCCCACGCGACTCATGAACAGGCCGCGCCCGCGCCACCAGGACGCCAGCGCCAGGCACGCCGCGGGGCCGAGCCGGACGAGCGCCGAGCGGTGCACCGCGAAGAACGGGGCGTCACCGGCGCCCGCCACGAGCGAGCGGACGGTGGCGGCGTCGCGCGAGCTCGCCCACACCGTGGGACAGCGCAGCTCCTCGCGGTCGTGCAGCTCGTCGAGCGTGCCCCGGCGGAGCAGCCACAGGGCGTACAGCGGGAACTCGATGAGGCCGGCGGACCGGAACGCCTCCCCGAACGACGTGCCCTCGCGGTCCTCGACGTACGCCACGAGCCGGCGCACCTCCTCGGTCACGAACGTGAACGGCGTCGTGGTGGCGGGCAGCTCCTGCCGGGCGGCCTCCTCGGGCAGTCCGAGCCAGCTCGCCGTGCGCAGGACGCGCGCCTCCATCGGGTGGCCGGCGTAGCGGTACCAGCGCAGGTGCGCGCGCCCGTCCGGCGCGAGGAACGTGTCGAGGCCGAGCGGCGCGACGGCGTGGTTCTTGGCATCGAGCGCGACGTAGTGCGGTGTCGTCACCTCGCGCGCGATGCCCAGCTTGAGGACCTGCTGGCCGACCCAGCCGTCGGGGCCGGGCGGACTCGTGACGATCTCGACGCGATCGGCGAGCGGTCCGTACGCCCGCAGCAGCCGCCGTCGCGCGCGTCCCGACAGGGCGGGACGCGACTGGTCCAGCACGACGATCCGCGCCACGATCGCCGGGTCGAGGTGGCGGGCGAGGGACGTCGCCTGCAGCCACAGCAGGTCGTGCTCGGCCTCGAAGACGACGACGACGAACGTCAGCTGCGTGGCGGGAGCCGGGGCCATGGTCGAACTCTGGCAGAGCGGCACCGTCCCTGTCCCGTACTCGGATGGGGCGATCACCGCCGCCGCCGTAGGCTTGACAGGTCATGGTCCAGCCCCAGTTGTCCGCGGCCGTCGCCGCCGAGCCCCATCTCGCCGCGTTCGTCGCCGACCTGCGCGAGGGCGCCGACGGTGCCAAGCTCACGGCCCCGCCCGCCCTGCAGCCGTTCGTCGCCGCCGCCCTCAGCGACGGCCCCGGCGTCACGGTCGCCGTCACCGCCACCGAGCGCGAGGCCGACACGCTGGCCGCCGCCGTCGCGACGCTCATCGGCCCGGAGGCCGTCGCGGTCTTCCCGGCCTGGGAGACGCTCCCGCACGAGCGCCTGTCGCCGCGTTCGGACACCGTCGGCCGCCGCCTCGCCGTGCTGCGCCGCGTCGTCCACGGCGGCGACGAGCGCCCCAAGGTCGTCGTCGCGCCCGTCCGCTCGATCATGCAGCCGCAGGTGAAGGGTCTGGCCGACCTCGAACCGGTCGACCTCGTCGCCGGACAGGAGGTCGAGCTCGACGACGTGGTCCGCCGGCTCGCCGGCGCGGCGTACGCGCGTGTCGACCTGGTCGAGCGCCGCGGCGAGTTCGCCGTGCGCGGCGGCATCGTGGACGTCTTCCCGCCCACCGAGGACCACCCGCTGCGCATCGAGTTCTGGGGCGACACGGTCGACGAGATCCGCCGGTTCGCCGTCGCGGACCAGCGCACCCTCGAGCCGGTCGAGCGGCTGTGGGCGCCGCCGTGCCGCGAGCTGCTGCTGACCGACGAGGTCCGCGCGACGGCCGCCCGCTACGCGACGTCGCACCCGTCGATGGCCGAGCTGTTCACGAAGCTCGCCGAGGGCCACGCGGTCGAGGGCATGGAGTCCCTCGCGCCCGTCCTCGCCGGCGAGATGGAGCTGTTCGTCGACCTGCTGCCCGAGGGCTCCACCGTCATCGCGAACGACCCCGAGCGCATCCGGTCGCGCGCGGCCGACCTGTTCGCCACGAGCGAGGAGTTCCTCGCCGCCTCGTGGGCCACGGCGGCCGACGGCGGCGAGAGCCCGATCGACCTGGGCTCGGCCGGCTTCCACGACCTCGAGGACGTCCGCAAGCACCTCGTGACGCTCGGCCTGGGCTGGGGCGAGGTGTCGCCGTTCGCGCTCGACGAGTCCCGGCTGGTCGACGCCGAGCCGGCGCCGCAGTACCGCGGCGACACGTCCGCCGCGCTCGCCGACGTGGTCCGCTGGCGCGGCGAGAAGCGCCACATCGTGATCGTCGCGCCCGCCCACGGCCAGGCGCAGCGCACCGTCGAGTGGCTCGCCGAGCAGGACGTGGCGGCCACGATCGTCGAGCACGCCGACGGCGCGGACCGCGCCGAGCAGCAGGTCGTCCAGGTCGTCTGCGCGGACCTGCCGCACGGCTTCGTGTCGGACTCGCTCAACCTCGTCATGCTGACGCTCGACGACCTCGTCGGCCAGCGCGCCGCCGAGCGCACCGAGCGGTCGATGCCCGCCCGCCGCCGGCGCCAGATCGACCCGCTCGAGCTCAAGCCCGGCGACGCGGTCGTCCACGAGCAGCACGGCGTCGCGCGCTACGTCGAGCTGGTCAACCGCGTCGTGCACGGCGCCGCCCGCGAGTACCTCGTGCTGGAGTACGCGCCCAGCAAGCGGGGCCAGCCGCCGGACCGGCTGTTCGTGCCGATGGACCAGCTCGACCAGGTCAGCCGGTACGTCGGCGGCGAGGCCCCGTCGCTCGACCGCCTCGGCGGCGGCGACTGGCAGAACCGCAAGAGCCGCGCCCGCAAGGCGGTGCGCCAGATCGCCGACGAGCTCATCAAGCTCTACGCGGCCCGCCAGTCCACGAAGGGCCACGCGTTCGGTCCCGACACGCCGTGGCAGGCCGAGCTCGAGGACGCCTTCGCGCACGTCGAGACGCCCGACCAGCTCGCCACGATCGACGAGGTCAAGCGCGACATGGAGCGCACCGTGCCGATGGACCGCCTCGTGTGCGGCGACGTCGGCTACGGCAAGACCGAGATCGCGGTGCGCGCGGCGTTCAAGGCGATCCAGGACGGCAAGCAGGTCATCCTGCTCGTCCCGACCACGCTGCTCGTGCAGCAGCACTACGCGACGTTCGCGGAGCGGTTCGGCCAGTTCCCGGTGACCCTCAAGCCGCTGTCGCGCTTCCAGACCGACAAGGAGGCCAAGGCGACCCTCGAGGGCCTGGCCGACGGCTCGGTCGACATGGTCATCGGCACGCACCGGCTGATCCAGCCGGGCGTGAAGATCAAGGACCTCGGCCTGGTCATCATCGACGAGGAACAGCGCTTCGGCGTGGAGCACAAGGAGGCGCTCAAGCACCTGCGCGCCGCCGTCGACGTGCTGAGCATGTCCGCGACGCCGATCCCGCGCACGCTCGAGATGGCCGTCACGGGCATCCGCGAGATGAGCACGATCGCGACGCCCCCCGAGGAGCGCCACCCGGTGCTGTCGTTCGTCGGCCCGTACGAGGACAAGCAGATCATCGCCGCGATCCGTCGCGAGCTGCTGCGCGAGGGCCAGGTGTTCTACCTGCACAACCGCGTGCAGAGCATGGACAAGACGGCTGCGCGCATCCGCGAGCTCGTGCCCGAGGCCCGCGTGGCCGTGGCGCACGGCAAGATGAGCGAGCACCAGCTCGAGGAGGTCATGGTCGACTTCTGGGAGAAGCGGTTCGACGTGCTGGTGTGCACCACGATCGTCGAGTCCGGCCTGGACGTCTCGAACGCCAACACCATGATCATCGAGCGGGCGGACACCCTCGGCCTGTCGCAGCTGCACCAGCTGCGCGGCCGCGTCGGCCGTGGCCGCGAGCGCGCCTACGCCTACTTCCTCTACCCGCCGGACAAGCCGCTCACCGAGACGGCGCACGACCGCCTCGTCACGATCGCCCAGCACTCCGAGCTGGGCGGCGGCATGGCGGTCGCGATGAAGGACCTCGAGATCCGCGGCGCGGGCAACCTGCTCGGCGGCGAGCAGTCGGGCCACATCGCCGATGTCGGCTTCGACCTCTACATCCGGCTCGTGGGCGAGGCCGTCGCGGAGTTCCGCGGCGAGGCCGGCCCCGAGAAGGAGGTCAAGCTCGAGCTGCCCGTCGAGGCGCACCTGCCGCACGACTACGTGCCCAGCGAGCGCCTGCGCCTGGAGATGTACAAGCGGCTCGCGGACGTGCGCGCGACCTCCGACATCGAGGAGCTGCGGACCGAGCTGGCCGACCGCTACGGTCCGCTGCCCGAGCCGGTCGAGGCGCTGCTCGACGTCGCGGTGCTGCGGGTCAAGGTCCGCGCGGCGGGCCTGAGCGAGGTCACGTCGGCCGGCTCCAACATCCGCTTCGCGCCGGTCGAGCTCAAGGAGTCCGCGAAGCTGCGGATCAACCGCATCTACCCCAAGGCGCTCTACAAGGAGGCCGTCAAGGTGCTGCTGGTCCCGGCCCCGCGCGCGGCCGGCATCGGCGGCCAGCCGCTGCGCGGCCGCGAGCTGCTGGACTGGGCCGGCCGCGTCATCGACGCGATCACGGGCTGACGGGGCGCGCGTACTCCTCGTACGCGTGCCCCCACGCGCCGGCCGCGATGCCGGCGCCGCGGCGCAGCGTGCGGTGACCTTGCGCGTGCCACGAGGTCGATCCCGTGAGTCGGCCGGCGATCGCCCGGACGGCCCCGAAGGCGACCCGGGCGGCCCCGGCGGCGGTCAGCCTCAGCCGCGTGACGAGGCGACCCGGGCCCGGTGGGGTCACGGCCAGCAGCGTCCTGCTCCAGCTGTTGCCCATCCGGTAGGTGCGGTTGAGCGCCCACTCGCGCGTCATCCGCTCGGGCGGGACCGCGTCGAGGACGAGCGCCTCGGCGCAGAACCGGAAGCTCAGCCCGCGCCGGCGGGCCTCGTGGCTGAAGAGCGTGTCCGATCCGCCGGAGAGGCCGAACCTCTCGTCGAAGCGCAGGGACTCGCGCTCCAGCAGGCCGCGGTCGAGCAGGAGGTTGTTCGTCGACACGACGAAGATCTCGGTCCCGGTGGGCGGGCACAGCCGCTCGAAGAACCGGCCGGCCACGATCCACGGATCGGGCGTGCTGCTGAACTCGGACTCGACCAGCCCCAGGACGCCGAGCGTGCCGGGATGCGCGAGGTACGTGTCGACGAGCAGGCGGAGCCAGTCCGGGGTCGGCCGCTCGTCGTCGTCGATGAAGACCAGCAGGTCCGTGTCGCACTCGGCGAGGGCGCGGTTGCGCGCGGCGGCGATGCCGGGCGTGGGCTCGACGACGTAGGAGACGCGGTCGGCGGTGAACGGCTCGACGGTGCTGCGCGCGGAGCCCTGGGGGTCGTTGTCGACCACGAGGACGGAGGCCTCGCCGGGGTAGCGGGCGGCCTGGTCCACGAGCGCCAGGAGGCTGGCCTGGATGTCCTCCGGTCGCAGGTAGGTCAGCACCGCGATCGTGACGGACGGCGGGGGAGTGCTCATGCGCCGACCCGCTCGACGAGGTCGGCGATCTCGGGCTCGCCCAGGCGCGCCACCTCGACGAACCGGCCGTCCTCACGTCGCCACACCCCGGCGCGAGGGCGCGGGTCGGCCAGGCGCGGGTTGTCGACGATCATCAGGTGGCCGCCCTCGGGCAGGCTGGCGTGCACGGCGTGCAGCGCGCGCAGCAGGTCGGCGTCGTCGAAGTAGAGCCGGCGCAGCAGGTTCGCGATCTTGATGACGTCGGGACGGTCGCCCTCCCACACGGTGAACACGTCGTGCGTGCGGTGGCTGACACGCGGGTCGCTCGCGATCAGGCGACGGGTCTCGGGGTTGAGCAGCAGCACCTCGCGCCCATCCGAGCGCAGCCGCGCGGCCGCCCGGGCGATGACCCTGCCGTACAGCGCGCGCACGACACGGCTCAGCTCGGGCCACGCCATCAGCCGCCGGCCCACCACGAGCACGCAGCGATCCTGTGCGTCGAACAGGGCCGTGCGGCTGCCGACCCGCACGGCCCGCAGGGTCAGGTAGAGGTCCGCGATGACGTAGGCCGCGAAGTCCGGCAGTCGTCCGATCAGATCGACCGAGGTCGACCCGTCCGACGCGCCGATGTCGGCGATCCGCGCGTTCGACAGGTCGACCGCGCCGATGAGCAGCTCGTCCGTCTCGGGGTGGCGGTCGCCCCCGGTGATCTTGATCGTGCCGCCGACGTGGATGGAGCTCATCGCCTCGCGGAACGCCTCGGGCGAGGCGTCGTCGTCGAGGATCGCGAGCGGGTCGAGCCGGAAGAACCGGCGCAGGGGCGCGAGGCCCTCGAGCCAGGACGGCCAGCGGCCTCGGATCGGGCGGATCGGCGCACGCATGCCGGAATGCTATCCACGCCGGCACCGCGTGGAGCCGGCTTTCGCGCACTCGGCGGGGCGATGACGGGCCGGATCGTCGTCTTCCGTCACTCCCGTCACAAGCGTGGGGAAACCGCCATCATCCGCGCCGGGACCGGCCTATCGTCAGGCCGTGATCACCGACGATCCTCCGGTCGAGCGGCCGGGCCCGCAGCCGCGGTCGCGCTGGCGGCGGGTCGGCCGCAGCCTGCTGATCGTCCTCGCGATCGTCGTCTCGGTGTCCGTCGTGGCCGCGCTCGGCGCCGACTACTGGCTGCGCAGCCACCTCGGTGGGCAGGTCCGGGAGCTGCCGTCCGCCATGCCGGTGGGGGAGCGGCCCCAGAGCGCCCCCGCCGACGCGATGAACATCCTGCTGATGGGCAGCGACAAGCGCGTCGACGGGTCCATCGCGGGCCAGCGCAGCGACACGATGATGGTCGTCAACATCCCCGCCGACCGGCACTCCGTCGGGGTCGTGAGCATCCCGCGCGACTCCTGGGTGCAGGTCCCCGGGCACGGCCCCGCCAAGATCAACGCGGCCTTCTCGTGGGGCGGTCCCGCGCTCGCCGTCGAGACCGTCGAGAAGCTGACGGGCGTCCGCATGGACCACGTCGCGGTGATCGACTGGGAGGGCTTCAAGGAGCTCACCGACCTGCTCGGCGGCGTCCGCGTGAACATCCCGCGCACCGTCACCGACCCGTACAGCGACCGGACGTGGAAGGCGGGCACGTACCGCATGGACGGCGAGACGGCACTGGCCTACGTCCGGCAGCGGGCGGGCCTGCCGCGCGGCGACATCGACCGCATCGAGCGCCAGCAGGCGTTCCTGCGCTCCCTCGCCGGGCAGACGCTCTCGCGCTCGACGTTCACCAGCCCGAAGCGGCTCTACGAGGTGCTCGACGCCGTCACCGCCAACCTCGCGGTCGAGGAGGGCTGGTCCGCGGCCGACATGCGCAACCTCGGCTGGTCGCTGCGATCGGTCCGCTCCGACGACATCGCGTTCACGGTCGTCCCGCTGAAGGGGCTGGGCATGGAGGGCTCGCAGAGCGTCGTCTACCTCGACCGCCCCGCCGGCGAGGACCTGTGGCAGGCCGTGCGGGAGGACCGGCTGGCCGAGTGGATCGACGAGACCGGCACGGGTCTCGGTGACGTCGTCGACTGACCCGCGCCCGCTACGCTGACGCCATGTCGAAGACCCGCCTTGTCGTCCTCGGGCTCGCGGCGCTCGCGCTGTCCGCCTGCGGACCGGTCCACCCCGGCGCCGCCGCGGTCGTGGACGGATCCCGGATCGCCATGTCCGACGTCGACGACGTCGCCGCCGTCTACTGCGCCGCCTCGCTGTCCGGTGGGACCGCCGAGGGCCAGAACCAGGCCGGCATCGACACGATCGGCCTGCGCCGCCAGGCCATCGCCGACCTGCTGGCTGGCGAGGTGGCCGACTCGATCGCGCAGGAGCGCGACTACGACATCACGGTGCCGAAGGTCAGCGGCCAGGACCGCGCCCAGCTCGAGGAGATGTTCGGCGACGACCTCGACGGCGCCCTCGCGCTGATCGAGCGCAACCAGCGCACCTCGGCGATCGTCGTGGAGATGGCGCGCGAGCAGAACCCCGACGTCACCGACGAGCAGCAGCTGCTGCAGGCGGGCCAGCAGCTGCTGGGCCAGGCCGTCAACGACCGCGACATCACCGTCGACCCGCGCTTCGGCCTCGACGAGACGCTGCAGCAGATCGGCGACACCGGCTCGCTCTCGGTCCCCGCGGTCTCGCTCGAGGGCACGGCGGTCGAGGACCGTCCCGAGGCCCTGCAGTGCACCGCCTGACGTGAGCCGGGAGTTCGACCGCCTCGTCGAGGTCATGCGCCGGCTGCGGGCCGAGTGCCCGTGGACGCGCGAGCAGACGCACGCCTCCCTGCGCCGCTACGTCATCGAGGAGGCCTACGAGACGGCCGAGGCGATCGACCTGGCCGACGCCGACCACCTGCGCGAGGAGCTGGGCGACCTGCTCATGCAGGTCGTCATCCACGCCGCGATCGCCGAGTCCGACGACGAGGGCTGGACGACCGACGACGTCGTGCGCGACATCGCCGACAAGCTCGTGCACCGCAACCCGCACGTCTTCGGCGACGTCACGGTCGCGTCGGCGGCCGAGGTCGACGCCAACTGGCAGCGCCTCAAGGCCGAGCGCAAGCAGCGCACGCATCCCGCCGAGGGCATCCCGGCCGACCTGCCGGCCCTCATGGCCGCGGACAAGGTGCTCGGCCGCGTCGACCGGCCCGTCGAGGGCGACGACCTCGGCGCCGAGCTGCTGCGCCTCGTCGAGCGCGCCCGCGCCCAGGGCCTCGACGCCGAGGCCGAGCTGCGGGCCGCGACCCGCCGCCACGCCGACGGCGACTGAACCCCTCCGGGATGTCCGGGGTCCCGCGCGCGTGACGTTCGGGTAACCGCCAGACGTCTGTCGCCGACGGTTCACCCCGGCGTCATCGGTGGGCGGTGGCCTGTGGCCATGACACGTATGCGCAACCGCACCCGCACGCTCGTCACCGTGGGCACGGCCGGGCTGCTCCTCGGGGGAGCAGTCGTCGGCTCGATCGCCTCGGGCGAGCGCGACCTGAGCCGCCACGGCGGCGCCGCCCGGCTCGCGGGCGACCAGACCAAGGCCGTCAAGAAGGCCATCGACGGCAGCCGGCCCGACAACGTCATCCTGATCGTGGGCGACGGCATGGGCGACTCCGAGATCACGAGCGCCCGCAACTACGTCCACGGCGCCGCAGGCCGGTTCCCGGGCATCGACGCCCTGCCGCTCACCGGCCAGTACACGACCTACTCGCTGACCAAGGACGGAAAGCCGGACTACGTGCCCGACTCGGCCGCCACCGGCTCGGCATGGGCGACGGGCACCAAGACCTACGACAACGCGGTCAGCGTCGACATCGAGGGCAAGCCGCAGCGCACGCTGCTGGAGTTGGCGAAGCGGGCCGGCTACAAGACCGGCAACGTCTCGACCGCCGAGCTGCAGGACGCGACGCCGGCCGTGCAGGTCGCGCACGTGACGGCGCGCAGCTGCTACGGCCCGGTGGCCACGACGAGGACGTGCCCGGCCAACGCCAAGGAGAACGGCGGCGCCGGCAGCATCACCGAGCAGCTGCTCGACACCCGGCCGGACGTGAGCCTGGGCGGCGGCGCCGCGACCTTCGCCGAGACCGCGACGGCGGGCCGCTGGAAGGGCCAGACGCTGCGTCGGCAGGCCGAAAGTCGTGGCTACCGCATCGTCGAGGACCTCGACGCGCTGTCCTCGGTGCGCTCGGCGGACCAGGACCGCCCGCTGCTCGGCCTGTTCGCGCCGGGCAACTTCCCCGTGCGCTGGACCGGTCCGGCCGCCACGCCCGACGGTGGTCGCAAGGCGCCCGTCGCGTGCGAGGAGAACCCGGCGCGGACCGCGTCGCTGCCGTCGCTCGCGGACATGACCGAGAAGTCGATCGAGCTGCTCGACCGCCGGAACCGCAAGGGCTTCTTCCTCCAGGTCGAGGGGGCCAGCATCGACAAGCGCAACCACTCATCGGACGCCTGCGGCCAGATCGGCGAGACGCTCGACCTCGACGAGGCCGTGAAGGTGGCGCTGGACTACGCGAAGAAGGACGGGAACACGACGGTCATCGTGACGGCGGACCACGCGCACACGAGCCAGATCGTCGAGGCCGGCTCGACGACGCCCGGCTCGACCGTCAACCTGCTGACGCGCGACGGCCAGCCGATGACGATCAACTACGCCACGAGCGCGAGCGCGGGCTCGCAGCAGCACACGGGCAGCCAGCTGCGGATCGCGGCGTACGGCCCGCGGGCGGCCAACGTGGTCGGCCTGACGGACCAGACGGACGTGTTCTTCACGATCCGCGACGCGCTGCGGCTGGGCCGCTGAGCGGTCGGCTCAGGCCGCGTCCCCGGCCAGGTCGGCCAGGGCGTGGTCCCACGCCGCGTCGTACTCGAGCTGCCGTGCCGGCAGGGGAGCAGGCACGAGCCGGGCGAGGACCACGGCGCCGGTGAGGGCCACCGCGACGGCGGCGAGCATCACCAGGGCAGCGGTGGTGGCCCCCCAGCCGGAGAGCTGGGGGGCCACGACCATCGCGAAGAACACCAGCAGTCCGGTCGCAGCATGACCGGCGATGTTGCCCACGTTCATACGAATCCGATCTCCCTCAAGTCGGCCCCCCGGTGGGACGATCATGCACCCCCGCGAGGACTTTGTGACACAGATCACCCAGATTCTGAAAGTATCTGTTTACTATCCGCGGCGCGGCCCGGAATCCCGGCGTTTTCCGACGGTGCCTCCGGTGTGCCGTCCGGACCCTTCCACGCCGGATCACCGCAGCGACGCCGGTCTTCGCCCGCAGCGGTAGTCTCGACGCGTGGCCAGCGTGGACTTCTCCGAACAGATCAAGCACCTCGGTGCGACGCTCACGTCGATCGAGAAGGTGCTCGACATCCCGGCGATGAAGGCCGAGATCGCGGACCTCCAGGAGCAGGTGGGCGCCCCCGACCTGTGGGACGACCAGGCCAACGCGCAGCGCGTCACGGGCCGCCTCTCCGTCCTGCAGGCCGAGATCGAGCGCGTCACGACGCTGCGCCAGCGACTCGACGACGTCGAGGTCCTCGTCGAGCTGGCCGCCGAGGAGGGCGACGCCGACTCCACCGCCGAGGCGGAGGCCGAGCTCGGCCGACTCGAGGCCGCGATCGACAGCCTCGAGGTGCGCACGCTGCTCTCGGGCGAGTACGACGAGCGCGAGGCCCTCGTCACGATCCGCTCCGGCGCCGGCGGCGTCGACGCCGCGGACTTCGCCGAGATGCTGCAGCGCATGTACATCCGCTGGGCCGAGCGCCACAAGTACCCGATCGAGATCTACGACACGAGCTACGCCGAGGAGGCGGGCCTGAAGTCGACGACGTTCGCGATCAAGGCGCCCTACGCTTACGGCACGCTCTCGGTCGAGGCCGGCACGCACCGCCTCGTGCGCATCAGCCCCTTCGACAACCAGGGCCGCCGCCAGACCTCGTTCGCCGCGGTCGAGGTCGTCCCGGTGCTGGAGGAGACCGACAACATCGAGATCCCCGAGGACGAGATCCGCGTCGACGTCTACCGCTCCAGCGGCCCCGGCGGCCAGAGCGTCAACACGACCGACTCGGCCGTGCGTCTGACCCACATCCCGACCGGCGTGGTCGTCAGCTGCCAGAACGAGAAGAGCCAGCTGCAGAACAAGGCCAGCGCCATGGTGATCCTCAAGGCGAAGCTGCTCGCGCTGAAGAAGGCCGAGGAGCGCGCCCAGCTCGACGAGCTGCGCGGCGACGTCGCCGCCAGCTGGGGCGACCAGATGCGCAACTACGTCCTCAACCCGTACCAGCTGGTCAAGGACCTGCGCACCGAGCACGAGACCGGCAACACGCAGTCCGTGCTCGACGGCGAGATCGACGAGTTCATCGAGGCCGGCATCCGCTGGCGCCGCAACCAGTCCACGGCCGCCTGACGCGCCGATGCTGACGGTCGTCGGTGTCGCCGGCCTGCCCGAGATCGGCACCGGCGACGACCTCGTGCCCCTCATCGCCGAGCGCGCCGACCTGGCCGACGGCGACATCGTCGTGGTGACGTCGAAGATCGTCAGCAAGGCCGAGGGCCGGCTCGTCGCCGCCGCGGACCGTGAGGCCGCGATCGAGGCCGAGACGGTGCGCATCGTCGCCGAGCGCGGTCCCGTCCGGATCGTCGAGAACCGCCTCGGCATCGTGGCGGCGGCCGCCGGCGTGGACGCCAGCAACGTGCCCGAGGGCCACGTCCTGCTGCTGCCCGAGGACCCCGACGCCTCCGCCCGCCGTCTCGCCGAGGGCCTGCGCCGGGACGCGCGCGTCGGCGTCCTCGTCTCGGACACGCTGGGCCGCGCCTGGCGGCTCGGCCAGACGGACGTCGCGATCGGCGCCGCCGGCGTGCGGCTGTTCGAGCGCCCTGACCGTGACGCCGACGGCCGCCCGCTCGCGGTGACCATGCCGTGCGTCGCCGACGAGCTGTGCGCCGCCGCCGAGCTGGTCAAGCCCAAGGACGGCCACGTGCCCGTCGCGGTCGTGCGCGGTCGCGCCGACCTCGTCGGCGACCTCGGCCTGCCGGGTGCCCGCTCCATCGTCCGGCCCGCGGCCGATGACCTCTTCCGGGCGGGCGGCTGACATGCGGGTGACGGTGCTGGCCGGGGGCGTCGGCGGGGCGCGGTTCGTGCGCGGGCTGCGCGAGGCGTTGTCCGGGGACGACGAGATCACGCTCGTCGTGAACACGGGCGACGACCTGTGGCTCTCGGGCGTGCGGCTGCAGCCCGACATCGACTCGATCCTCTACGCGCTGGCGGGCGTCAACGACACCGAGCGCGGCTGGGGCCGCGCTGGCGAGACCGAGCGCGTCAGCGCCGAGCTGCGCGAGTGGGGCTCCGGCTGGCCATGGTTCACGCTCGGCGACCTCGACCTCGGCACCCACCTGGCCCGGACCGGCTGGCTGCGCGACGGGCTCACGTACACGCAGATCGCGGAGCGGCTGGCCGCGCGCTGGCCGATCGGCGTGCGCCTGCTGCCCATGACGGACGCCGAGGTCGACACGCACGTCGTGGTCGAGGACGGCTCGCGGCTGCACTTCCAGGAGTGGTGGACCCGGCACCGCGCCGCCCTCCGCGCCGTCGAGTTCCAGAACGAGGGCATCCAGGACGCCGGGCCCGCGCCGGGTGTCGTCGAGGCGATCGAGGGCGCCGACGTGGTGCTGATCGCGCCGTCGAACCCCGTCGTCTCGATCGGGCCGATCCTCGCCGTGCCGGGGATCCGGGAGGCGCTGGCCAACGCGCGCCGGGTCGTGGGGGTCTCGCCGATCATCGGCGGCCGCGTGGTGCGCGGCATGGCCGACGCGTGCCTGTCGGCGATCGGCGTCGAGACCGCCGCGGACGCCGTCGCGCGCCACTACGGCCGGCGCGCCGACGGGGGAGTGCTCGACACCTGGATGCTCGCCGAGGAGGACGCCACGCTCGCGGCCGGCCTGCGCGACGAGGGCTGGGACGTCCGCGTCGAGCCACTCTGGATGAGCGACCTCGAGCGCTCCGCCGCCCTCGCCCGCGCCGCCCTGGCCTGACCGCCCCGCGTTCCCCGCTCCGACCTCGCCGGGGATCCGAGGCCCTCGCGTGCCGCACACCCCGGTGATCGAGTGCCGGCGAGCGCAGCGAGACGGTGTATCGAGATCACGCCTGAGGGCGGTGGTTTCGATACGCCGCTCCTTCGTCGCGTGCTGCTCAACCACCCGGGGGCTCGCGCGACCACCGGGTGGCTACGGTGGCGGCATGCGCGCGCTCCTGGGGGTCCTGCTGTCGCTCACGCTGCTGTCCGCCTGCGCGGACGAGCCGTCCGACTCGGATCCGGCACCGGAGCGCTCGACCTACACCGGCGGCCCCGAGGACACGCTGCCGTTGCTGGGCGCGTGGGTCTCGAAGGAGCCGTGGCCGTCGACCGGCCGGCGCGTGGTGCTGACGCTGTCGGACGACAACACGTACGCGGCCACCGACGAGTGCGCCGAGCTGCTGGGACGCTGGCAGCTGCGCGGCGGCCGGGTCGAGCTCGCGCCCAACGACGACGGCGTCGCGTGCGAGGACGACGGCGGCGAGCCGATCGAGCTGCCGACCGAGTACGTGGTCGAGGGCGACACGCTGGTCTCCGAGGGCGACGGCCTCGACTTCACCCAGCGCTGAGGCTCAGCGCCCCAGCACGGCGGTCGTGCGCGGGCCGAGCGGGCCGTCGAGGTGCTCGGGCCGGTCCACGTCGCGGCGCAGCGTCGACGACTCGGGGACGGCGAGCGGCACGAAGCCCGCGGCCAGGTGACGCGCCCACGACCCCGGTCCGAACGCCGCCGGCAGGTCGCCCTCGAGCGACGTGACCAGCGTGGTGCCGAGCCCTTCCGCGTCGGGCACGGCGCCCAGCCGCACCGCGCCGGCCAGCCGCAGCGCCTCGGCCAGGTCCGCGGGGTCCAGTCCCGGCACATCGCCGAGCAGCACGGCGCGTCCCTCGGTGGCGGCGTGACGCAGTCCGTCCTGCACGGCGGCGGCGATGCCGCGCGGCGCCGCCTCGGGAACCACCTCGACCCCCGCGACGTCGACGAGGCCGGGATCGGCCGTCACGACGACCACGCGCGCGACCGCGGCGGCGGCCTCGATCGTGTCCAGCGCGACGGCACGGGCCAGGGCGACGCGATCGACGCCCTCGACCGTCAGCCGCGTCTTGCCCACCTCGGGCGGCTTGACCGGGATCACGACGGTCCAGTCGCGGGGCTCAGGCACCGGCGGACTCCACGAGACCGAACGGGGCCGGGTCGAAGTGGCCGAAGCGGTCGCGGAACTCCTGCGCCTTGCCCGGCCACAGCAGCACCTGGCGGCCGGACCGCTCGTCGACGTACCAGTTGTGGCAGCCGGAGGTCCACACGCCGCTGCGCTGCTGGATCTCGTCGACGTAGGCCTGCTCGGCCTGCGCGGAGACCTCGAGCGGGCCGCGCGTGGTCCACGGCAGCGCGGAGGCCACGTAGTCGGCCTGGGCCTCGATCATCAGCACGGCGGAGTTGTGCGCGAGCGTGGCGTTGGGCCCGTCGAGCACGAAGAGGTTGGGGAAGCCGTGCACGGCGGTGGACGCGAACGCGCGCATGCCGTCGCGCCAGTGCTGGGCCAGGATCAGGCCGTCGCGCCCGGTGATGCGCGAGGCGAACGGCTGGCGCGTCGTGTGGAACCCGGTGGCGGCGACGACGACGTCGATCTCGTGGCGCGAGCCGTCCGCAGCGACGACGGCACCCGGCTCGTAGGCCGTGAGCGCGGCGGGGACGAGCCGGACGTGCGGCATCCGCAGGGCGTCGTAGTAGTCGTCGCTGAACAGCACGCGCTTGCAGCCGAACTCGTGGTCGGGGGTGAGCGCCGCGCGCAGGACCGGATCGGGGACGCGCTCGGCCAGGTGGGCGAGCGCCCGCTCACGGGCGGCGCCGCGGCCGGCGCCGGCGCGCTGGTCGAAGACCTCCTCGGTCTCGCGCATGAGCGAGTCGCGCAGGTCGTCGAGCCGCTCGGGCTGCTGCTCGAACAGGGCGATCTCGGCGTCGGCGTAGGCGCGGTCGCCCTTGGGCATGATGAACGGCGCACTGCGCTGCAGCACGACGACGGAGTCGGCGCGGCGGGCGAGCTCGGGCACGACCTGGACGCCGGAGGCCCCCGTGCCCACGACCGCGACGCGGGCACCGTCGATCGCGACGTCGTCGCGCCACCGCGCGGTGTGCACGACCGGTCCGTCGAACGAGCCGGGGACGTCGGGCAGGCGCGGCTCGGTGAGCCGGCCCGCGGCCATCACGAGGACCTCGGCCCGCAGCGCCCCGCGGGACGTGGTGATCTGCCAACCCGAGCCGTCCCAGCGCGCGTCCTCGAGCTCGGTGGACAGCATGATCCGGTCGGCCACGGGAGCCGCGGCGTCTTGGAGGTACTCGAGGATCTCGGCGCCGGGCGCGAACACGCGGCTGAAGCCGGGGTGCGCGATGTCGGAGTAGCCGTACAGGTGCGCGGGCACGTCGCACGCGACGCCGGGGTAGCGGTTGTCGTGCCACGTGCCGCCGATGCCGGGGCGGCGCTCCAGCACGACGAAGGACTCGGCCGCGGCGGCCAGCCGCCGGGCCATCGCGACGCCGGCGAAGCCCGCGCCGACCACGGCGACCCGCACGGCCGTCACCCGGGCACCCCGTACGTGGTGGTGCGCAGGCGCAGCTGCCGGCCCAGGGCCTTCGCGATCCGCTCGGCGACGGGGACGGTGAGCTCGTGGCCGAACTCGACGCCCGCCTCGGGCAGGACCCGGCCGTCGTAGAGGGTGCCGCCGAGGTCGTCGGCACCCGAGCGGAGCACCATCGTGGCGCCCTCGACGCCGAGTCGCGTCCAGGCGGCCTGCACGTGGCCGATCGAGCCGTGCAGCATGAGCCGTGCGACGGCGTGGACGGCGCGGTGCTGGTCGTCGGTGTGGCTGCCGCCCGGGAACGCCATCGGCACGAGCTCGGTGAAGCCACCCGTGTCGGCCTGGATCTGCAGGAGCTTGCGCAGGTGGGCGACGACCTGGCCGGGCGTCTCGCCGTGGCCGTAGAACAGGACCGACGTGGACCGCAGGCCGAGACCGTGGGCGGCGCGCAGCGCCTCCTCCCACCGGGCGACCGGCAGGTCGGCGGGGAAGTGGCGGGCCCGGTGGTCCTCGTCGAAGACCTTGACGCCCGTGCCGGGGACGGTGTCGACGCCGGCCGCGACGAGCGC
Organism: Aeromicrobium jepli; assembly: GCF_047246605.1. Lineage (NCBI taxonomy): Bacteria > Bacillati > Actinomycetota > Actinomycetes > Propionibacteriales > Nocardioidaceae > Aeromicrobium > Aeromicrobium jepli. The sequence continues at coordinate 621,539 of NZ_JBFOKO010000001.1, forward strand.
GGCGTACTGCTCGCGCAGGGTGCGGCCCGTGCGGTGCGCCCCGTCGACGACGTCGGCGGGACGGAACGCGTGCAGGTGCAGGTCGGGCGCGGCCCCGCGCACGGCGCGGGCGACCTGCTCGTAGACGTCGTCGGGCGCGTCGGCCGGGGCGGTGCCCTGGATGCACAGCTCGGTCGCGCCGAGGTCGACCGCGTCGCGCGCCACCTCGGCGACGAGCGTGGGATCGGTGACCCGGTCCGAGCCCAGGTTGCGGTTCTGCACGAGCGAGACCGTGGAGCCGACGACGGAGCGGCGCAGCTCGTCGGCGAGCCCGGCCAGCCGGTCGAGGTCGCGCCCGGTCGAGCCCAGCAGCCGCACGTACTCGTCGTCCGTGAGCCCCGCCGGGTCGTCCTCGAGGCGCGGGGAGTGACGCCTGCGGGGCGTCCCGGCCGAGGCCATCCCGGGAACGTCATCTCCCGCGGCCAGTCCGGCGTCGTCGGCCAGCGCGAGGACGGCGTCGTGCAGCCCCGGGTCGATCCACTCGTCGCGGTCGCGGATGTAGTGCGGGTGCACGGTGAGGCGCTCGCGCAGCGTGTAGCCGGCGGCGCGGGTGGCCTCGGCGAGCTGGTCGACCTGGGGCCACGGCCGCTCGGGGTTGACGTGGTCGGCCGTGAGCGGGCTGACGCCGCCCCAGTCGTCGATGCCGGCGGCCACGAGGCGGCCGAGCTCGGCCGGGTCGGACAGGTTGGGCGGGGCCTGGATGCGCGCGTCGGGGCCCAGCACGATGCGCGCCGTGGCGACGGCGGCGATGAAAGCGTCGGCCTCGGCGTCGTCGGACGCCTGCATCGCGGTGGCGGGCTTGGCGCGGAAGTTCTGCACGATCACCTCCTGCACGCTGCCGTGCCGCTGCGACAGGTCGCGCAGGGCGAGGATCGTGTCGAAGCGCTCCTCGACGGTCTCGCCGATGCCCACGAGCAGGCCGGTCGTGAACGGGATGCGCAGCCGCCCGGCGTCCTCGAGCACCTGCAGCCGCAGCGCGGGGTCCTTGTCGGGCGAGCCGAAGTGGGCCTCGCCGGGCTCGGTGAACAGCCGCCGGCTGGTGGTCTCGAGCATCATGCCCATCGACGGCGCGGTGGGCCGCAGGCGCTGCAGCTCGTCGAACGTCATGACGCCGGGGTTGAGGTGCGCGAGCAGTCCGGTCTCGGCGGTGATGCGACGGGCGAGGTGGCCGACGTAGTCCAGCGTCGAGGCGAAGCCGTGCGCGTCGAGCCACTCGCGGGCGACGTCCCACCGGTCCTCGGGCCGGTCGCCGAGCGTCAGCAGCGCCTCCTTGCAGCCCAGCGCGGCGCCCTGATGCGCGGTGGCCAGCACCTGCTCCTCGGACAGGTAGGGCGCGATGCCCTTGCGCTCGAGCTTGCCGGGGGTGTCGACGAAGACGCAGTAGTGGCAGCGATCGCGGCACAGCGTGGTGACGGGGACGAACACCTTGCGCGACCACGTGATGACGCCCGGGCGGCCCGCGCGGGCCAGTCCCTCATCGCGGATCCGGCCGGCCTCGCGCACGAGCGCGTCGAGGTCGTCGCCACGCGCGAGCAGCATCGAGGCGTCGCGCAGGTCGGGCCGCATGTCGTTCACCATAGTCCGCGCTCATGACGCCGCGACCGGGCGCGGGGGAGGGGCCGCGGCGATGAGGCGGGCCTCACGGGAAACGGGTCCCGGTGCTTCCGGGAATCCTCAGGTCACGCACCTACACTCGATCGGGTGATTCGCTTCGACAAGGTCACCAAGACCTATCCCGGACAGAAGCGCGCTGCGCTCGACCGGCTCGACCTGGAGATCACGAAGGGCGAGTTCGTGTTCCTGGTCGGCGCCTCGGGATCGGGCAAGTCGACCTTCCTGCGCCTCATCCTGCGCGAGACCCGCCCCACCTCGGGCCACGTCTTCGTCGCGGGCAAGGAGATCAACAAGCTGTCCAGCTGGAAGGTGCCCAAGCTGCGCCGCCAGCTCGGCACGGTCTTCCAGGACTTCCGCCTGCTGCCGAACAAGACCGTCTTCGAGAACGTCGCGTACGCGCTCGAGGTCATCGGCAAGCCGCGCGACGAGATCAAGCGACTCGTGCCCGAGACCCTGGACCTGGTCGGCCTCGACGGCAAGGGCCACCGCCGCCCCGACGAGCTGTCCGGCGGCGAGCAGCAGCGCGTCGCGATCGCGCGTGCCTACGTCAACCGGCCGATGATCCTCATCGCGGACGAGCCGACCGGCAACCTCGACCCGAGCACCAGCGTGGGCATCATGAAGCTGCTCGACCGCATCAACCGCGAGGACACGACCGTCCTCATGGCGACCCACGACTCCTCGATCGTCGACCAGATGCGCAAGCGCGTCATCGAGCTCGACGAGGGCCGCGTCGTGCGCGACGAGGCCCGCGGCATCTACGGCTACCAGAACTGAGACCCATGCGAGCGATCCTCACCGAACTGCGTGCCAGCCTGACCCGCAACACCTCCATGACGATCTCGTTGGTCGTCACGATGAGCGTGTCGCTGCTGCTCGCGTCCCTGGGCCTGCTGATCCAGTCGCAGGCCGAGCGCACCGAGCAGTACTTCGGCGACCGGCTGCAGCTGCAGGTCAACCTGTGCACCAAGAACTCCCCGGCGGCGACGTGCGTCGGCGGCGCCGCCACCGACGAGCAGAAGGCAGCCGTCCGCACGGCCCTGGAGGACAACCCCGAGGTCAAGGGCGTCGACGTCCGCAGCCCCGAGGAGAACTTCGCCCAGGCGCGTGAGCTGCTCGGCCAGACCGACACGGGCCGCAAGCAGCTCGAGACGCTCGGCGTCGACTCGTTCCCCGAGTCGTACTTCGTGACGCTCAAGGACCCGCAGCAGTTCGACGGCGTCGTGAGCGAGGTCTCGGGCATGGACGGCGTCGGCAACGTGAACTCGCTGCGCGACCTGCTCGGGCCGCTGTTCGAGATGCTCGACAAGATGCAGTGGGCGGCGCTCGTCACGGCCGGCCTGCTGATCATCGCGGCGATCCTGCAGGTCTCCAACACGATCCGCATGACGGCGTTCGCGCGCCGCCGCGAGATCGGCATCATGCGCCTCGTCGGCGCCTCCAGCTGGCACATCCAGGCCCCGTTCGTGCTGGAGTCGCTCGTCGCGGCGCTGGTCTCGGCGGCGCTCGCGGCGGCGGGGCTGGCGGCGTTCATGCACTTCGTCGTCTACGGCTACCTGCGCGACACGCTCGGCCGGATCACCACGTGGGTCCGCTGGGAGGACGCGTTCGTCGTCATGGGCATGACGACCGTCCTGGCGCTGCTGCTGGCGCTCGTGCCGACGTTCGTCATGACGCGCAAGTACCTCGACGTCTGAGCCGGCCGACACGCGCGGCCTCGACGCGGAAGCGGCGAAACCCTCAACCTCTGCCGTAGAGTCACAGGGTCACACCGCACGATTCCGTCCCGACGGACACTTCCCCGGATTCGAGGCCATGACGAGATTGCGCAAGCCGCTGCTCGCGATCGCCCTCAGCGTCATGCTGTTGGCGGGACTGAGCGCGCCCACGTTCGGTGACGAGAAGGACGACGTCAAGCGCGAGCAGCGCGAGAACAAGAAGAAGCTCGACGCCGCCCGGGACGAGGTCCAGGAGTCCACGAAGGCCGCCCGCGACGCGAAGGCCGCGCTCGACCGCGCCGAGTCGCGGCTCGCGGACGCCCAGACCAAGCTCGGCCGCACGCGCGGCCGGCTCGCCGTGGCGCAGGCGGAGGACGCGCGCCTGCGTGCCGCGTTGCAGAGGGCCGAGGCCGAGCTGGCCGCCGCGGAGGCCAAGCTGGAGAAGGCCGAGCGCGAGCTGAAGTCCTCGCGCGGCGCCGTCGAGTCGTTCGCCGTCGAGTCCGTCATGGCCGGCGACACGGGGCTCAAGGCGTTCGGCGACCTGCTGCGCGGCGCCGACCCGGCGCAGTTCTCCGAGCAGATGAGCGTCAGCACCTCGATCGGCGACGCCCAGATCGCGGTCATGCAGGAGCTGGCCGCGTCCGAGGTCATGCTCGAGATCGAGCGCGACAAGGTCGAGGACCTGCGCGACGAGGTCGCGGCACAGAAGCAGAAGGCCGAGGCGATCGTCGTCCAGATGCAGGCGCTGACCGCCCAGGCCGAGCAGCAGGCCGCCTCGGTGGCGCAGCTCGTCACGGCGCGCACGGGCGCGAAGCGGACCGCCGACAAGGCGCTCGCCGAGGACCAGAGGCTGCTGGCGCAGTGGGAGGCCGAGCGCGTCGCCCTCGAGAACCAGATGGCCGAGATCGTCCGCAAGGAGCTCGAGGCCGCCCGCAAGAAGCGCAAGAAGAAGGGCGGCGGCGGTGGCGGCGGTGGCGGCGGCACGACCGGTGACTCCGGCGGCGCCCTGAGCTGGCCGGTCAACGGGCCCATCACCTCGCCGTACGGCATGCGACGTCACCCGATCACCGGCGTGTACAAGCTGCACGACGGCACCGACTTCGGTGTCGGCTGCGGCACCCCGATCCGCGCGGCCGCGGGCGGCACGATCGTGTCCCAGTACTACAACGGCGCGTACGGCAACCGCGTGATCCTCAACAACGGGGTCAAGCGCGGCGTCAGCGTCATCACGACCTACAACCACCTCTCGCGGTACGCCGTGAGCACGGGTGCGCGGGTCAAGCGCGGCCAAGTCATCGGGTACGTCGGATCGACGGGCTACTCGACCGGGTGCCACCTGCACTTCATGGTTCTGGCCAACGGGCGCACCACGCAGCCGATGAACTGGCTCTGACCTGTCAGAATGGTCGAATGGCCAAGGAGACCGGTCGCAAGCTGATCGCCCAGAACAAGAAGGCGCGGCACGACTACCACATCGAGGACACGTTCGAGGCCGGTCTCGTGCTGACCGGAACCGAGGTCAAGTCGCTGCGCCAGGGGCGCGCCTCGCTCGTCGACGGCTTCGGTGAGATCGACCGCGGCGAGGCGTGGCTGCTGCAGGTGCACATCCCGCAGTACGACAACGGCACGTGGACCAACCACGAGACGCGCCGGCGCCGCAAGCTGCTGCTGAACCGGCACGAGATCGAGAAGATCGAGCACCGCACCCAGTCCAAGGGCCTCACGATCATCCCGCTGAGCCTGTACTTCAAGGACGGCCGCGCCAAGGTCGAGATCGCCCTCGCCCGCGGCAAGAAGGCCTACGACAAGCGCCACGCGATCGCCGAGCGTCAGGCGTCCCGCGACGCCGAGCGCGAGGTCGGCCGCCGGCTCAAGGGCATATGACCTGGCAGGACGCCGAGCTCGGGGCGTACCTCGAGCGACTCGGCGTGCCCGGCATCGTGGACGTGCACGTGCACTTCATGGCGCCTCAGGTGCTGGCGAAGGTGTGGGCGTACTTCGACGCGGCCGGGCCGAAGCTGGGCCGGCCGTGGCCGATCCACTACCGCACGAGCGACGAGGAGCGCGTCGAGACGCTGCGCGCCCTGGGCGTGCGCCGCTTCACGGCGCTGTCCTACGCGCACAAGCCGGGCATCGCGGAGTTCATGAACGACTGGCTGGCCGGGTTCGCCGAGCGCGTGCCCGACTCGGTCCGGTCGGCGACGTTCTTCCCCGAGCCGGAGGCGGCGCAGTACGTCCCGAAGGCGATCGCCGACGGTGTGCGCGTGTTCAAGGCGCACCTGCAGGTCGGCGAGTTCGCCGCCGACGACCCGCTGCTGGACCCGGTGTGGGCCGCGTGCCAGGAGTCGCAGGTGCCGATCGTGCTGCACGCCGGCTCGGGCCCGATGCCCGGTCCCCACACCGGCCCGCAGGGCGTCGCGCACGTCATGGAGCGCTTCCCCGAGCTGCCCCTCGTCATCGCGCACCTGGGCATGCCCGAGATCGACGCGTTCTGCGACCTCGCCGAGCGGTACCCGGCGATGCGGCTGGACACGACGATGACGTTCGTGGACTTCTTCGCCGAGCCGCCGCCGGTCGACCCGCAGCGGCTGCTGCGCCTGCAGGACCGGATCGTCTTCGGGTCGGACTTCCCGAACATCCCGTACCCGTACGCGCACCAGGTCGAGGCGCTCGACCGCCTCGGCCTCGGCGACGACTGGATGCGCGCCGTCCTGTGGCACAACGGCGCCGCCCTGTTCGACGTCACGCCCTGACCGCCCGCCCTGACCGCGAGTGGCGCAGATCTGCCCGCCACTCGCCGAGTGGCGGGCACTTCTGCGCCACTCGCGACCCCGGTTTGCGCCACTCGGCGTCAGCCCGAGAGCTTCGCGACGACGCGCGCCACGACCCGGGCGCGCCCGGCCTCGGTCAGCGCCTTGTAGACCGGCAGCATCAGGGCGTACTGCTCCGACCGGCTGAGCCGGCCGAACGCCTCGGCCGCTCGCGGAACGGCGGCCAGCGCCTGAGCGAGGTCCTCGGGCACCGTGGCCTGCGACTGGCTCGGGTACGCCGCGGCCCAGCGCCCGTCCGCGCGTGCCGCCTCGACCTCGGCCATGCCGCCCGGCCGCATCCGGCCGGCGGCGATGAGCGCCTCGACCTTCGCCACGTTGACCTGCGACCACGGGCTGCGCGGACGCCGCGGCGAGAACCGCTGCAGCCGCGAGACCTCGTCGAGCGACCGGCCCATGCTGTCGATCCATCCGTGGCACAGGGCGCACTCGAGCGCGTCGCCGAACTCGACCAGCGCGATGCCGGCGCTCTTGCGCCGCACGCGCAGCCACGCCTCGGCCGTGTCGGCATGGTGCTCGGTCAGCCACGCGTCCCAGGCGTCGACGTCGGCGAGCTCCAGCACGTCCAGATCCCCGACCCTCACGAGCCCACGCTAGATCGATTCCCGGTCGCGGGGAACAAACCCGACCCGGGCCCGGTTAGAATGAGTGCATTGACAATTCCAGAGGGGCTGATCGGTTTCGACTGTGGTCGTTCGATCCAAGAGAAGCGGGTAGAGAAGGCAACGTCATCTCTCAAACGTTCGTTGCAAACCCATAAGTGCCGATTCCAAGCGCACTGACTTCGCCCTCGCTGCCTGACAGCGACCTGCGAAGGGTGGACCCGGGAGCGTCCTCGTCCCGGATCGTCCATCTCATCTAGAGGACTTGCTGGTCTGACCGTGTAGCGAGGTCAGATCGGGACTTCTCCGCTACTGAGCCTGTCGGTGACGCGTTCGTCCGAGCACCGGGGCCGAGAAAAGCGCCAGACGGACTGCACCCGGAGAAGTCTTGGTTCAGCGTCATAGGACCCGGGTTCGATTCCCGGCAGCTCCACCAGCCCTCATGGACAGAGCCGCCCCGCACCAGCGGGGCGGCTCTGGTCGTACCTGGGCACGTGCGCGTCCTCGGAGGACGATGGCGTCATGGGACACGTCACCGCCTTCGACCACGTCGGGATCACGGTCTCGGACCTGGAGCGCGCCACGGACTTCTTCGTCCGGATCGGGCTCGAGGTCGACCAGCGGACCGACGTCGCGGGAGAGTTCATCGACACCGTCACCGGGATCGCCGGCGCGCACACCACGATCGTGGGCCTGCGGGCGCCGGGCGGCGGCACGTGGGTCGAGCTCTCCAGCTTCCACCGGCCCGACCACGAGCCGGGCTCGCCGGACGCCATGGCCAACGAGCTGGGGCTGCGCAGCGTCGCGTTCCAGGTCGACGACCTGGCCGCGGTCGTCGCCGAGCTCGCCGAGGCCGGGTACGGGCTCGTCGGCGGGATCGGCGAGTACGAGGACGTCTGGCGGATGGCCTACGTCCGTGGCCCCGACGGCATCACCGTCGCGCTGGCCCAGCGGCTGGGCTGAGGCTCAGGCGACGAAGTCGTCCCAGTTGTCGGCCAGGTAGTCGATGAACACCGGGCCGACGTGCTCGGCCTCGAGCCGGGCGCGGGGGAACGGCTGCGGCTCGCTCACGAAGTCGTGCGCGTCCGCGACGCGGCGCGGGAAGTCGTGGTGGATGATCGCGGCCGTGCCGACGGTGACGAAGTCGGCGCCCTGCTCGAGGCACCACGCCGCGTCCTGCGCCGACAGGATCTTGCCGGCGACGCCCAGCCGCGTGCCGTGCCGCGGCAGGTCCATGAAGCGCTCGATCAGCAGGCCGTCGAGCGACGTGTCGCGCGGCGCCTTCGCGACGTCCCACATCGACAGGTCGACGTAGTCGGCGTCGCCGGACGCGAGCAGCTGCGACACGAGCGTCGTGGCGTCGTCGATCGAGACGCCGTAGCCCTCGGGCGAGACGCGCACGCCCACCTGGAAGTCGGCTCCGGTCGCAGCGCGGATGCCGCGGGTGACCTCGCGCAGCGCCCGGCTGCGGTTCTCGGCCGAGCCGCCGAACTCGTCCGTGCGGTGGTTCTTGCGCGCGTCGAGGAACTGGCACAGCACGTAGCCGTGCGCGCCGTGGACCTCGACCCCGTCGAACCCGGCACGCTCGGCGCGGACCGCCGCCCGGACGAAGTCGTCGATGACGCGGTGGACGTCGGCCGTCGAGAGCTCCTCGACCCCACGCGTCGCGTCGGCCCAGGGCGCGACGGTCGGCCGTCCCGTGACCTCGGCGTCGGCGCGCATGCCACCGTGGTGCAGCTGGATCGACGAGACCGCGCCGGCGTCGCGGATGCCGTCCGCCAGGCGGCGCAGCCCGTCGTCGTGGCGGTCGTCGCTGATGCCCAGCTGGCCGGCCCAGGCCTGGCCCTCGGGCGAGACGTACGCGGCGCACGTCATGACGAGGCCGAAGCCGCCGCGGGCGCGGGCGACGAGCCAGGCGTACTCGTCGTCCGAGAGCGTCCCGTCGGCGTGGCTCTGCTTGTTCGTCAGCGGAGCGAGCGTCCAGCGGTTCGGCCACTGCGGGCCGTGCGCCAGGTCGAGCGGGCAGGACAGGGCGGCGGGGGAGTGCGACACGCCCGCCACTCTACGAGCGGCCCCCAGCGGTCGCGTCAGGGCCGCGTCGCCGATGATGGGCGCATGACCGACGTCTGGCTCCCCGAGGGCGACTTCCTCACCGATCGCCACCTCGCGACGCTGTCCACGATGGGCCCGAGCGGACGGATCCACGTCGTCGCCGTCGGGTTCACGGTGTTCGAGGGCATCGTGCGGATCACGACGATGGACGGCAGCCAGAAGGTCCGCAACGTCGAGCGCGACCCGCGTGCCACCGTGGCGCAGGTGGCCGGCCCGCAGTGGGTCAGCATCGCCGGCACCGCCGAGATCCTGCGTGACCGCGAGTCCGTCGCGCTGGCCGAGCGGCTCTACGCCGAGCGCTACCGCCAGCCGAAGGAGAACCCGCGCCGCGTCGTCATCGCGATCACGCCCGAGAAGGTCATGTGCTCGCCGGGGCTGCGGGGGCAGGCGCCCGCGCACGACTGATGGACGTCCTGCTGCTGGGCACCGGCGCCGCCGACGGGTGGCCGTCGCCGTTCTGCCGGTGCGAGTCGTGTGTGACGATGCGCGAGCGCGGCGAGCTGCGCACGCCCACGAGCGTCCTGGTCGACGGGCGGATCTGGATCGATCCCGGACCCGAGGCCGCACGCCAGGCGCTGCGGGCCGGCGCCGACCTCGTGGACGTCGACACCGTGCTGGTCTCGCACGCGCACAGCGATCACCTCGATCCGGCGTTCCTGCTGCACCGCAGCTGGGTGAGCGACCGGCCGCTGACGGTCCTCGGTCCCGCGCCGGCGATCGAGCGCTGCCGCGACTGGCTCGCCCCGGGTCAGACGGCGGTCGCGCTCGTCGAGGTCACGGCGGGGGACCGGCTCACGACGCCGTCGCACGACGTGACGGTGGTCAGGGCGGCGCACGAGGCCCTCGGCGAGGCGGTGCTCTACCGCGTCGACGGCATCGGGTCGCTGCTCTACGCGTGCGACACGGGGCCGTGGGCGCAGGGAGCCTTGGAGCAGATCGGTCGCGAGCGCCTCGACCTCGTGCTGCTGGAGCAGACGTTCGGCGCGCGGTCCGACCTCGCGGGGGAGCGACACTTGGACCTGGGCGGGTTCGGAGCCTCGGTCGCGGCACTGCGTGCGACGGGCGCGGTCGACGAGGCGACGCGGGTCGTCGCCGTGCACCTCAGTCACCACAACGCACCCGATGTCGAGGAGCAGCTTGCGACGCTCGGAGCCGAGGCCGGCCGCGACGGCCAGCGCCTCCGCGCGCGAGATGTGTAGCGGTCGCCACCCGAGATCGCCCTGACGGGCCGGATCCGGGTGGACTGCGCTACACATCCGGTCCGGGGCACCCGGAAAAGGCGAAAGCCCCCGCCGAAGCGGGGGCTTTCGAGGAGTTCTCGTGTTGCGAGAGCTCAGATCGCGCGGATCTTGGCGGCCTGCAGGCCCTTCTGGCCCTGCGTGACCTCGAACTCGACCTTCTGGTTGTCCTCGAGCGAACGGTAGCCCGAGCCCTGGATCTCGCTGAAGTGCGCGAACAGGTCCTCGCCGCCGTCGTCGGGGGCGATGAAGCCGAAGCCCTTCTCAGCGTTGAACCACTTCACAGTTCCGGTAGCCATGTTGTCTCCTTGGGAGTTGTGCGCACTCGTGAATCGCGTGCGGCTGGAAATGTCACGCGTCACTTCAACCAAAGAGAGAACCGATAAGCCCGAGGGCTCGACCATCAATCTGCTGAGTCATGCCATGCAACGACTCCCACCTTACGGGGTGGGGCCACGGAAGGCGAATCAGTGCCCCGTCCGCAGGCGCACCTTGCGGCTCTGGCCCTCCTCGTCGACCTCGACCGCGTGGTTGCGGGACCGGAGGAAGTCCGTGAACGACTTGTAGCCCAGCTCCTTCTCGTTGAACGAGGAGTCCATGCGCTTCATCTGGTTCTTGACCGTGCCGGAGTGCACCCACTCGTCGTCGGTGTCCTTCTCGCCGAGCAGGCGCATCGCGCGCAGCAGCAGGCGGGTGGCCTGGCGGGCGAGGGCGCGCTCGTCGTCGTGCTCGTCGTCGGGGTCGGGGACGGCGGCGACGAAGACGGGCTTGAGGGCGGGCTTCGGGTCCGGGTCGGCCTCGGGCTCGGGAGCGGCCTTGGCCTTCTTCGCGGGCTTGCGCGTGGTCTTCTTCGCCGGCGGGGGCGAGGCGGCCTCGACCTCGTCGCCGGTCTGGGCCAGGCCCGGCAGGTTGTCGTAGGTGAGCAGCTCGTCGCACGCGGCGGCGAGGGAGCGGCTGGTGGCGCCGGCGACGCCGACGGCCACGACGTAGCGGCCCATGCGCTTGAGCCGCTGGGCGAGCGGGATGTAGTCGGAGTCGCCGGCGGCCAGCACGACGGTGCCGACCTGCGGCATGCGCGCCATGTCCTCGAGGGCGTCGACGGCCAGGCGGATGTCGGCGCCGTTCTTGGAGCCGGAGGCGGGGAACAGCTGGACGAGGTCGATCGCGCGGTCGACGAGCTGCTTCTTGTAGCGGACGTTGAAGGGCATGGACCAGTCCGCGTAGGCGCGGGTCAGTGCGAGGCGGCCGAAGGAGGAGGCGTAGTCGAGGATCGCGTGGACGTCGATCTCGGCGGCCTTGAGCCGGGCCTCGTCGAACCCGGCGTCGCGGTCCTTCCAGAAGGACTGCTTGCCGTGCACCTGGTCGTACCGGGAGATGACGATGTTGTCGAAGTCGAGGTAGACGGCCACGGCGGAATCGCTCGAGTTGGTCATGGGGCCAGTCTGCCGGTCCTCGCGGACAGCGTCAGGAGCAGGCGCGGATCTGGCCGATCCGCCCACCAATTCCGGTCAGATGCCCTACTTTGAACTCGCGAGTCACCAGAGACCCTTCCGTCCCACGGTGACATCAGTCGAGGAGCCGTCATGACGTGGTGGAGGACGTGGGCGCAGGCCCGCCGGATGGAGCGTGGCACGAGCGCCACGGAGTACGCCCTGCTCATCAGCGGAGTGGCGATCGGGATCGTCGTCCTGGTCGTGATGTTCGGCGATTCGCTCGCGACGAACTGGCTCGGCTTCGCGAACGTCCTCTGATGTTCCGAGTCCTGTAGCGGTCAGATATCTTTCGTCACATGTGACTCACTAGTTCCTTGGGACCATTTTCTCTCTTCTGTGTCATTTTTCACAGATTCCCCTCGCTCACCAGGGGACCCACGGCTTAGCGTTTTCACATCGGGACTTCGCAGTATGCGAGCTCGCCACCACACCTTGAGGAGAAAACCCATGCTGCAGATCTTCAGCTTCCTGTCCGCCTTCGTCGCCGACCGCGAGGAGAAGGGCGCCACGGCCACCGAGTACGCGCTCATCATCGCCGGCATCGCCGTCGCGATCGTCGCGGCCATCGGCGTCTTCGGCGACGCGCTCACCGGCTTCTGGGAGGGCCTGGGCGGCGAGCTCGGCCTCTGATCCGAGCGGTTCGCACGAACCACCGGGGTGTGCCGCGTCGCCGGGATGCGACGCGGCACACCCGCCCCGGGGCGACGACGCCCCACCACCACGACGTCCTTTGAGGGAGGGAAGACGTGATGCTGCACCTCACGACCTGGACACGACGCCCGCGCGATCGACGCGAGCGTGGTGCCGCGGCCGTGGAGTTCGCACTCATCGTCCCGATCCTCATGACGGTGATCATCGGCATCGTCGAGTTCGGGATGGCGTTCAACTTCCGCACCCAGCTCAACAACGCCACGAGCGTCGCCGCCCGCAGCTACGCGATCGACCGCAACTGGAACGTCGCCCGGGCCAACGTCACCGGCCTGGCGCCCACCGCGACCGTCACCAAGTCCGTGGACTGCACCGCGAGCAACGTCGGCGCCTCGGTCACGATCACCTCGACGGTGACGCGCGCGTCGATCACGGGCCTGTTCGGCAACAGCTTCACGTACCGCGTGAGAGGAGTGGCGCAATGCAGCTGAAGTCCCGTCGCCCGCGCCCCGAGCGCCGCCTCGGCCTGCGCCGCCGGGAGCGCGGTGCGACCGTCGTCCTCGTCGCGGTCTCGATGGTCGCCCTGCTGGGCATGGCCGCCGTCTCGGTGGACTTCGCCGTCGCGTCGGACCAGAAGGCCAGCGTCCAGAACGCCGCCGACACCGCCGCGCTCGCCCTGGGCAACGAGTGCTCCCTGAAGAAGTCGGGCTGCAGCACGAGCACCAGCACCTGGTACGCCCAGCAGAACGCCGGCGCCTCCGCCACGGTCCAGACGCTGAAGGACGGCGTCGCGAAGAACCCGTCCTACGACGACGGCAAGGCCACCGTCCGCGTCTCGAAGAACGTCTCGCACACCTTCGCGCGGGTCCTGGGCGACTCGAGCAGCACCGTCCGCGCCGAGGCCACGGTCAACTGGAAGTCCGTGCCGCTCAAGGGCGCCGGGCTGATCCCCATCGGCCTGCCGTACTGCGACTGGCTGGGCGCCCAGCCGTCCGCCGGCGGCCCCGGCGCGATGAAGTCGTTCCTGTGGGCGCGCCACTCCGCGACCGAGACCAGCTGCCCGGGCACGGGCGCCACGGCGCCCACGGTCTACGGCCGCAAGGGATCGGGCACCGGGTACACGAGCTTCGGCCGCGCCATGTGGTTCACCAGCTCGGTCTTCCCCGGCATCACGAACAACTGCAACTACTCGGCGAGCCTGTGGGACCTCTACCGCGACGTGCTCGACGACTGGACGCTCTTCGGCTGGGACTCGTGCATGACGCAGAAGCTCTCCGGCGTCGGCCCCGGCTCGATCGTGATGTTCCCGATCTACGCCCTGGAGAAGAAGAGCATCTTCTGGGGCGCGGTGTCGTACACGAGCCGCCTCGTCGTGATCGGCTTCGCGCCGTTCAAGATCGACAAGTGGCTGACGTACCCCAGCATCTACTTCGGCACGCAGCCCAGCGCGAGCTCGATCGGGACCTCGAACAGCTGCTCGTTCGGCTTCTACATCCAGTCCGGCCTGGGCAACATCACGTGGGGCGGCACCTGCGCCGGCGTCCGTGGCCAGTTCGTCCGGTCCACCGAGGGCGCCCTGTTCAACAACTTCACCGAGTACGGCACGAGCTACGACAACCCCGACTCCGGTCTGAGCGGCAACGCCCCCGACCTGGGCCTGACCCGCGTGAAGCTCGTCCGCTGACGCACCCCTACCTGGAGGAATCGATCTCATGAACTCTCGCGTCATCGCCGCCATCGCCGCCGCCGTGCTGGCGATCATCGGCATCGGTGCCGTCGTCGCGTACGCGGTGGGTGCCCGTAACGCGGCGTACGACGGTGCCGAGATGGTCAAGGTGTGGCGCGTCGCGACCGACATCGACGCGAACTCCGACTCCGCGACGGTCAAGGACAACGTCGAGCAGGTGAGCATCCCCAACGCCGCCGTCGCCAAGAACACGATCCGCGATCTCAAGGAGATCGACGGCCTCAAGACGGTCGTCAAGCTCATCGCGGGCGAGCAGCTGATCAAGGACCGCTTCGACAAGGAGGGGGCCAAGGCCGCCGCCGACGTCACCGTGCCCGCCGGGCTGCAGGAGGTGGCCGTCCTCGTCGACGCCGCCGCCGGCGTCTCCGAGCGCGTCGACAACGGCGTGAAGGTCGGTGTCATCGGACTCGTGGAGGACGGCGACAACAAGCGTGGCCGGATGTTCGCGCAGAACATCCTGGTCACCGACGTCGAGAAGAAGGAGGACGGCACGATGGTCGTCACCCTCGCGGTCAACACCCAACAGGCGACCCAGATCGCCACCGCAGCCCAGTTCGGCCAGGTCCGGCTCGCCGTACAGAACGACGAGACGTCCCGTGATGGTGCGTCCAGCATCGAAGCGGGGTCTCTCGTCAAGTGAGCATCATCGTCGTCATCACCGAGGCCAGCCCCTTCGCGGGCCGCCTCCGGCGCGTCGCGGACCGTCAGGTCGTCGGCCTCCGGCCGACCTTCACCGAGCATGCCCTCAGCTCCATGCTCGCGAACATGCGCGCGATCGACCTCGTCGTGATCGGCGAGGACGTGGATGACGACCAGGCGCTCGACCTCGCCGACATCGTCCACGACCACCAGGGCGGCGTGCCCGTCGTCCTCGTGCGCGAGTCGCCCGAGCCGCTGTCGACCGAGCAGCGCCAGTGCGGCGTCGTCGAGGCCGTCTCGGCGATCGCGTCCGACCTGGAGATCGAGCGGCTGCTGGGCCGTCACGTCTCGGGCACGTCGGCGCCGGCCGCCGTCGCGCCGTCGTCGACCGCCGCGGTCGTGCCGCAGGCGCCCGTCCGGCCCGTCGATCCCGAGGAGCACCGCGTCGTCGTGGTGATGTCGCCCAAGGGCGGCGTCGGCAAGACCACGATCAGCACGAACCTCGCCATCACGCTCTCGCGCCGCGCGCCGCTCGACGCCGTCATCGTCGACTTCGACTCCCAGTTCGGCGACGTCGGCAGCGTGCTGAACATCAACGCCCAGCACACCCTCGAGGACGCCTTCACCCAGAACGGCGTCCACCCGCCGCTGGTCGTGAAGGGCCTGCTGAACGCGTTCGACGAGAAGCTGCTCGTCCTGGCCGCGTCCGAGTCGCCCGCCGCGCTGGAGAAGATCACCCCCGTCCAGGAGAGCGACCTGCTGCGCCAGCTCTCCAAGGAGTACTCGTACGTCGTCATCGACACCGGCTCCGGCCTGACCGACGAGACGATGGCGGCCCTCGAGGTCGCCACCGACGTGATCCTCGTGACCACGATGGACGTCTCCAGCGTCAAGGCGCTGCGCCGGGCCGTCGACCTGCTCGACCGCATCGACCTGCTGCCGCGCAACCGCCACCTGGTCGTGAACATGACCGAGTCGGGCACGGGCTTGGAGCTGCACGACATCTCCCAGGCCATGCGCATGCCGGTGGACGTGTCGATCGCCCGCTCGGTCGACATCGCGCTCTCGGTCAACACCGGCAAGCCGCTGGCCCAGGCCAAGCGGTCGGCCGAGCTGTCCGGCGCCGTCGACTCGCTGGTCGCCAAGCTGCGCGGCGAGGGCCAGTCCCGTCGCCGCAGCGGACTGTTCAGGAGGGACGAATGAGCATCACCGACCGGCTCCTGGCCGCCGAGAAGCAGACCGAGGTCGGCAGCCGCCCCACGACCGTGCTGCAGCGCTCCGCCGTCCTCGACGACCTCAAGAAGCGCTCCGTCGAGTCGCTCTTCCGCCGCATCGGCTCGCGCATCAACGACGCCTCGCTGACCGACCTGCAGCTGCGCGACTTCGTCCGCTCCGAGCTCGAGCTGATCCTGCAGGAGGAGCACGTCCAGCTGGGCGCCTCCGAGCGCGCCGCGCTGACCCGCGAGATCGAGGACGACGCGCTCGGCCTCGGCCCGATCCAGCGCCTGCTCGACGATGACGACGTCAGCGAGATCATGGTCAACCACCCGAGCCAGATCTTCGTCGAGCGCAAGGGCAAGCTGACCCTGGCCGACGAGACCTTCAGCTCCGAGGACCAGCTGCGCCGCGTCATCGAGCGCATCGTCGGCAAGGTCGGTCGTCGCATCGACGAGTCGTCGCCGCTCGTGGACGCCCGCCTCGCCGACGGGTCGCGTGTCAACGCCGTCATCCCGCCGCTGGCCGTCCGCGGCTCCTCGCTGACGATCCGCAAGTTCGCCAAGAAGGCGCTCAGTATCCAGGACCTGATCAACTACGGCTCGCTCAGCCCCGAGCTGGCCGAGCTGCTCGAGCTGTGCGTCCGCGGCCGCCTCAACATCCTCGTCTCCGGCGGCACCGGCACCGGCAAGACGACGCTGCTCAACGTGCTCTCGTCGTTCATCCCCGAGGACGAGCGCATCGTCACGATCGAGGACGCGATCGAGCTCAAGCTGCAGCAGGCGCACGTCGTGCAGCTGGAGGCGCGCCCGGCGAACATCGAGGGCCGCGGCGAGGTCACGATCCGCGACCTGGTCAAGAACTCCCTGCGCATGCGCCCCGACCGCGTCGTCATCGGCGAGTGCCGGTCGGGCGAGGCGCTCGACATGCTGCAGGCCATGAACACGGGCCACGACGGCTCGATCTCGACCCTGCACGCCAACTCCCCGCGCGACTGCATCGCGCGTCTGGAGACCCTCGTGCTCATGGCCGGCATGGACCTGCCCCTGCGCGCCATCCGTGAGCAGATCGGCTCGGCCGTCGACCTCATCGTCCAGATCACCCGCCTGCGCGACGGCTCGCGCCGCATCACGCACGTCACCGAGCTGCGCGGCATCGAGAACGACGAGCCGGTCCTGAACGACCTGTACCGCTTCGACTTCGGCGCCGGCTACGACGAGGACGGCCACCCGCGCGGCACCGTCCAGGCGGTGGGCGACGGCGCCACGATGATCGACCTGCTGGAGGAGCGCGGCGTCAAGGTGCCGCCCCACCTGCTGGCCTCGCGATCCGGGGGAGCCCGATGAACATGCTCGTCCTGGGCTCCGTCGCGATCCTCGTGGCCGTCGCCCTGTTCGCCTACTTCCTGCTCGAGCCCGAGCTGGCGGACCTGCGGTCCGAGCAGATGAAGGCCGAGACGGCCGCGACCGAGGCCACGCGGGGCACGGCGCAGACCCCGATCTACGACCTCATCGACCGCGTCCTTCGCACGCTCGGCATCCGCCCCTTCGAGGAGGAGGAGCTCGAGCTCGCGGGCATCACGTCGAGCGTCACGTCCGTCGTCGCCACGACGCTGCTCATCGCCTTCGTCGCGTTCGGCGGCACGCTGGCCCTGACGGGCTCGTTCTTCTTCGCCGTGATCGTCATGCTGGTCGCACCGCTCAGCGTGAAGATGTACGTCGGCCTCAAGACCAGCCGGCGCCGCGCCAAGTTCAACCAGCAGATGGCCGAGACCATGACGCTGCTGAGCTCGGCGCTGAAGTCGGGCATGAACGTCCCCAACGCCCTCGGCAGCGTCGCCGCCGAGATGGACGCCCCGATGGGGGAGGAGATCGCGCGCATCGTCAACGAGACGCGCCTGGGCCGCGACCTCATCGACGGCATGAAGGACACCGCCGCCCGCATGGAGAGCGACGACTTCCTGTGGGTCACGGAGGCCGTGGCGATCCAGCGCGAGTCGGGCGGTCGCCTGAGCGAGATCCTCGACCGCGTCACCGACACGATCTCGCAGCGCAACGAGCTGCGCCAGAAGGTCGAGTCGCTCGCGGCCGAGGGCAAGGCCTCCGCCGTCATCCTCATGGGCCTGCCCGTGGGCGTCGGCGTGCTGTTCCTGGTCATCAACCCCGACTACATGGCGCCGCTGTTCACGACGGGCGCCGGCAAGATCTGCATGATCATCAGCCTGGTGTTCTACGTGCTGGGCGGCCTGTGGCTGCGGTCGATCACGAAGGTGAAGCTGTGATGCTGCTCATCGGAATCATCGCGATCTTCGGCGCCCTGGCCTGCCTGTTCAAGGCGCTCGGGATCTTCGGCCGCAGCGAGTCCGCGGCCGCCGCCCGCCTGCGCGAGCTGACCGAGTCCGAGGTCGTCGTCGCCGGCTCGGCCAAGCAGTCGCAGCAGGACGACCGCTCCGCGCTGGGGTTCCGTCTCACGCCCGCCTCGATGATCGCCAAGGCCGAGCGCAACTACATGCTCGCGGGCCGGCCCGACGGCACGAGCGTCGCCAAGATCCTGCTGCAGAAGGTCATCTTCGGCATCGCCGGGCTCGGCCTGGGCTGGATGACGTTCAACAGCCAGGGCGGCCTCATCGGCCTCATCTTCCTCGTCGGTGCGCCGGTGCTGGGGTACCTCGCGCCGGACATCATCCTCAACGGCAAGGCCGTGCGCCGCCAGGAGGAGATCCAGTACGCGCTGCCGGACCTTCTCGACCAGATCACGATCTCGATCGAGTCCGGCACGAGCTTCGAGAACGCGCTCGCCCGGTCGGGCCAGACTGGCTCGGGGCCGCTCGCGGACGAGATCGTCCGCACCGTCCAGGACATCAGCCTGGGCCTGCCGCGACGCGAGGCCTACGAGGCGCTCGTGGCGCGCACCGACGTCGACGAGCTGCGCAAGTTCGTCCGCTCGATCCTGCAGGGCGAGGAGTTCGGCGTGCCGGTCTCCGAGATCGTGCGCGACCAGGCGAACGACATGCGCACCACCCGTCGTCTGCGCGCCGAGGGCGTCGCCAACCAGATCCCGGTCAAGATGCTGCTGCCCCTGATGGGCACGATCCTGCCGGTCCTGTTCATCATCGTCATCGGTCCGGCCATCATCGCGGCCATCGGGCAGTTCAAGGGAGCGTGACCGGCGCGGGCTCGCTGCCGTTGCGTCGTTCTCGGACATCAGAGGGGAATCTCCGTGAAGCACCACTACCTCAGGCCCGTGCTGGCCACGGCACTGGCCGGCGGCCTGCTCGGCCTCGTCGCGCCGACGGCCAGTGCCGACGTCACCGACGTCGACCTGCAGGGCAACGTATCCGAGGCGCTGGACCTGCCTGCGGGCGTCACCGTCGCCAAGGGCGGCACGGCACCGGACCAGATGATCGGCACCTCGACCCGCCGGTTCAACGACTTCCCGCGCCGGGGCAGCTCGTCCTACGCGGTCATGTCGACGGGCAAGGCGAACGACCTGTTCAACATGGACCTGCCGGGCCTGCAAGCCAGCACGAGCCACGGCGGCGCGCGCGACACGGCGAGCCTGACGTTCACGGTCGACCCGTCGGTGAGCGGGTCATGCCTCCTCGTGGACGTCGCGATGGCCACCGAGGAGCGCGTGCACACGTTCCTGCCCTCAGCGCCGTCGGACAACGCGTCGCTGACCCTGAACGGCTCGTCGAAGCAGTACGCGATGAACCCGGGCCCGCGCTACTTCGAGCAGCAGAACCTCGCGGCGAAGCCGGTCGGCTTCGAGGTCAACAAGATCGACTACTGGCACCAGATCGACGAGGAGTTCGAGCGCCAGCCCGACGACGCGGACGCCCCGATGCTGGCGGCCGTGACGCCGTTCGACAACTTCACCTCGGTCGAGACGATGGAGGTGCCGCTCACCGACAACCCTGACGGTGAGACCGACGTCGTGACGCTCGCCCTGTCCGACGCGAACAACGACTCGTTGGACTCGGCCCTCATGGTCGATCGCGTGCGCATCGCGCCGGTGTGCTCGGGCTCGGCGAGCGCCGAGACGGGCCTGTACCCGACGCGCGCCTTCACGATCGTGGGTCACCGCGGGATGCACAACATCCTGACCGTCGACCTGTTCCCCGAGACCGACGAGATCGAGCGGTACGACGCGGCCGACAACAGCTGGTTCCCGAACGGCGAGGTCGACCTGCGGTTCCGCTGGTATCGCGGCGCGTGCACGCAAATGCCCAATGCGGCCACCGCCATCCCTGACGCGGACCGGCAGTCGTACTCGCCCACGGTCGAGGACGAGGGCAAGTGCCTCATGGTGCTCGTCACCGGCGTGAAGGACGGGTACCGCACCGAGACGTTCCCGAGCCCGAACAACTGGTCACAGGCCCTGACCCTGCCGATCCAGAAGGGTGTGTTCACCAGCGAGCTCGCCCCGACGATCACCAAGACCGGGGACCCCGACGTCATCAAGGTCAACGACAGCCTGACCGCGACCAACGGCGTCTTCACGCCCCGGCCGGACACGTTCGAGTACCAGTGGTACGCCGACGACCGACCCATCAGTGGCGAGACCGCACAGACGTTCAGGGTCACGTCGGACCAGGCGGGCAAGAAGCTCGCCGTGCGGGTCACGGCCCAGCGCCTCAACTTCGACGCCCTGCCGAAGTTCAGCCCCGAGACGAGCGCGGTCCAGCTCCTCGAGCTGACGGCCACGCCGACACCGCGGGTCACGGGCACGGGGCGCGCGAACGAGATCCTCACCGGAGTCCCCGGAACGTGGGGTCCGGATCCGGTCGCGCTGAGCTACCAGTGGTACGCCGACGGTGCGCCGATCACGGGGGCGACGAAGGTGACGTACACGCCGACCGCGTCGCAGGTGAACCGCCAGGTCCGGTTGGCCGTCACGGGCACGCGCGCCGGCTACCGGTCGGTGACGCAGCAGAGCGACCCGATCCTGGTGACGCTGCAGAGCTTCAACGCCCCACGGCCGACCATCGGCGGCACCCCGTTGGCCGGCAACCAGGTCCAGGCGATCACGGGCACGTGGAGCCCGACGCCCACGACCTTCGTGTACCAGTGGCTGCTCGACGGCGAGCCGATCTCGGGCGCCACGCGCTCTCTCTACACGCTCACCTCCGCGCAGGCGGGACGCGAGCTCACGGTCGAGGTGACCGGAAAGGCCACCGGGTACACCGACACGACGCGGGTGAGCGACCCGGTCGTCGTCGGGCTCAAGGACTTCACGGTCAGCGGCGACCCGACGATCATCGGTGACGGCCTCGTGGGATCGTCCCTGAGCGTCGACCGCGGCGTGTGGGATCCCATGCCGGGCTTCAGCTACAAGTGGTACGCCGACGGCAATGAGATCCTGGGTGCGACGCGCTCCACGTTCACGCCGTCGGATGCCGAGCGCGGCAAGAGCGTCTCGGTCAAGGTCACCGGCTCGCTGACCAACTACCGGACGCAGGAGCGGATGAGTGCGCCGATCGACATCGACATCCGCCGGTTCATCGCCGGACGGCCCTCGATCACGGGGTCGCTCAAGGTCGGCCAGCGGGTCAACGCTGCACCGGGCAGCTGGCTGCCGTCGGCGTCCTACACGTACCAGTGGAAGCTCAACGGCGTGCTGCTGAGCCGCTACAGCTATCTCACGATCCCGGCCTCGGCCGCGGGCAAGCGCCTCACGCTCGAGGTGACCGGCAAGAAGAGCATGTACCTGACGCAGACGGTGTCGACGACGAGCGCGATCATCGCCAGGGGAACGCTCACGGCGACCACGCCACGCATCACCGGCACCCTGAAGGCCGGCAGGACGCTGCGGGTCAGTGGCTCGTGGCGACCGAGCCCGGTCACGCTGCGGTACCAGTGGTACCTCGGAACGAAGGCGATCCGCGGCGCGACCAAGTCCTCGTACAAGGTCCCGAAGAAGTACCGCAACAAGAAGATCCGCGTGCGGGTGATCGGCTACAAGTCCGGCTACACGACGCTCTCGCGGTACTCCTCGTACAAGCGGATCTCGAAGAGGTAGTCAGACGCGAAGGGGCCCGGCTGGATCACCAGCCGGGCCCCTCCGTCGTTCCGGCCGTCAGGCCCAGAGGCTCTCGCCGAACTGGAACCAGATCGTGGCGACGACGGCGATGATCCACAGCGCGGAGATCAGCACGGTCCAGTTCCTGAGGAATCGGCTGCCGGTGAAGCGCGCGGTCACCACGACGAACATCGGGATCATCATGGCCCACACGACCATGCACCAGGGGCAGAGCTTGCCGATCTCGAAGATGGCCTGGTACTGCAGCCACGTCACGAAGCCGATGCCGAAGATCACGCCGGCCTGCAGGCCGCCCCACATCCAGCGAGGGAGCGAGACGCCCGTGGCCAGCACCACGCCGAGCGTCAGCACGACGGAGAACGCGACGACGCCGATGAACGTGTTGGGGAAGCCGAACGCCTCGGACTGGTCGGACGTCACGACGCTGCTGCAGCTGACGAAGGCCGAGAGGTCGCAGCCGAGCGGCTCGGCGGTGCCCTCGATCTGACCCTTGAGCAGGGCGATCTTGTCGTAGGTCAGCGTGAGCGACGCCCACAGGGCGATGGCGCTGGTGACGATCAGGAAGGCGCCCAGGCCCCGGTCGGAGCGGGGCTCGTCCTCGAGCGGGGCCGGCGGCGTGTCGGCGGCGACTGCGGTCATGCGCAAAATCCTAGTCCGGTGGTGGTCTACGCCCTGAGTGAAGCAGGCCCGTCCCAAAGCAGTGACGTGAGCCACAGGTCCTGTTAATGTGACATTACCAATGTCACATAGGAGTGTGAGCATGAGCGACCACGTCGACGTCCTCATCGTCGGTGCCGGCCTGTCCGGCATCGGTGCCGCGTACCGACTCCAGGAGCGCGCCCCCGGGCGGACCTACACGATCCTCGAGCAGCGCGACGCGATCGGCGGCACGTGGGACCTGTTCCGGTACCCGGGCGTGCGCTCGGACTCGGACATGTACACGCTGGCGTACCCGTTCGAGCCGTGGACGCATCCTGCGTCGATCGCGGACGGGGCGGACATCCGGCAGTACCTCGTCGACACGGCGGCCAAGCACGGGATCGGCGAGAGGATCCGGTTCGGCCGCCGCGTGGACTCGGCGGAGTGGTCGAGCCAGGACGCGACGTGGACCGTCACGAGCACCCTCGCGGACGGCTCGACCGAGGTCGTCACGGCCTCGTTCCTGTACCTGTGCAGCGGCTACTACTCCTACGAGGAGGGCTACACGCCCGACTTCCCGGGCCTGGAGTCGTTCGAGGGCGAGGTCGTCCACCCGCAGTTCTGGCCCGAGGGCCTCGACCACGCCGGCAAGGAGGTGGTGGTGATCGGCTCGGGCGCCACCGCGATCACCCTGCTGCCGTCGCTCGCGCGCGAGGCCGCGAAGGTCACGATGCTGCAGCGCACGCCGACCTACGTGCTGAGCCAGCCCGCCACCGACCCGCTCGCGATCGCCGCGCGCAAGGTGCTGCCGAACCAGCTGGTCCACGACGTGTCGCGGCTGGGCCACGCGGTGGCGACCGTCGCGTTCTACCTGTTCTGCCGGGCGTTCCCGAAGGCGGCCCGGCGCATCCTGCTGGGCCTGAGCGGCAAGGCGATGCCCAACGTGGACCGGGCCACGATCACGCCGCCGTACAAGCCGTGGGACCAGCGCCTGTGCGTCGTGCCCGGCGGCGACCTCTACGAGTCGGTGCGGTCCGGCCGGTCCGAGATCGTCACCGACCGGATCGCCTCGTTCACCCCGACCGGGATCTCGCTCGTCTCGGGCCGCCACCTCGACGCCGACGTCGTCGTCACGGCCACGGGCCTCAAGCTCGTCGCCCTGGGCCAGATCGACCTCACGATCGACGGGACCAAGGTCGATCCGCACGAGCTCTACACGTACAAGGGCCAGATGTTCAGCGGCGTGCCCAACCTGGCGTGGTGCGTGGGCTACACCAACGCGTCGTGGACGCTGCGCGCCGACCTGACGTGGAAGTACGTCGCGGAGTACCTCAACCACCTCGAGCGGCAGGGGTACGCGTACGGCATGCCCGACCCCCGCGCGGACTTCGGCGAGGACTCGCGCATCCTCGACCTCGAGGCGGGCTACATCGCGCGCGCCGATGACCTGCTGCCGCGGTCCGGCGGCAAGCACCCGTGGAAGATCCGGCAGAACTGGTTCCTCGACGCGTGGGACGCCAGGCACACCGACATCGACGAGGACATGATCTGGGTGCGCCGCGCGGACCTGCCGGCCCGGTCCGGAGGGGCCTGACCTCGTTCAGCCGTGACACCTGAGGTTTCCGGGGCATGATGGGTCGATGGACGTCATCGTCATCGGCGGCGGGATCTCGGGAGTCGCCCTCGCGTACGAGCTGGCCGCCGACCGCGAGGTCCTGGTCCTGGAGGGGGAGCGGTCCCTCGCGGTGCACACGACGGGCCGCTCGGCCGCGACGTGGATCGGCAGCTACGGCCCGCCGATCGTGCGCGAGTTCACGACCGCGAGCCGCGAGTTCCTGATCGACCCGCCGTTCGACGTCGACGGCCCGGTGGCCGCGCCGATGTCGTGCCTGTGGGTCGGCGTGAACGGGCGCGACGACGACGTGCGCCGGCTCGCCGACGAGACGCAGGCCCAGCTGGTCGACGGGGCGGAGGCCGAGCGGCTGTGCCCCGTGCTCCGGCCGGGCGAGGTCCGGATCGCGGCGTGGGACGAGACGGCGCTCGACCTCGACGTCATGGGCCTGCACCACGCCTACACGCGGGCGTTCCGGGCTCGCGGCGGGCAGGTCGTCACGTCCGCGCGGGTCGCGTCGGCGCTGCGCGAGGGCACGGAGTGGGTGCTGACCACGACCGACGGCGCGACGTACCGCGCCGACGTCGTCGTCAACGCGGCGGGCGCGTGGGGCGACGTCGTGGGAGCGATGTTCGGTGCCGAGCGGCTGCGCCTCGAGCCGCGCCGCCGCACGATCTTCCAGTCGCCGACCAAGGCCTCCCTCGAGGGGGTGCCGTTCACGGCCGGCATCGACGACGGCTTCTACTTCAAGGCCGAGGGCGCCTCGGTGCTGTGCTCGCCGCAGGACGCGACGCTGCACGAGCCCGGCGACCCCAAGCCCGACGAGCTCGAGATCGCGCGCGCCATCGAGGCGGTCAACGAGGTCACGACCCTCGGCCTGCGCAGCGTCAGCACCGCCTGGGCCGGCCTGCGCACCTTCGCTCCCGACGGCAACCCGGTGGCCCGCTGGGACGCCAAGGCCGACGGCTACTTCTGGTACGTCGGCCAGGCCGGGTACGGCATCCAGATGGCCCCCGCCCTCGCCCAGTACGCCGCGGCTCTCCTGCACACCTGAGGCCCCGCGCCGCTACCGATCGCGCCCGCCGAACGCGGGTTGGCAGGTGGGGCACCAGTAGACGCGGCGCTCCTGGGTGGGGGTGCGTCCGAGGGAGATCTCGCGGATCGTGGTGCCGCAGCGGCGGCAGGGGCGGTGCTCGCGGCCGAAGACCCACGTCATCTGGCCGGGGCGCGTGGTGCCGGTGAAGGTGCGCTCGACGCGGTCGCGGTTGGCACGGATCAGCTTCACGCCGCGGTCGAGGATCGGCCCGAGCGGGGCGTCGCCGGCGGGCGTGCGCGGATCGAGCCGGGCGAGGTAGCACAGCTCGTTGGCGTACTCGTTGCCGAAGCCGGCGACCTTGCGCTGGTCGAGCAGGGCGACGAAGACCGGCACGTCGGGCTCGTTCCCGAGGTTCGCCAGGGCGAGGTCGCGGTCGAAGTCCGGGTCCAGCGGATCGGGACCGAGGTGGCCCACGGCGGTGTCCTCGGCCGCGAGGGGCAGCACCTCGACGATCCCGAGATCGAAGCCGACGGCGATCCACTCGTCCGTGCGCAGGATCGCGCGGATCGTGTGTGCGGGGCGGCGGATCCTCCCGCGGCGCATCGTCTCGGGCCTGTAGAGGTGCCAGGAGCCCTCCATCCTCAGGTGCGAGTGGACGGAGTGGCTCTCGGTGCGCACGAGCAGGTGCTTGCCGCGGCTGACGACCTCCTGCACCGTCTCGCCGGCGAGCTCGACCGTGGCGAACTTCGGGACGCGGAACTCCGTGGAGGTCAGGACGCGGCCGGCGAGGGCCTCGTGCAGGTGGTGCGCCGAGCGCCAGACGGTGTCGCCCTCAGGCATCGAGGCGCAGTCCCTTCAGGTGGGCCTCGAACCCGGCGGCGGCGAGCGCCTCGCCGAGCGGCGTCGAGGCGACCGGCTCGCCGTCGGCGGTCTGGACGGTGAGGCGGCCCAGCCGGCCGCGCCGCACGGTGGCGACCAGCGACTCGGCCGCGGCGGCGAGCGCGCGCGGGTCGTCCGTGAACGTCAGGGCGGACTTGCCGCCCCGCTCGAGGTACACGACGGCGCGACCGTCGTGGATGACGACGAGGGAGCCCGCCTTGCGGGCTGGACGGTGGCCGTCAGAGGCGCGGTCCGGCCAGCCGAGCGCCGCGCCGAACGGGTTGGCCGGATCGGTGGCCGCGAGCGTGACGGCCGGGGTGTCCGCGGGCTCGTCCTCGTCGCGCACGAAGGAGCGCAGCCGGTCGACGACGCCCTGGCCCGCGAACTGCGCCGCGCCGAGCGAGTCGACGAAGTACCCGCGCAGCGCGGAGCCGGTCTGCTCCATCTCGCGCAGCACGCGGTAGGTCGCGGCGAAGCCTCCCGGGGTCTGCTCGGCCTGGACCGAGCCGCGCGTGACGACGCCGTACCGGTTGAGCAGGACCTCGGCGCGCGCGACGTGCTCGGCGGTGGTCTCGGCGCCGTCACCGACGGCGAACCAGCGTCCGGAGACGATCGGCGGGACGACGGGCCGCGGCGATCGCATCCGGCTGGTCATCCGCGCACGCGGCGCCTGCCGCTTGGTGCGGTGCGCGCCGCCGCCGGAGACCAGGCTGCGGACCGGTGCGAACGTGTCGTTGCTGACGTGACCGGCCCAGACCAGGTCCCACAGCGCCTCGACGAGGCCCTCGCGGTCGTCGGCCTCCACTCGCGAGGACAGCTCGGAGAACAGCCAGGCACCCGAGTCGCTCAGCAGCTCGAGCAGGCGCTGGTGGGCGGCCTCGGTGGGGGCCTCGCCGGCGGGCCAGGGCATGTCGCCGGGCAGCAGCCGGATCCAGCCGTCGCGGCCCGGCAGGCTGCCGGCGCCCGTCCACGTGACCTCGCCCGCGGCGGTCAGCTCGTCGAGCATGCCGGGGGAGTAGTCGGTGACTCGCGCGGGCAGCACGAGCGACTCCCACGCGCTGGCCGGCAGGGCGGCGCCGGCGAGCTGCTCGACGACCGTGAGGACGCCGTCGGCACCACGCAGGCGCGAGCCGACGTTCTGCCAGGCGGGCAGGAACCGCGCGAAGGCGGCGGGATCGACGGGCTCGACCTGCTTGCGCGCCGCGGCCAGCGACCGGTTGCGCAGGCGGCGCAGCACCTCGGCGTCGACCCACTCGGTGTCGCCGGACGCGACCGGCAGGAACTCGCCCTTCGTGACCCGCCCCGACTCGGACAGCCGCTGGAGGGCGTCGCGCACGACGGCGGCACCGAGCGCGAGCCGGGACGCGACCTGCTCGGTGGTGAACGGTCCGTGGGTGCGCGCGAACCGGGCGACGAGGTCGCCGAGGGGGTCGTTGCCGGCGGCCAGGTGGGCCTCGGCGATGCCCAGCGGCAGCGCGGTGCCGAGCGCCTCGCGCAACCGGCCGGCGTCCTCGATCGCCGCCCAGCGGGCCTCGCCACCGACTTGGACCTCGATCGCGCGCCGGGCCTCGCGCAGCTCGGCGAGCCACGGGCCGACCTCGTGCCGCGAGTCCTCGCGCGTGCGCTCGGCGACCTCGCCGAGCGTGAGCGGGCCGACGAGGCGCAGCAGGTCGGCGACGCCCTCGATGTCCTTGGCGTGCCGCTCGGGGACGAGCCGCTGCAGCTCGAGCTCGGTCTGGGTGACGACCTCGGGGTCGAGCAGCTCGCGCAGGTCCGCCCGGCCGAGCAGCTGCCCCAGCAGCTCGGGGTCGAGGGTCAGCGCGGCGGCCCGGCGCTCGGCCAGTGGCAGGTCGCCGTCGTAGAGGAACGCGCCCACGTACCCGAACAGCAGCCGCTGCGAGAAGGGCGAGGCCGACTCGGTGCCCACCTCCACGAGGGCGACCTCGCGCGAGCGGAGGCGGCGCGCGAGCGTCACGAGCGCCGGCAGGTCGTAGACGTCCTGCAGGACCTCGCGCGCCGTCTCCAACAGGATCGGGAACTCGGGGTACTTGCGGGCGACGTCGAGCAGCATCGCGGCGCGGCGACGCTGCTGCCACAGGGGAGCGCGCGCGCCGGGATTGCGCCGCGGCAGCAGCAGGGCGCGCGCGGCGCACTCGCGGAACCGCGCGGCGAACAGGGCGGAGCCGCCCACCAGCTCGGTGACCTCGGCCTCGAGGTCGTCCGGGTCGAGGTCGAACAGGTCGCCGCCGGGCGGCTCGCCCGTGACGTCGGGAACGCGCGCGACGATGCCGTCGTCGGAGGCCACCACGGCGCCGTCGACCCCGTACCGCTGCTCGATCCGCCGGCCGACGACGAGCGCCCACGGCGCGTGCACGGCCCGCCCGTACGGCGACAGCAGGACGAGTCGCCAGTCGCCGACCTCGTCGCGGAACCGCTCGACGACGAGCGTGGTGTCGGTGGGCAGGTGACGCGTGGCCTCGCGCTGCTCGGAGATCAGCGCGGCCAGGTTGCCCACGGCATTCGGGTCGAGGCCGACCTCCTCGACGCGGGCCCGCTGCTTGCCCGGGGACAGCCCGCTCAGCTCGCGCAGGAACGCGCCCATCGCCTCGCCCAGCTCGTACGGACGGCCCACGGCGTCGCCGCGCCAGAACGGCAGCCGGGCGGGCTGGCCGAAGGCCGGGACCACGATGACGCGGTCGGCGGTGATCTCGAGGATGCGCCAGCTAGTGGCGCCGAGCGCGATGACGTCGTTGATGCGCGACTCGTAGACCATCTCCTCGTCGAGCTCGCCGACGCGGCGGCCGGCGGTGCCCTCCTCGCCGGCCAGGACGACCGAGAACATGCCGCGGTCGGGGATCGTGCCGCCGCTGGTGACCGCCAGCCGCTGGGCGCCGGGACGCCCGGTGAGCGTGCCGGCCTGGCGGTCCCAGACGGCGCGGGGCCGCAGCTCGGCGAACTCGTCGGACGGGTACCGGCCCGCGATGAGGTCGAGCGTGGCCTCGTAGGCCGAGTGGGGGAGCGTGGCGAACGGGGCCGAGCGGCGGACGGTGTCGAACCACGCCTCGACGTCGATCGGCTCGAGCGCGCACGCCGCGACGGTCTGCTGGGCCAGGACGTCGAGCGGGTTGGCGGGCACGGCGAGCCGCTCGATGCGGCCCTGCGTCATCCGCTCGACCGTGACGGTGGTGGACAGCAGGTCGTGGCGGCCCGTGGGGAAGACGAGTCCGCGCGAGACCTCGCCGACCTGGTGCCCGGCGCGGCCGACGCGCTGCAGGCCCGAGGCGACCGACGGCGGCGCGGACACCTGGATGACGAGGTCGAC
Organism: Aeromicrobium jepli; assembly: GCF_047246605.1. Taxonomy (NCBI): domain Bacteria; kingdom Bacillati; phylum Actinomycetota; class Actinomycetes; order Propionibacteriales; family Nocardioidaceae; genus Aeromicrobium; species Aeromicrobium jepli. The sequence continues at coordinate 650,962 of NZ_JBFOKO010000001.1, forward strand.
CGCGCCCATGTCGATGCCGAGCTCGAGGCTGGACGTGGCCACGACGCACCGGAGCCGCCCGGACTTGAGGTCGTCCTCGATCAGCGCGCGCTGCTCCTTGCTGACCGAGCCGTGGTGCGCCCGCGCCAGCACCGGCTCGGCGCCGAGCGAGATGTTGGACCCGCCGCCGAGGTGCGCCGGCTGGCGGGTGGACGGCTCGGGCCGGTAGCCCGTCTCCCGCTCGACCCAGACCTCGTTGAGCCGCTGCGTCAGGCGCTCGGCGACGCCGCGGCTGTTGGCGAACACGATCGTGGTGCGCGCCTTCTGGATCGCGTCGACGATCGCCTCCTCGACGTGCGGCCAGATCGTGCCGCCGGCCTCCTGCGGCTCGTCGACCGAGCGGGCGGAGCTGCCCTCGCGGGGCCCCTCGTGGCGCGGCGGCATCTCGGTGAGGTCCTCCACCGGGACCCGCACCGAGAGCTCGAGCCGGGACGGCGAGGCGGGCGCCACGACCTCGACCGGCGCGCGGCCGCCGAGGAAGCGGGCGACCTCGTCGTGCGGGCTGACGGTGGCGGACAGGCCGATGCGCTGGGCGGGCGTCTCGAGCAGGTCGTCGAGCCGCTCGAGCGAGACGGCCAGGTGGGCGCCGCGCTTGGTGCCCGCGACGGCGTGGACCTCGTCGACGATGACGGTGTGGACGTCGCGCAGCATGTCGCGCGCGGCCGACGTGAGCACGAGGAACAGGGACTCGGGCGTGGTGATCAGCACGTCCGGCGGGTGCGACTGGAGGCGACGGCGCTCGGACGGGGGAGTGTCGCCGGTGCGCACGCCGACCGTCACGGGCGCCAGCTCCTCGCCCAGGCGCGCGGCGACGCCCGAGATGCCCACGAGCGGCGAGCGCAGGTTGCGCTCGACGTCGACCGCGAGGGCCTTCAGCGGCGAGACGTAGAGCACCGAGGTCCCGGCGCCCTCGCGAGGCTCGCGGTGCAGCAGCCCGTCGATCGCGGACAGGAACGCGGCGAGCGTCTTGCCCGAGCCGGTGGGCGCCACGACGAGCGTGTGGCGGCCGCGCTCGATCGCCTCCCACGCGCCGGTCTGGGCCGGGGTGGGCTCGGTGAACGACTCACGGAACCACGTCCTCGTGGCCTCGCCGAAACCCATGGGATACATCGTGGCATCGACCTCCGACACCGGCGCGCCGGTCGAGAGGCCCCACCACCCCTCCGGCATGCTGGACGCCATGAAGTTGCGGATGTTGTCGCTGACCTGTGCCCTCCTGCTGACCGTGGGCGCGTGCTCCGACGAGGAGAAGAAGGAGGCCGCCCCGAAGGAGCCGGGCCGGACGACGGCCGCCCAGGTCACCGCGATCAACCCGCTCACCGGCGCCACGCTGGAGCAGGCGCCGAAGAACCCCGTCTTCGTCGTCAAGATCGACAACACGCCCGCGTCCGCCCCGCAGACCGCCGTCGACCGCGCCGACCTCGTCGTCGAGCAGACCGTCGAGGGCGGCATCACCCGCCTCGCCGCGCTGTACTACTCGCGCCTGCCGAAGGACGTCGGCCACGTGCGCTCGATGCGTGCCACCGACATCGGCATCGCCAAGCCCGTGCGCGGCCAGATCGTCGCCTCCGGCGGCGCGGGCCGCACGATCAAGCGCATCAAGGACGCCGGCCTGAAGATCCACTCGCAGGACGCCGGCTCGAAGGGCCTCTCGCGCGACGACGGCTACGCGCCGTACAACGTGGTCGTCGACCTCGCCACGCTCAACCAGGACGCGAAGAACGCCGGTCCGGACCGCCCGTACTTCCAGTGGGCCGCTGCGGGCGCGGCCGCGCCGAAGGGCCCGGCGGTGACCTCGGCCAGCGTGACGTTCTCGCGCTCGCACACCACGAACTGGAAGTTCGACGGGAAGGCGTGGAAGCGCACCAACGGCACGAGCGCCCGCGAGTTCGGGGCGCGGAACCTCGTCGTGCTGTGGGCGGACGAGAAGGACGCCGGCTACACCGACCCGGCCGGCAACCCCGTCCCCGAGACTGTGTTCGCCGGGAAGGGCAAGGCCGTCGTCATGGTGGGCGGCACGCGCGTCAACGCCACGTGGAGCAAGGCGAACAACGCCTCCACCGTGGTCCTGCGCACCGCCGACGGCCAGGTGCTGAAGCTGCCCCGCGGCAAGACCTGGATCGAGCTGGTCAACAAGGGCCAGGGAGCCGTCAGCGCGAAGTGAGCCTGCGCCCGGTCACTCGGCCGGGCGCTCGATCGCGAGCTCCTCGAGCTTGTGACCGATCTCGACCTCGATGGCCTCGCGCAGCACGCTGCGGAACATCGCCACCACGACCTGGCTGGCGATCGGGATGAGCTTGTCGATCTTCTCGAAGACGACCGGCCACTCCTCCGGGGGCAGGCCGGCGTCGAGGAACGGCTGCGCCACGTCGCGGCTGACGTGGTGGACGAACCGGTCCGAGATCTGCTCGAGGTGGTCGCGCATGTGCGGGACGATGTCGACCACGCTGTCGGGCGACAGGCCCAGCGAGACGGCGGCGCTGCCCGGCCGGACGACGCCCGGCTGCAGCATGCGGACCGTGTTCTCGTCGACCTGCTCCAGCAGGCCCAGCTCGATCATCTGCGCCAGCAGCTCATGGTCGGGGTTGACGCCCGCGAGCGAGGCCAGCTCGGCGCGGTCGATGAGCTCGGTGGGGTCCTCGTCGGACTCGGCCTCGAAGATGTTGATGAGGTCCAGCGCGACGCCCGCGGCGGTCGACGGGGACTTGAGGATGGACTCCTCGATGGCCGCCAGGGTGAAGCCGCGGCCCAGCAGCGTGCGGATCAGCACGAGCCGCTGCAGGTGGGCGTCGGTGTAGTAGCCCGTGCGGCCCTCGAGGCGCGGCGGGTCGATCAGTCCGCGGGTGGAGTAGGCGCGCACGTTGCGCACGGTCATCCCGGCGCGCTCGGCGAGCACATCGATGGTGAACTCCTCGGTGTGCCCGGCGTCTGCCATGGCGGCCAGTCTAGATGTAGCCCCCGTCACGTCCGGCATCATGGGGGTATGTCATCGGTGCGAGGACAGCTCCTGGTCGCCACCTCGGCGATCGGCGCCGGGCCGTTCTGGCGCAGTGTCGTCTACGTCCTCGACCACGACGAGGACGGGGCGCTCGGCGTCATCCTCAACCGCCCGTCCGAGGCGGGGGTCGAGGAGGTGCTGCCCGGCTGGGCCGCGTGGGTCAACGCGCCGGGCTGCCTGTTCGAGGGCGGCCCCGTGGCGATGGACTCCGCGCTCGCGGTGGGCGTGGTCACCGACGTCGGGTCGCGGCCGATCGGCTGGCGGCAGATGAGCGGCCGCGTCGGCCTGGTGGACCTCGACGGGCCCGAGCCGCAGGGCGGGGAGTTCCTCGGCCTGCGGGTCTTCGCGGGGTACGCGGGGTGGAGCACGGACCAGCTCGAGGTCGAGATCGCCGAGGGCGCGTGGATCGTCGTGCCGGCTCAGGAGAGCGACCTCATGTCGCCCTCGCCGGACCTGCTGTGGAGCGAGGTCCTGCGTCGCCAGCGCGGCGAGATCCGGTTCTGGGCGACGCTCCCGGACGACCCGGCGATGAACTGAGCGCGACACGCCGGACGCACCTGCGCAGACGTCGGCGCGTGCCCGCGGTGTCGTCGCCATCGCCTACGATGGGGGACGTGGGATTCTTCGGCCGCGGCACCCAGACCGTTCATGACGAGCGCACCGAGCAGCGCCTCGACAACGGCGATCACGAGCGCTTCAGCCACTACGTGCCGAAGGACAAGCTGACCGAGGCGATGGTCATGGGCACCCCCGTGATCGCGCTGTGCGGCAAGGTGTGGGTCCCCAGCCGCGACCCGCAGCGCTTCCCCGTCTGCCCCGAGTGCAAGGACATCTGGGAGAACTTCCAGCCCGGCGACGACGAGTCCGGGAGTGACTCCGACCAGTGAGCTCGGGCCTGTCTCTACGGGCCTGGCAGCGTGAGGCGTTCGAGCAGTACGCCCGCACGCAGCCGGCCGACTTCCTCACGGTCGCCACGCCCGGCGCCGGCAAGACGACGTTCGCGCTGACGATCGCCGCCGACCTGCTGCACCGGCGCGTCGTCGAGCGCGTCGTCGTGGTGACGCCCACCGAGCACCTCAAGAGCCAGTGGGCGCAGTCGGCCGCACGCTCGGGGATCGCGCTCGAGCCCAACCTGACCGGCGCGCTCGGCGCCCGCTTCGACGGGTACTGCGTGACCTACGCGGGCCTGGCCACCAACCCGGTCGGCCACCGCGTGCGCATCGAGCGCAGCCGCACCCTCGTGATCCTCGACGAGATCCACCACGCCGGCGACGCCCTGAGCTGGGGCGACGCGGTCCAGGAGGCGTGCGAGCCGGCCATCCGCCGCCTCGCGCTCACCGGCACGCCGTTCCGCTCGGACGACAACCCGATCCCGTTCGTGACGTACGCGCCGATGGGCGACGGCTCGATCTCCAGCGTCGCCGACTACGCGTACGGCTACGGAGAGGCGCTCAAGGAGGGCGTCGTCCGCCCCGTGCTGTTCATGGCGTACTCGGGCGAGATGCAGTGGCGCACGCGGGCCGGCGACGAGGTCTCCGCGCGGCTGGGCCAGCCGCTCACGCGCGACCAGACGGCGCAGGCGCTCCGCACCGCGCTCGACCCGAACGGCTCGTGGGTGCCGGCCGTGCTCGAGGCCGCGCACAAGCGCCTCGTCGAGGTGCGCCGCGACATCCACGACGCCGGCGGGCTGGTCATCGCGAGCGACCAGAACTCCGCCCGCGCCTACGCCAGGCTGCTCAAGGAGCTGACCGGCACCGACGTCACGCTCGTGCTCTCGGACGAGGCCGGCTCCAGCGCCAAGATCGCCGAGTTCTCCGCCGGCACCGACCCGTGGATGGTCGCGGTCCGCATGGTCAGTGAGGGCGTCGACGTCCCGCGCCTCGCGGTCGGCGTCTACGCCACGACGATCGCCACCCCGCTGTTCTTCGCCCAGGCCGTCGGCCGCTTCGTGCGCGCCCGGCGCCGCGGCGAGACGGCCTCGGTCTTCCTGCCCAGCGTCCCGGGCCTGCTCAAGCTGGCCGCCGACCTCGAGGCCGAGCGCGACCACGTCATCGGCCGTCCCGTCCACGACGAGGACGACCTGTTCGCCGCCGAGGAGGCGATGGTCGCCCGGGCCAACGCGTCCGAGGGCGCCAGCGACGAGCTCGGGAACCAGTACGCGGCCCTCGGCAGCGAGGCGCTGTTCGACCGCGTCGTCTACGACGGCGACGAGTTCTCCCCGATCGACTACGAGATGGTCGCCGGCGACGGCGAGGAGCTCGACTTCCTGGGCATCCCGGGCCTGCTCGAGCGCGACCAGGTGGCCGAGCTGCTGCGCAGCGCCCGCGCCCGCAAGCGCGAGGCGGCACCGGCGCGCGTCGAGGCCGACGTCGAGTACGAGCGCCGCGCCGAGCTGCGCCGCGAGCTCAACTCGCTCGTCGCCGCGTGGCACCACCGCACCGGCACCCCGCACGGCGTCACCCACAACCGGCTGCGCCACGAGTGCGGCGGCCCGCCCGCCGCGCAGGCCACGACCGACCAGCTGCAGCGCCGCATCGACACGCTGCGCGACTGGGCCCTGCGCGCCTCGGGATAGCCGCGTGACTCAGGTCACGCGAGCCCCCTAGGCTGACCGCGTGACCGCACCGCTCGCCCCCCGGACCCGGATCTTCGCCGCGCTCCTCGAGCGCCTCGCCACGCCCGTCGAGGAGGCGCAGGACCACGCCGCCCTGCGCGCCGAGCGTGACCGCCTCATGAGGACGGCGGCCGGCCGGCTCGTCTTCGGCACGCCGGACCGGCGCGTGCGGACCGAGAGCATCGAGATCCCGCTCAAGGGCCGTACGCTGCGTGCCGTCGTCCACCGTCCCACCGGCGTCGGCGGGGTCCGCCCGGTCGTGGTCAACTTCCACGGCGGCGGCTGGGTGCAGGGCTCGCCCGAGCAGTCGGCCTGGCTGGCCTCGCGCGTGGCGGCGGGCTCCGGCGCCGTCGTGATCTCGCCCTCGTACCGGCTCGCGCCCGAGCACCCGTTCCCCGCCGCGACCGACGACACGTGGGAGGCGCTGGGCTGGATCGCCGAGAACGCCGAGCGGCTCGGCATCGACCCCGACCGCCTCGCCGTCATGGGCGACAGCGCGGGCGGCAATCTGGCCGCCGTGGTCGCGCAGCGAGCCACCGCCGAGGGCCTCCCGCGCATCGCGGCGCAGGTGCTGATCTACCCCGCTGTCGAGATGTACGAGAAGTTCGCGTCCGAGCTGCGGATGCCGGACGAGCCGGTGCTCACCTCGGCCAACATGTCCGCGTTCGCCCACCTCTACATGGGTGACGCGTACGGCACGACCGATCCGCTCGCCTCGCCGCTGCGCGCGGAGTCGTTCGCGGGGCTGCCGCCGGCGTTCATCCTCACGGCCGACCACGACCCGCTCCTGGACAACGGCGTCAAGTACCGCGACGCGCTGCAGCGCGCGGGGGTGCCGGTGCAGTACCGCGAGTACGCCTCGGCGATCCACGGCTTCCTGAGCCTGCCGGGCGTGGTCCCGGTCGCGAAGCAGGCCGTCGTGGACATCGTCGACTACGTCGCCGCCCGGATCGTGATCCCGCGATGACCCGTCGCGCGAGGTCCGCCGGGCTCGACCCGCTGGTCGACTACGAGAGGATCTCGCGCGACTTCGGGCAGTACGACTTCCCGTGGGACCTGGAGCAGGCGCTGAGCTTCGCGCTGTTCCGGACCTACGCCGTGCCCTCGATCGGCCGGCTGCTGTACGACACCCAGCAGTTCACGACCGACACGCAGCGCCGGCACGACGACACCGCGCTCATCCTCGGCGAGATCGTCGACCAGGGCCTGGAGACCGAGCCGGGCCGGGCGGCGGTCCGACGGATGAACCAGATGCACGGCCGCCACGACATCGGCAACGACGACATGCGGTACGTGCTCGCGACGTTCGTGGTCATGCCGAATCGCTGGGTCAACCGCTACGGCTGGCGGCGCACCACGCCGGAGGAGGACGTCGCGGGCGTGCAGTACTACCGGCGGCTCGGTCGGCTCATGGGCATCCGGGACCTGCCCGAGGACCTCGCCGGGTTCGAGCGACTGCTGGACGACCACGAGGCGCGGCACTTCGCGTTCGACCCGAGGTCCAGGGCGGTCGCGGACGCCACGCTGGAGCTGTTCGTGACGTTCTACCCGCGGCTGCTCGCGCCCGTCGTGCGCCGCTTCAGCATCGCGATCATGGACCCGCACCTGCGCGACGCCTTCGGCTACGAGCACCCGCCCGCCTGGTTCGAGGCGGCGTCACACGGGGCGCTGCGCCTGCGCGGCCGCCTCGTGGGGCTCATGCCCGAGCGGCAGCGGCCCCGCCGGGTGCGCGACTCGCGCCGCATCCGCAGCTACCCGGGCGGCTTCCTCGTCGAGAACCTCGGCACCTGAGCCGTCCCGCGCGCCTTCTCCGCGAGTGGCGCAATCGTGCCCGCCACTCGGCGAGTGGCGGGCACTTCTGCGCCACTCGCGACCCCGTTCTGCGCCACTCGCCGAACGGGCCGGGCGACCGTCAGTCCGCGAGCGCCCCGAGCAGCCGGTCGAGGTCGTCCTGCGTGTTGTAGAGGTGGAACGCGACCCGCGCGCGGCCCTGCCGCACCGACGCGCGCAGTCCGGCACGCTCAAGCCGGGCAGCCGCGTGCTCGCGCGGGATCGACACGATCGCCGACTCGTACGGCTCGAGGTCGAGGGCCGCTCGCGCCTGCCGCGCCAGCCCCAGGCAGTGCTCGGTGACCGCGTCGAGCTCGAGTCCGGCGAGCCACGCCAGGCTCGTCGCGGCCGCGCGCACGCCGAACCACGCGGGGGAGACGTCGAACCGGCGCGCGTCCGCGGTCGCGCGCAGCGGCAGACCGTAGGTCGTGTTCCACGGGTCGCCGCCGCCGTACCGGTTGGCGTGGTGGGGGACGAGGCGCTCCGCGAGCGAGGGGGAGTAGGCGCCCCACGCAACGCCGGTCGGCCCGAGCAGCCACTTGTAGCCCGAGCTGGCGACGACGTCGGCCCACGCCACGTCCAGGCGCAGCCAGCCGACCTGCTGCGTGGTGTCGAGGACGACGATCGTGTCCTTGCCTGCCGTCGCCTCGCGCAGCGCGTCCAGGTCGATCCGGGCGCCGTCGGCGGACTGGACGGTCGAGACCGCGACGAGGTCGTGGCCGGCGGCGAGCTCGGGGAGCCGGTGCAGTGGCACCTCCGTGACGGTCGTCCCGCGCTCCGCGTGCGCCGCGAACGGGAAGCTGACCGAGGTGAACTCGCCCTCGGGGACGAGCACCGACGCGCCGTCCGGCAGTGCGGAGGCGACGGGCCCGAGCAGTGCGGCGACCGAGTGACCGACGGTCACCGACTCGACCGGGACGCCGGCCAGGGCGGCGAACCCCGCGCGTCCGGTCTCGATGTCGGCGTCGAAGTCGATCCCGGCGGCCGTGCCGTGCGCCCACGCGCGGTGCGCCTCCTCGAGGGCCTCGACGGCGGCTGCGGGCGGCAGCCCGTACGAGGCCGTGTTGAGGTAGCCCTCCGGGCCGATGAACGTCGCTCCGAACGCCTCGCGCATGGCTCGACGCTAGCGCCCGCGGGAATCCCCGGGCGGCGCTCGCCGTTGTGACGGGTGTGAAGCTCTCGGTCCTCGATCTCGTCCCTGTCCGCACCGACCAGACCACCAGCGACGCGCTGGCCGCCACCACGGAGCTGGTGCGGGCCGCCGACCGCCTGGGGTTCGAGCGCTACTGGGTCGCCGAGCACCACAACATGCCCGCCGTCGCCGCGACCGCGCCACCGGTCCTGATCGCCCACCTGGCCGCGCACACTGAGCGCATCCGCGTCGGCTCCGGCGGCGTGATGCTGCCGAACCACGCGCCGCTCGCCGTCGCCGAGCAGTTCGCGCTGCTCGAGGCCGCGCACCCGGGTCGCATCGACCTGGGCATCGGCCGCGCCCCGGGCTCGGATCCGGTGACCTCGTGGGCGCTGCGCGGAGCCGCCGGACGCGACGACTCCGACATCCAGAACTTCCCGCGCTACCTCGACGACGTCGTCGCCCTGATGGACGGTCGCGGCGTGCGCGTGCCGATCCCGAACCAGCAGTACGTCCTCAAGGCCACGCCGGTCGCGCAGGGTGCGCCGCAGCTGTGGCTGCTGGGCTCCTCGATGTACTCGGCGCACCTGGCGGCCGCGAAGGGACTGCCGTACGTCTTCGCGCACCACTTCAGCGGCCACGGCACGGCCGAGGCGCTCGAGGTCTACCGCAGCGAGTTCCGCCCCAGCGACGTGTGCGACCGGCCGACCACGTTCCTCACCGCGAACGTGGTCGTCGCCGACACGACCGACGAGGCCGCGGCGCTCGCGCTGCCGAACCTGCAGAACATGGCCCGCCTCCGGACCGGCAAGCCGATGGGCCCGGTGGACCTCGTCGAGGACGCCGAGGCGCTCGAGCTGGACCAGGGCATGGAGTCGCTCGTGGACTCGGGCCTGGCGCGCATGGTGGTCGGCGATCCCGAGACCGCGCGCAAGGAGCTCGAGGCCCTCGCCGCGCAGTTCGAGGTCGACGAGGTCATGGTCCACCCGGTCGCCTCGGCCCGCCGCGGCACCGACCCCCGCACCTCGCCCGCGCGGGTCCGCACCCTCGAGCTGCTGGCTGGCTGACAGTTTCCCCGGTTAAGCAGGTTTTCCTCCCACATGGCGAGGTTCTCTGTCACTTAGCGAGGATCGCGATCCTCGCTAAGTGACAGGGAACCTACTTAACCGGGGAAACCGCCACCCGCCCGTCAGTCCTCGTAGATCGTCGGGATGGCCGGGTCGCCCTTCGAAAGGCGCTTGGCCGCCGCGGGGAGCTCGCGCAGCGAGGCCTGCAGGCGCTCGCGCGCGTCCCGCAGGGTCGACGTGCTGACCCGCTCGCCGGACTCGACGAGCGGCACCATGAGCTCGCGGTCGTCGCCGTCGTCGCGCGGCTTGACGTCGATGCCGATGACCTCGGCCTCCGCGACGCCGCGCGAGGTGAGCCGGCGCAGCGCCGTCTTGCGGCCGCCGACCGACGCCTTGTCCTTGCTCTTCTTCGCGACGCCCACCAGCCGCCCGTCGGCGCCCTCGCGCGAGACGAGCTTGTAGACGAAGCCGCTCGTCGGGACGCCCGAGCCGGTCACGAGCGAGGTGCCGACGCCGTAGCCGTCCACCGGCGCCGCCGCCAGGGCCGCGATCGCGTACTCGTCGAGGTCGCTCGTGACCGTGATCCGCGTGTCCGTGTTCCCGGCGGCGTCGAGCTGCGCGCGCGTGGCCTGGGCGACGTCGGCGAGGTCGCCGGAGTCGAGGCGCACCGCCCCGAGCGCGCGCCCGCCCACCTCGACGGCCGTGGCGACGCCCTGCGTGATGTCGTACGTGTCCACCAGCAGCGTCGTGCCCTCCCCGAGCGCGCGGACCTGAGACGCGAACGCGTCGCGCTCGGAGTCGTGCACGAGCGTGAACGCGTGGGCCGCCGTGCCGGCCGTGGGGATGCCGTGGCGCCGTCCCGCCTCGAGGTTCGAGGTCGCCGCGAAGCCCGCGATGTAGGCGGCGCGGGCGGCCGCGACGGCCGACTCCTCGTGCGTGCGGCGCGTGCCCATCTCGATGCAGGGTCGGTCGCCGGCGGCGATCGTCATGCGGGCCGCGGCCGAGGCGATCGCCGAGTCGTGGTTGAGGATCGACAGGATCAGCGTCTCGAGGATCACGCCCTCGCCGAAGGAGGCGTCGACGCGCAGGACGGGGGAGCCGGGGAACCACAGCTCGCCCTCGGGGTAGCCCCAGATGTCGCCCGTGAACCGGTAGTCCGCGAGCCAGTCGCACGTCGCGTCGTCCACCACGCCCTGCCGGCGCAGGAACGCGATCTCGTCCTCGCCGAACCGGAAGTCGGCCAGCGCGTCGAGCACGCGTCCCGTGCCGGCCACGACGCCGAACCGGCGGCCACCGCCCAGCCGCCGGCCGAACACCTCGAAGACGCATCGCCGGTCGGCGGTCCCGTCGGCCAGCGTGGCCTGCAGCATCGTCAGCTCGTAGTGGTCCGTCAGCAGGGCGGTCGAGGGCATGCGCCCAGCCTAGGGCGCATGCTGCCCTCACGCGGACGAGCCGGAGGCAGGCACAATGGGAGGCGTGACCACACCCACCCCCGTCGAGACCGAGAAGCCCGAGGCGGACCTGTCCATCCAGCTGGAGGACCCGTGGGTGACGATCGTGTGGAACGACCCGGTGAACCTCATGTCCTACGTGGCGTTCGTGTTCCGGACGTACTTCGGCTACACCGAGGAGAAGGCGAAGCAGCTGATGCTGGCGGTGCACGAGGAGGGCCGCGCGATCGTCTCGAGCGGTCGGCGCGAGGAGCAGGAGCGGCACGTGCAGGCGATGCACGAGTACGGACTGTGGGCCACGCTCGAGCGGAGCGAGGTGTGAAGCCCTTCCGCCGCCGGCGCCGCGGCACCGTCACGGCGTCCTTCGACCTCAACGAGGCGCAGCTCATCGTCAACCTGACCAGTCAGGTCGTCGAGCTGCTGCAGGACCGCAACGGCCCGTCCGAGTCCGAGCCGGACCCGCTCGCGCAGCTCATCGGCATGACGGGCCCGGCCCTGCCGCCCGAGGACCCCGTGCTCGCCCGTCTGCTGCCGGACGCGTACCGCGACGCGCCGGACGACGCCGCCGAGTTCCGCCGCTTCACCGAGCAGTCGCTGTCGTCGGCCAAGGTCGCCAACGCCCACACCGTCATCGAGACGCTCGAGGAGGGCGGGCTCGACGTGGGCTCGAAGCACGTCGAGGTCGAGCTCGACGACGCCCAGGTCATGGCGTGGCTGCGCGCGCTCACCGACGTCCGGCTCGCGCTCGCCGTGCGACTGGGGATCGAGACCGACGAGGACACCGCCCGGCTGGCCGAGTCCGAGGACGAGGCCACCGTGGCGATGGGCGACGTCTACGACTGGCTCGGCTTCGTGCAGGAGACGCTCGTCCACGTCGCGTGACGGCGTCCGCAGGGCGGATGGCCGCCCGGGCCGCCGCGAGCGCTCGATAGACTCGGTCACCGTGTTGACCATCCTGCGCGAGCACGTGGACGCGATCGTCGCCCACGCGCGACGCGACCACCCGGACGAGGCCTGCGGCGTCATCGCCGGGCCGTACGGATCGGACCGGCCCGTCCGGCACATCCCGATGCTCAACGCCGCGATGTCGCCGACGTTCTACGAGTTCGACTCCGGCGACCTGCTGCGGCTCTACCGCGAGATGGACGACAACGACGAGGAGCCCGTCGTCATCTACCACTCGCACACCGGCACCGAGGCCTACCCGTCGCGCACCGACGTGAACCTGGCCTCCGAGCCCGGCGCCCACTACGTCCTGGTCTCGACGCGCGACGGCGCGCACGAGTCCGGCCCGGTCGACTTCCGCTCGTACCGCATCGTCGACGGCGAGGTCACCGAGGAAGAAGTTCGCATCGTCGACCGTTACACCGATGACAGCAGCACCGCTGACACCCCCCGAACCGAAGGTGAAGCCTGACATGACCGTCGAGGTCCGCATCCCCACGATCCTGCGTCCCCACACCGGGGGTGAGCGCGCCGTCTCCGCCGAGGGCGCCACCCTGTCCGCCCTGATCGACGATCTCGAGGCGAACCACGAGGGCATCAAGGACCGGCTCATCGACGGCGGCGAGCTGCGCCGCTTCGTCAACGTCTACGTCAACGACGAGGACGTGCGCTTCACCGGCGGCCTCGAGACCGCGATCTCCGATGGCGACACGGTCGTCATCCTGCCCGCCGTCGCGGGCGGCGCGGCCTGAGCATGCGCTACGACTCGCTCGTCGACTCGGTCGGGCACACGCCCCTGATCGGCCTGCCGAACCTCTCGCCGAGCGAGGACGTGCGGGTCTGGGCCAAGCTCGAGGACCGCAACCCGACGGGCTCGATCAAGGACCGCGCGGCCCTGTCGATGATCCTGGCGGCCGAGGCCGACGGGACGCTGCGCCCGGGCTGCACGATCCTCGAGCCCACGAGCGGCAACACCGGCATCTCGCTGGCGATGGTCGCGCGCCAGCGGGGCTACCGGCTGATCTGCGTCATGCCCGAGAACACGTCGGTCGAGCGGCGCCAGCTGCTCACGATGTTCGGCGCCGAGATCATCAGCTCGCCGGCCGCGGGCGGGTCCAACGAGGCCGTGCGCGTCGCCAAGGGGCTCGCGGCCGAGCACCCGGACTGGGTCATGCTCTACCAGTACGGCAACCCGGCCAACGCCGACGCGCACTACCGCGGCACGGCCCCCGAGCTGTTCGAGGACCTGCCCGAGATCACGCACTTCGTGGGCGGCTTGGGCACCACCGGCACGCTCATGGGCGTGGGCCGGTTCTTCCGCGAGCACAAGCCCGACGTCCGCATCGTCGCTGCCGAGCCGCGCTACGGCGAGCTCGTCTACGGCCTGCGCAACATCGACGAGGGCTTCGTCCCCGAGCTGTACGACGCCTCGCTCATCGACTCGAGGTTCTCGGTCGGCCCCCGCGACGCCGTGCGCCGCGTGCGTGAGCTGATCGACGCCGAGGGCATCTTCGCCGGCATCTCGACCGGCGCGATCCTGCACGCCGCGCTGGGCCAGGCCGCGAAGGCCGTCAAGGCGGGCGAGCGCGCCGACATCGCCTTCATCGTGTGCGACGCAGGCTGGAAGTACCTGTCGACCGGCGCCTACGAGGGCACGATCGACGAGGCCGAGGACCGGCTCGAGGGACAGCTCTGGGCCTGAGGTGTCCACGGGGGCGCGCGAGGCGCTAGCCTTCGACGCGTGAGCGACATCGTGGTCTTCTCCGGAAGCGCCCACCGTGCCCTGGCCGAGGAGATCTGCAGCAATCTCGGCGTCGCGCTGAGTCCGTCCGAGACGACGCGGTTCAGCAACGACTGCCTGCAGGTGCAGCTGCTCGCCAACTGCCGCCAGCGCGACGTGTACATCGTCCAGCCGCTCGTGCCGCCGACGCAGGACCACCTCATGGAGCTGCTGCTCATGGTGGACGCCGCGCGCGGCGCGTCGGCCGCCTCGGTCACGGTGGTCGTGCCGCACTACGCGTACGCCCGCTCGGACAAGAAGGACGCCTCGCGCATCTCGATCGGCGGCAAGCTGGTCGCGGACCTGATGGCCACGGCGGGCGTCGGCCGCGTCGTCACGATGACGCTGCACGCGCCGCAGGTCCACGGCTTCTTCTCGATGCCGGTCGACCACCTGACGGCCCTCGGCGAGCTCGCCGAGCACTACCGCGCGCAGGACCTCAGCAACTCGATCGTCGTCTCGCCGGACTTCGGCAACGCCAAGACGGCCTCGCAGTTCGCCCGGCTGCTGGGACTGCCCGTCGCGGCCGGCAGCAAGCAGCGCAAGGCCGACGACAAGGTCGTCATCGACACGATCGTCGGCGACGTCGCGGGCAAGCGCGCGATCGTCCTCGACGACGAGATCGCCACGGGCGGCTCGATCATCGAGCTCATGGACAAGCTGGAGGAGTTCGGCGTGACCGAGGCGTCGGTCGCGTGCACGCACGGCCTGTTCGCGGGCAAGGCGGTCGAGCGGCTGCGCTCCCACCCGGCCATCACCGAGGTCGTCACGACCGACACCGTCCCGGCCCCGGCCGACTGGCCCGAGCTGACGGTCCGCTCGGTCGCCCCGCTGTTCGCCGAGGCGATCGCCCGCATCCACGCCGGCGAGTCCGTCTCCAGCCTGTTCGACGGCGTCGATCCGGCGCACGCCCCGCCGCAGCCCAAGCTGTTCTGACCCGACCCGCTGAGTTGCACGTTCGGCCGCTCGCGCACGGCGTGTCGGCGGCCGAACGTGCAACTCAGCGCTCCAGCTCCTCGATGAGGCGGTCGAGGAGGCCACGCAGGGCGCGGCCGTCGGCCTCGGTCATGCCCATGCCCTCGACGAGGCGCGCCGGGACGTCGGCCACGCGCGGGCGCAGGGCCCAGCCATCCTCGGTCAGGCTCACCAGGACCCGACGCTCGTCGCCGCTGTCGCGACCGCGGGTCACGAGGCCGGCCGCCTCCAGGCGCTTGAGCAGCGGCGTGAGGGTGCCCGAGTCCAGGTGCAGCAGGCGGCCGAGCTCGCCGACGCCGAGCGGCCCGTCGGCCTCCCAGAGCGCCAGCAGGCACAGGTACTGCGGGTAGGTCAGGCCGACCTCGGCGAGCAGCTCGGTGTAGCGGCGGGTCACCGCACGCGACGCCGCGTACAGCGGCAGGCAGATCTGCTGGTCGAGCGCGAGCTGCGGGTAGTCGTCCACTCGTCGAGTTTATCTGTTGTCCTATTCGATTGCGCGCAATAGAGTTGTGCGCATGAAGCCTCTCTACACCGCCAGCGCCGTCGCCACGGGCGACGGCCGCAACGGCCACGTCGAGTCCACCGACGGCATCCTGTCCGCCGACGTCCGCACGCCCAAGGAGATGGGCGGCGCGGGCGGCGCCACCAACCCCGAGCAGCTCTTCGCCGCCGGATACGCGGCCTGCTTCCACTCCGCTCTGCGCCTCGTCGCCCAGAAGGCGGGCGCCGACGTCTCGGAGTCCGAGGTCGTCGCCGACGTCTCGATCGGCGACAACGGCAACGGCGGCTTCGGCCTGGCCGTGGCCCTCGAGGTGACGCTGCCGAACGTCGCGCGCGAGGAGGCCGAGAAGCTCGTCGAGCAGGCCCACCAGGTGTGCCCGTACTCGAACGCCACCCGCGGCAACATCGAGGTCGACCTCAGCGTCGCCTGACGCCCGTCGATCCCGCCCCGTCCGGGCGACTTCTGGAACGGGATCCACCCTTC
Source organism: Aeromicrobium jepli (assembly GCF_047246605.1). Lineage (NCBI taxonomy): Bacteria > Bacillati > Actinomycetota > Actinomycetes > Propionibacteriales > Nocardioidaceae > Aeromicrobium > Aeromicrobium jepli. Next base: position 666,778 of record NZ_JBFOKO010000001.1, read on the forward strand.
TCGCGAGAGCGGGCGTGGATCCCGTTCCGAAAGTCGGGCAGGGGGCAGCACGCGGCGGTCAGCGGACGCCGCGGATGCGCACGACCGCGACGGCGCCGACGAGCCCCACGACGGCCGCCGTGACGTACAGCGTCGTGTAGCCGCCCAGCTGCGTCACGATCGGTGCCGCGATCACGGGCGCGATGACCTGCGGCAGCGCGTTCGCGATGTTGATGACGCCGAGGTCCTTCGCGAACCCGGCCTCGTCGGGCAGCACCTCGGTCACGATCGCGAGGTCGACCGCGAGGAACGCGCCGAAGCCGATGCCCAGCACGACGGCCGCCACGAGCACGCCGGTCCAGGTCTGCCAGAACGCCAGCAGCAGGGCCGCGGCCGCCATGACGACCCCGGCCCAGACCACGAACACCTTTCGGCGCTCCACTCGGTCGGACCAGCGGCCCGCGACCACGGCCGAGACCGCGACCACCACCGAGTTCAGGGCGATCACCACGAACACGCCGCCCTCGGGATCGTCCACGCCGACCGCCTCGGACAGGAAGTACAGCAGGTAGAGCGTCGCGATGCCGTTGCCGAGGTTGACCACGAACCGCGTGAGCCACGCCCACGCGAAGTCCGGATACCGCGTCGGCGAGACCCAGAACGACCGCGCGAACGCGCCGAGCGAGAACACGGGACGGTCGCGGACCGGCGCGTCCGCGCTGCGCAGCAGGTACGGCAGCGCGCTGAGCAGCAGGAACGCCGCGCACGCGAGGTAGCCCCCGCGCGTGCCGCCGAACGCGATCGCCAGGCCCGCGCCGACGAGGATGCCCAGGGTCTGGCCGAGCCCGACGAGTCCGCCCGCCCACGCGCGCTGCGGGACCGGCACCCGATCCGGCAGCGTGGCCGTGATGGCGGCGAGCGAGGCGTTGACCGACGCCTGCACCAGGCACCAGCCCACGACGACCTGCCAGAACGCCGTCGCGCCGGACAGGATCGTCAGGCCGAGGGCGCCGACCAGCGAGCCGCCCGTGATCCACGGGACCCGGCGGCCGAGGCGGCTGCGGGTCCGGTCCGAGAGCGCCCCGAACAGGGGGTTCGCCACCATCGAGATCGCCGCGCCGACGCCGGTCACGACCGCGAGGGCCGTCTCCTTCCCGTCGCCCACGAGCGCCTCGGTCTGCTGCGGCAGCAGCACCGCGAGCGGTCCGAAGAAGGCGACGTACGTGCCGAGGTTGACCAGTCCGACCGAGAGCAGCCACGGCAGCCGGACGGGCGCCAGCCGCTCGGTGCCTGAGGTCACCGCTCGCCCTTCTGCGCCGTGATGAGCTCGCGGTACCAGTGGAACGAGTCCTTCGGGATCCGCTGCTGCGTCGCGTAGTCCACGTACGTCAGGCCGAACCGCTGCGAGTAGCCCTCGGCCCACTCGAAGTTGTCCATGAACGACCAGTGGAAGTAGCCGCGCACGTCGACGCCGGCCTCGATCGCGTCGTGCAGGGCCCGCAGGTGCGCGGCCGTGTAGTCGATGCGCCGCTGGTCGCGCACGCGCCCGTCGGCGCCGGGAACCTCGTTGAACGCGCCGCCGTTCTCGGTGATGACGATCGGGGGCAGGGCGTCGCCGTAGGTCTCGCGCAGGCCGACGAGCATCTGCGTGAAGCCCTCCGGGATGATCGGCCAGCCGAAGTCGTTGTACGTCAGGCCCTCGGGGGTCACCATCTCGAACGGGATCTGCGAGCCCGGGGCGGCAGCGGCGACGTACTGCGGGTTGTAGGAGTTCACGCCGAGGAAGTCGATGGGCTGGGCGATCGTCGCGAGGTCGCCGTCCTGCGCGACCGGGTCGACGATGCCGGCGAGCGGCCACGTGCCGAGCAGGATCGGGTCGAGGAACGCCCGGTTGTAGACGAGGTCGAACAGGGCGGCCGCGTCGTGGGACTCCTGCGTGTCGTCGATGGGGCGGATCTGCGCGTGGTTGTTCGCCGGGCCGACCCGGTGAGCGCCCGCCGCGCGCAGCGCCTGCACGGCCTTGCCGTGCGCGAGCAGCTGGTGCCACGCGACCTGCAGGGCGCCGAAGCCCAGCTGCTTGCCGGGCGCGTGGATGCCGTTGCCGTGGCCGAGGAGCGTGAACACGACCGTCTCGTTGAGCGTGAACCAGCGCGCGACGCGGTCGGCGAGTCGCTCGCCGACGACGTGCGCGTACTCGGCGAACCGCTCGACGACGTCGCGGTTCTCCCAGCCGCCGTCGGCCTCCAGCACGACGGGGGAGTCCCAGTGGAAGAGCGTGGCGCTCGGCTCGATGCCGTGCTCGAGCAGCGTGTCGACGAGGCGGTCGTAGAAGTCCAGGCCGCGCGGCTCGACGGTGACCGCGTCCGGCATGATCCGCGGCCACGCGATGGAGAAGCGGTACGCGTCGACGCCGAGGTCGGCCATGAGGGCGACGTCCTCGCGGTACCGGTGGTAGTGGTCGCACGCGACGTCCCCGGTGTCGCCGTTCAGGGTCCGGCCGGGGATGTGGCTGAACTCGTCCCAGATCGATCGCCCGCGTCCGTCCTCGTTCACCGCCCCCTCGATCTGGTAGGAGGCGGTCGAGACGCCCCACACGAAGTCGCTGCCGAAGTGAGGTACGTCACTCATGCGCCCATCCTGCCCGAGTCGGGACGGTTCCGGGGGAGGGTTCGCCGCGGGTCGCGGCGTGGGCGTCCCGAGGCCGTGACTCTCGCCACGCGCGACGCGGGAGGGACGGACGTAACACCGGGTTGACTGCGCTTTGTCCGTCCGACCTGTCTACCCTCTGACGTGTGAGCGACGCACCCATCGGCATCTTCGACTCGGGCTTCGGTGGTCTCACCGTGGCGCGGGCCGTGCTGGACCAGTTGCCGCACGAGCCGATCGTCTACCTGGGCGACACGGCCCGGCAGCCGTACGGGCCCAAGCCGATCTCCGAGGTGCGCGAGTACGCCCTCGAGTGCCTCGACCACCTCGTCGCGCAGGGCGTCAAGGCGCTCGTCATCGCCTGCAACTCGGCCAGCGCCGCCGTGCTGCGCGACGCGCGCGAGCGGTACGACGTGCCGGTCGTCGAGGTCATCCTGCCGGCCACCCGCCGCGCCGTGAACGCCACGCGCAACGGCCGCGTCGGCGTCATCTGCACCGTCGCCACCGCCACGTCGCGCGCCTACGACGACGCGTTCGCCGCCAACCCCGGCATCGACCTGCACACCGAGACGTGCCCGCGCTTCGTCGAGTTCGTCGAGGCCGGCGTGACGGGCGGTCCCGAGCTGCTCGCCGTCGCCGAGGAGTACCTCGCGCCGCTCAAGCGCGCGGGCGTCGACACGCTCGTGCTGGGCTGCACCCACTATCCGCTGCTCACGGGCGTGCTGGCGTACGTCATGGGCGACTCCGTGACCCTCGTGTCCAGCGCCGAGGAGACCGCGAAGGACGTCTACCGCCTCCTCGCCTCGCACGGCCTGGAGCGGGACCCGTCGCTGCCCGCGCCGTCGCACCGCTTCCTCACCACGGGCCGCCCCGAGGAGTTCGCCGCGCTCGGCCGCCGCTTCCTCGGCCCCGAGGTCGAGTCGGTCGACCAGTTCGCGTGGGTGACGGTGTGAGGCTCACGATCGTCGGCTGCTCCGGCTCGTTCCCCGGACCCGACTCCGCCGCCAGCTGCTACCTGGTCGAGGCGCCGTTCGAGGGACGCACCTTCCGGCTGCTGCTCGACCTGGGCTCGGGGGCGCTGGGGCCGCTGCAGGACTACATCGACCTGCGCGACATCGACGCGATCAACCTCTCGCACCTGCACCCGGACCACTGCTTCGACATGAGCGGTCTCTACGTCGTGCGCAAGTACCACCCGCAGGGCCGGCCGCCGCGGCTGCCGGTCTACGCGCCCGCCGGCGCCGACTGGCGACTCTCGGACGCGTACGGCACCACGGCGCCGAACGGCATGACGCTGCCGTTCGAGTTCCACGCCCTCTCGGACGGCTTCGAGACGAAGATCGGACCGTTCACGATGCGCACGTACCGCACGCCGCACCCGGTCGAGGCGTACGCGACGCGCATCGAGCACGACGGCAGCGTCCTGGTGTACTCCGGCGACACGGGTCCGGACGCGGGCCTGGTCGAGTTCGCCCGTGGCGCCGACCTGCTCCTGTGCGAGGCCTCGTTCGTCGAGTCCGCCGAGAATCCGCCGGACCTGCACCTGACCGGGGCCGACGCGGGCCGGCTCGCCACCGACGCGCAGATCGACCACCTCCTGCTCACGCACATCCCGCCGTGGACCGATCGGGACGAGGTCGAGGCCGACCTGCGGACCTCCTACGCGGGCGCCTACCGGCTCGTCCAGCCCGGCGACGTAGTCGAGTTGTAACTCGGCAGGGGATTGTCGGACTCGGTACAGGGGGAGTTACATGGCTCACGGTGCCGAACACCTGCGCATGAAGGTGCACGTGTGGTCCGGGGGGACAGGCGCCGAGAGAGGCAGATCGTGAAGATCGCTGGGAAATCACTCGCCCTGGCCGCCGCGCTCGCGGCCTCGGCGCTGACGGTGCCGACACTGGGCACCACCGCCACCGCCGCGCCGAAGCCCACGGGCGTCGCCGATCCGCGGCCGTTCCACCCGTCCGAGGACCTCAAGGACGTCACGTTCAAGGGGAAGAAGGTCGACACCTCGCTGCAGTACCGGGCGAAAAAGTCGATGCGTCGCAGCGCCGCGCCCGCCGCGGGGACTCCGGCCGTCGGCACGGTGCGCGACCTGCTCGCGCTCGACGACGTCGCCGGCGAGATCTACGGCAAGGAGTACACGCTGCGCGGCGTGGGCGACCACATCGAGGTGTGGGTCGCGAACGACATCGCGTTCCCCGAGGGCGACTGCCGCGGGGACGACGCCGCGGTCGTGACGGACGCGCAGGTGGCCGACCTCGTCAAGGAGTTCGACACCAACATCTACCCGAAGGAGTCCGAGGCGTTCAGCACCCCGCCCGACCGCGACGGCTCCGGCGCGCTGCTCGACGGCCTCGACTTCACCGGCGACGGCGACAAGATCGTCACGCTCGTCGACAACGTGCGCGACGACAACTTCTACGACTTCGCCGAGAACCCCACGTACATCGCGGGCTTCTTCTGGTCGGTGTTCAACGAGTACATGGACCGCAACGTCATGACGATCGACGCGTTCGACTGGGCGCACCGCACGGGTGCCGACCCCGCCGACGAGCCGACCGACGACAACTGCACGTCGCGCCCGGCGCGCCCGCGCCTGTACGAGGGCACGTTCGCGCACGAGTACCAGCACCTGCTGCAGTACTACACCGACGCGAACGAGTCCATCGCCGTCAACGAGGGCCTGTCGGACTTCGCGCAGACGCTCGTCGGCTACGTCGACGGCACCAAGACGGTGGAGGAGAAGGGCAGCGACAGCCACCTCTACTGCTTCCAGGGCTTCGGCACGGTCAAGACCGAGGCGAACACGAACCCGCGCGACTGCGGCGGCCCCGAGAACTCGTTCAACCTCTGGGACGAGGGCAGCAACTCGTCGGGCGTGCTGGCCGACTACGGCCACGCGTACCAGCTGATGCTGTACCTGTTCGACCGGTTCGGCCAGGACTTCATCTCGGCGCTGCACCGTGACGGCGCCGACCAGGGCATCGCGGGCATCGAGAAGCAGCTCGAGGCCGAGGGCACCACGTTCCGCAAGGTGTTCCACGACTTCCAGTCGATGACGCTGCTGGACCGGACCGTCGGCGACGCCCGCAAGGCGCTCCTGCTGGGCGCCTCGCGCTCGACCGTGACCACGCCGAGCCTGCGCTCCGCGGTGAACCTGGCCAACCCGGCCGCGTACGCCACGCCGGGCGCCGCGCCCAACGGGGCGGACTACGTCCCGCTGACCGTGAAGGGCAAGGCCGTCAAGGGCTCGGACCTGCGCAGCCTGTCCTTCAAGGGCGACACGACGCTGCCCACGCAGCCGCTGAGGTGGACGTCCGTCACGGACGATCCGGACAGCCCCGGCGACGCCGTGCTGTTCTCGGGCAACGCCAACAGCCTCGACGTCGCGGCGGTCACGCCGGTCAGCGTCCCGGCGGGCGACCCGACGCTCACGCTCGAGGCCAAGTACGGCGCCGAGGAGGGCTACGACTACGGCTACGTGCAGGTGTCCACCGACGGTGGCGCGACCTACACGTCGGTCGCGGGCGACAGGACGGTCGAAGGTCCGCAGGGTCCGGCGCTGGCCGGCACCACGGACGGCTTCGAGCCGCACTCGTTCGACCTCTCGGCCTACGCCGGCCAGGACGTCCTGCTGGCGTTCCGCTACATCTCGGACGGCGGAGTGAACGAGGGCGGCCTCAAGATCGACGACGTCAAGGTCGGCGGCACGCTCGTCAGCGACGGCTCGAACCTCGGCGCCTTCAAGTCGCCGACGCAGATCCGCCCGACGCCGGTCGAGAACTGGCACGTCAAGCTCGTCGGCATCCGCCCGGGCAAGGTGCCGTACGTCGCGCAGGTCGCGTGGAACGGCAAGTCGTCCATCACGCTCGACAAGGTCACGCGCCTGAAGCTGCTGCCGGCCAAGCAGGTCGTCGCGATCGTGAGCTTCGACGACTCGACCGAGATGGTCCAGCAGTACGCGCCGTACACCCTCACGGTGAACGGCCAGGTCCAGCCCGGCGGGCGCTGACCGATTCCCCGGTTAAGTGGGGAAACTGTCACTGAACGTGGTTCGCAACCCACGTTCAGTGACAGGAAACCCACTTAACCGGGGAAACTGCGCCCCGCTATACCGTGGGCACGTGACCCGAGAAGACGGCAGGACCCCCGATCAGCTGCGACCCATCACGTTCACCCGGGGCTGGCTCGACCACGCCGCCGGCTCGTGCCTGGTGGAGTTCGGCAAGACCCGCGTGCTGTGCGCCGTGGCCGCCACCGAGGGCGTGCCGCGCTGGCGCAAGGGCTCGGGCCTGGGCTGGCTCACCGCCGAGTACGCGATGCTGCCGCAGGCCACGCACGACCGCTCCTCACGCGAGTCGGTCAAGGGCAGGATCGGCGGCCGCACGCACGAGATCAGCCGGCTGATCGGCCGCTCGCTGCGCGCCGCGGTCGACCTGTCCGCGCTGGGCGAGAACACGATCGCGATCGACTGCGACGTGCTGCAGGCCGACGGCGGCACCCGCACGGCCGCGATCACGGGCGCCTACGTCGCGCTCGTCGACGCCGTGAACCACCTGAAGTCGCAGGGCGCCGCGAAGGGCGACCCGATCACCGACTCGATCGCCGCCGTCAGCGTCGGCATCATCGACGGCACGCCGATGCTGGACCTGCCGTACGTCGAGGACGTCCGCGCCGAGACCGACATGAACGTCGTGATGACCGGCTCCGGGAAGTTCATCGAGGTCCAGGGCACCGCCGAGGGCGCCGCCTTCGACCGCGCCGAGCTCGACGTCCTGCTCGATCTCGCGGCGCAGGGCTGCGGCGACCTGACGCGCCTGCAGCAGGAGGCGCTCGCGTCGTGACCCGCATCGTGCTGGCGTCCGGCAACGCCAAGAAGCTCGACGAGCTGCGCCGCATCCTCGAGCCGCTCGTCCCCGGGGTCGAGGTGCTGGGCCTGGCCGACGTCGAGCCGTACGACGAGCCCGCCGAGACCGAGCCGACGTTCGAGGGCAACGCCCTCATCAAGGCGCGCACCGCCGCGCGGGTCACGGGCCTGCCGGCGCTGGCGGACGACTCCGGCATCTGCGTCGACGCGCTCAACGGCATGCCGGGCGTGCTGTCCGCGCGCTGGTCGGGCGTGCCCAAGGACCAAGGCGGCGACGCCGCGAACAACCGCCTGCTCCTCGCGCAGCTGGCCGACGTCCCGGACGAGCGGCGTGGGGCCACGTTCCGCTGCGCGATGGCGCTCGTCATGCCCGACGGCACCGAGGTCGTCGAGGTCGGTGAGATGCCCGGCCGCGTCCTGCGTGCCGAGCGTGGCGAGGGCGGCTTCGGCTACGACCCGCTGTTCGCGGCCGACGGGTACGACGTCTCCACCGCCGAGCTGTCGCGCGAGGAGAAGGACGCCATCAGCCACCGCGGCCGCGCGCTGCGCGCGATCGCGCCGGTCGTGGCTGACATGCTGTCCGCCTGAACCTAGGCTGGCGCCATGGCACTCGTGGCGTTCAAGAACCTGGTCATCGACGTCGAGGACCCCGGTGCCGCGGCGCAGCGCTGGGGTCGTTGGCTGCACCTGCACGTCCGTGAGACGCAGGACGGCGCCGTCCTGGCCGGCCAGCGCCCGCAGCAGACGATCCTGCTGGCGTCCGCGCCGCCCAAGACGACCAAGAACCGCGTCCACCTCGACCTCGTCGCCCACGACCCGAGCCCGTTCGACGACCTCGAGCGGGTCACCGAGCCGGGGCGGTTCAGCTGGACCACGTATCGAGATCCCGAGGGCCACGAGCTCTGCGTGTTCACCGAGAGCGACCGCCCGGACGGCCTCAAGGACGTCGTCGTGGACTCGGTCGACCACCGGGCGATCGCCACGTGGTGGGCCGAGGTCTTCGGCGCCACGCTCGGCACGGACGACGAGTACTCGTGGGTCGACGACATCCCCGGTGCCCCGACCGAGTCGTTCGACTTCGTCCCCGTCCCGGAGCCCAAGACGGTCAAGAACCGCGTCCACTGGGACGTCGTCCTGCTGGGCGACACGACGGTCGACGACCTCGTCGACCGCGGCGCCAGCGTCCTCCTGCCGCCGGGCGGTGACCGCACCTGGACGGTCATGGCCGACCCGGAGGGCAACGAGTTCTGCGTCGTCCCCGCCGGTCACTGACCCCCGGTCACAGCAGCGCGACCTGCACCCCCGAGACCGTCACGGCCACGGCCGTGGCGAAGGCGGCCAGGCCGACCGCACGGACCGGGATGCGCGCCAGGTGGGCCAGTCGCAGGTCCAGGCCGAGGCCGAACATCCCGACGGCCAGCAGGAACGTCGTGGTGTGCCGTGCCCCGTCGAGCGTGCCGGCCGGGAGCACGCCGGTCGCCCGCACGAGGCACGCCACGACGAAGCCGACGATGAACCACGGGACGAGCGCGACGGATCGACCGGCGGGGTCGCGGTGCGTGCGGGCCGCGCGGGCGTAGGCGGGGGCCAGCAGGACGACGCGTCCCAGCTTGACGACGCTGGCCGTGGGCACGACGGCGGCGCCGAGGATCGTCGCGGCCGCGACCACCTGGCCCACTTCGTGGATGCTGGCGCCCGCCCACACGGCCCCCTGTTCGGCCGTCAGCCCGAGCGCGTGCGTGGCCGCGGGGATCGCGACGACCAGGGCGGTCCCGAAGAGGGTCACGAGCGCCAGGGCGGTGGCGACGTCGCGCTCGCGGGCGCGGACCGCGTCCTGCACGGCGGCGATCGCCGCGGCCCCGCAGATCGAGAAGCCGGCGGCGATGAGCGTGACGAGCCGGGGCTCCAGCCCCCAGCGGCGACCGGCGGCGTGCGTGAGCGACCACGTCGCCACGACCGTCGTGGCGATGACCAGCAGGCCTCGAGGCCCGACGGCGGCGACGTCGGAGAGCGAGAGCTGCAGCCCCAGTCCGACGATGCCCAGGCGCAGCGCCAGCCGGGCCGCGTCCGCGGTGCGTCGCCGGTCGCGGTCCGGGGCGACGTTGGCGACGACCGAGCCCAGGACGATGCCCCACATGAGTGGGCTCACCCACGGCAGCACCCACGAGAGGGCGATCGCGAGAGCCGCGCCCGCGGCCAGCGGCAGCAACGACGTCGCGGCGTCCCACGCGCGCGAGCGGGTGGACGGGGGAGCGGGTCCGAGCATGCCTCCAGCGTTCCGGCGCGGGACGGGCCGCGGTAGACGCCGGAACCGGGGCACCTCATAATCTGTGGTTATGGCCAGGGTGGACGTCACGACGATCGAGCTCCTCGTCGCGCTCGACGACCTGCGGAGCCTGTCCGCCGCCGCCGACCGCCTCGGGATCTCGCAGCCGGCGGCGAGCGCGCGCCTGCGCGAGTTCGAGGCCCGGTGGCAGCTGGCCGTCGCGGTGAGGTCGCCCCGCGGCACGGTCCTGACCGAGGACGGGCAGGCGGTCGTCGCGTGGGCGCGCCGCGTCGCGGCCGAGCTCGAGAGCTTCGAGACCGGGATCGCGGCGCTCTCGGCCGAGCGCGGCAGTGACCTGGACATCGCCGCGAGCCTCACGATCGCGGAGTTCGTCCTGCCGCGCTGGCTCGGCGAGCTGCGCGTCCGACTGCCCGAGGTCCGGCCCCACCTGCTCGTCGTCAACAGCGACGCGGTGCTGGGCGCCGTCCGGTCGGGAGCCGCCTCGGTGGGGTTCATCGAGACGACGTACGCCCCGCAGGACCTCGAGCACCGGGTCATCGGGCACGACCGGCTCGTCATCGTCGTGGCGCCCCACCACCCGTGGGCCCGTCGCGCGTATCCCGTCCCACTGGAGCAGCTGCGCGCGGCCGAGTACGTCCTGCGCGAGCCGGGCAGCGGCACGCGGTCGACGTTCGAGCGGGCGCTGCGGAGCATCCCGCGCGTCGCGATCGAGGCGAGCTCGACGACGGCGGTCATCGGCGCCGCGCTCTCGGGCGCCGGCCCGACCGTGATCTCGGGGCTGGCGGTGCGCCACCACGTCGAGACGGGCCAGCTCGTCGAGGTCGCGTCCGAGCTGGACCTGCGCAGGCCGCTCTCGGCCGTGTGGGGGCGTGGGCAGCGCCTGGCCGCGCCGGCGCGCGAGCTGCTGAGCGTGGCGGCCCTCCATGCGTCCACGCGCACCGCGCACCCGTGAGACCCGGGGACCCGCGCCGGGTCCACCTAGGATGAGCCGGGTGAGCCTCGACCTGACCGCCGACATCGTCACCCTGACCCGCGCCGTCGTGGACGTCCCGTCCGAGAGCCTCGAGGAGGCCGAGCTGGCGGACGCCGTCGAGGCGGCCCTGCGCGCGTACGACCACCTCGAGGTCGTCCGCGACGGGCACACGATCGTCGCCCGCACGAGCCTGGGACGCGACGAGCGCGTCGTCATCGCCGGCCACCTCGACACCGTTCCCGAGAACGGCAACCTGCCGTCCCGCCTCGAGGGCGACACGCTGTGGGGCCTGGGCACGTGCGACATGAAGGGCGGCGTCGCGATCGCCCTGTCGCTCGCCGCCGAGCTGGCCGAGCCCGTCCGCGACGTCACGTGGGTCTTCTACGAGGCCGAGGAGATCGCGGCGGTCCACAACGGCCTCGGCCGCATCGCGCGCGAGCACCCGGACTGGCTGGCCGGCGACTTCGCGATCCTCATGGAGCCGTCGAACGCCGGTGTCGAGGCCGGCTGCCAGGGCACGATGCGCGTCGAGATCCGGACCACGGGCGAGCGCGCGCACTCCGCGCGCTCGTGGATGGGCCACAACGCGATCCACGACCTCGCGCCGGCGCTGGCCACCCTCGCGTCCTACGAGCCGCGCACGGCCGACATCGACGGACTGACGTACCGCGAGGGCCTCAACGCCGTCGGCGTCCGCGGCGGCGTGAGCGGCAACGTCATCCCCGACGAGGCCGTTCTCACGGTGAACTACCGCTTCGCGCCCGACCGCGACGAGGAGGCCGCGCTCGCGCACCTGCGCGACGTCTTCGACGGCTTCGAGCTGACCGTCACGGACTCCGCACCGGGCGCCCTTCCCGGCCTGGGCCGTCCGGCGGCCGCCGCGTTCGTCGAGGCCGTCGGGGGAGAGGTGGGCCCGAAGTTCGGCTGGACCGACGTCTCGAAGTTCACCGTGCTGGGCGTGCCCGCCGTGAACTACGGCCCGGGGGACCCGTCGTTCGCGCACAAGGCCGACGAGCAGGTGCCGGTCGAGCACCTGCACCGCGTCCACGCGCGGCTGCGGAGCTGGCTCAGCCGCGCCGAGTGAGCGTCCCGCGCAGGGACTCCACCACGAGGTCGCCGATCGCCCGGTGGCCGTCGGGCGTCGGGTGCGGATCGCCGATCGCGCAGTAGTACGTCTCGTCGCAGATGCGCGCGGCCCGAGCCGCCACGGTGCCGAAGGTCGCCGACTCCGCCGTTCGGTCCGCCGGCAGGTAGGCGCCGAACGCCCGGGTCACGTCCACGAACCGGGCGCCGTGGGCCTCGTACGTGGCTCGCAGGGCCGGGTTCACGACGGTCCGGAACATCGCGACCGAGGACCGCGCCGTCACGAGCGCCTGGGGCGACTCCGGTCGCAGGACCGGCGCGCCGAGCCAGACGTCGGGGTACGTCAGCCCGACGATCGGCACGTCCGGGCCGAGCCGGGAGCGGAGCTCGGCCAGCAGGTGGTCGAGCGCGGCGGTGACGCGGGGCATGATCCGCGTGACGCACCGTCGCCAGCGCGCGTCGAGCTCGCACGGACGCAGGTCGTTGACGCCCAGGACCACGGTCACCAGCTCGACGTCCTGCGCGTGCCGGTCGAGGTGGTCCAGGGCGACGGCCAGCTCGGAGCCCTTCACCGGAGCCAGCGAGTCGGCCTCGGGGGCCCGCAGCTCCTCGTCGCACGGATCGCCCGAGACGAAGTCGACGCTCGTGATGCCCGAGCAGCTGACGTTGACCAGGCTCAGGCCCGTCCGCTCGGCGACGCGCCAGGCGAAGCCGTCGGTCGTGTTGGTCTGCTCCTCGCCGTCGATCGCGGGCCGGAATCCCGCGCTGTACGAGTCGCCGATCGCCAGGTACTGCCGTTCCGCGGTGCGGTTCTCGTCGGTGGGGTCGGCGCAGGCCGCCAGCAGCGCGGCGGGCAGGAGGACGGCGGCCAGGACACGGCGCAGGGAGGCGGCAGGCACGCCGACCACCGTAGTGAGGACCCCGCGAGGCGGCTCGTCGAGCGGCAAGCCTCAGGTGTGGCCTGAAACTTGTCCCGGGCCTCGGCGTGCCGCCGTTCCCACACGCGCCGGGATGCCTAGTCTTGGCCGCATGTCCAGCCGCACACTTCCCCGCTCGCTGCGCGTGACGTCCGCAGTGATCGTGCTCGCTCTGGCCGCCGTCGTCGTCGTCGCCGGTGTGGCGATGCAGACGGTGCCGGCCCTCATCATGGCCGCCTGCGTGGCCCTGTCCTCCGGCATCACCTCGACGGTCCTGATGTCCGAGGAGATCCGCGACGTCCGCCAGAGGTTCGCGCGCGACCGCGTGCGCGACGCCCGCACGATCGCCCAGCGCGAGCGCGAGCACCTCGACGTCGACGCGTCCTTCCGTCGCGCCGTCGGCGAGCGCCTGCGCGCCAGCGAGGCCGAGATCGCCCGCCTGCGCGCCGACCTGGCCGCCGGCAGCGCCCAGATCGACGAGCTCGAGGAGCGCCTGGCCACCGAGCAGGAGCTCGTCGCGATGCTCGGCATGCGCCCCGAGATCGACCCGCGCATCGTCAGCCCGACGGCCTCGGCCGAGTCCGGCGAGCAGGCCGACGGCTCGGGACTGCGCTCTGCCTGAGGCGCTTTCCGACCCCTTCTCGTGAATCCGTCGTCACGATGAGCGATAATGAACGTCGGGCCCGTGACCGCGGGAACGGAACGAGAGGGGTACAGATGGCCGCCATGAAGCCTCGGACCGGCGACGGACCGATGGAGGTCACCAAGGAGGGACGCTGCATCGTCATGCGTGTTCCACTCGAGGGCGGCGGACGTCTGGTGGTCGAGCTCAACAACGAAGAGGCCGCCACGCTGGGCGACCAGCTGAAGGCTGTCTGAGTTGTACGGCCTCTCGGTGCGTTGGTCCCTGACCGACGCACCGGCCGGCACGCTCGACCGTCTGCGCGACTACGTCGAGCACGAGTCCCACGCGAAGTTCGCGGGGCTCAGTGGGCTGCGCTTCAAGACCTGGCGCGCCCGCGAGGGGGAGTGGTTCGAGGGCACGTACGTCTTCGTCAGCGACGAGGCGCGTGCCGCGTTCCAGACCGACTTCGAGACCCGCGCCGACGGCGTCCCCGGCAGCACGATGACCGGGACGACGCCCGCGATCGAGCCGTTCGAGGTCGTGGCCGTCGTGCGCGGTCCCGCGGGGTTCCGCTCCGCCGCACGCTTCGAGAGCTGACACCGGCCCGGGCCCCACGGCCCGGGCCGTCGTGCGTCAGTGGGCCTTCTGCAGGACCAGCAGTCCGTCGCCGAGGGGCAGCAGCAGCGAGGACAGGTCCTCGTCGGCGCGCACCCGCTCGAGCAGCTCGCGGATCGCGACGGTCTCGGGATCGCGCTGCGACGGGTCCGCGACCCGGTCGTGCCACAGGGCGTTGTCGAAGACCACGAAGCCGCCGGCGCGCGTGAGCCGCAGCGCCTCGTCGAGGTACTCGCCGTACTCGACCTTGTCGCCGTCGCAGAACACCAGGTCGTAGCCGCCGTCGTTGAGTCGCGGCAGCACGTCGAGCGCGGAGCCGGTGATGAGGCGGAAGCGCGTGGGCGGGATGCCCGCGTCCCGGAACACCTCGCGCGCGAGGCGCTGGTTCTCGGCCTCCAGGTCCACCGAGGTGAGCACGCCGTCGGGCAGCATGCCGCGCAGCAGGGCGAGACCGGAGACGCCGGTGCCCGTGCCGATCTCGGCGATGCTCTTGGCGCCGGCGGCGCCGGCCAGGAAGGTGAGCGCGGCCCTGGCCCCGGGCAGGACGGGGACGACGCCGACGGTCTCGGCGTGCTGGCGCGCGGTGCGCAGGTGGTCGTCCTCGGACTGGAACTGCTCGACGTAGGCCAGGCTGGCTTGGGTGGTCATGCTCCCTCGCATTCGTTCGGCGGGTGGTCCCAGCCTATCGACGGCGGGCCGCGCGCAGCGCCCTGACTCGCGGTGCGCGTCGGTGGACTTCGCCAACCGTCAGGGCGTTCTTCGGCTGCTCTCAGGTTGGCCCGTGAGGATCGAGGCATGCCCGACACGGCCACCACGCACGAGCAGGTCGAGGTCTATGCCCGCCACGCGGCGCAGGTCCATCGCCTGGCGTACCGGCTGACGGGCAACCACCAGGATGCCGAGGACCTCACGCAGGACGTCTTCGAGCGCGTCTTCACGTCCCTCGACCGGTACGAGGCGCACAACCTGGCCGGCTGGATCCACCGGATCACCACGAACCTGTTCCTCGACCGCGCCCGTCGTGCCAAGCGCCAGCCGACGGCGGCGCTCACGACCGCGCAGGAGGACCGCCTCGTCGACCGCGGCGCGCTGCCCGCGGATCACGTCCACGACGCCGGCTTCGACCCCGACATCGAGGCGGCGCTGGCGACGCTGCCGAGCCACTTCCGCGTGGCGGTCGTCCTGTCCGACGTCGAGCAGCTGGCGCACGCCGAGATCGCCCACGTGCTGGGCGTCAAGCTGAACACCGTGCGCAGCCGCGTCCACCGCGGCCGCGCGATGCTGCGCCGCGAGCTGGCGCACCGAGAGCCGCGCGCGGGACGCACGCGCGTGCTGGGGGCACTGGGAGCCTGAGGCGTGGACGGGTCCGGCGCGGCCGTGTGATGGGAGTGTCGCGCCGGGCTCGTCCGTGCCTCAGGTCGCCTCGGTGTCGAACGGCGGGACCTCGCCCGGCCGCAGGGCCCGCTGGCGCGGGACGGCCGGGGCCGGGGGAGGCGGCGCGGAGAACATCACGTCGCGCACGGCCGTGCGCGGGTCGAGGTCGCGCAGGTTGACGTCCTTGAACTCCTCGCCCAGCTCGTCGCGGAGCTCGGCCTTGGCACTGTCGGCCATCTGGCGCACGACCTTGACGAACTGTGCCGCCTGACGTGCCAGTCCGGGGAGCCGGTCGGGACCGAACAGCAGCATCGCGACGACCAGGATCGCCCCGATCTCCATCCAGCCCAGGCCCACGGGCGCGATCCTACAGTCGGCCGGCGGGCGCGAGTCCGAGCTGCATGCCCGCGAGGCCGCGGGTGCGGCCGCTCAGGCCGTCGGCGACCTGCTGCAGGATCTTGGCGCTCTCGGCGTCGGGATCGGAGATCACGATCGGGGCGCCGGCGTCGCCGCCCTCGCGCAGCCGCTCCTCGAGCGGCACCTGGCCGAGCACGCTGATGTCGTAGCCCAGGCGGGCGCTCAGGGCCGAGGCGACCTGCGCCGCGCCGCCGGAGCCGAAGACCTCCATGCGCTCGCCCGAGGGCAGCTGCAGGTACGACATGTTCTCGACGACGCCGACGACGCGCTGGTGCATCATCGAGGCCATCGTGCCGGCGCGCTCGGCGACCTGGGCGGCGGCCTGCTGCGGCGTGGTCACGACGACGACCTCGGCGTTGGGCAGGTGCTGGCCCAGGCTGATCGCCATGTCGCCGGTGCCCGGGGGCAGGTCGAGGAAGAGGGCGTCGAGGTCGCCCCAGTAGACGTCGGCCAGCATCTGCACGAGCGCGCGGTCGAGCATCGGGCCGCGCCACGCGACGACCTGGTCCTTGCGCGGCTTGAGCATGCCGATGCTCATGACCTTGAGCGTGGTGCCGGCGATGTCCGTCGGGACGGGCATGATCATGTCCTCGACCTGGGTGGGGCGCTGGTCGCCCACGCCGAGCATGTCGGGGATCGAGTGGCCGTAGATGTCGGCGTCCACGACGCCGACCTTGAGGCCGCGCTTGGCCATCGCGACGGCGAGGTTGACCGTCACCGACGACTTGCCGACGCCGCCCTTGCCCGAGGCGATCGCGTAGACCTTGGTCAGCGAGCCGGGCTGGGCGAACGGGATCTCGCGCTCGGCGCGGCCGCCGCGCAGCTGCTCCTGCATGGCCTTGCGCTGCTCGTCGGTCATGACGCCCATGTCGACGCGCACGGTGTGCGCGGGGGCGACCTTGGCGACGGCGTTGGTCACGTCGCGCGTGAGCGTGTCCTTGAGCGGGCAGCCCGCGACGGTGAGCAGCAGGCGCACCACGATCTCGGTCTCGCCGATCGTGACACCGTCGACCATCCCCAGCTCGGTGATGGGGCGCTTGATCTCGGGATCGTTGACGGTCGAGAGCGCCTCGGTGATCTGCTCGGTGGTGACATCAGCCATGTCGGGAAGTCTACGGGGCCATAGCGAGCGGCCCGGCGCCGCGTCAACCCCCGGACGGGCTCAGTCCTGCTCGGCGGGCTCGTCGTCCTTCTCGAGCTCGGCCAGGAACGAGCGCAGCTCGCCGCGCAGGAAGTCGCGCGTGGCGACCTCGCCCAGGCCGATGCGCAGGCTGGCGACCTCGCGGGCGAGGAACTCCATGTCCGCGTGCGAGCGGGCGGCGGCGTCCCGGTCCTGCTCGGCGGCGATGCGGTCGCGCGCCTCCTGGCGGTTCTGCGCCAGCAGGATGAGCGGGGCCGCGTACGACGCCTGCAGCGACAGGATCAGCGTGAGGAAGATGAACGGGTAATCGTCCCAGCGCGGGCGGTCCGGGCCGTACGGCACGTTCCACACGATCCACACCAGGATGAAGATCGTCATCCACGCGATGAACCGCGCGGTGCCGAGGAAGCGCGCGGCCGACTCGGCGAAGCGGCCGAAGCGCTCGGGATCGGCCTCGCGGCGGGCGGCGAGGTTGCTGCGCAGGCCCCGGCGCAGGTCGCGGGGCTGGTCGAGGCGTTCGCGGTCAGCCATTCTCACGCCATCCCTGCGGCAGCAGGTGGTCCAGCACGTCGTCGATCGTCACGACGCCCAGCAGGTGCTGGTTGTCGTCGACGACGGGCACGGCCACGAGGTTGTAGGCGGCCAGCAGGCCGGCGACCTCGGCCAGCGTCGCCTCGGGCCGCGGCCAGTCGATGTCGTTGTCGACGACCTGGCTCACGAGCGTGGACGGCGGCTCGCGCAGCAGCGCCTGGAAGTGCGCGACGCCCAGGAACCGCCCGGTCGGCGTCTCGAGCGGCGCGCGGCACACGTAGACCATCGACGCGAGCGCTGCGCTGAGCTCGGGCTCGCGCACGAGGGCGAGCGCGTCGGCGATCGTGGCGTCCGGCGCCACGACGACGGGCTCGGTGGTCATCATGCCGCCGGCCGTGCGCTCCTCGTAGGAGAGCAGGCGACGCACGTCCTCGGCGTCGTCGGGCTGCATGAGGCCCAGCAGCTCCTCGGCCGTCTGGGCGGGCAGCCCGCCGAGCAGGTCGGCGGCGTCGTCGGGGTCCATCTCGCCGAGGACGTCGGCGCCGCGGCTGGGGTCGAGGATGCCGAGCACCTCGGCCTGCAGCTTCTCGGGCATCTCCTCGAGCACGTCGGCGAGCCGCTCGTCGCCGAACTCGCGCACGATCTCCATGCGCCGCTTGGGCGGCAGGTCCCGCAGCGCGTTGGCGATGTCGGCCGGGCGCATCTCGTCCATCATCGCGAGCAGGTGCGTGGCGCCCTGGGCGGCCGACTCGTTGGCCAGGCCGCGGACCTCGTCCCACTCGACCACGTGGCTCGTGCCGCGGCGGCCGAAGCGCTTGTGCGGCTCGGCGACGGCGACCGTGGACACGTACCAGTCGCGGCGCGGGTCCTGCTCGATCGCGAGGTCGTAGAGCGCGGCCGGGGTGCCGTCGGCGAGCGTGACCTGGCGGTCGAACAGCTCGTGCACGGCGAGGGTCTCGGTGGCGCGCTGCTGGAACCGCCGCAGGTTCAGCACGCCCGTCGTGATGATCTGGCCCGAGTCCAGCGACGTCACGCGCGTCATCGGCAGGAACACCCGTCGCCGGCCGAGCACCTCGACGACGAGGCCGAGGACGCGCGGGCGCTGCGTGGCGCTGCGGACGGCCACGACGATGTCGCGCAGCTTGCCCACCTGGTCGCCGACGGGATCGAACACGGCCTGGCCGACGAGGCGGGACACGAAGATCCGGGTCGGCTGGCTGGTCACGAGTCCGAGGCTACCGGCCGGGCGCCGTCGCGCGCTGAGGACTCGTGGGCGGCGCGGGGACTCGCCGGCTCCCCAGCGTCACGGACGCGCGTGGGGCGGGGGAGACTGGCGCGGTGAACGTGGTCCTGGCCCTGGTGGCCGTCATCGGGGTGTCGCTGTCCGGTCCGCTCATGGCGGCGACGGCCGCGCCCGTGCTGGCGATCGCGTTCTGGCGCAACGCCATGGCGACGGGCCTGCTCGCGCCGTTCGCGCTGACCCGGCACCGCGCCGCGATCACCGGCCAGGACCGCCGGGGCTGGGCCCTGGGCGTCGTCGCCGGCGCCGCGCTGGCGGCGCACTTCGCGTGCTGGGTCGGCTCGCTCAAGCTGACCTCGGTCGCGGCCGCCACGGCGCTGGTCTCGATGCAGGTGCTGTTCGTCATCGCGATCGACGCGCTGCGCGGCCAGCGCGCGAGCGTCGCCGTGGTCGGCGGGTCGCTGCTGGCGCTGTGCGGCGTCGCGGCGATCTCGGGCGTGGACCTGTCGCTCTCGCGCGAGGCGATCCTCGGCGACGGCCTCGCCCTGGCCGGTGGCCTGTTCGCGGCGATCTACGTGACGGCCGGCGCGCGCGTGCGCGAGACGCTCTCGACGACCGCCTACACGTTCACCTGCTACGGCATCTGCTCGCTCATCCTGCTCGTCGCGTGCCTCGTCGCGGGCGTGCCGCTGGGCGGCTGGTCGGCGAAGGCCTGGGTCCTGATCGTCGCCGTCATGATCTCGGCGCAGCTGCTCGGTCACTCCGTCATCAACCACCTGCTGGCGGTGATGTCGCCCGTCGTGGTGTCCCTGCTGCTCCTGCTCGAGGTCCCGGGGGCCGCGCTCGTGGCCGCCGCCTTCCTCGACGAGGCCCTGCCGTGGCCCACCTACGCGGGGATCGTGCTGATCCTCGGCGGACTCGCCGTCGTCACGGCGGCGAACGGGCGGGCCCGGCCCGTCGAGCCCCTCGTGGCCGACTGAGGCACCCGCACGGTGCAGGCCGCTACCTCGCGGTAGGCTCGCGGGCGATTCCACCGATTTCGAGGAGCCACCCCATGGGACGCCTTGCCACGACTGAGGGCTTGACCGACATCCAGTCCGAGATCCTCAAGACGATCCGTGAGTTCGTCGACGAGCGGATCATTCCCGTCGCGCAGGAGCTGGAGCACGCCGACGAGTACCCCACCGAGATCATCGAGGGCCTCAAGGAGCTCGGCGTCTTCGGCCTGACGATCCCCGAGGAGTTCGGCGGCCTGGGCGAGTCCCTGCTGACCTACGCGCTCGTCGTGGAGGAGATCGCGCGCGGCTGGATGAGCGTCTCCGGCGTCATCAACACGCACTTCATCGTGGCCTACATGCTCATGCAGCACGGCACGGAGGAGCAGAAGGCCAAGTACCTGCCGAAGATGGCCACCGGCGAGGTCCGCGGCGCCTTCAGCATGAGCGAGCCGGGCCTGGGCTCGGACGTCTCGGCGGTCTCGACCAAGGCGACCAAGCTGGACGACGGCTCGTACTCGATCACCGGCCAGAAGATGTGGCTGACCAACGGCGGCACGTCCACGCTCGTCGCGGTGCTGTGCAAGTCCGACGAGGGCGCCGACAGCGTCTACAAGAACATGACCACGTTCCTGGTCGAGAAGGAGCCGGGCTTCGGCCAGACGGCCCAGGGCATCACGGTGCCGGGCAAGATCGACAAGATGGGCTACAAGGGCGTCGAGACGACCGAGCTCATCCTCGAGGACCACAAGATCTCGGCCGACCAGATCCTCGGCGGCACGCCGGGCAAGGGCTTCTTCCAGATGATGGACGGCGTCGAGGTCGGCCGCGTCAACGTCGCTGCCCGCGCGTGCGGCCTGCAGATCCGCGCCTTCGAGCTCGCGATCGCCTACGCGCAGCAGCGCAAGACGTTCGGCAAGCCGATCGCCGAGCACCAGGCGATCCTGTTCCGCCTCGCCGAGATGGGCACCAAGGTCGAGGTCAGCCACAACATGATGGTGCGCGCCGCGCGCCTGAAGGACTCCGGCCAGCGCATGGACGTCGAGGCCGGCATGGCCAAGATGGTCGCCTCCGAGTACGCCAACGAGGTCGTCGAGGCGTCGTTCCGCATCCACGGCGGCTACGGCTACTCCAAGGAGTACGAGATCGAGCGGATCTACCGCGAGACCGCCTTCATGCTCATCGGCGAGGGCACCTCGGACATCCAGAAGATGATCATCGGCCGCAACCTGCTCAAGGACTACAAGGCCTGAGCACCGGCCCCGACCGACCCCGTCCGCGATGCGCGGGCGGGGTCGAGTCGTCCCTGCGGGTCTACGCTGGCTGCATGGCCCAGATCTTCTCGTTGGAGTACCCGCAGTCGCTCGGCGTCTACGACGACTACGCCGCGGCGCAGAAGGCGGTCGACCACCTGGCCGACCATGAGTTCCCGGTCGAGACGGTGCTGATCGTGGGCACCGACCTCAAGCAGCTCGAACGCGTCACTGGTCGCCTGACCTGGGGCCGCGTCATCCTCAGCGGCGTCGCCGGCGGCGCCTGGTTCGGCCTGCTCATCGGCCTGCTGCTGGGGCTGTTCGCGGCCGAGGGCGAATGGCTCGCGGCGGTGCTGACGGGCGTCCTGCTGGGCGTCGTGTGGGGCGGTGTCATCGCCGCCGTCGGGTACGCGGCGAGCCGCGGCCGGCGCGACTTCTCCAGCGTCAAGACGATCCTGCCGAGCAAGTACGAGGTGCTCGTCGAGCACAAGCACCTGGCCCGCGGCCAGGAGCTGCTGGCCCAGATGCCGGGGCGGACCACCACGTTCTGAGCCGGTCGCCGCGCGGTAGGTTGGAGGTCATGCCCCTCGCACGATCGGTCGCCCGCAAAGTCCCGCCCCTGCGTCGTGTGATGGACGACCGCGACGCGCTGCGGCGCGAGGTCAAGCAGCTGAACCGCGAGAACGCGAAGCTGCAGAAGCGTGTCGACTCGCTCACCGGTGACGTCAACCGGCTGACCACCGGCGGGGACCGCTCGTACGGATACGTCTTCGTCGTGACGTACGGCCGCAGCGGCTCCACGCTGCTGCAGGGCGTGCTGAACTCGATCCCCGGCTACCTCATCCGGGGCGAGAACGCCGGCACGATCGAGAGCCTGCACGACAACTGGCGCAAGATCGGCCAGCGCCTGGGCAAGGTGCGTGGCGGCTCGCCCACCCTGCCCTGGTACGGCATGGACCAGTACTCCACCGACCAGGCCGCGGCCTCGTACCGGCGTCACGTGCTCGAGGTCCTGCTCAAGCCGCAGGAGGACACCCGCGTCACGGGCTTCAAGGAGATCCGCTGGTGGAAGCGTGACCTCGTCGAGACGCTCGAGTTCACCCGCACCGTGTTCCCCGGGGCGCGCTTCGTGCTCAACACCCGCAACGTCGACGACGTCATCCAGAGCAAGTGGTGGGCCGACAAGGATCCCGCCGACGCCCGCCGCCAGGTGGAGGACTACGACGCCCGCCTCGAGCGCGCCCACCGCGAGCTCGGCGACGCGACGTACCGCGTCCACTACGACGACTACGTGGCCGACCACGGCGTGCTCGAGGGCCTGTTCGACTGGCTCGGCGAGCCGTTCGACCGCCAGCGGATCGACGAGGTCATGGGGACGCCGCACTCGTTCTGAGCCTGTGACTCCTGCGCTTCCTGTGCGTGGAGTTGTCCGAGCGGCCTACAGTGGGAGACCGCGGCCATCGGGGGTCCGCAGGTTCCGGAAGGTCGTCATGCGCGTTCGTCTCGCCGCCGTCGTCACGGCGCTCACCGTCTCCGTCGGGCTCCTCGCGGCGCTGTCCGCGACGCCCGCCCAGGCCGCCTCGACGCGCTGCGCCGCGTACGGCGACGTGGTGCGCGAGACCGCGCCCGGCCGGCCGTTCGCGGGCCGCACGCCGATCCTGGCCGCCTCGTACAACATCGGCGGCTACAACGGCGCGAAGTCGCTGCCGGCGTGGGAGTCGCGCTCCGCGCGCATCGTCTCGATGATCATGCGCTGCTCGCCCGACGTGATCGGCCTGCAGGAGGCGTCCGAGGCCTGGATGCAGCGTCGCCCCGCGGGTCAGCGCAACCACGCCCAGTACGAGCAGGTGGTCGACCTCATGAACGCGCGGACGCCGGGCTCGCCGTACCGCGTCACCAACACGTACCGCCAGCAGTGCCCCACGACCGGCCCGAACCCGGCCGTCTGGAACGGCACCTGGCAGGGCGAGCGCGCCCCGTGGCGCGTGTGCGCGACCTCGCCGACGCGCAGCTCGTCGGACAACCGCACGGTCTATGACTCGCGCGTGCTGAAGGTCGTCACGCACGGCTCGCGGCCGCTGACCAGCGCCACCCGCACCCGCCGCACGCTCGACTGGACGGTCTTCGAGGTCCGCCAGTCCGGCCGCCGGTTCGTCTTCGCCAACACGCACCTCGACGCGACCTACCGGGGCACGGCGATCGGCAGCTCCACGTCGAACGCGTTCCGCCGCTCGCAGGCCCGCCAGATCATCGCCGCGCTCAAGCAGGTCCGGGTGCGCGACGGCGCGACGCTGCCGATCGTGCAGGTGGGCGACCTGAACTCGACCGGCCGGATGATGCCGCGCACGCCCGTCGACGACCTCACCTCGTTCGGCCTCGTCGATGCGCTGGGCACCGACCGTCGCGTCCACCGCTCGAAGCGCGCGAAGTGGCGCGGCTCCTGCGCGTCCGTCGGCGTCACGTCCTCGCTCGTGACGGCGCGGTACGCGCGCGTGCCGCTGCACGTGACGCGGCGCATCAACGCGGCGTACAACACCTCGAACGGCGTCGCCGGCAAGCGGCCGGGCAGCGGCGTCAACACGTGCATGTTCCGCGACGCGAAGCACCGCAAGCCGCGCGGCTCGACGCCCGGGGCGTACTACCGGTACCAGGGCGTCCGGATCGACTACGTCCTCGCCTCGGCGGCGATCCGCGCGCGCGGCTGGGAGACGGTCGTGGACGCGAACCTGCGCACCGCGGGCTACCGGGCGACGCCCCCGTCGGACCACAACATGATCGCGGCGACGCTCGCCCTCTGACGATCCGCCATGATGGTCCCGCACCATCCGCGACCGTGAGGACGACATGAGCAAGACGAACCCGGGCAACTTCTTCGAGGACTTCACCCTCGGCCAGGTCATCGAGCACGCCACGCCGCGCACCGTCACCGACGGCGACCGCGCGCTGTACGGCGCGCTGTACCCGACCCGGTTCGCCGTGCCGTCCTCCGCCGCGTTCGCCGCGTCGGTCGGGCTCGACCCCGCGCCCGTCGAGGAGCTCATCGCCTTCCACATCGCGTTCGGCAAGACCGTGCCGGACGTCTCGCTCAACGCCGTCGCCAACCTCGGGTACGCCGAGTGCCGCTTCCACCGGCCGATCGTCGCGGGGGACACCCTCAGCACGCGCTCGGAGGTCATCGGCCTCAAGGAGAACTCGAACGGGAAGACGGGCGTCGTGTACGTCCGCTCGACGGCCACCGACCAGGACGGCGCCGTCGCGCTGGAGTGGGCGCGCTGGGTCATGGTGCACAAGCGCGACCACGCCGCGCCCGCCCCCGAGAGGGTCGTGCCCGAGCTGGCGAAGGTCGTGCCCGTCGAGGACCTCGTGATCCCGAAGGGCCTGGACTTCACCGACTACGACTTCGCCGCCGCCGGCGAGCCGCACCGCTTCGACGACTACGAGGTGGGCGAGAGGATCGACCACGTCGACGGCGTCACGCTGAGCGAGGCCGAGCACATGATGGCCACCCGCCTGTGGCAGAACACCGCCAAGGTGCACTTCAACGTCGAGGCCCGGCCCGACGGCAACCGGCTCATCTACGGCGGCCACGTCATCTCCATGGCGCGCGCCCTGTCGTTCAACGGCCTCGCCAACGCGCAGCTGATCGCGGCGATCAACGGCGGCTCGCACACGGCGCCGGCCTTCGCGGGCGACACGGTCTACGCGTGGAGCGAGGTGCTCGACAAGGCCGAGACCTCGGCGCCTGGCGTCGGCGCGCTGCGCCTGCGCCTCGTCGCGACGAAGGGCCGCGACGAGTCCATGACGCTGCGTGGCGACGACGGCAAGTACGCGCCCGGCGTCCTGCTGGACCTCGACTACTGGGCGCTCGTGCCACGCTGAGCACCATGGACCAGCCCGCGGAGGAGACCGAGCTGTGGCTGGTGCGCCACGGCGAGACCGAGTGGAGCCGCTCGTGGCGGCACACGTCCGTCACCGACCTCGAGCTCACGGACGCCGGCCGGGAGCAGGCGCGCACGCTGCGGCCGCTCCTGACCGGCGTCGCGTTCGACCGGATCTGGAGCAGCCCGCGACGGCGGGCGCTCGAGACCGCCGAGCTGGCCGGCTGCACGCCCGAGATCGACGAGGACCTCGTCGAGTGGGACTACGGCGAGTACGAGGGCATCACGACGGCGCAGATCCGCGAGACGGTCCCGGGGTGGACCGTCTGGTCGCACCCGACGCCCGGCGGCGAGACCGCGGCGCAGGTGGGGGAGCGGCTCGACCGCGTCGTCGAGCGGGTCCGCTCGGCGGGCGGACGCACCCTCGTGTTCGCGCACGGGCACTCGCTGCGCGTACTGGCGGCGCGCTGGCTCGGGCTGGACGTCGCGGACGGGCGCGTGTTCCTGCTCGACACCGGGACGTACTCCGTCCTGGGCGACGACCGGGGCCAGCCCGTGATCGTCCAGTGGAACGTCCACGATCGCGCCGCGCGCACGAGGGCATAGGCTTTCGGACGATGCGCATCGACCTCCACACCCACTCGACCAGGTCCGACGGCACGGACACCCCGACCGAGCTCGTCCGGGCGGCGAAGGCCGCGGGGCTCGACGGGGTCGCCCTCACCGACCACGACGCCACCGAGGGCTGGGACGAGGCCCAGCGGGCCGCCGACGAGGTCGGCATCCGGCTCGTGCGCGGCATCGAGGTCTCCACGACGTTCCACGGCTCGAGCGTCCACCTGCTCGGCTACGACTTCGACCCGGCGTACGAGCCGCTCGTCGAGGAGCTGGGACGCGTCCTGGGCGGCCGCACGCAGCGCCTGCCGCGGCTGTTGGACAAGCTGGCCGAGCACGGCATGCCGCTGACCGAGCAGGAGGTCCTGGCCGTCGCGGGGGATGCCGCCGCGTGGGGACGCCCGCACGTCGCCGACGCGATGATCGCCAAGGGCTACATCAAGGACCGCGACGAGGCGTTCCGCGACTGGCTCGTCCCGGGCAAGCCCGCGTACGTCGGGCGCTACTCCGCGGACCTGTTCGAGGCCGTGCGGCTGCTGCGCGAGGCCGGCGGCAAGCCCGTCATCGCCCACGCCTGGGCGCGCGACAGCCGCGACAAGGTCACGGCCGAGGTGTTCGCCGAGCTCGCGCAGGCGGGCCTGGCCGGCATCGAGGTCGACCACCCCGACCACGACGAGCGCGACCGCGCCGACCTGGCCGACATCGCCAAGCAGCTCGACCTCGTCCGCACCGGGTCGAGCGACTACCACGGCACCGGCAAGGGCCCCGAGTTCCACCTCGGCGCCAACACGACCGACCCCGAGCAGCTGGAGCGCCTGCTCAGCTGATGCGCCCGATGATCGAGCCCCGCTGGCGCGCCCTTCGGTGATCGAGTGCCGCCGAGCTTGCGAGGCGGTGTATCGAGATCACGACTTTCCGCCATGGCTTGCCAAAGTGGAAAGTCACGTGCAAGACTTTCCGTAACGGAAAGTCAATCACGGAGGTCTTCATGGACGAGCGGGACGAGGCGCGGGACGCGCTGGAGCAGATCGCGGCCACGCGCCGCACGACGGCGCACCGGGTCGCCAGCCCGCGGGGCTACTACGCGGTGGCCGGCACTGGTGTGGCCTTGGTGATCCTGGGACTCGGCCTGGACGGCTGGGTCCGGTGGGCGCTCTACGCGGCCGGGCTCGTCACCGTCTTCGGCGCCATGTCCTGGTACACGAAGCACACCGGCGTCGTCACGTGGGCCACGTTCCGCGAGCCGGGTGCGTGGCGGGCGTTCCTGATGATCGGCGTCTCGGTCGTCGGCGTCGCCGTCGCGACGTTCGGGATCGTGTACGCGGCCGTCGCCGCCGTCGTGACGGCGCTGACGTGGGCGATCGTGGGCCCCGCGTGGGACGCGGCCTGGGTGCGCAGCATCGAGGAGCAGCCGTGAGCGTGGACGCGTTCGACCCGCTCATCCACGCGCCGCACCGGCTGCAGATCTGCGCCATCCTCGACACCGTCGACAAGGTCGAGTTCGCCTTCCTGCGCGACCAGCTCGGCGTCAGTGAGTCGGTGCTGAGCAAGCAGGTCAAGGCGCTCGAGGACGCCGGCTACGTCAAGGTCTCGAAGGGCACCCGCGAGGGTCGCGTGCGGACGTGGGCGTCCTTCACCAAGGCCGGGAGGACGGCCTACCGCGGCCACGTCGCCGCGCTGCGCGCGATCGTGGGCTGAGGCGCCGTCACCGCTTCGACGAGGTTCTTGAGCGTTTGCTCAGGAACCCTCGTCAGCGTCCAGGCACCGTGCTATCGTCGTTCTTGAGCGAGTGCTCAAGATCGAGGTGATGGGCATGACCGAACGTTCCGTCGTGTACGCCGCGGCCGTCGCGGCACCGACATCCGGCGCGCTGTGCGCAGTGGGATGGCTCGCCATGGAGGACCTCGACCGCGTCCTGGGCGGGCGAAGCGCGAGCCCTGTGCTCGAGCTGCTGTCGCTGCTCCCGGTCTGGCTGCTGGCCGCCGTGCTGTACGGCATCCCGGCCGGCCTCCTGCTCGGGATCGTGCCGACGATCGTCGGCGTCATGGCCTGGGGGACGCTGCAGCGAACGCTGGGCACACGGCGGGCGTGTGGTGCCCTCGGTGTGCTGGTCGCCCTGGTCGGCGTCGCCGAGCTGTCCGCGCCGGGCGTCTCGGCGGAGGACGCTCCATGGCTCGTGGGCGTGGCTGTCGTGTGCGGCCTCACGTCCGCCGGGACGCTGTGGCTCTTCAGCCTCGGGAGCGCACGATGAGGCGCCGCGACGTGGTCGCCGCCTCCGTGCCCGCGTGCATCGTGATGAGTGTGCTGGGCCCCCTGCTGACCGGCGTGTTCTGGTGGGTGGAGAGCGCGCTCACGGGCGGGTCCACGACACTCGAGGAGGTCGCGCTCATCGGCGCCTACGGCTACCTTCCCGGGATGATGGCGACCGCTCTGCTGGGGCCGATTCCCGTCGCGCTCGCCGTGTGGCTCTGGAAGGACGCACAGGAGGACCTCGGGACGGCGCGGGCCATCAACGCCGTCTCGCTGGTCGTGGCCGTGACGGCGATGGCCGAGCTCTTCCTCCCCGTGTGCATCTTCACGCGGCCGGTGGGCGCGGCGCTCGCGTTGCTGGCGGCCTATGGCCTGCTCGCCGGACTCGTCACGAAGATCGCACTGGGGCTGACCTGGCGAGCCGTCTCGCCCTGGGATGCCCGCTCCAGGGCGGGCCGGACTCGATGATGCGGCGGGCCGAGGTGGTCGCGGCGGGCATGCTGGCCTCGCTCGTGTGTGGCGTCCTGTGCGCCTGGGGAGCCGTGGCGATGCTCGTCGGGTTGGAGGAGCTCTCGTCCTCGGCCGGGGAGCACACGGGGGCGGCGGCGGTGGCGGCCACCGTCCTCGGGCTCCTCCTGCTGCTGTTCCTCGCCACGGGGCTCGGAGTGGTGGTCGGAGGACTGCTCGGCCTGGGACCGACGGCCGTCGTCGTCCTGGTGTGGGGACCGTTGCAGGCTCGCCTCGGGGCCGATCGGGCCGTCACGGCCGCGAGCGCCGTGGCAGGCGCGGTCGTGGCCGTGGAGATGCTGCTGCTGTGGGACGACGGCGAGGGCGGCCTCGGTGCCACGCCCGTGCCGGCTGCGTGTGCCGTGATCGCCGTGCCCTGCGCGTGGGTCGCGCTGGGGTCGGCCCTGCGCAGCGCGCGGGCACGACCGGGCGCCACGGCATACTGAGCCCGTGCCGCCGAAGTCAGCCGAGGAGTCCAAGCGCCGTCTCGTCGCTGCGGCGATCGAGGTCCTGCGGACCGACGGCATCGCCGCGATGTCCGCGCGCGCCATCTCGCAGCGGGCGGGCGTGGCCCAGGGCCTGGTGTTCTACCACTTCGGGTCCGTGACCGAGCTCATCGCCCAGGCGTGCGTGACGGCCACGCAGGCGCGCGTCGACCTGCACCGCGAGCAGTTCGCGGAGGCGGCCAGCTTCGCCGACCTCGTCGCGCTGGCGCGGGAGGTCCAGGTGGCCGAGCGCGAGGCCGGCAACGTGTCGATCCTCGGCCAGGCCCTCGCCGTCGCCCAGACCGACGCCGAGCTGGCCGTCGCGATGCGGCAGGCGCTCGACCTGTGGCGTGAGCCCATCGTGGCCGTGTCGTCCCGGCTGCTGGGGGCCGGCTCGCCGTTCTCCGGGCTGATCGACGCCGAGACGTTCGCCGACCTGCTCATGGCGGCGTTCGTGGGGTTCGAGCTGACGGACGCCGTGCGCGAGGACGGCGTGGACGACCGGTCGTTCGAGGCGCTCGAGGTCGTCGCGGCCGTGCTGGACGGGCTCGGCCCGGTGGGCCGGCGGGCTCTGGCCGCGACGCTGCGGCGCCGGCGCACCCGCTGATCTGCCTGACGCCGAGTGGCGCAGACCGGGGTGGCGAGTGGCGCAGAAATGCCCGCCACTCGCCGAGTGGCGGGCACTTTTGCGCCACTCGCGGAACAGCGCGGGCCCCGGGCGGCGGCTCAGTGCGCGAGCAGGAAGTCCTTCCACTCGTCCACGAGCTCCTCGGGCGCCTCGACGCCGGGGGAGTGGGCCGCGGACGGCAGGATGACGATCTCGGTGTTCAGTCGCTTGGCCATGTCGGCCTGCGCGTCGTGCGGCCAGGCGTCGTCGGTCTCGCCGCGCGCGACCCAGCACGGCAGTCCGGTGGCGGCGACCTCGTCGACCCGGTCGGGCGCGTCGATGAGGTGCTGCGTCATGGCCTTGAGCGACGCCGGCGCGTTGGAGGTGAACCGCTTCGCCAGGAACGCCGTGATCTGGGCGGGGCGCTTGATGCCCTGCTCGCGCAGCTCGTGGATCTGCAGCAGCGGCACCTTGCCGATCGCGGTGACGATGCGCTGGAGGGGCCGCGTGGGGGAGTCGCCCAGGGCGCCCGGGCCGCTGCACAGCAGGCTCAGCGTGAGGAGCCGCTCGGGGTGCTCGATCGCCACGGTCTGCGACACGAGGCCGCCGAACGAGTGCCCGAGCAGGTGGAAGCGCTCGTCGGGCAACGTGACGTCCGCGAGCGCCAGCGCGTCCGCCGCGAGGCCCTCGAGGGAGTAGTCGTCGTCCACGTCGCCGGGCGACTCGTACTGGCCGCGCTGGTCGAACGTCACGACGTCGTAGCCCAGCGCCGCCACGAGTGGCAGGACCGGCGTGAAGTCCTCCTTGCTGCCCGTCCAGCCGGGCACCAGCAGGACCGAGCCGCGCCGCTCGCCGACGGCGTGGGCGCGATGGACGGCGTGCGTCGTGCGAGCCGTCTCGACGGTCTCGACGACGACGCCCTCGGGGATGTCCAGGGTCTTGGGAACGCTCATCGGCCCCTCTTCGCGATCGAGGCCACGAGGCCGGCGGGTGCGTGCCGCGCCAGAGAGGCGAGCACCTTGTAGCGCAGGGACGGCACCGAGATGGCCTTGCCGCGCTCGAGGTCGCGCAGCGAGGCCTTGGCGACGTGGTCGGCCTTGAGCCACATCCAGCGCGGGACGTCGGCGATGTCGGCCTCCATCCGCTGGTGGAACTCGGTGCGCGTGAAGCCCGGGCACAGCGCCTGCACCGTGATGCCGACGTTGCCGTACTGCAGGTTGGCCCACTGCGACAGGTTCACGAGCCACGCCTTGTGGGCCGAGTACGTGCCGCGCGGCGTGAACGCGGCGACGCTCGCGACGTTGATGATGCCGCCCTGGCCGCGGCCCGACATCGACTTCAGGGCCGCGTCCATGAGGTGCATCGGCGCCCGCACGAGCAGGTGCAGCTGATGGTCCTCGTCGGCGATGTCGGTGGTGCCGAACCAGCCCGCCAGCGAGGCGCCGGCGTTGTTGACCAGCAGGTCGATCGGGCGGCCGGCCTCGGTCAGCCGGTGGGCCACGTGGTCGATGCCCTCGCTCGTGGCGAGGTCGGCGGTGATCACCTCGACCTCGATGCCGTGCCTGGCACGCAGGTCGGCCGCGACCTGCTCGAGCCGGTCGGTCGAGCGCGCGACGATGACGAGGTTCGTTCCGCGGCGGGCGAGCTCACGGGCGAACGCATTGCCGATGCCGGCGGTCGCGCCGGTGATCAGGGCCGTGCGGGTCATGGAGCCAGCATGCCAGTTGAGCCCGGGCGCGACTCATCGGTCCCCGGCCGCCCGGACGGCGCGTGGCGGACGGCCCCTCACGAGCCGCGCCGATGGCACAATGACGGTCGTGACCACCACGCTCGCGCTCGCCAACCAGAAGGGCGGCGTGGCCAAGACGACGAGCGTCGCGTCGCTCGGCGCCGCCCTCGCCGAGGCCGGGCACCGGGTGCTCCTGGTCGACCTCGATCCCCAGGGCAGCCTCACGTTCTCGCTCGGCATCGACCCCGAGGACCTCGAGGTCACGGTGGCCGAGGTGCTGCTGGGCAAGGTCGAGGCCCGCGACGCGATCGGCACGACCGACGAGGGCGTCGACCTGCTGCCCGCGAACGTCACGCTCGCCGAGACCGAGGAGAGCCTCGTCACCCGCACGGGCCGCGAGCAGCGGCTGCGCGTCGCCCTGGCGAAGGTCGCCGACGACTACGACTGGATCCTGCTCGACTGCCCGCCCGCGCTGGGCGTCCTGACGGTCGGCGCGCTCTCGGCGGCGGACGAGGTGCTCATCCCGCTGCAGGCCGAGACGCTCTCGCACCGCGGCGTGGGGCAGCTGCTCGACACGATCCACGACGTGCGGCAGTTCATCAACCCGCGGCTGCGCATCCGCGGCGTGCTGGCCACGATGTACGACGGCCGCACGGCGCACGCCCGCACGGTCCTGTCGGCGATCGGCGAGACGTACGACCTCGAGGTGCTGGAGCCGCCCATCCCCAAGACGATCCGGTTCGCCGAGGCGCCGGCCATCGGCCGGTCGATCCTCAGCACGGCGCGCACGCACAAGGGCGCCGAGGCGTACCGCTCCATCGCACGAGCCCTGGTGGACGGCCGGTGACCGGGATCGAGCCGGGCCGCGCCACGCGCACGCCGCGCGAAGTCGGCCATCGCCGCAAGCCCGCGCCTACCGTGGAGAGCATGGCTTCCCCGCCCTCCGTCCCGTGCGTCGCGCCGCGCACGCGCGTGCGCCGCGGTCGCGTGCTGGCCCTCGGCGGCGCCCTCACGCTCACGGTCACCGTCGCGATCGCCTCGCTGGTGCTGCCCGAGCAGGACGCCTCGGCCGCGTCGGCGGCGCCCACGCCGGGCGCCACGGTCGCCGCGCTGATCCCGGCGGTGAGCGCCGACACGACCGAGTCGAAGGATGCCCCGGCCGCGTCGGCCGCGTCGGCCGCGCCGGTCGGCCGGCCGACCCGCACGGCGGCACCCGCCGCCGCGCCGCAGCGTGAGGCGAGCCCGCCGCCGCCGGCGAACTCCGGCTCGGGGCGTCGCATCGTGTTCGACCAGTCCGACCAGCGCGTGTGGCTCATCGAGCGCGACGGCACGGTCGACCGGACGTACCTGGTCTCGGGCAGCAGGCACGACAACCTGCAGCCGGGCACCTACGCCGTGCAGTCACGCCAGCGCAAGGCCGTGAGCTTCGACTACACCGGCACGATGGAGTACTTCGTGCGCTTCGCGACCGGTCGCACCGCGCCGATCGGCTTCCACTCGATCCCCGTCTTCAACGACGGCACGCCCGAGCAGACGGTCGAGCAGCTCGGCACGCCGCTGTCCGCGGGCTGCGTGCGCCAGAGGATGTCCGACGCCAAGTACCTGTGGGACTGGGCGCCCGACGGCACGACCGTCGTCGTCACCGCCTGAGACGCGAACGGCCTCCCCGGTCGGAACCGGGGAGGCCGTGCGTCGTTCGCGGACGCGTCAGGACGCGGAGGCGGGCGCCGAGCCGGACGGCTGGCCGCCCGAGGGACGACGGCGGCGACGGCGACGACGCGCCTGGCCCTCGCCGGCCGGCTTCTGCTCGCCGGAGGCCTCGGGCGCGGACGACTCGGTCGCGGGGGCCTGCTCGCCGCCCTCGACCGGCTTGCCGCCGCGCGTGCGCTGGCGGTTCCGGTTCCGGCTGCGGCTGCCGCCCTCGCGCTGGCCCTCGCCACGCTGACCACCGCGCTGCGCGTCCCGGCCGCCCTCACGGGGCTCCTTCGGCGCGGCGGGCCTGAGCCGGCCCTTGGCCTCGCGGCTGATGCCCAGGTCGTGGAACAGGTGATCGGACGTGGAGTACGTCTCCTGCGGCTCGTCGTAGGGCAGGTCGAGCGCCTTGTTGATGAGCTTCCAGCGCTGGACGTCGGCCCAGTCGACGAACGTCACGGCCGTGCCGCTGGCGCCGGCGCGACCCGTGCGGCCGATGCGGTGGACGTAGGTCTTGTCGTCCTCGGGGCACGTGTAGTTGATGACGTGGCTGATGTTCGCGACGTCGATGCCGCGCGCGGCGACGTCGGTGGCGACGAGGATGCTGACCTTGCCCTCGCGGAAGCCGTCGAGGGCCTTCTCACGTGCCTTCTGGGCCATGTCGCCGTGCAGGGGCGAGGCCGGGAAGCCGCGGTCGGCCAGGTCGTCGGCGACGCGCTGGGCCTGGCGCTTGGTGCGCGTGAAGATCACGACGCGCTCGACGTCGTCGGCCTGCAGGATGCGTGCGACGATCTCGGGTTTGTCCATGTCGTGCGCCTGCCAGACGAACTGGCTCGTGGCGGGCACGGTCTGGCCGGCCTCGGCCGACTCGGCGCGGATGTTCATCGGGTGGCGCATGTGCCGGCGCGCGAGGGTGACGATCGACGACGGCATCGTCGCGCTGAACAGCATCGTCTGGCGGGTCTCGGGGGTGCGGGCGAGGATCGCCTCGACGTCGGGCAGGAAGCCCAGGTCGAGCATCTCGTCGGCCTCGTCGAGCACGAGCGACTTGACGTGGCTGATGTCGAGGGCGCGGCGGTTGACCAGGTCGAGGATGCGGCCCGGCGTGCCGACGACGATGTCGACGCCGGCCTCGAGCGCCTCGAGCTGCGGCTCGTAGGGGACGCCGCCGTAGATGGTCAGGTTGCGCGTGCCGCGGTTCTTCGACGCGGTTTCGACGTCGCCGGCGACCTGGATCGCGAGCTCGCGGGTCGGCGCGACGATGAGCGCCTGCGGCTTGCCGGGCTCGACCAGCTGGTCGTAGTCGGGGTCGTGCGGGGCGACGGTGCGCTGGATGACCGGGATGGAGAAGGCGAGGGTCTTGCCGGTGCCCGTGCGGGCCTGGCCGATGAGGTCGGTGCCCATCAGGGCGACCGAGAGGGTCATCTCCTGGATGGGGAAGGCCTCGGTGATGCCCTTGTCGGCGAGGGCGTCGGCGATCTCGGGCATGACGCCCAGTTCGGTGAAGGTAGTCAGGGGTCTGCTCTGGTTTCTGTGTGCGGATCTACTGTCGCGGATCTCGATGGCGTGGACCCTGTGCGGCGACAGGATCGGCGAATACCCGGCCAGTCTATCGCTGCGGCCCCGGGGACCCGACCGTTGCCGCGATAAAGTCCCCGCATGACCTCGGATGCGACGCCCGGTGGACCCCTCGACGATCCCGACTACCGCGCCGGCGTGGTCGAGCTGCTCGGCCTGCTGTGCTTCGGCGAGCTGAGCGCCGTCGAGGAGCTGAACCAGGACGCGCAGGACGCCCCCGACCTGGCCACGAAGGTCCAGATCCAGACGATGGCGGCGGCCGAGTGGGGCCACTTCGAGCAGCTGCGCGACCGGCTCGTCGCGCTGGGGGAGGACCCCTTCGCGGTCATGGAGTCGTTCGGGGCGACGTTCGGGCGGTTCCACGGCCGCACCGAGCCCTCGGACTGGCTCGAGGGCCTGCTCAAGGCCTACGTTGGCGACGGCCTCGCGGCGGACTTCTACCGCGAGATCGCCGCGTTCCTCGATGCCGAGACGCGCCAGATCGTGCTCGAGACGATGAGCGAGACCGGCCACAGCGAGTTCGTGGTGGACCAGGTCCGCGAGGCGATCGAGGCCGACCCACGCGTCGCGGGCCGCCTGGCGTTGTGGGGCCGCCGGCTCATGGGCGAGGCGCTGAGCCAGGCCCAGATGGTGGTGGCCGAGCGCGACGCGCTCACGGCGCTCGTGGTGGGGGCGGTCGACCGCCCGGGCGGCTTCGACCTCGCCACGATCGGCCGGATGTTCACCCGCATCACCGAGGCGCACGCCGAGCGCATGGCCCGCCTCGGCCTCGACGCCTGACCCGCAGGCTCCTGGCTCGCTGAGTTGCACGTTCGGCCCGGTCTGCACGGCGTGTCGCGGGCCGAACGTGCAACTCAGCGGGAAGGGCTGTGGACGAGCGGTGACCGCGACGCGGGCGGGCCGAGACTGCGGGGATGGATCCGACACGCGCCGGCCTGCGGACCGGGAGCCTGCCCGAGATCGGCCTGAGTCGCCGCCGCCAGCTGAGCCGTGCGCGGTGGGTGACCACCACCCGCGGGATCCACGTCCCGGAGTACCTGCTCGACGACCCCGATCTGCCCACGATCGCGACCGCCATCGCGGCCATGGGCGCGGGGGGCGCCCTCGGCGGGTGGGCGGCGCTGGCGTGCCACGGCGTGCCGTTCTTCGATCGCGCGACGTTCGGCCCTGCGGCGCTCGTGCACTGTCTCCCGGGCTCGCGCCTGAGGGCGCGCTCGATGGTCACGCCGTTCCAGGGACTCGTCCACGACGACGAGCTCGTCGAGATCGAGGGCGTCAGGTTCGCGACGATCGCCCGCGCGGCGTTCGACGAGATGCGGATCGCCCGCTCCCTGGAGGACGCCGTGGTGGTGGCGGACATGGCGGCGAGCCAAGTCACCGAGGGCGGGCGGACGAGCCTGCGTGCGATCGAGCGGGTCGTCGACTCGCATCACAAGCTGCGCGGGATCGTGCAGGCCAGGGCGGCCCTGCCCCTGGCCCACGAGCGATCGGCCAGTCCCTGGGAGACGCGGCTGCGCCTGCGGGCGGTCCGCGACGTCGGGCTTCGGCAGCTCCTCGTGAACGTCCCGGTCTTCGATCGGTTCGAGCGACTGCTGGGGATCGCGGACCTCCTCGAGCCGCGGATCGGGCTGGTGCTCGAGTCCGACGGGGCCCAGCACCGCCGGATCGACCGGCACCGCGAGGACAACGAGCGCGAGGAGCGGTTCGAGCACGCAGGGCTCGTGGTCGCGAGGTTCACGTCGGGCGATCACGCCGATCGGTGGGCGACCGTGCGTCGCATCGAGCAGGCGCGTCAGCGAGCGGCGCGGTCGACGGCGGTCCGTGGCTGGACGCTGGACCCGCCGGCGTGGTGGTTCACGTGGGAACCGGGGCGCCGGTACCGCTGAGCTGCACGTGCGGCCGGGCGGACACGGCGTGTTGCTGGCCGAACGTGCAACTCAGCGGGTCGGGCGGGTCAGGCGCTGGTGAGGCCGAAGCCGACCTTGCGGCCGGTGTCGGCGTTGAAGTACAGGTACGCGACCTTGTCGGCCGGCACGGCCACGGTGTGGCCCTTGCTGTCGGTGATGGTGAACAGCGAGTCGTCCTTCAGCGCGGTGTCGAGGGACGCGAGCACCGCGTCGGGCTCGTTGTCGGTGTCGACGGACAGCTCACGGGCGGCGTGCTGGACGCCGATCTTGACCTCCACGGTCACTCATCTCCTTCGTTCGAGGGCTTGGGGAACCCGCCGATCCCGCGCCAGGCGAGGGTGGCGGTGAGGGTGACGGCTTCGTCACGGGTGAGGTCGGAGCCGCCGGACAGCCACGCGCGGGCGCCGACGTGGCCCATGCCGACGAGGCCGGCGGCGAGCAGCTCGGCGGCCGAGCGGGACAGGCCGGTGTCCTCGACGATGACCTCGGCGATCGCCGCGGCGGAGTCGGAGGTGACCCGCGCGACGAGGTCGCTCACGGCCGGGTCGCTGGTCAGGTCCGACTCGAAGACGAGGCGGAACGCCTTCTCCTGGTCGGCGACGCAGTCGTACCACAGGCGCATCGTGGCCTGGACGCGCTCGGAGTTGTCCTGCGTGGAGGCCAGGGCCTCGCGCACGCCGTCGATCACGGTGTCGACGGCCGAGGACACCAGCGCGGTGTACAGGTCGAGCTTGCCGGGGAAGTGCTGGTAGAGGACGGGCTTGGAGACGCCGGCCCGCTCGGCGATCTCGTCCATGGACGCGGCGTGGTAGCCCTGATCGACGAAGACCTCGAGCGCGACGTCCAGCAGCTGGGCCCGGCGCGCGGTGCGGGGCAGGCGTCCTGCGCGGGGTCGGGCCTCGGGGGTCTGGGTCACGAGGCAACCCTAGCGGGCGACCACCCACGGGTCGTCGCGTCCGCTGTCCACGGTTCGGACGGCGCGTCCGGCACGAGGACGCGGTGGGAACAATGGACGACGCCGCCGGGTTGACTCCGGTGAGCCAGCAACCGAAGGAGAAGCCCGTGGTCGCGCCCCTCGTGGAGCCCGCCGACGAACTGACCATCGACGAGGTCCGTCGCTACAGCCGACACCTCATCATCCCCGACGTGGGCATGACCGGTCAGAAGCGCCTGAAGAACGCCAAGGTCCTGGTCATCGGCGCCGGTGGCCTCGGCAGCCCCGCCCTGCTGTACCTGGCCGCGGCCGGCGTCGGCACGCTCGGCATCATCGACGACGACGTCGTCGACGAGTCGAACCTGCAGCGCCAGGTGATCCACGGCCAGTCCGACATCGACAAGCCCAAGGTGCAGAGCGCCGCGGAGTCGGTCGCCGAGACGAACCCGTACGTCAAGGTCGTCACGCACAACGTGCGCCTCGACAACGACAACGTGCTCGAGATCTTCAGCCAGTACGACCTGATCCTCGACGGCACCGACAACTTCGCGACGCGCTACCTCGTCAACGACGCGGCCGTCATCCTCAACAAGCCGTACGTGTGGGGCTCGATCTACCGCTTCGAGGGCCAGGTCTCGGTCTTCTGGGCGCAGGAGGGTCCGCAGTACCGCGACCTCTACCCCGAGCCGCCGCCGCCGGGCATGGTCCCGTCGTGCGCCGAGGGCGGCGTGCTGGGCGTCCTGTGCGCCTCGATCGGCTCGATCATGGTCACCGAGGCGATCAAGCTGATCACCGGCATCGGCGATCCGCTCATCGGCCGCCTCATGGTCTACGACGCGCTCGAGATGCGGTACACGACGCTCAAGATCCGTCGTGACCCGAACGGCGTCCTGCCCACCGAGCTCATGAGCGACTACGAGGCGTTCTGCGGCGCGATCAGCGACGAGGCCGCCGAGGCCGCCGCGGACTCGACGATCTCGGTCGGCACGCTCGAGGGCTGGCTCAAGGAGCGCAGCGAGGGCTCGCGCGACTTCGTGCTCGTCGACGTGCGCGAGCCGAACGAGTACGAGATCAACCAGATCCCCGGCTCGGTGCTCATCCCCAAGGGCGAGATCCTCGGCGGCAAGGCGTTCGACCGGCTGCCCCAGGACAAGCAGGTCGTCCTGCACTGCAAGTCGGGCGTCCGCTCGGCCGAGGCGCTGGCCGTGCTCAAGGGCGCGGGCTACGCCGACGCCGTGCACGTCGGCGGCGGCGTGGTCGCCTGGGTCAACCAGATCGACCCGAGCCAGCCGACCTACTGACATCCCGTCCGCGCCCCGGTCCTGGTGACAGGATCGGGGCATGGACGAGGAGTTCACCGAGGCGGTGCTGTCCGTCGTCGAGCAGATCCCGCCGGGGTCGGTCGCGACGTACGGCCTCATCGCCGAGCGGCTGGGCCGTGGCGGGGCACGCCAGGTCGGCCGCGTCATGTCGCTCTACGGCCAGGCCGTGCCGTGGTGGCGCGTCGTGCGCGCCAACGGCACGCTGCCGGCGCACCTCATGATCGACGCCCAGCAGTACTGGCGTGACGAGGACACCCCCGTCCGCAACGGCCACGTCGTCGTCAAGGACGCCCTCGCGCCCGGCTTCTGAGGCGCCCGGCGGTTCGCCCGAGGAAGTGTCGGAGGGGGCTGGTTCCATGGGACACGTGCCTCCCGAACTCGTGCTACAGCGACCCGACGGCGTGCGCGCCGAGGCGCCCGCGCTGGACGAGGCGCAGCGCTCCGTCGTCGACCACCGGGGCGGCCCGCTGCTCGTGCTCGCCGGTCCCGGAACGGGCAAGACCACGACGCTCGTCGAGGTCGTGGTCGAGCGGATCGAGTCCGGCGAGCTGACCCCCGACCAGGTCCTCGTCCTCACGTTCAGTCGCAAGGCGGCCGGCGAGCTGCGCGACCGGATCGCGCGGCGCCTGCCGGGCACCTCGGCCACCGTGCCGGCCATGACCTTCCATGCGTTCTGCTACGCCCTGGTGCGCGAGTTCAGCGATCCCGAGGCGTTCGCCGCGCCGCCCGAGCTGATGACCGCTCCGGCCCGCGACGCGGTCGTCGCCGACCTGCTGGGCGGTCACGACGCGTCCTCGTGGCCCGAGTCGCTGCGCGAGGCGCTCGGCACCCGCGGGCTCGCGGCCGAGCTCCAGTCGTTCATGGCGGCGGCCGTCACGCGCGGCCTGGACCCCCGGGACCTGCGGGCGCTCGCCGCCACGCGCGAGCGGCCCGAGTGGGTGCGCGTCGCCGACGCGATCGAGGAGTACCACCAGGTCATCGACCTGCAGAACCGCACCGACTACACCGACCTCGTCACGCGGGCCGCGGCGATCGCGGCCCACCCCGACCACCGGCGCTCCCTGCGCGAGCGGTTCCGGCTCGTCGTGGTCGACGAGTACCAGGACACCGACCCGCTGCAGGTGCAGCTGCTGCACGACCTCGCGGGCGACGGCCGCGACCTGGTCGTCGTCGGTGACCACGACCAGGCGATCTACGGCTTCCGCGGCGCGGACCCCACGGCGATCACGCGGTTCCCGCAGCAGTTCGCGACGCACACCGGTCCCGCGCCCACCGTCGCGCTGACCACCACCCGCCGGTTCGGCCCGCGCATCCTCGAGGCGGCACGCATCGCGCTGGGCAGCCCGCCGCTGCCGCCCGGCCTCGACGCCACCGCCGCCGGACGCCACCGCAACCTGGTCTCGGCCGCGCGCCACGAGGGCCGTGTCGAGGTCGCGACCTACGCCTCCGCCACGGCCGAGGCCGAGCACATCGCGGGCCTGCTGCGCCGCGCCCACCTCGACGAGGGCCTGGCCTGGTCCGACATGGCCGTGCTCGTGCGCACGGGCGCCGACCTGACGCGGCTGCAGCGGATCCTCGTTCCCGCCGGCGTGCCCGTCGAGGTCGCGGGCGACGAGGTCCCGCTGGTGGCCGAGCCCGCCGTGCGCACGCTGCTGCTCGCGCTCGAGGCGGCCGACCGGATCGCGCGCGAGGAGCAGCTCGACGCCGAGACGGCGGAGGCGCTGCTGACCGGGCCGCTCGCGGGCCTCGACGGGCCGGCGCTGCGTCGCCTGGGGCGTGCGCTGCGCCGGCGCGACCCCGAGACGCCGTCGTCGTCGCTCGTGGCAGCGGCCCTGTCCGACCCTGCCGGCCTCGGCCTCGAGGCTCCGGACCCCGCCACGGCCGAGGCGGTCGGCGCGGCGCGCGACCTCGCCGCCCTGCTCGGTCGTGCCGCGGCCGTGCTGCGTCGTGGCCAGCCGCCCGAGCAGGCACTGTGGCTGCTGTGGGACGGGACGGCCTGGCCGTCGCGGCTGCGCGAGCAGTGGAACCACGTCGATTCGCGCGCGCTCGCCGATCGCGACCTCGACGCCGTGTGCGCGCTGTTCCGGCACGCCGCCCGGGCGGAGGAGGGCGGCCGGCGCCGCGACGCCGTCAACTTCGTGGCCGAGCTGCGCGCCCAGCAGATCCCGGCCGACCAGCTCGACACCAGCACCGCCCGCCCGGACGCCGTCCGGCTCATGACCGCGCACCGGTCCAAGGGCCTGGAGTGGAGCCTCGTCGTCGTGGCGGGCGTCCAGGCCCAGCGCTGGCCCGACCTGCGCAGCCGAGGCAGCCTGCTGCGCGCCGAGTACCTCGACGGGCCGGTCCAGCCGGGCGCGCGCGGCGAGCAGCTGCGCGAGGAGCGACGGCTGTTCTACGTCGCGTGCACGCGCGCCACCGAGCGACTCGTCGTCACGGCGGTGCAGACGCCCACCGACGACGGCGACCAGCCGTCGCGCTTCGTGGCCGAGCTGCTCGAGGCGGGCTTCGGCGTCGCCGAGCAGCTGCCGCTCGGCCGGCCCTCGCGGCCCGTGTCGCTGCGCGGCGTCGTCTCCGAGCTGCGCCGCCTCGGCGAGACCACCGACGACCCTTCCGTCCGCGACGAGGTCGCCGCGATGCTCGCCGAGATCGTGCGGGCCGACCTGCCGCTGACCCGTCCCGCCGACCCCGATCGCTGGTGGGGCCTGGCCGAGCCCACGCGCGCCGAGACGCCGTGGCGGCCCACCGACCAGCCCGTGGCGCTGTCCGGCTCCGCGGTCGACGCGATGAGCGCCTGCTCGCTGCGCTGGTTCCTGGGCCGTGAGGCCCGTGGCGAGTCCGCGTCCACATCCGCGCAGGGCTTCGGCTCGATCGTGCACGCCCTCGCCGCCGACGTCGTCGACCGTGGCGTCGAGCCCGACCTGCCGACGATGGCGGCGCGCCTCGACGAGGTGTGGCACCGGCTCGACCACCAGGCGGCCTGGCTGGGCGAGCGCGAGCGCGAGGCCGCGCACCAGACGCTCGTCCGGTTCGCCCGCTGGCACCGCGACAACCCGCGCACCGTCCTGGCGGCCGAGCACCACTTCGAGACCGAAGTCGTCGTCGGTGGTGAGCGGGTCCTCCTGCGCGGTTCGATGGACCGCGTCGAGATCGATGCCGAGGGCCGCGTCCACGTGGTCGACTTCAAGACCAGCCGCAACGCGCCGTCGCCGCGCAAGATCGCCGAGCACGCCCAGCTGGGCGTCTACCAGGTCGCGGTCGAGCACGGTGCCGTCGAGTCGCTCGGCGTCTCCGGGGCCCGGTCCGGCGGTGCCGAGCTCGTCCAGCTGCGGACCCCGTCGGGCGCCAAGGACCCCGACGCCCCCAAGGTCCAGCCGCAGGCGGCGCCCGGCGGTGACGAGGTGTTCTTCGCCCTCGACCTGCTCGAGACGTCCGCGCGCGCGATCCGCGACGAGCAGCTCGTGGCGCGCCCCAACGACCACTGCGGCTTCTGCGACTTCCGCACCGTGTGCCCGTCGCTGACCGGCCCCACGATCGGAGGTGCCGAATGACGCCCCTCGTGCGCGACACCGAGCACCTCAAGGAGACGCTCGGCATCCCCTACAGCGAGCAGCAGCTCGCCGCGATCACGGCGGACCCCGCCGTCCCGCAGGCGATCATCGCCGGCGCCGGGGCCGGCAAGACGGCCGTCATGGCCGCGCGCGTCGTGTGGCTCGTGGGCCACCTCGGGTACGCGCCCGACCGCATCCTGGGCCTGACGTTCACGGCCAAGGCCGCCGCCGAGCTCGCCGGCCGCGTCCGCGAGTCGCTCGAGCGGGTCGGCGACTTCTCCGAGTTCGGCGAGCCGACCGTCTCGACCTATCACGCCTTCGCGGGCACCCTCATCGCCGAGCACGGCCTGCGGCTGGGCATCGAGCCCGACCTGCGCGTGCTGGCCGACGCCACGCGCTTCCAGATCGCCGCGCGGGTCGTGCGCGGTCACGACGGGCCGCTGCGGCACGTCTCGGCGTGGCTGCCCACCGTCATCGGCGACCTGCTCGACTTCGACGGGCAGCTCTCCGAGCACCTCGTCACCACCGACGAGCTGCGCGCGTTCGACCGCCGCACGATCGAGCAGGTCCAGGCCGCGCCCAAGCAGCTCAAGTGGCACGAGGAGGTCGTCGCGACGTGCCTCAAGCGCGACGAGCTGGCCGACCTCGTCGACGAGTACCGCGCCGCCAAGGCCGCCGCGGGCGTCATGGACTTCTCCGACCAGATGGCGTGGGGAGCGCAGCTCGCCACGCTGCCCGAGGTGCAGCAGTCCCTGCGCGAGCGCTACGACGTCGTCCTGCTCGACGAGTACCAGGACACGTCCGTCGCCCAGCGCGACCTGCTGCAGGCGCTGTTCGCCGGGCGGTCGATCAGCGCCGTCGGCGACCCGGCGCAGGGCATCTACGGCTGGCGGGGCGCCGCGTCGGGCAACCTCACCGCATTCCTGGGCGACTTCCCCGACGCCGGGGGCGGCCGGGGCCAGCTGTTCAGCCTCGACGTCACGCGTCGCTGCGCACCCGAGATCATCGACCTGGCCGGCTACGTCGCCCGTGAGTACTACGGCTCGCCCGGCGTCGCCGAGGTCGTCACGCCGCTCCGGGCCGCTCCCGAGAACCCCGCCGGCGAGGTGTCGGTCGCGCTGCACCAGGGCGTCGCCGAGGAGCTCGACGCCCTCGTCGACCTCGTCGCCGACGCCGCCGCCCGGGGTGTGCCGCTCAACGAGATCGCCGTCCTGGTCCGCACCACCAACGAGAACCCCGAGATCGTCCGTGCGCTCCGCGCCCGCGGACTGTCCGTCGAGATCGTCGGCCTGACCGGCCTGCTGTCGCAGCCCGAGGTCGTCGACGTGCTCTCGGTGCTGGCGATCCTCGAGGACGTCACCGCCAATCCCGCCGTACTGCGGCTGCTGACCGGCGTGCGCTGGCGGATCGGCGAGCGCGACCTCGCGCTGCTGGGTCGCCGTGCGGCCGACCTGGGCCGCCTGTGGCAGGGCGGCGCCGAGGTGGACCGCTCCGACCCGGACGCCGTCCTGCGGGCGGCGCTCGACGAGGCCACGGCGGGCGTCGACCCCACCGAGATCGTCTCGCTCGCCGAGGCCGTCGAGGACCCGGGCGACCTGCCGTACTCCGACGAGGCGCGTCGCCGCTTTGCGGACCTGGCTGCGATGCTCCGCCGGCTGCGGCGCCACGCCCACGAGCCGCTGCTCGACCTCGCGCGCCGCGTCGTCACCGAGCTCGACCTCGACGTCGAGCTGCCCGTCGCGGGCGTCCCGACCGACAACCTGTCGCTGCTGCTCGACGCGATCGGCGACTACGCCCAGCACGACCGGTTCGCCTCGCTGCCGGGCCTGCTGGCGCACCTGGACGCCGAGCGCGAGTTCAACGAGGGGATGGAGCTCAGCGCCCCGTCCGACGCCGAGTCGGTCAAGCTGCTGACGATCCACCGCGCCAAGGGCCTGGAGTTCGAGGAGGTCTTCGTCCCGTTCGTCTCCGGCACGGTGTTCCCCTCCGGTCGCGGCCGGTCCCGCTGGCCCACCGTCGCCAAGGCGCTGCCCGCGCCGCTGCGCGGCGACGTCGACTTCGTCCCGCAGCTGGCCGAGTTCAGCAGCACCGCCAAGAAGGAGTTCGAGGAGGAGACCCGGCGTGATTCCCTCATGGAGGAGATCCGCCTCGCCTACGTCGCCTTCACCCGCGCCAAGCGGCGCCTGCACGTGAGCGGCCACCGCTGGGGTCGCACCCAGTTGCGCCCCCGCGCCGAGTCCTCGTTCCTGGTCGACGTGCGCGATTGGCTCGCCCAGCGCGGCATCGAGCCGGTCGTGTGGGCGCCGCCCCCGGCCGACGACGAGCAGAACCCGCACCTGGTCGACCAGTCGGTGCCGTGGCCCGTCGCGCTCACCCCGTTCGACCGCCGGGCCGAGCTGGCCGCCGCGGTCCGCCGGCACCTGGGCGACGAGGCGCCCGAGCCGGTCGCGGACGGGCCGCTCGCCCAGCTGCGCGCCGATCTCGACGTGCTGCTCGAGGAGGCCCGCGCGCGCCACGAGCGACAGGTCGAGGTCCCGCTGCCGGCGTCGCTGTCGGCCACCGACGTGCTGGCGCTGGCCGAGGACGAGCAGGCGTTCGCGTCCCGGCTCGCCCGGCCGATGCCACGCCAGCCGTCGACGGCCGCGCGCTTCGGCACGCGCTTCCATGCCTGGATCGAGGCCCGCTACGGCCAGCAGACGCTGCTCGA
This sequence comes from Aeromicrobium jepli, assembly GCF_047246605.1. Taxonomy (NCBI): domain Bacteria; kingdom Bacillati; phylum Actinomycetota; class Actinomycetes; order Propionibacteriales; family Nocardioidaceae; genus Aeromicrobium; species Aeromicrobium jepli. The sequence continues at coordinate 711,483 of NZ_JBFOKO010000001.1, forward strand.
CCCCGACGAGCTGCCCGGCCGCGGCGACGCCGAGGTCGCCGACGAGTCCGACCTCGACCACCTCAAGCAGGCGTTCGAGACCGGTCCGTTCGCTGGGCGCGAGCCGGTCGCGGTCGAGGCGCCGTTCACCCTGCGCCTCGGTGGCCAGCAGGTCATCGGCCGGATCGACGCGGTCTTCCCGACCACGTTCGAGGACGGGACGCCCGGCTTCGAGGTCGTCGACTGGAAGACCAATCGCAGCGCCGATGCCGATCCGCTGCAGCTCGCGCTGTACCGGCTCGCGTGGGCCGAGCTGCAGGACATCGCGCCCGAACGGGTCGTCGGCACGTTCCACTACGTGCGGCTGGGGGAGTCGCAGACGTTCGACGACCTGCCCGAACGCGACAGCCTCGAGAAGCACCTCGGGCTACGGTGAGCCAATGGACTTCGCCTTCCAACGGGCCCAGCACGACCGCGCCGGCAACCTGCGCCGCAGTGAGGACCTGTGGAGGTCGGACGACCTGAGGGTCCTCGTCCTCGGTGGCGAGCACGTCGCCACCGTCGACGGGCCGGCGCTGCGCTGGCTCACCCCGGCCGAGGCGCCCGAGGGGGAGTGGATCCTGCTCGGCGAGCAGCACGGCGTGCGGTACGCCGCCGTCGCGGTCGACCGCGTGCCGCAGGAGTGGTCGCCCGTCAGCATCCGCGTGCTGGCGCCGCTGCTGGGCGCGGACGAGCTGTCGCTCGCGATCCACGCCGTCGGCCTCGCCCGCTGGCTCGCGTCCCACCGCTTCTGCCCGCGCTGCGGCACGGCGCTGCAGACCTCGCAGGCGGGTCACCTGCGCACGTGTCCCAACTGCGGGGCCGAGCACTACCCGCGGACCGACCCGGCCGTCATCATGCTGGTCACCGACCGCGACGACCGCGCCCTGCTGGCCCGCAACCCGCACTGGCCCGAGGGCCGCTTCTCCACGCTCGCGGGCTTCGTCGAGCCGGGCGAGGCCCTCGAGGACGCGGTGCGCCGCGAGGTCGCCGAGGAGGTCGGCGTGTCGGTCGGTGAGGCTCGCTACCTGGGCAGCCAGCCGTGGCCGTTCCCGCAGAGCCTCATGCTGGGGTTCCGCGCCGAGGCCGAGACGACCGACATCACCGTGGACGACACCGAGATCGCCGAGGCCCGCTGGTTCACCCGCGACGAGCTCCTTGCCGCGGCGCAGGAGGAGCGCATCGTGCTGCCGCCGCCCGGCGTCTCGATCTCGCGCTGGCTCGTCGAGGACTGGTTCGGCGGCGAGCTGCCCGGTCGCTGGGCCTAGTCCGTCGCGAGGGCGGGCGCCAGGTCGGTCGCGGCGACGTCGAGTGGCGCAAGAACGCCCGCCACTCGATGAGTGGCGGGCGGTTCTGCGCCACTCGGCGAACCGGGCGGCGACGGGGGGACGTGGGGGACGTCTCAGAGGCCGAGCTGGGCCTTCACCTGGGCAACGGACGGATTGGTCAGCGCCGTGCCGTCGGAGAAGACCAGGGTGGGCACCGTCTGGTTGCCGCCGTTGGCCTGCTCGACGATCTTGGCCGACTCGGGATCCTGCTCGATGTCGACCTCGGTGAAGCCGATGCCCTCGCGCTGCAGCTGGGACTTCAGGCGGTGGCAGTAGCCGCACCAGGGCGTGGAGTACAGGACGAACGATGCGTCGGACATCGGGACCCTCTCAAGTCGACGGAAGCTTCTGTCGGGGTCAACGTCCCACAGGCCTCGCGCATTCCCGCGAGCGGGCTGTGTGCGGCCGCCGAACGTGTCGGGTCGCGCGGCTACGCTGGTCTGGCCCCGCCCCCTCGACGCGATCTGGAGACCATGTCCGACGCCGACGACCTGCTCAACGGACTCGACCCCGAACAACGTGAGGTCGCCGCCACCCTGCGCGGACCGCTGTGCGTCATCGCGGGTGCGGGCACGGGCAAGACACGGGCGATCACGCACCGCATGGCCTATGGCGTGGCGACGGGCGTCTACAAGCCCACCGAGGTGCTGGCGGTGACGTTCACGGTCAAGGCCGCGGGCGAGATGCGCGAGCGGCTGCGCACCCTCGGCGCGGCCGGCGTCCAGGCACGCACCTTCCACTCCGCGGCGCTGCGCCAGGCCCGCTACTTCTGGCCACGCGTCTACGGCACCGAGTTCCCGCAGATCCTGGAGTCCAAGTTCGCGTTCGTCGCCGAGGCCGCGCGGCAGGTGGGCGTGCGCGCCGACCAGTCGACCCTGCGCGACCTCGCCGCCGAGGTCGAGTGGGCCAAGGTGTCGAACGTCCGCCCCGACGACTACGGTGCCGAGGCCGCGCGTCGCGGTCGTGCGGTCGGCGACGTCCCGGCCGGTGAGGTCGGCGCCATCCTGCGTGCGTACGAGCAGGTCAAGCGCGACCGCGGCCGGATCGACATGGAGGACATCCTGCTGATCACGGCCGCGATCCTCGCCGACGACGAGGCGATCGCCGCCGAGGTGCGCCGGCAGTACAAGTGGTTCGTCGTCGACGAGTTCCAGGACGTCAACCCGCTGCAGTCCACGCTGCTGGACCTGTGGCTCGGCGGCCGCGACGAGGTGTGCGTCGTCGGCGACCCGCGCCAGACGATCTACACGTTCGCGGGCGCCTCGGCCACGATCCTGGGCGACTTCGCCACGCGGCGGTTCCCCGACGCGCCGCGCATCGAGCTCGTGCGCAACTACCGCTCCACGCCGCAGATCGTCGCCGCCGCCAACGAGGTGTTCGCCGGCCGTGGCCCCTCGGTGACGCTCGGCGTGCGGCTGCAGTCGCAGAACTCGCCCGGCCCGGCCGTCGACTACCGGCCGTTCGCCGACGAGCCCGCCGAGGCCGACGCGATCGCCGATCGGATCCTGGCGCTGCACCGCCAGGGCGTGCCGTACCGCGAGATGGCCGTGCTCTACCGGATCAACGCGCAGTCCGAGGTGTTCGAGGAGGCGCTGGGCCAGCGTCAGATCCCGTACTCCGTTCGCGGCGGCACGGGATTCTTCCAGCGCGGCGAGGTCCGCCAGGCCGTGACGCTGCTGCGCGGCTCGGCCCGGGCGGGCGAGGGCTCCGGCTCGCTGCCCGAGGATGTGCGCGCCGTGCTGGCCGCGATGGACTTCACCGACACCCCGCCCGAGGGCCGGGGCGCGGTCCGCGACCGCTGGGAGTCGCTGCAGGCGATCCACCAGATGTCCATCGACCTCGCCCAGGAGCGTCCCGACGCCGACCTCGCGGCCCTCGTCGCCGACCTGGACCGCCGCGCCGAGCAGGCCTTCGCCCCGTCCACCGACGGCGTCACGCTCACCACCTTCCACGCCGCCAAGGGCCTGGAGTGGGACGCGGTGTTCGTCGCCGGGGCGCAGGAGGGAACGCTGCCCTACGTCGCCACGATGGACGACCCCGAGGCCGTCGAGGAGGAGCGCCGGCTGTTCTACGTCGGCATCACCCGGGCCCGCCGCCACCTCATGGTGTCGTGGTCGGCCGCCCGCAAGGCCGGGGGACAGGCCCGCCGCAAGCACAGCCGCTTCCTCGACCGCCTGCTGCCCGAGCCGGTGCGCGTGACGCGCGCGCCGCAGCGGCAGGTGCGGCTGCCGCAGCCCGACTTCGACTACGACGAGGAGCTGTTCGACCGGCTGCGCGCATGGCGCAAGGAGACCTCGCAGGCCGAGAGCAAGCCCGCGTTCACGGTGTTCAACGACGCCACCCTCAAGGCCATCGCGGCCGTGCGGCCCACGAGCGCCGAGCAGCTGCTGCAGGTGTCGGGGGTCGGCCAGTCCAAGCTCGACAAGTACGGCGACGACGTCCTGGAGATCGTCGGCGGCTGAGTCAGGACCGCGGCGTGCCCCCGCCGAACGAGTCCGAGACCGCCCGCCCGGCGAACACGCGGTATTCCAGCGGGGACGGCTCGCCGAACGGCCGGTCCGGCACCGCGCCGCAGGCCACCACGAGGTTGCCGGGGCGGCGCCCCTTGAGCGTGGCCGGCTCCACCCCCACCGTGACCGTGCCGAGCGCGCGAGCGGCGGCGACGAAGTCGCGCATCTCGGCGAACGGCGGACGGGCCACGAGGTTCGCCACCAGGACGCCGCCCGGCGCGAGCGTGCGACGGACGTGCTCCACGAAGGCGACGCCCGTCAGCTCGGCCGGGACCACCGCGCCGGCGAACGCGTCGAGGACGACGACGTCCTGCGAGGCGTCCCGCACCTCGGCGATCCCCGCCATCCCGTCGACCGGTCGCACCCGGATCCCGCTGCGTGGGGGCAGGGGAGCGTGCTCGCGCACGTGGTCGATGACGTCGGCCGCGGGCTCGAGCACGATCTGGCGCGACCCCGGCCGGGTGGCGGCGACGTAACGGGGCAGCGTCATCGCCGCGCCGCCGACGTGGAGGACGCGCAGGCGGCCGGGCGGCATCGCGTCGAGCACGTCGCCGATGCGGCGCATGTAGTCGAACGCGAGGTGGGTCGGGTCGTGCAGGTCCACGACCGACTGCTGCATGCCGTCGAGCTCGAGGACGAAGAGCCCGTTCCGGCTCACGCGTCCGCGAATCCGGGCAGCGACTCGGCCACGATCGACCGGAACCGGGCGGTCGCGCCCAGCTGGCACAGCACGCCGATGCCGCCGGCCCACACCCGGTGGATCAGCAGGTACTCGGGCGGGACGTTCAGCTTGAGCGCCGTGGACAGGCCGTCGGGACCGGGGGTGGACAGGCGCTGGGTCTGGCGGCGCAGCCAGTCGCGGTCGAACGTGAACGACTCGGTGGTGATCGCCTCGACGAGCGGCGACAGGTACCCCTGCAGGACGTCGGCGTCGATGCGGGCGTCGGGCTTGAGGAAGCCCTCGGTGCGCAGTCCCGCCGCCACGGTGTCGTAGTCGCCGTCGGCGGCCGCGCGCAGCAGCGGGCCGATCGGCGCGGGCAGGCCGTCCGGCACGCGCGCGACCGAGCCGTAGTCCACGACGCCGAGGCGGCCGTCGGGCAGGACCCGGAAGTTGCCCGGGTGCGGGTCGGCGTGCAGCAGTCCGGCGCGCTCGGGACCGGCGAACAGGAATCGCACGTACACCTCGCCGAGGTGGTCGCGCTCGGCCTGCGTGCCGTTCGCGATGACGTCGGCGAGCGACCGGTCGCCCGGCAGCCACGTCGAGACGAGCGCCTGGCCGGTGTGCGCCAGCGGTGTGGGCACGACGATCTCGGGGTCGTCGGCGAACGCCTCGGCGAAGCGGGCCTGGGCCTGGGCCTCGAGGGAGTAGTCGAGCTCCTCGGCGACGCGCTCCTGCAGCTCGGCCACGAGGGCCTTCACGTCGAGGTTGGGCATGAGGGTGCCGAACAGCCGGGCGAGCCGGCCGATCTGGCGCAGGTCGGAGCGCAGCGCCTCGCCCGCTCCGGGGTACTGCAGCTTGACCGCGACCTCGACCGGCTCGGCGCCCGGCTCGGGCACGAACCACGTGTGGTGCACCTGCCCGATCGACGCGGCGGCCGCGGGGGTGACGTCGAAGTCGGGGAACCGCTCGGTCCAGTCGGGGCCGAACTCGCGCTGCATGACGCGGCGGACCGTGGCGGCGCCCATTGGGGGAGCGGCGTCCTGCAGCTTCGTCAGCGTCTCGCGGTACGGCGCGACGAGCTCCTCGGGCAGCGCGGCCTCGAAGATGCTCAGCGCCTGGCCGAACTTCATGGCGCCGCCCTTGAGCTGGCCGAGCACGCTGAACACCTGGTCGGCCGTGCGGCGCTGGACGTCGTTCATGACGGCGGCGGCCGGCGCGCCCACGAGGCGGCGGCCGATGCCCCACGTCGTGCGGGCGGCGAAGCCCGCGGGCAGGCTCGCGAGGCGCGCCCCGCGACGCAGCGCGCTGCCGCTCAGGGGAGTCTCGCGCGCCTCGTCGGCGTATTCGTCGGCCACGTGGTCAGGATAGTGGCGAGACCCCGACGAGCCGGCTCATCGCGCCAGCAGGCCGCACGGGCACTCGCTCGCGAAGGGCACCGGGCGCAGGTCGGCGTCGTCCTGCCCCGGACCGAGCCACAGGGCGTGACCGGTGGTGGCGGGACGTCCGCCGGCGAGCAGGGTCTCGACCTGGGCGACGGCCTCGGCCGCGGCGCGCAACAGCAGGCCGTGGGGCAGGGCGACGGTCACGGTCCGGGGCCGCTCGAACTGCGGCACGAGCACCGACCAGGCCGGGTCGTACGCGGTCAGCAGCGCGTCGAGGCAGCCCAGGCACGGCGTGACACCGGGCACCACGAACGGCCCGAGCCGGACGCTCCGCTCGAGCAGCACGACGGGCAGGTGGGGGACGCCGGCGGTCGCCAGGACCTCGAACGCGGAGCGGCCGGGCTCGCCAGCGCTGAGGACGACCTCGACGTCCGGCTCGAGGGCGGTGGCGCCGAAGGCCGGCGCGATGAGCGCCGCGAGCCCGGCGCTCGAGCCGTCGTGGCGGACGGCGACGCGCGGCTCGGCGGGCGCGCCGGGGAGCGTCACGGCGCCGGCGGCGACGAGCCGGCCTACCGTCCCGGTCAGGTCGTCGGTGAACTCGGGGACGTCCCGCGCGACGAGCCGGGACAGGTGGCCGAGCGGCAGTGAGCCGTCGAGGAGTCGCAGGACGCGTCGCAGGCCGGGCCGGTCACGCACGACGACGCCGGGGGCCGTGCCGACCTGGAGGGTGCGTGCGTCGCGGCGCAGCACGAGCGCGCCGGGCAGCAGGCGGGGGCCGACGAGCGGGCTCGCGGCAGGGGAGGGGTCGCGCGGCACCGTCCCATCGTGGCCGATGCCGAGCGGCCGGGGCGGGCGATCCACAGGGGATCGCCGGGTGCGGCGGGGGCGAGGACCGCCCCCGCCGCGGAGGCGGTCAGGCCTTGCCGAGGATGCGGTTCAGCTTGGTGCCGCACTCGGGGCAGACGCCCTTGGCCATGCGGGTGCCCTTCTCGCTGACCTGGACCTCGCCGCTCGTCTCGCGCTTGTCCTTGCACTTCACGCAGTAGAACTCGCCCGTCCATGTCTCTGCCATTGCGGCCTCCTTGCCGATGGTGTGCTCACTGGTGTGGCACAGGTCACCATCAGCGTAGGGGCAAAACCCCGTCAGGCAAGGCGGAAGCCCCGCCCGGCGCGCCTTCCCCTTGCGCGTCGTGACGGGGCTTCGGTGGGTTCAACGTAGAGCCTGGGGGCCGGGCCGTCAATGGCCCGTCCGGCGCCGTCGCGACTCGTGTGCGGCGGGGCAGCGTAGCGGCTCGGGCGGGCCCGCGTGGGGCTTTTCACACCAGTAACTCCCGTCCCATCCGGAGCGTGGTCGGGGCGAATGTCCACCACTTGTGGACAGGCCTGGGGACAACGTGTGGGGAACGCCGAGGAAGGGTGTGAGGACGCATGTGGACAGAGGCGGATCAAGCTCGGCGCGTCGCGCGACACTGCCCTCTGACCTGCGCAAACGCGGCTTCTCGCTGTGGACAAGCGGGCGCGAGGGCGTGGGGATCGAGCGCGCAGGGTGGCGGGTCGAGGGGTCGCTTGTCAACCGGATTCCGACGATCCGAAGGGGGTTTTTCCACGGACTTTCCCCAGCCTCCGTGGACGCGCGTCCACCGACTCGTCCTGACGCGCCCGAGCGCTGTCGGAGCGCCCGCCTACGGTGGGGGGCATGGCCGAGATCGAGGTGCGCCGCAGCGCCCGCAGGAAGCGCACCGTCTCGGCACGGCGCGAGGGCGACCGCACGATCGTCATGGTCCCCGCGTCCATGTCCCGCGCCGAGGAGGAGCGCGTCGTCGCCGAGCTCGTGGGCAAGCTCGACGCGCGCGAGGACCGGCGTCGCGTCGCCCGCTCCGACGAGGCGCTCGCCCGGCGCGCGGCCGACCTCGCCGCGCGCTACGTCCCCGAGGCGCCGGCGCCCACGTCGGTGCGCTGGGTCACCAACCAGAACTCGCGCTGGGGATCGTGCACCCCGTCGCAGGGCACCATCCGGCTCAGCCATCGGCTCGAGCCGATGCCCGACCACGTCATCGACGCGGTCCTGGTCCACGAGATCACGCACCTCGTGGTGTCGGGCCACGGCCCGCGCTTCGACGCGATCAGCGAGCGCTACCCGCGGATGGCCGAGGCGATGGGGTTCCTCGCAGGCGTGACCTGGCAGCAGCGACGAGACTCCTGACGGACTCGTCCGTCGGCTCGGGCAGCGCGTCGACGTCGAACCAGCGGACCTCGTCGGACTCGTCGGAGCACACGGGCTCCGCCCCGGCCGGGGCCACCGCGACGTACTGGACGTCCAGGTGGTGTCCGCCCGGGTGGCAGCGGACGGGATGCCGCGACAGCAGCACCGGGTGGGGGTCGACGACGAGCCCGGCGATGCCGGTCTCCTCGGTCGCCTCGCGCAGGGCCGCGTCGGCGAGCGTGGCGTCGTGCGGCTCGCAGTGGCCGCCGGTCTGCAGCCAGCGGCCGAACTTGGGGTGCAGCACGAGGACGACCCGGTCGTGCTCGGCCGACACGACGAGCGCGCTCGCGGTCACGTGGTCGGGTGCGCATGCGCGCACGGCCGGGTCCTCATGGGCCTCCGCGTGCGCGGCGAACCGGGCGCGCAGCTCCTCCTGCTCGGCGTCGGGCGCGGTCCACCCCGCCAGCACCCGGCGGACGTCGGGGGTGAGGGTCACCGCTCGCCGGACGCGGAGTCGTCGCCCTCGTCCGAGGACAGCAGGTCGCGCAGCGCGGCGTCGAAGTCGGCGTCGTCGAGTCGCTCGGCCTGGCCCTCGACGAAGCCCAGCGGATCGTCCAGGTCGGCGGTCGTGGGCAGCAGATCCGGGTGGCTCCACACGGCGTCGCGGGCCTCGGGGCCGCGCCGGTCCCGCAGGGCCGACCACAGGTTCGCGGCGTCGCGCAGGCGGCGGGGGCGCAGCTCGAGGCCGACGAGGGACGCGAACGTCTCCTCGGCGGGACCGCCGGTCGCGCGGCGCCGGCGCATCGCCTCGGCGAGGGCCGGTGCGGCGGGCATGACGTCGACCGTGGCGCGGGCGACGACCTCGTCGACCCACCCCTCGACGAGCGCGAGCAGCAGCTCGAGACGCTCCTTCGCGCGCTCCTGCTCGGGCGTGGTGGTCGGCTCGAACAGGCCGCCGGCCAGCGCCTCCTGCATGGCCTCGGGGTTGGCCGGGTCGATCGTGCGCATCTGCTCCTCGATCGAGCCGACGTCGATCCGGATGCCCCGCGCGAAGTCCTCGATCGCGCCCAGCACGGCACCACGCAGCCACGGCGCGTGCGCGTAGAGACGGTGGTGGGCCTCCTCGCGCAGCATGACGTAGAGCAGGACGTCCGAGCGCGAGGCCTCGAGGTCGTCGGCGAACGCGGCCAGGTTGTGCGGCAGCACGGCCGCCGTGTGCTCGGGGCCGAGCGGCAGGCCGACCTCGGTGGAGGAGAGCACCTCGGTGGCGAGCGCGCCGATCGCGGAGCCGACCTGCTGGCCGAACATCGCGCCGCCGGCCTGGGTCAGCATGCCCAGCAGCGGGCCGGCCATCGCCTTCATCTCGGGCGGCATCGCGTCCTCCATCGAGGCGACGACGTGCTGCGCGACGGGCTCGACCATGACCTGCCACGTCGGCATCGTGTGCTCGACCCACTCGGCACGGCTCCACGCGGTGGCGCTCGTGACGCCCGTGGGCAGCTCGGTGACCTTGTCGAGCCACATCTGCGCCAGGCGTGACGCGTCCGAGACCGCGCCGGCCTGCCCGCCGTGCGGGGTCGGGTCCTCGCCCTGGGCGGCGACGGCGTGGCGCGCCACGTCGGCGGCCAGGCGGTAGTTCACCGCGCCCTCGTGCGGCTCGAACATGGCCTGCATCTGCGACATCATCTGGCCCAGGTCGAACTGACCTGCGCCCATCTGTCCGAACAGGCCCTCCAGCGGCGTGCCCTTGAACGGGTTCTGCGGTTCCTCGCGCGGTTCCTCGGCCATGGGGTCAGCCTAGGTCCTGGCGCCCAACACGAGAACGCTCGCGCCCGGCGTCGCGGAGCCGTCGTGGGAGCGGGCTCTAAGGTGTCGGTGTGTCGTCCCCGATGCGGCTGAGCCGCCGCACCCTGACGCTGGCGGTCGGACTGTCGGTGCTGACCGTCCTGACGTGCCTCGTGGCGTTCCTGCCCGTGCCCTACGTGACGATGAAGCCCGGGCCCGTCTTCAACACGCTCGGCGAGATCGACGGCACGCCGATGATCACGTTCGGCGACGACGTGCGCACCTATCCCACCGACGGGCGGCTCGACTTCACAACCGTCTCGGTCACCCGCGCGGAGTCGAAGATGTCGCTCGCCGGTGCGATCGAGGGCTGGCTCGACCCGGACGTGAACGTCGTGCCGCACGACTTCATCTACCCGGACCAGCAGACCAACGAGGAGTCCAACGCCGAGGGCGCCGCGCAGCTGGCCAGCTCGCAGGACGCCTCCCGCGCCGCCGCGCTGCGCGCCGCCGGCCAGAAGGTCGTCGAGGTCCCCAAGGTCGCGGGCGTCGTCGAGGACGGTCCCGCCGAGGGCGAGCTCGAGGTCGACGACCTCATCCTCAGCGTCGACGGGCGCGAGGTCACCACGCCCGCGTCGGTCGGCGAGGCCATCGGCACGCGCAGCCCCGGCGACGAGGTCAGGATCGGCTACCGCCGCGACGGCCGTGAGGGCACGGCCACGATCACCACGACCGCGCTCGGCGACGACGAGAAGAAGGCGCGCATCGGCATCACGGTCGGCTCGGGCTTCCGGTTCCCGATCGAGATCCAGAACCACATCGGCGACCGCGTCGGCGGCTCGAGCGCCGGCACGATGTTCGCGCTGGCGATCTACGACTCCCTGACGCCGGGCGCCCTGACCGGCGGCCAGAACGTCGCCGGCACGGGCACGATCAGCCCCGACGGCCAGGTCGGCGCGATCGGCGGCGTGCGCCAGAAGATGGCCGGCGCCGCGCGGGCCGGGGCCGACGTCTTCCTCGTGCCGGCCGACAACTGCACCGAGGCCGCCCAGGGCGACGACTTCGGCATGACCCTGGTCAAGGTGGGAACCCTCCAGGAAGCGATCGATGCGGTGAGCGAGCTCGCCGAGAACCCGAAGGCGGAGGTGGCGTCCTGTGGATGACGTGAAGGTGACCGTGACGGGGGAGGGCTTCGGCGAGGACTCGCCCGTCCGCCAGGCCGCGCTGGAGATCGAGGACCACGTCGCCGCCGGCGGCTGGGACCAGGCGCCGCGGCTGTTCGCGCTCGTGCTGACGGCCGACATCGTGGCGAACCAGCCCGAGCTGGCCGACCAGCTCGGCGACCCGGACTCGTACACGCCGATCGAGCAGGAGCTGCCCGAGGGCCGTGAGGTCGAGGACCTGCTGCCCGAGATCGGCTGGCCGGGCGAGGTCGCGGGCTGCGCCGTCGTCGTGGAGCGCGTGACGCTGCCGGCCGACGCCGAGGGCGAGGTCCCGCAGGACGCCGCGGCCGCCGCGGAGTTCGCCGCGTCGCACCCCGAGCGCCAGGAGATGCGCATCGTCACGGCCGTCCTGCGCGACGGCTCGGCGCACGCCGCGGTCCGCCCGCGGGTGCCCGAGGACGCGCCGCTGATCGAGGGGCCGGGGATCGTCCCCGGACTCGTCGAGCTGCTGGCCTCGACCCTGCAGGACTGAGGGCCCGATCACCGCCCGGAGCGGGTTGCACCCCACCCCGTAGGCTGTCGGCACCAGACCCACGCTGTTGTGAGCCAGGAGAGCCGTGAGCGACATCTTCGGACAGATGCCCCCCCGACGCGAGCCCGAGCCGCGTTCCGACCGTGGGCGGCGGGTGCTGATCCCGACGATCGTCACGCTCGGCGCGCTGCTCGCCGCCGGATCGCTGTTCGTCAGCCTTTGGACCGAGCGGCTGTGGTTCCGCTCCGTCGACTTCCAGGGCGTCTTCACGACCGTCCTGCTGACGCGCGTCGGCCTGTTCGTCGCGTTCGGCCTGCTCGGCGGCCTCGTCGTGGGCGCCAACGTGTGGCTGGCCCACCGCAACCGCCCCAACCCGCTCGGGCTGCGCCGTGACGACCCCGCCGCCCGCTACCGCGTCGCGCTGGCGCCGATCGCGCGCATCGCGCTGATCGCGGTCTCGCTGTTCGTGGCGTTCTTCGCCGGCCTCATCGGCAGCAGCCGGTGGGAGTCGTTCCAGATGTGGCGCAAGGGCACGGCCTTCGGCCAGAAGGACCCGCACTTCGGCAAGGACATCGGCTTCTACGTCTTCGACATGCCGTGGCTGCAGTTCCTGGTCTCGTTCGCCTTCGGCCTGCTGCTGATCACCGCGATCGCGGTGGCGTTCACGCACTACGTGTTCGGCGGCATCCGGATCGGCCAGAAGGGCCCGCGCTTCACGCGCGCCGCGCAGGTGCAGGTCGCGGTGCTGATCGGCCTGGCGATGCTCGTGCGCGCGGGCAACTACTGGCTCGACCGCTACGCGATGTCGTACGACACCTCGGGCCTGTTCGACGGCATCACCTACACCGCCGCCAACGCGCAGATCCCGGCCAAGAACATCCTCGTCGTGGTGGCCGCGCTGTGCGCCCTGCTGTTCTTCTCGACGATCTTCCTGCGCTCGTGGACGCTGCCCGCGCTGGGCCTGGGCCTGTGGGCGCTGGCCTCGCTGCTCATCGGCGCCGCGTGGCCGGCGATCATGCAGCAGTTCCAGGTCAACCCGTCCGAGCCGGACCGCGAGGGCCCGTACCTGGCGAAGAACATCGAGGGCACCCGCGAGGCGTTCGGCGTCGCCGACGTCCAGACGCAGGACTACTCCGCCAAGACCGAGCTGACGCCGAAGGAGCTCAACGCGACCGCCGAGTCGCGCGTCAGCACGCGACTGCTCGACCCGACGCTCATCTCGCCGGCGTTCCAGCAGCTGCAGCAGGTCCGCGGCTACTACAACATGCAGTCCACGCTCGACGTCGACCGCTACGCGATCGGCGACGACCCGCAGCCGCAGGACGTCATCATCGCGGCCCGCGAGGTCGACCTCAACGGCCTGCAGGCGTCGCAGCGCACGTGGTCCAACGACCACACGGTCTACACCCACGGCTACGGCGTCATCGCCGCGTACGGCAACAAGCGCGGCTCGCAGGGCGAGCCGGTCTGGGTCGCCAAGGACATCCCGCCCACCGGCGAGATCGAGTTCAAGCAGCCGCCGCGCATCTACTTCGGCGAGAAGTCGCCCTCGTACTCGATCGTCGGCCGCCCGGACGGTGCCAAGCCGATCGAGGTCGACACCCCGCGCGGCAGCGGCGACGACGCCGACGCCGAGGGGACCGCGGCGGACTCCAGCGCCAACACGTACGACGGCAAGGGCGGCGTCCCGATGGGCACGCTGTTCAACCAGGTGCTCTACGCGTTCAAGTTCGCCGAGCCCAAGCTGGTGCTGTCGGACCGCGTCAACGAGAACTCCAAGATCCTCTACGACCGTCACCCGCGTGAGCGCGTGCGCAAGGTCGCGCCGTGGCTGACCCTCGACGGCGACACGTACCCGGCCGTCGTCGACGGCAAGGTCGTGTGGATCGTCGACGGCTACACCACGTCCAAGACGTACCCGTACTCCGAGGCCCGCTCGCTGGCCACGGCGACCAGCGACACCCTCACCGAGGGCACGAGCCAGATCGCGCTGCCGACCGACCAGGTCAACTACATGCGCAACTCGGTCAAGGCCGTGGTCGACGCGTACGACGGCACCGTGAAGCTGTACGAGTGGGACGAGCAGGACCCGATCCTCAAGACGTGGTCCAAGGTCTTCCCGGACGTCATCGAGCCCAAGTCGGCGATCAGCCCCGAGCTGCTGCAGCACCTGCGCTACCCGGTCGACCTGTTCAAGGTCCAGCGCGACGTGCTCAGCCGCTACCACGTGACCAACGCCCAGACGTTCTACGAGGACGGCGAGCGCTGGAAGATCCCCGAGGACCCGTCCGCGTCGATCAGCACGAAGCAGCCGCCGTACTACCTCTCGATCAGCCGGCCGGGCGAGGAGACGCCGCGATTCAGCCTGACCAGCGTCTACCTGCCGAACAACCGCCAGAACCTCGCATCGTTCATGAGCGTGAACTCCGAGGCCTCCGACACCGAGAACTTCGGCAAGATCCAGATCCTGGAGCTGCCGAGCGAGACCCGCGTGGGCGGCCCCAACCAGGTGGCGGCGCAGTTCGAGTCCGATGCGGGCGTCCGTGCGGCGCTGCTGCAGTACGAGCAGTCCGAGAACACCCGGATCCTGCGCGGCAACCTGCTGACGCTGCCCGTGGGCGGAGCCATGCTCTACGTCCAGCCGATCTACATCCAGCGCCGCGGCGAGGGCTCGTACCCGGTCCTGCAGCTCATCACGGCGACGTTCGGCGAGGGCGTGGGCGTCGGTGCGACGCTCGACGACGCGCTGCGCGTGGCACTCGGTCTCGAGGAGGGCAGCACGCCGCCCGATCCGGACGCGCCGGCCGGCGGTGGCGACGCACCGGCGAAGACCGCCTCGCAGTACCTCGACGACGCGACGCGCTACTACGACCAGGCCCAGGCCGCGCTCAAGAAGGGCGACCTGGCGACGTACCAGCAGCGCATCGACGCGATGGCGGCGGCGCTGGAGAACGCCCAGCGTCTCGTCGCGGGGGAGTAGTCAGACCAGCAGGCCGCTGAGCAGGTGGACCATCACCTCACCGCACTCCCGGCGGACTCGTTCGCGGTCCGCCGGGTCGGTGCCGGCGATCGCGGTGGCGCACCCGGCGAGCGCGTTGAACGTGATGGCCGACGTCGTCTCGATCGGCAGCGACACGATGCGCCCCGACGAGACCAGTGACGTGATGATCTGCTCGATGAGGCCCGCCGCGTAGCGGCTCTGGGTCTGCGTCCACTGCTCCCATCCCAGGGCGATGGGGCCCTGGCGCAGCACGATCTCGGCGTACTCCGGATCCAGCCCGTGGTCGAGGTAGGCGCTGATCGCGGCGAATGCCCCCGTCACGGTGTCCTCGTGGGCGAGGTAGGCGTCGCGGACGGCGTCCATGCCCTCGGTCTCGGTCCGGTCCAGCACGGCGGCGAACAGGTCCTGCTTGTCCTTGAAGTGGTGGTAGACCGCGCCCCGGGTCACCTGCGCGTCGGCGGCGACGTCGGCGAGCGCCGTCCTGGCGTACCCGCGTTCGAGGAACTGCGCCTTCGCGGCCGTGAGCAGGGCCTCACGCGTCTCGTCGGAGTACTGCTGGCGCCGGCTGCGCGGTCGTGACATACTCGCAGCATATGACATACATGGTGTATGTGAGTGACGCGACGCAGGTGACACCGCGTCCGTCGCCTCGAGGAATCGCGCGAGAGGAACCACGATGACGACCTCGACCCTGAACCCCACCGCGTGGCAGCGGACGGCCGCGAGCCGCCGGGCCCTGCGCACGCTGACCACCGCGATCGCCGCCGACCCCGCCGCCCTGGACGAGGCCGTCCGCGCCGCGCTGCCCGCCTTCGACTCGCTCGACGACCTGCTGCTCCAGGCGCACGCCGAGTGGGCCCGCACCGTCGACGCGCGGATCGACCCGCTGCTCGAGGCGGGTGACGCCGACGCGCGTGGCCTGCGCCGCGTGTGGGACGAGACGGCGCGCGCCCTGCCCGGCGTGGCGCGCCTGCTCGCCCACCACGACTGGCACCCGGCGGTCGTGCGCGCCCATGCCCAGCACGTCCGGCGCGTCCAGCGCCTCGTCGGCGCGGGCCTGCCCGACGGCTGGGCCGTCCGGGCACGCGAGCACCGGCCGGCCCGGGCCGTGCGGCTCGGCTGCCTGCGCCTGCCGCGGCTGCGCGTGGCCTGACTCAGCCGGTCACGTCCGCGACGGTCGCGCCGAGGACCCGGATCACGTCCTCGGCCTCGACCGTGACGGCCACGCCGAGGGCGCCGGCGCCGAGCGAGATGGTGCCCTGCACGGCCTCGTCCGCGACGACCGGCCAGTCGTGCGACGAGCCGAACGGCGTGATGGTGCCGCGCTCGTAGCCCGTGGCCGCGAACGCGTCCTCCGCCGGCGGCAGTGAGAGTCGCGAGACGCCCAGCAGGGCGCGCAGCTTGGGCCAGCTGATCTGCCGGTCGCCGGGCACCAGCACGAGCAGGTAGTCGTCCTGGCCCCGCCGGACGACCAGCGTCTTGACGATCCGGTCGGGCTCGATGCCGCGCAGCGCGGCGGCCTCGGCCAGGGAGCCCACGGGCCCGTGGCGGGTGACGGTGAAGTCGATGCCGGCCGCCTCCAGGGCCGCGATCGCGCGCTCCTCGGTCACCTCAGAACACCTGCCGCAGGTTGGCGCGGGCGAGGTCGAGGATCTCGTCGCCGCGCCCCGAGACGACGGTGCGCAGGGCGTACAGCGAGAAGCCCTTGAGCTGGGCGGCCGTCACGGACGGCGGGACGGTCATCTCCTGGCGCTCGGTGACGACGTTGACCAGCGCCGGACCGTCGTGCGCGAAGGCCTCCGCCAGTGCCGGCTCGAGGTCCTGCGAGGCGTCGACCCGCACGCCGTGCAGGCCGATGGCCCGGGCGACCTCGGCGAAGTCGGGGTTCGTCAGGCCGGTGCCCCAGTTCACGAAGCCCGCCGCCTTCATCTCGAGCTCGACGAAGTTGTACGAGCTGTTCTCGAACACGACGACCTTCACCGGCAGCTGCTGCTGCACGAGCGTGATGAGCTCGCCGAGCATCATCGACAGGCCGCCGTCGCCGGACAGCGCGACCACCTGGCGGCCGGGGTGCGCGGCCTGCACGCCGATCGCCTGCGAGACCGCGTTGGCCATCGAGCCGTGCGTGAACGAGCCGACGAGGCGCCGGCGCCCGTTCATCCGCAGGTAGCGGGCGGCCCACATGACCGGGGAGCCGACGTCGGGCAGGAACACCGCGTCGTCGGAGGCCAGGCGGTCGATCGTCCGGGCCACGAACTGGGGGTGCTGGCCGCGGCCCTTCTTGACGGGCTCGGCGAGGTCGTCGAGCTTCTCGCGCGTGCGCGCGTAGTGCTTGAGCGCACGGTCGAGGTGCTGGCGATCTGCCTTGCGCTCGAGCAGCGGCAGCAGTGCCTGCGCCGTGTCGCGGACGGTGCCGACGAGCCCGAGGTCGAGCGGGGTCCGCCGGCCGAGCTGCTCCCCGCGGACGTCGACCTGGATCGTCGTGGCGCGCTTCGGGAGGAAGTCGGGGTAGGGGAAGTCGGTGCCCAGCATGAGCAGCGTGTCGCACGCCTCGATCGCGGCGTAGCCGGACGCGAACCCCAGCAGGCCGGTCATGCCGACGTCGAACGGGTTCTCCCACTCGACGTGCTCCTTGCCGCGCATCGCGTGCACCACGGGAGCCCCGAGGTGGTCCGCGAGAGTGACGAGCTCGTCGTGCGCCCCCGCGCAGCCGGCGCCCGCCAGGATCGTGACGCGCTCGCCCCGGTTCAACAGGTGCGCCGCGCGCTGCAGCTCGGCGGGGGAGGGGAGCACCCGGGCGTCCGTGGGCTGCACGACCGTGACCGCGTCGTCCTCGGCCTCCGCCAGGGCGATGTCGCCGGGCAGCACGAGGACTGCCACTCCCTGCTTCTCGATCGCCGTCTGCATCGCGATGCGCAGCATGCGCGGCATCTGGGTGACGCTCGAGACGTGCTCGGCGTAGACGCTGCACTCGCGGAACAGGTCCTGCGGGTGCGTCTCCTGGAAGTAGCCGGTGCCGATCTCGGCCGTGGGGATGTGGGCCGCGAGGGCGAGCACGGGGACGCGCGAGCGCTGGGCGTCGAACAGCCCGTTGATGAGGTGCAGGTTGCCCGGGCCGGCGCTGCCGGCACAGACCGCGAGCCGTCCCGTCGTGGCGGCGTCGCCCGCGGCCGCGAACGCGGCGGCCTCCTCGTGGCGCACCTGCACCCAGTCGATCGAGGACGATCGCAGCGCGTCGGTGATGCCGTTCAGGGAGTCGCCCGCGATGCCGTAGATCCGCTCGACGCCGTTCGCCTCGAGGGTGTCGACGATGTTCTTGGCGATGGTGACCATGGTCTCGACGTTAGGGCCG
Organism: Aeromicrobium jepli; assembly: GCF_047246605.1. Classification (NCBI taxonomy): domain Bacteria; kingdom Bacillati; phylum Actinomycetota; class Actinomycetes; order Propionibacteriales; family Nocardioidaceae; genus Aeromicrobium; species Aeromicrobium jepli. The sequence continues at coordinate 729,418 of NZ_JBFOKO010000001.1, forward strand.
GACTGCCGGGGACACACCCCGAGCGTCGCGGCGGCCCTGCGCCACGGCGCGTGACAGCGCCTGGCGGGTGGCCGTGACGCCGGGGGAGTGGGCCGAGGCCCGGCGCGTGGAGGTGAAGATCGTGCGGTGCGGCCGGCCCTCCAGCCGGTGCAGCACGACGGGCGGCTCGCGGTGCAGCCACAGCAGGTCCGGCAGCAGCGCGACCGCGTGCCCGGACTCGATGAGGCTGACCTGCGCCTGCAGGTCGGCCGTCTCGTAGCGCACGTCCGGCTCGAAGCCGGCGACCCGGCACGCCTGCTCGGCGAAGTGCCGCGACGCGACACCGGGCGGCTCCATGACCCACGGCGCCTCCGCCGCCTCGGCGATCGACGTGATGTCGCCGAAGCGGCTGCCGGCGGGCGGCACGGCCAGGCGCACCTCGTCGGTGGTGAGGTCGACCGCGTCGAGCTCGGGGTGCCACGGGGTGTTGTGCCCGGGGTACTTCTCGGCGATGACGAGGTCGAACTCGCGCGCCCAGGTCTCGTACAGCGCGCTCTCGGGCTCGCGCTGCGTCATCGTCACGCGCAGCCGGGGGTGCTCGGCCTCGAGGATCGACAGCGTCGTGGGCATGAGCGCGAGCGCCACGGACTGGAACACCGCGAGCCGGAACGTGCCCGTCGCCTCGTCGAGCGAGGCCGCCAGGTCGGACTCGGCCTGCTCCAGCCGGTCGAGGACGACGGCCGTGTGCTCGACGAGGATCTCGGCCTGCGGCGTCAGCTGGACGCGGCGTCCGACCTTGCGCAGCAGCTCGACGCCGACCTCCTGCTCGAGCAGGGAGAGCTGCTGGGAGACCGACGACGGGCTCTGGTGCAGCGCGGCGGCCACGGCCGCCAGCGTGCCGCGGATCTGGAGCTCGCGCAGGAGGCGCAGGCGGCGGACGTCGAGCATGGCAACCCTTCATGCAATCTGATGAATACCCGTCACAAAAGATCGCTTTACCTTAACGGCTCGCGATCCCACACTGACTGCAGACCTCGTTCCCCCGCTCCGGAAGGCAAGCACCGTGATCGACCAGGTGACCCAGGACCCCGCGCCGGCGGCCCCGTTGGCCGACGACGCCGTGGCGCTCGTGCGCCACTGGCGCGAGGAGTCCGCGAAGGTGCCCGCCGACAAGGCCGGCGCGCAGCTCGCGGGGCTGCTCAAGGACCCGAAGGGCCTCGACTTCACCGTGGGCTTCATCGACGGCGTCATCCGCCCGGAGGACCCGCGGGTCGCCGCGCGCAACTTCGCCGCGCTCGCCTCGGACGTGCCGGGCTTCCTGCCGTGGCACCTGCGCACCGCGGTCCGGCTCGGCGCGCTGGCGGGGCGCTTCGTGCCGCGCCTCGTCATCCCGGTCGTGCGCCGCGCCCTGCGCTCGCTCGTCGGCCACCTCATCGTCGACGCGACCGAGAGCCGCCTCGGCCCGAGCATCGCCAAGATCCGCCGCGACGGCGTCCGGCTCAACATCAACCTGCTCGGCGAGGCCGTCCTCGGCGAGCGCGAGGCCGCGCGCCGCCTGCAGGGCACCCACGACCTGCTCGCGCGTCCCGACGTGGACTACGTCTCGATCAAGGTGTCCTCGACCGTGCCGCCGCACTCGCCGTGGGCGTTCGACGAGGCCGTCGAGCACGTCGCCGAGAACCTGCTGCCGCTGTACCGGCGCGCGGCCGCGGCGCCGACGCCGAAGTTCATCAACCTCGACATGGAGGAGTACCACGACCTCGACCTGACGATCGCGGTCTTCACGCGCATCCTGGAGACCCCGGGCCTGGAGCAGCTCGAGGCCGGCATCGTCCTGCAGGCGTACCTGCCGGACTCGATGCGCGCCATGATCCAGCTGCAGGAGTGGGCCGCCGCGCGCCGGGCCCGCGGCGGCGCCGGCATCAAGGTGCGCGTCGTCAAGGGCGCGAACCTGCCCATGGAGCGCGTCGACGCCGACCTCCACGGCTGGCCGCTCGCGACGTGGTCGACCAAGCAGGAGTCGGACACGAACTACAAGCGCGTCCTGAACTACGCGCTCGACCCCGAGCGGATCGGCAACGTCCGCATCGGCGTCGCCGGCCACAACCTGTTCGACCTCGCGTGGGCGTGGCTCCTGGCCGGGCAGCGCGGCGTCCGCGACGGCATGGAGATCGAGATGCTGCTCGGCATGGCGCAGAGCCAGGCCGAGGTCGTGCGACGCGAGGTCGGCGGCCTGCTCCTGTACACGCCGGTCGTCCACCCGAAGGACTTCGACGTCGCGATCGCGTACCTGATCCGCCGCCTCGAGGAGGGCGCGAGCCACGACAACTTCATGTCGGCGGTCTTCGAGCTCAACGACAACCACGAGCTGTTCGAGCGCGAGAAGGGCCGCTTCCTGGCGTCGCTCGCCGAGCTCGACGACTCCGTCCCGGCGCCGAACCGCACGCAGAACCGCCTCGAGCCGGTCGCCGAGATCGCGCCGGGCGCGCCGTTCGCGAACACGCCCGACACCGACCCGTCGCTGCCGGCCAACCGTCGCTGGGGCCGCGCGATCCTGGCCGCCGTGCCGACCTCGACGCTCGGGAACGACCTCGTCGCCGCCCACACGCTGACGGACGCCGACGCGCTCGAGTCGGTGCTCTCGACCGCCGTGTCGGCCGGCAACGCGTGGGGCCTGCGCCCCGCCGCCGAGCGGGCCGAGATCCTCGAGCGGGTCGCGCACCGGCTGGAGGAGCGCCGCGCCGAGCTGCTCGAGGTCATGGCCTCCGAGGCCGGCAAGACGCTCGACCAGGGCGATCCCGAGGTCTCCGAGGCGATCGACTTCGCGCGCTACTACGCGCACCTGGCCCGCGAGCTGGGATCCGTCGACGGCGCCTCGTTCGTGCCGTCGCGGCTCACCGTCGTGACGCCGCCGTGGAACTTCCCGGTCGCGATCCCGGCCGGCTCGACGCTCGCGGCGCTGGCCGCCGGCTCGGCCGTCGTCATCAAGCCGGCGCCGCAGGCCGCGCGCTGCGGCTCGGTGATGGTGGAGGCGCTGTGGGAGGCGGGCGTCCCGCGCGACGTCCTGCACCTCGTGCACGTCGAGGAGTCCGACCTCGGGCAGCGGCTCGTGTCCGACCCGCGCGTCGACCGGCTCATCCTGACGGGCGCGTACGAGACGGCGGAGCTGTTCCGCAGCTTCCGTCCCGACCTGCCGCTGCTGGCCGAGACGAGTGGCAAGAACGCGATCGTCGTGACGCCCTCGGCGGACTTCGACCTCGCCGCCAAGGACATCGCCTCCTCGGCCTTCGGGCACGCGGGCCAGAAGTGCTCGGCCTCCTCGCTCGTGATCCTCGTCGGCTCGGTGGCGCGCTCGCGCCGCTTCCGCGAGCAGCTCGTGGACGCCGTCACGTCGCTCACGGTCGGCATGCCCGAGGATCCGCAGACCCAGATGGGCCCGCTCATCGAGCCCGCGCAGGGCAAGCTGCTCCGGGGCCTCACGACGCTCGACGCGGGGGAGGAGTGGCTCGTCGAGCCGCGCCGTCTCGACGACGCGGGCCGCGTCTGGTCGCCCGGCATCCGCAGGGGCGTGCGGCCGGGCTCGACGACGCACCTGACCGAGTACTTCGGTCCCGTGATGGGCATCATGACCGCCGAGACGCTCGAGGAGGCCGTCGCGCTGCAGAACGCGGTCGACTACGGCCTGACCGCCGGCCTGCACGCCCTCGACCCCGAGGAGATCGACCTGTGGCTGCGCAAGGTCCAGGCGGGCAACCTCTACGTCAACCGCGGCACGACGGGCGCGATCGTCCGGCGCCAGCCGTTCGGCGGCTGGAAGAAGTCGTCGGTCGGCGCGGGCACGAAGGCCGGTGGCCCGCACTACCTGTTCGGCCTCGGCGAGTGGGCGCCGGAGCGCTCGACCGCCGTGGAGCGCCTCGACGCGCGGGCCGAGCGCCTGCTGCAGGCCGCCCGCGACGCGCACCTGCCGACGGCCGAGGTCGAGTACCTGGAGCGCTCGTTCAGCAGCGACGCCGCCGCGTGGCGCGAGGAGTTCGGCACCGCGCGTGACGTCTCGGGACTCGCGGCCGAGCGCAACGTGCTGCGGTACGTGCCGACGCCCGTGCACGTCCGCCTCGCGGGGGAGGCGTCCCTGGCCGACGGCCTGCGCGTCATCGGCGCCGGCCTGCTGGCGGGTGGCACGCTCGACGTGTCCTCGGCCTTCGAGGTCCCGGACGCGATCCGCACGGCCCTGCGGGGCGCCGGCGCCGCGTTCTGCCGCGAGGACGACGCGACGTGGCTGGCCCGGGTCTCGCGCCTCAAGGACGCGCGCATCCGGCTCGTCGGCGGCGACCGTTCGGCCGTCGCGCGGGGCACGGGCGGCAAGCCGGACCTGGCGATCTACGCGCACCGCCCCACGGAGGCCGGCCGCGTCGAGCTGCTGCCGTTCGTGCGGGAGCAGGCCGTCAGCATCACCGCGCACCGCTTCGGCACGCCCAACCACCTGACGGACACCCTCATCTGAGGGCCCCCGCCCGGCCCCGGCGCTCGACCGCCGGTGCCGGGCGCCCGGCGCTCGACCGCCGGTGCCAGCATCCGGTGATCGAGTGCCGGCGAGCGCAGCGAGACGGCGTATCGAGATCACGTGACGTGGTGGTCTCGATACGCCGCTCGTTCCTCGCGAGCACTCGACCACCGATGGGGGGCGCCCGGCGCTCGACCGCCGGTGCCAGCATCCGGTGATCGAGTGCCGGCGAGCGCAGCGAGACGGTGTATCGAGATCACGTGGTGGTCTCGACACGCCGTCGCTTCCTCGCGAGCCACCCACCACCCGGACCCGCTGTGCAAACTCTTGCAGCCTCATGCAAGAATGTTCACCATGTCCAAGGTCCTCACCAGTCTGCCCGTCGGCGAGCGCGTCGGCATCGCGTTCTCCGGCGGTCTCGACACGTCCGTCGCCGTCGCCTGGATGCGCGACAAGGGCGCCGTCCCCTGCACCTACACGGCCGACCTCGGCCAGTACGACGAGCCGGACATCTCCGGCGTGCCCGGCCGCGCGATGGAGTACGGCGCCGAGCTGGCCCGCGCCATCGACTGCAAGCGCCCCCTCGTCGACGAGGGCCTGGCCGCGCTGGCGTGCGGCGCCTTCCACATCCGCTCGGCCGGCCGCACGTACTTCAACACGACGCCGCTCGGCCGTGCCGTCACCGGCACGCTGCTGGTGCGCGCGATGCACGAGGACGGCGTCAACATCTGGGGCGACGGCTCGACGTTCAAGGGCAACGACATCGAGCGGTTCTACCGCTACGGCCTGCTGGCCAACCCCGAGCTGCGCATCTACAAGCCGTGGCTCGACGCCGACTTCGTCCACGAGCTGGGCGGCCGCGCCGAGATGAGCCAGTGGCTCGTCGAGCACGGCCTGCCGTACCGCGACAGCCAGGAGAAGGCGTACTCCACCGACGCGAACATCTGGGGCGCGACGCACGAGGCCAAGACCCTCGAGCACCTCGACACGTCGCTCGAGACCGTCGACCCGATCATGGGCGTGAAGTTCTGGGACCCGTCCGTCGACATCGACGCCGAGGACGTGACGATCTCCTTCGAGGAGGGTCGTCCCGTCGCGATCAACGGGACCCGGTTCGACGACCCGGTCGCGCTCGTCCACGAGGCCAACGCGATCGGCGGCCGGCACGGACTGGGCATGTCCGACCAGATCGAGAACCGCATCATCGAGGCCAAGAGTCGCGGCATCTACGAGGCGCCGGGCATGGCGCTGCTGTGGATCGCCTACGAGCGGCTCGTCAACGCGGTCCACAACGAGGACACGATCGCGAACTACCACCAGCACGGCCGCCGCCTGGGCCGGCTCATGTACGAGGGCCGCTGGCTCGACCCGCAGGCGATGATGCTGCGCGAGTCCATCCAGCGCTGGATCGCCTCGCTCGTCAGCGGCTCGGTCACGCTGCGGCTGCGTCGCGGCGACGACTACTCGATCCTCGACACGCAGGGCTCGAACTTCTCGTACCACCCGGACAAGCTCTCGATGGAGCGCACCGAGAACGCGGCCTTCGGTCCCACCGACCGGATCGGCCAGCTCACGATGCGCAACCTCGACATCGCCGACTCGCGGGCCAAGCTCGAGATGTACGCGTCGCAGCCGCTCGACCAGGGCCAGGTCCTGGTCGAGAACGGCACGCTCTTCGGCGACCTGCCGGCGGGCGGAGCGATGCGGATCGAGGCCAACCCGTCGATCGAGGGCGACGAGGAGATCGCGCTCGAGGCCGCCGCCATGGAGTTCGGGACGGACTGATCGCGATGATCAAGGCTGCTGTCACCGGCGCCACGGGATACGCCGGGGGAGAGGTGCTGCGGCTGCTGCTGCAGCATCCCGAGATCGAGATCGGGGCGCTGACCGCGGCGTCCACGGCGGGCACGCGCTTCGGCGAGCACCAGCCGCACCTCGTGCCGCTGGCCGACCGCGTCGTCGCCGAGACCACGCCCGAGACCCTCGCGGGCCACGACGTGGTGTTCCTCGCGCTGCCGCACGGCGCGTCGGGCGAGGTCGCCGCGCAGCTGCCCGAGGACGTCCTCGTCATCGACTGCGGGGCCGACCACCGGCTCGAGAGCGCCGCGGACTGGGCGGACTACTACGGCGGCGAGCACGCCGGCACGTGGCCGTACGGCCTGCCCGAGCTCATCACGGGCGACGGCCGTCAGCGCGACGCGCTGCCGGGCGCCCGGCGCATCGCGGTGCCCGGCTGCAACGTCACGGCCGTGACGCTGGGCCTGCAGCCCGCCGTCGCCGCCGGGATCGTCGAGCCGACGGACCTCGTCGCGGTGCTGGCCAACGGCTTCTCCGGCGCGGGCAAGGCGCTCAAGCCGCACCTGCTGGCCGCCGAGGGCCTGGGCTCCGCCTCGCCGTACGGCGTCGGCGGCACGCACCGGCACATCCCCGAGATCGCCCAGAACCTGCGCCACGCGGGCGCGGACGGCGTGACGATCTCGTTCACGCCCACGCTCGTGCCGATGGCCCGCGGCATCCTCGCCACGGCCACCGCACGGCTCGCCGAGGGCGTCGACGCGACCGCCGCGCGCGCCGTCTACGAGAAGGCGTACGGCGACGAGCCGTTCATCCGGCTGCTGCCCGAGGGCCAGTGGCCCACGACCGCCGCCACGCTGGGCGCGAACGTCGCGCACGTGCAGGTCGCCGTCGACGAGCGGGCGAACCGGCTCGTCACGGTCACGGCGATCGACAACCTCGTCAAGGGCACGGCGGGCGGCGCGATCCAGTCGATGAACCTCGCGCTCGGCCTGCCCGAGACCACCGGACTCACCACGATCGGAGTCGCGCCATGAGCGTCACCGCAGCCCGGGGCTTCCGGGCGGCCGGCGTGACCGCCGGCCTCAAGGACTCGGGCAAGCCCGACATCTCGCTCGTCGTCAACGACGGCCCGTCGGCCGCGGCGGCGGCGGTGTTCACCTCCAACCGCTGCAAGGCGCACCCCGTGCTGTGGAGCGAGCAGGCGATCAAGGGCGGCACGGCCCGCGCGATCGTGCTCAACTCCGGCGGCGCCAACTGCTACACGGGCCCCGAGGGATTCGCGGCCACGCACCGCACGGCCGAGCGTGTCGCCGAGCTCATCGGCGTCGGCGCGATCGACGTCCAGGTGTGCTCCACGGGCCTCATCGGTCGCCTGCTCGACGAGGGCAAGGTCCTCGCGGGCGTCGACGCCGCGGTCGAGGCGCTCTCGCCCGAGGGCGGTCACGACGCCGCCACGGCGATCATGACGACCGACACGGTCGACAAGCAGGCCACGGTCTCCGGCGACGGCTGGGTCGTCGGCGGCATGGCGAAGGGCGCCGGCATGCTGGCACCCGCGCTCGCCACGATGCTCGTCGTCATCACGACCGACGCCGACGTGGACGCGTCGACCCTGGACGGCGCCCTGCGGGCCGCGACGTCGCGGACCTTCGACCGCCTCGACTCCGACGGCTGCCAGTCCACGAACGACACCGTGCTGGTGATGGCCTCCGGCGCCTCGGGCGTCGTGCCCGACGCGGGCGAGTTCACCGAGGCGCTCACCAAGGTCTGCCACGACCTCGCGCTGCAGCTGCTCGCCGACGCCGAGGGCGCCGACCACGAGATCGCGATCACGACCGTCAGCGCCGCGAGCGAGGCCGACGCCCTCGAGGTCGGCCGCTCGGTCGCGCGCAGCAACCTGTTCAAGACGGCGATCTACGGCAAGGACCCCAACTGGGGCCGCATCCTCGCCTCGGTGGGCACCACGTCCGCGCAGTTCGACCCGCTCGACCTCGACGTCGCCGTCAACGACGTCTGGGTCTGCCGCGGGTCCGGCGTGGGCGAGTCGATCGACCTGGTCGACCTTGAGCCGCGGCAGGTGAGCGTCACGATCGACCTCAAGGCCGGCGACCAGAGCGCCACGATCTGGACCAACGACCTGACGCACGCGTACGTCCACGAGAACTCCGCCTACTCGACCTGAGGAAGCACATGAGCGACAACCCACTGACCGAATGGGCGCCCGAGGCCTGGGCCGAGGCGACCACGAAGGCCGCCACGCTGGCCCAGGCGCTGCCGTGGCTGAAGGCGTACCACGGCAAGATCGTCGTGGTGAAGTACGGCGGCAACGCCATGACCGACGACACGCTCAAGCGCGCGTTCGCCGAGGACATCGTGTTCCTGCGCCTGGCCGGCTTCAAGCCCGTCGTGGTGCACGGCGGCGGCCCGCAGATCAGCGCGATGCTCGACCGCCTGCAGATCGAGTCCGAGTTCCGCGGCGGCCTGCGCGTCACGACGCCCGAGGCGGTCGACGTCGTCCGCATGGTGCTCAAGGGTCAGGTCGGCCCCGAGCTGGTGGGCCTGCTCAACCAGCACGGCGACCTCGCCGTGGGCCTGTCCGGTGAGGACGGCGGCCTGTTCCGCGCCGAGCGCACGCGGCCGGTCGTCGACGGCGAGCCCGTCGACGTGGGCCTGGTGGGCGAGGTCGTCGGCGTGCGCCCCGAGGCCGTCATCGACCTCATCGAGGCGGGCCGCATCCCGGTCGTCTCGACCGTGGCGCCCGACGCCGAGGGCCAGGTGCTCAACGTCAACGCCGACACGGCGGCCTCCGCGCTCGCGGTCGCGCTCGGCGCCGAGAAGCTGCTCGTGCTGACCGACGTCGAGGGCCTCTACGCCGACTGGCCGAACAGCTCCGACGTCATCGGCGAGATCAGCCCCGAGTCGCTCGAGGCGATCCTGCCCGAGCTGGCCAGCGGCATGATCCCCAAGATGACCGCGTGCCTCGACGCCGTGAAGGGCGGCGTCAAGCGCGCCACCGTGGTCGACGGCCGCGAGCCGCACTCGGTGCTGCTGGAGATCTTCACCGACGAGGGCGTCGGCACCCAGGTGCTGGCCGGCGCGAGGACCAAGATCCGCACCGCCCTGTACAAGACCAGCGCGAAGGAGCAGTCGTGAACGTGCCCGAGGGAGTCGTCATCCACGGCCGCGAGCCCCGGCTCGGCGGCGCCGAGTGGACCGAGCGCTACCGCGGCGCCGTGATGAACACGTTCGGCGACCCGCAGCGCGTGCTCGTGCGCGGCGAGGGCTCGCACGTGTGGGACGCCGACGGCAACACGTACCTCGACCTGCTCGGCGGCATCGCCGTGAACGTGCTCGGCCACGGTCACCCGGCGATCGTCGACGCGGTCACGTCGCAGCTGCAGTCGCTGGGCCACATCAGCAACTTCTTCGCGTCGGCGCCGCAGATCGAGCTGGCCGAGAGGCTGGTGGAGCTGCTCGGCGGCGACGGCCGCGTGTTCTTCGCGAACTCCGGCACCGAGGCCAACGAGGCCGCCTTCAAGGCCACGCGGCGCACCGGCCGCACCACGATCGTGGCGGCGCAGGGCTCGTTCCACGGCCGGACGATGGGCGCGCTCGCACTGACGTCGAAGGCCGCCTACCGTGAGCCGTTCGAGCCGCTGCCGGGCGACGTCCGCTGGGTGCCCTACGGCGATGCCGCGGCCCTCGAGGAGGCCGTCGACGAGACGGTGGCCGCCGTCATCCTCGAGCCCATCCAGGGCGAGGCCGGCGTCGTCGTCCCGCCGGACGACTACCTCGCGGCCGCGCGCCGCATCACCTCGGCCCACGGCGCGCTGCTGTGGCTCGACGAGGTCCAGACCGGCGTCGGCCGCACGGGCGACTGGTTCGGCCACACGCCGTCCGGCGTGCGCCCCGACCTCGTCACGCTGGCCAAGGGCCTCGGCGGTGGCATCCCGATCGGCGCGTGCGTCGCGCTCGGCGAGGCCGGCTCGCTGCTCGGCCCGGGCAACCACGGCACGACCTTCGGCGGCAACCCCGTCGCCACGGCGGCGGGCCTCGCGGTCCTGCGCACGATCGAGTCCGAGGGCCTGCTGGCCGCGACGAGAGCCCGCGGCGACCAGCTCGCCGACGGCCTGTCGGCGCACCAGCGCGTCGAGACCGTCACCGGGCGGGGCCTGCTGCGCGGCGTCGTGCTCACCGAGCCCCGCGCCGCCGAGGTGCAGACGGCCGCGCTCGATGCGGGCCTCATCCTCAACGCGCCCACGCCCGACCGCCTGCGGCTCGCGCCGCCCCTCGTCCTGACCGAGGACGAGGCCGCCCACGCCGTCTCCACGCTCGGCGCGATCCTGGACGAGGTGCTGGCATGACGAGGCACTTCCTGCGCGACGACGACCTGAGCCCGGCCGAGCAGGCCGAGGTGCTGGCGCTCGCCGCCGAGCTCAAGGCCGAGCCGTACTCGCGCCGCCCGCTCGCGGGCCCGCAGTCGGTCGTCGTGCTGTTCGACAAGTCCTCGACCCGGACTCGGGTCTCGTTCGCCGTCGGCATCGCCGACCTCGGGGGCAACCCCGTCGTGATGGACTCCGGCGTCACGCAGGTCGGCCGCGGCGAGCCGATCGCCGACACGGCGCGCGTCTTCGGCCGCATGGCCAGCGCGATCGTGTGGCGCACGTACGCCCAGGCGGGACTCGAGCAGATGGCCGAGCACGCCGGCGTGCCGGTCGTGAACGCGCTGTCGGACGACTTCCACCCGTGCCAGATCCTCGCGGACTGGCTGACGGTCATCGAGCACAAGGGCTCGCTCGCGGGCCTGACCGTCGCGTACGTCGGTGACGGCGCCAACAACATGGCGCACTCGTACCTGGTCGGCGGCGCCACCGCGGGCATGCACGTGCGCATCGGCGCCCCGCAGGGCTACTGGCCCGACACCGAGATCGTCAACGACGCCGAGCGCATCGCCGCCACGACCGGCGGCTCGGTCACGGTCGTGGCCGACCCCGGCGCGACGGTCGCGGGTGCCGACGTCGTCATCACCGACACGTGGGTCTCGATGGGCCAGGAGGACGAGAAGGCCGAGCGCGTCGCGCTGTTCGGCGACTACTCGGTGACCGCCGACCTCATGGCGAAGGCCGCGCCCGACGCGATCGTGCTGCACTGCCTGCCCGCCTACCGCGGCCTGGAGATCGCCGAGGAGGTCATCGACGGCCCGCAGTCGGTCGTGTGGGACGAGGCCGAGAACCGCGTCCACGCCCAGAAGGCGATCCTCGCCTGGCTGCTGGAGCGGTCGTGACCTCCGGCCGCCTCGCCTGCTCGCCGCCCCCGGTGGTCGAGTGCGGCGAGGAACGAGCCGTGTATCGAGACCACGAGCGGCGTCTATCGAGACCACACGTGATCTCGATACAGCGCCTCGCAAGCTCGTCGCCACTCGATCACCGGGGCGGACGATGACCCCCGGCACGAAGACCGCGCGCCAGCAGCTCATCGTCGACCTGCTCGGCTCGTTCGACGTGCGCTCGCAGGGCGAGCTCGTCGAGCTACTGCGCGAGCGCGGGGTCACGGCGACGATCTCGACCGTGTCGCGCGACCTCGACGAGCTCGACGCCGTCCGCGTCCGCCAGGGCGACGGTGCCCTCGTGTACGCCGTGCCGGGGGAGGGCGGCGACCGCAGCGCGCGCGCCGCGGCGGACTCGTCCGCGGCGCAGAACCGGCTGCAGCGCCTGCTGCGCGAGCTGCTCGTGTCGGCGCAGGGCTCGGCGAACCTCGTGGTCCTGCGCACGCCGCCCGGAGCGGCCCAGTTCCTGGCCTCCGCGATCGACCACGTCCAGATGAGCGAGACGCTCGGCACGATCGCCGGCGACGACACGGTCATGCTGATCGCCCGCGACCCGGCCGGCGGCGAGGCCCTCGCCGCCCACCTCACCTCCCTCGCCCGTAAGGTGCCCACCGATGACTGACACTCCCGACCTGACGCCCGCCGTGCCCGGCTCCACCGACGTCGAGGCCGCCGACTCGCGGCTGTGGGGCGGCCGGTTCGCCGGCGGACCCTCGCCCGAGCTGACCGAGCTCTCGCGCTCGACGCACTTCGACTGGCGCCTCGCGCCGTACGACCTGGCGGGCTCGCGGGCGCACGCCCGCGTGCTGCACGCCGCCGGGCTGCTCACGGACGACGACCTGGCCGGCATGCTCGAGGGCATCGCGGCGCTCGACGGCGACGTCCGCTCGGGCGCGTTCCGTCCCGAGCCGGGCGACGAGGACGTCCACTCCGCGCTCGAGCGCGGCCTCATGGAGCGCCTCGGCCCCGACCTCGGTGGCCGCCTGCGCGCCGGCCGGTCCCGCAACGACCAGGTCGCCACGCTGTTCCGCGCCTACCTGCGCGACCACGCCCGCCAGATCGCCTCGCTCGTGCGCGAGCTCGTCGAGGCGATCGCCGGCCAGGCCGAGCGCCACCTCGGCGCGCCGATGCCGGGCCGCACGCACCTGCAGCACGCCCAGCCCGTCCTGCTGTCGCATCACCTGCTGGCCCACGCGTGGCCGCTCGTGCGCGACCTCGACCGGCTGCGCGAGTGGGACGCCCGCGTGGGCTCGGAGTCGCCGTACGGCTCCGGCGCGCTGGCCGGCTCCTCCCTCGGACTCGATCCCGAGGCGGTCGCGGCGGAGCTCGGCTTCACGGGCTCGGCGGCCAACTCGATCGACGGCACGGCCGCGCGCGACTTCGTCGCGGAGTTCGCCTTCGTGACCGCGCAGATCGGCGTCGACGTCTCCCGGCTCGCCGAGGAGGTCATCATCTGGAACACGAAGGAGTTCGACTTCGTCACGCTGCACGACGGGTACTCCACCGGGTCGAGCATCATGCCGCAGAAGAAGAACCCGGACATCGCGGAGCTGGCGCGCGGCAAGGCCGGCCGCCTGATCGGCAACCTGTCCGGCCTGCTCGCGACGCTCAAGGCGCTGCCGCTGGCGTACAACCGCGACCTGCAGGAGGACAAGGAGCCGGTCTTCGACTCGATCGACACGCTCGAGGTCCTGCTGCCGGCCTTCACCGGCATGGTGGCGACGCTCGAGTTCAACACGCGGCGCATGGCCGAGCTCGCGCCGCAGGGCTTCGCGCTGGCCACCGACGTCGCCGAGTGGCTCGTCCGCCGCGGCGTGCCGTTCCGCATCGCGCACGAGCTGTCCGGCGCGTGCGTGCGCGTGTGCGAGGAGCGCGGCATCGAGCTGTGGGACCTGTCCGACGAGGACTTCGCCGAGATCTCGCCGCACCTGGCCGGCGCGTCCGAGGACGGGGGAGTGCGCGAGGTGCTCACCGTCGGCGGCTCGATCGGCTCGCGCGACGGCCGCGGCGGCACGGCGCTGACCCGGGTCACCGAGCAGCTGGCCGAGCTGCGCTCCCGCCTCTGATCACCAGCGGTTGTGGGCCTGCTCGGCCCACCCCACGAGGCCGTCGAGGCGGTACTCGCGGCCGCGGGTCGTGCGCGCCCAGCCGGACCAGCGCCCGAACGCCTGGTACGTCCGCGCGGCGATGACGCCCAGCTGGGTCGACGCGACCCGGCGGTGGAACGGCGTCAGGACGGCCTCGACGTCCGGGCCGGTGACAGTCCACGTCGAGGCCGGGTCGTCGAGGTCGTAGTCCCACGTGAGGTCGTCGTCCCAGTGGTGCAGGCGGCCGTCGACGACGAGGGCGTTCTCGGTGGCGCCGGTGCCGTCGGTCCACTTGCCGCCCAGCTGCAGCCCGAGCACCCGTCCGGAGGCGTCGCCGCTGCCGGCGGCCCAGTTCCACGTCTTGCGGTAGGGCCACACGCCGCGGCCGCGGTCGAGGACGCCCCAGCCGGCCAGGACGGCCTCGCGCTCGCCGTCGACCTCGATCGTGCCCGTGACGGGGCGGGCCGGGTCCTTGAGCGTGTACTGGAAGCGCCGCCGGCTCCACGGCACGACGACGCCGAGTGCGTCGTCGCCGCCGACGGCCTCGAGCGCCACGCGGACCCGCTCGTGCTCGACGACGATCCGCGTGCCCCGGCCGTGGTCGGCGAAGGTCAGCGGTCCGCTGGTGGCCGTGATCGGCGGCAGGTCGTCCGAGAGGCCGGGCCGCAACGGGCCGGGCCTCGACGTGTCGGCGGTGACCTCGCGGTCGAGCAGCCGGTCGTACGCGTAGATCTGGGTGAGGTTCGCGTAGTCGAGGTCGGCGATCGTCAGGCCCAGCACGAAGCGGCGGGTGACGATGCCCCAGTACTCCCAGCGCTTGACCCGGCCCGTCCACGGCAGCGCCGTGCGGTGCAGGGGGCGGCGGCTCCAGCCGACCGCGGCGGGGTTGAGCCGACGGCCGACGGCCAGGTCGACGGGCGCGACGATCTCGGGCATGCGCGCCAGCCTAGGGGGCGCCGGCCCGCCCGGGGGAGCACGGCTCGGAGACGCTCCCCGCGTCCCCGAGCCGTGCTGGTCTCACCGGAGGCAGGACGGGCGCTGGGCGGACAGCCGGACCAGCCGGGTGGCCTTCCCGTGCCGCAGGCCGACCTTGGCCGTCACCGGCCCGCGGGCCTGCTTCGAGCGCAGGGTCGAGGCCTTGCGGGTGACCGTGAAGGGAGCCTTCCGGTCGACGACGAGCCACGTGCGGCCGACGCTGAAGCTGACGGCCTTGACGAGTCCGTTGCCGCCCGTGACGCGCAGCGTGACCTTGCGGCTCGAGCGCGGCCCGGCGCAGACGGCGCGCAGCTTGAGCGTCTTCGCGGCCGCCTTGACCCGCTGCTCCGAGGTCGGCTTCGGGGCCGGCGCCGGGGTGGTGGGCGTCGGGGCCGGCGCGACGAGCGGCTCGATGACCTTGAGCGCCTGGGTCGCCATCTGCGCCATGCCGGCCGTCGACGGGTGCAGCGTGATGCCGTCGTTGTAGCCGTTCAGGCCACGGACCCACTGGTCCTCCGGAGCCGCGCACGCGGTGTGCTCGCGCCAGCCGGCGATGTCGCGCATGTCGACGAACGCGATCTTCTCCTGCTTGGCGACGGCGCCGATCGTGTCGCTGAGGCGGTCGATCATGCCCTGCAGGTACACCAGGTCGGCATTGGTCGCGTTGAGCAGCGCCGAGCACGTCTCGTACGGGACGTAGGTGCCGTAGCCCACGGCCACGATCTTGGCCTTGGGCGAGCGCGTGCGGACCTCCGCGATGGCGTCGCGGTAGACGTCGGCGAGGGCGTCGATCCGCGCCTGCATGGGCTCGGGCGGGATCGTGCTGCAGCCCTGGACGAGGCACGTCTGCGCCAGGCTCACGAGGCCCACGTCGTTGCCGCCCATCGTGCCGAGCGTGACGAGCGTCGTGTCGGGCTCGAGGGCGTCGAACTGCGGCGGGACGCCCGCGCTCTGCGAGGTCGTCCAGTCCTTGGTCTGGGCGCCGCCGCAGCTGGCGTCGGTGAACGAGTCGGCCTCGATCGCGGCGGCGACGAGGCTCACGAAGTTCTTCTCGCTGCGGGCGCACTGGGGCACCTCGGGCCGCTGGGGCGCGATGCCGGGGCCGGAGACGAAGGAGTCGCCCAGGGCGACGTAGTGCTCGCCGGTGGGGGCCGGCGGGGCTGCGTGGGCCGACGAGGCCGAGACGAGCCCGGCGGAGAGCAGCGCGCTCGTGGCGGCCGCGAGGGAACGGGTGATGAGGGGACGCAAGGGGACTCCTGAGACGAAGTGAGTGACTTGCCTCACATATACACCACCCACCGTCGCCCGGACAGGTGCGTGGGCGTGGCGTGGTAGTCATGGGGACCATGACCGACGTGACCGAGCGCGCCCGCGACCTGCTGGGGCGCCTGCTGCACGGGCACGGCGTCGTCGCGCGGATCACCGAGGTGGAGGCGTACGGCGGCATCGAGGACCCGGCCTCCCACGCCTTCACGCGCACGCCGCGTTCCGAGATCATGTACGGCCCGCCGTGGCGTCTGTACGTCTACCGGATCCACGGACACCACGCCGCGAACGTCGTCACGGGGCCCACCGAGCAGGCGGCGGCGGTGCTGATCCGGGCCGGCGAGATCGTCGAGGGCCACGAGCTCGCGTACGAGCGGCGCGGGGCCGTGGCCGAGCACGCGCTGGCCCGCGGCCCCGGCAACCTGACGAAGGCGCTCGGCATCACGAGCGCCGACCTCGGCACCGAGCTGCTCGACCCGGTGCCGGTCTTCCTGGGCGAGCGGGTCGAGACGCCGCGGATCGTGGCCGGGCCGCGCGTCGGCGTGCGGCTCAACGCCGACGTGCCGTGGCGGTTCTGGGTCGAGGACGACCCCACGGTCTCGGCCTACCGCCGGCACCCGAAGGCCGGGGCCGCTCAGCCCAGCAGGTAGCGCCGCTCGGGGCGCCCGGCGCTGCCGTACCGCAGGCGCACCGTCGCGCGTCCCGCGGTCACGAAGTGCTCGAGGTAGCGGCGGGCGCTGACCCGCGAGAGCCCCACGAGGTCCGCGGCCTCGGCCGCCGACACCTCGCCGGCGCCCTCCAGGGCGGCCAGCAGCGAGGCCGCCGTCTCGACGCTCAGGCCCTTCGGCAGCGGCTCGGCGCCCGGCGCGCCGCCGCCGAACGCCCGGTCGATGGCGGACTGGTCGGGCTCGGTCTCCGTGCGCAGGGCCTTGAGCGACCGGGCCACGGCGCGCAGCCGCTCGGCCAGCGCGGGGTACTCGAACGGCTTCACGAGGTACTGCTGGGCGCCGCCCAGCAGGGCGGCCCGGACGATGTCGGCGTCTCGGTCGGCGGTCACCATGATCACGCCGACTCCGTGCCCGGACGCGCGCAGCGACCTTAGCACCTCGATGCCGTCCATGTCGGGCAGGTGGACGTCCAGCAGCACGAGGTCGGGGGCGAGGTCCGCGACGGCCGCGAGCGCGTCGGCGCCCGTGCCCGCAGTGCCGACGACGGTGAAGCCCTCCGTCCGCTCGACGAAGCGCTCGTGGATGCGCGCGACCATGAAGTCGTCGTCCACGACGAGGACGCGGATCACGCGGTGCCGCCCATCGGGAGCCTGACGCGGAACGTCGCGCCGGGGCCACCGTCCTCGAGGGTCGCCGAGCCACCGCGGCGCGTGGCGATGAGCCGCACGAGCGGCAGGCCGATGCCGCGGCCGCCCAGGACCTCCGGCTTGGTCGAGAACCCGCGCGCGAAGATCGATCGGCCGATCTCGCCGGGCACCCCGGGTCCGTCGTCGCTCACCACGATCTCGATCGTGCCACCGGCGTCGTCCAGCCGGACGGCGACCTCGTGCCCGGCGCCGCCGCGGCACGCGTCGATCGCGTTGTCCACGAGGTTGCCCAGCACCGTGGTGACGTCGGCGGCGAGGTCCGGCGCGAGCGCGGGGACCCGGGAGCCCTCGTCGATGCGCAGGGTCAGTCCCGCCTCCACGGCCTGGCTGACCTTCGCGGCGAGCAGCGCGGCGACGGCGGGATCGCGCACGGCGTCGCGCAGGCTCGCGTCGAGCACGGCGCGCTCGCGCGTGAGCGTGCCCAGCAGGCTGGCCAGCTCGTCGTACTCGCCGAGCTCCACGAGGCCCGAGATCGTGTGCAGGCGGTTGTCGAACTCGTGCGTCTGGGCGCGCAGCGCGTCGGTGATCGA
Source organism: Aeromicrobium jepli (assembly GCF_047246605.1). Lineage (NCBI taxonomy): Bacteria > Bacillati > Actinomycetota > Actinomycetes > Propionibacteriales > Nocardioidaceae > Aeromicrobium > Aeromicrobium jepli. Next base: position 747,254 of record NZ_JBFOKO010000001.1, read on the forward strand.
GAGGTTCGAGCTGAGCTGCTGCTCGACCTCGACGACGTCCGTCCGGTCGCGCATCGTCGTGACGCCGCCGATGCCCAGGCCCCGGCTCGAGGCGGCGCGCCGGTTCACCACCAGCACGCGGTCGCCGGTCAGCACGACGGCGTCGCGGGTCTCGGCGTCGCCCGCGATCACGGCGGTCAGCTCGGCGTCGAGCCCCAGCGCGTCCAGTGGCCGGCCGACCGGGTCCTCCGAGACGCCGAGCAGGCGGCGGGCCGCATCGTTCATCACGGTCACGACCCCGGCGTTGTCCACGGCGACGACGCCCTCGCGGATGCTGTGCAGGAGCGCGTACCGGTGGTCGGCCAGCGTCGCGATCTCGTCGGCCGCGAGACCGCGCGTGCGGCGCTTCAGCAGGCGCGACACCGCCCACGTGCCCAGGCCGCCGAGCAGCGCACCGAGCCCGAGGTAGGGCGCGAGGTCGGTCGAGGAGTCGGCGATCCGGTCCCACCACGACGGGTAGGCCTGCTCGGCGACGGCGATGCCGACGAGCGTGCCGTCGTCGCCGATCACCGGCGCGTGAGCCGTCACGAAGCGTCCGCCGTCCCGCTCGACGTCACCGCTCCAGCCGCGCCCCTCGCGCACGCGACTGTCGCCGAGGTCGAGCCTCGAGCCGACCTCCGAGGGCTCGGCCGAGGCGATCACGACCCCGTCGGGGTCCGTGACCAGCACGTCGGTCGCCCCCGACAGCGCGACCGCGCGCTCCACGAACGGGGCCAGCGTCCGGGTGGCGGAGGGGTCGTCGATCGCGGTCCGGACGACCTCGCCGCCGGCGAGGTACTCGGCGACGGACCGCATCGCGCTGCCGCGCTCGTCCGTGAAGGCCGCGGTGCTCTGCCGGAACGAGATGACCGCCACCACCAGCAGCACGGCCGCGACGACGGCGAGCTGCAGCAGCAGCACCTGTCCCGCCAGCGTCAGCCGGCGCCTGCCGATGCCCGTGCGCGTGACCACAATGACCAGAACCTCCTTTGGTTCCGCAATCGTGACCCACGCCACAGGCGACTGCATGATCGGGGGCAGAGCGAGGAGGATCGATGATCACGTGGGGAACGAGCGGCCGACGCGGCCGCATGCTCGGTGTCGGCGTCGTGCTGGCGCTCGCGCTGGCGATGCTCGCTGGCTGCGGGGTGACCCGGGACGACGAGGACGCGGCCAACCGGCGGCTGCGGATGATGATCCCGAACAGCCCCGGCGGCGGCTACGACCTCACGGGCCGGGCCGGCGTCCGCGCGATGGAGCAGAACGAGCTCACCGGCCGCTTCGAGGTCACGAACGTCATCGGCGCCGGCGGCACGGTCGCCATGCAGCGGCTCATGAACGAGCGCGGCGCCGACGACCTGCTGATGACCATGGGCCTGGGCGTGGTCGGCTCGGTCTTCACGAACGGCTCGGACGCCACGGTCGACAAGGCCACGCCGATCGCGCAGCTGGTCTCCGAGCCCGAGGGCATCCTCGTGCCGGAGGACTCGCCGTTCCGCACGGTGCAGGACTTCGTCGAGGCGTGGCGGAAGGACCCGGGCAGCGTCTCGATCGGCGGCGGCTCGTCCCCGGGCGGCCCCGACCACCTGTTCCCGATGCAGCTCGCCGACGAGCTCGGCATCGACGCGAAGGACGTCAACTACATCACGTACGACGGCGGCGGACCGCTCACGACGGCGCTGCTCGGCGCCAAGATCGACGTCGGCATGTCGGGCCTGGGCGAGTTCGAGGGCCAGATCGAGGACGGCTCGCTGCGCGTGCTCGCCGTCTCGGGCGACGAGCGCCTGGAGACCGTCGACGCCCCCACCCTGAAGGAGGAGGGCATCGACTTCAGCTTCATCAACTGGCGCGGCGTGCTGGCCCCGCCGGGCATCTCCGAGCAGACCCGCGAGGAGTACATCGAGCTGCTCACCGAGATGCACGACACGCCGGAGTGGCGCGAGGCGCTCGAGCGCAACGGCTGGATCGACGACTTCACCACGGGCGACGAGTTCGGCACCTTCCTCGAGGAGCAGAACGAGCGCGTCGCCTCGACCCTCGAGGAGCTGGGACTCGCATGACCACCACCCCCGTCACCCCGTCACGCACGGTGGATCGCGCCCAGTACGGGCTGGCCGCCTTCGTCACCCTCGTCGGGATCGTCGTCCTGGTCGACGCGCTCGGCCTCGACCCGGGCTTCGCCGACCAGCCCGTCCAGCCGTACGCGTTCTCGTACGCGATCGGCTCGGTCCTCGTCGTGCTGGGCGTCCTGCTCGCCGTCGCCACGTGGCGCGGCGACGTGGCCCAGCCCGAGGAGGGCGAGGACGTCGACCTCAGCGGCGGCCTCGACTGGAACACGCTGCTGCAGCTCGTCGCCGTGATCGTCGTCGCGGTCGCGCTGATCGACTGGCTCGGCTGGGCCATCGTGGGCGCCGTCCTGTTCGCGGCGTCGGCCCGCATCCTGGGCAGCCGCCGCCTGCTGCTCGACATCGGCGTGGGGATCGCCCTGTCCCTGCTGACCTGGTACGGCTTCTACGTCGGCCTGGGCATCCCGATCCCTGCGGGCGTCCTGGACGGAGTGCTCTGATGGACCTGCTGCTGGACGGCTTCGCGAACGCGCTGACCCCCGAGAACCTGCTGTACGCCGTCATCGGCGTCCTGCTGGGCACGGCCGTCGGCGTCCTGCCGGGCATCGGCCCGGCCATGACGGTGGCCCTGCTGCTGCCGATCACCTACAACGTCGACCCCGCCGGCGCCCTCATCATGTTCGCCGGCATCTACTACGGCGGCATGTACGGCGGCTCGACGACCTCGATCCTGCTCAACACGCCGGGGGAGTCGTCCTCGGTCGTGACGGCGCTCGAGGGCAACAAGATGGCCAAGCGCGGCCGAGCCGCGCAGGCCCTGGCCACGGCCGCGATCGGCTCGTTCGTCGCGGGCACGATCGGCTCGGTGCTGCTCGTCGTCCTGATGCCGAGCGTCGCGGACGTCGTCGTGAAGCTCGGCGCCCCCTCCTACTTCGCGATCATGCTGTTCGCGCTGTTCACCGTCACGGCGGTGCTCGGCTCGTCCAAGCTGCGCGGCTTCATCTCGCTGTTCCTCGGCCTCACGATCGCGCTGGTCGGCTCGCAGACGGGCCAGGCACGGCTCACGTTCGGCCGCCCGGAGCTGGCCGACGGGATCGACGTCGTGGTCGTGGCCGTCGCGATCTTCGCGATCGGCGAGGCCCTGTGGGTCGCGGCGCACCTGCGCCGGCGGCCCTTGGAGATCATCCCGGTGGGGCAGCCGTGGATGAGCCGGGCCGACTGGGGGCGCTCGTGGAAGCCGTGGCTGCGCGGCACCGCGTACGGCTTCCCGTTCGGCGCACTGCCGGCCGGCGGCGCGGAGGTCCCGACGTTCCTGTCGTACATCACCGAGCGCCGCCTGACGAAGCACCCCGAGGAGTTCGGGCAGGGCGCGATCGAGGGCGTCGCCGGCCCCGAGGCGGCCAACAACGCCTCGGCCGCCGGCACCCTCGTCCCGCTGCTCGCGATCGGCCTGCCGACCACGGCGACCGCCGCCGTCATGCTGCTGGCGATCCAGAGCTACGGCATCCAGCCCGGCCCGCAGCTGATGGACGCCGAGCCCGAGCTGGTGTGGGCGCTGCTGGCCAGCCTGTTCATCGCCAACGCGCTGCTGCTCGTGCTGAACCTGCCGATGGCGCCGGTCTGGGCGAAGCTGCTGCAGATCCCGCGCCCGTACCTGTACGCCGGCATCCTGTTCTTCGCGGCCCTGGGCGCCTACAGCGTGAACTTCCAGGCGTTCGACCTGGCGATCCTGCTGGTGCTGGGCCTGCTGGGCTTCGCGATGCGCCGCTTCGGGCTGCCGGTGCTGCCGCTCATCATCGGCGTCATCCTGGGCCCGCGCCTGGAGGAGCAGCTGACCACCGCGCTGGCGATCTCGCAGGGCGACCTGAGCACGCTGTGGAGCGAGCCCGTGGCCGTCCTGGTCTACGCCCTCATGGCCGTCATCGCGGTCGTGATGGGGGTCGTGGGCTGGCGCCGGCGCGGCCAGGAGCCCGACGAGCTCGACCGCATGCTCGACCGCGCGGCGGCCACCGACCGCGACGACATCTGAGAGGACATGACATGACGATCGTGGTGGCCTACAGCCCCGACCGGTACGGACGAGCCGCGCTCGCGCACGGCGCCGCCCAGGCGACGCTGCGCGGCGAGGACCTGCTCGTCGTCAACGACACCCGCGGCGACGCCCTCGTGGACGACCGGTTCGCGCACGAGGACGAGATCGCGCAGGTCCGCGAGCGGCTCGCGACGCTCGGCCTCGAGGCCGAGGTCCGGCAGGACGTCGTGCGGGACGTGGCCGAGGGCGTCGTCCGCGCTGCCGTCGAGCGCTCGGCCAGCCTCGTCGTGGTCGGCGTGCGGCATCGCAGCCCGGTGGGCAAGGCGCTGCTGGGCAGCGTGGCGCAGCGCGTCATCCTCGACGCGCCGTGCCCCGTGCTGGCGGTCAAGCCCGACGAGGACTCCGACGGCGTCTGAAAGGTCTCAGACCCAGCGGCGCAGCGGCCTCACCAGGTCGAGCAGCCACGAGACGACCCACGAGATCACGACGACGGCCGTGAACATCGCGGGGATGCCGACGAGCGGACGCTCGGACAGCAGCGGGCCCAGGTCCGTCGTGACGCGCAGCGTGTGCAGCACCGCGATGTGCACGAGGTAGATCCGGAAGCTCAGCTCGGAGGTGCGCAGCACGAGCGGCCACACGGGGCCGGGGCCCCACGCGCGGGTCGCGAAGAAGCCGAACACGCCGATCGACAGCATCAGCACGGGCGGCAGCAGGTTGTCGTAGGCGGCGAAGACACGGGACTCGCCGTCGCGCGCCGCCCACCACACGTCCGTGAAGGTCCACACGAAGCCGGCAGCGGCGAGCGCCGCCCAGCCGAGCGACGGGACGCGCAGCCGGTCGCGGTAGTGGCTGATCGCGAAGCCCAGGACGAACAGGCCGACGTAGCCGACGGGCAGCGCCTCCAGCGGCATCGCGTACAGCACCGGGAACCGCTCGCCGAGCAGCCAGGCGCCCCACCGCGGCAGCAGCCCGGCGACCAGCCACAGCGTCAGGAACCACAGCAGGAGCCGCTGCCGCTCGGGCTCGGGCCGGTCGGTCAGCGCCCGCAGCAGCGGAACCATGAGGTAGATGCCGAGCAGCACGTAGACGAACCACAGGTGGTAGACCGCGGGCCCGGCCAGCAGGGCCCGGACCAGCTCGGTCGGCTCGAGCGACAGCGGGTCCTTCAGGGCACCGCGGACGCCGGGGCGGCCGCTGTCGTTGAGGGCGATGTTGAGCAGCGTGTAGACGACGATCCACGTCAGCGTCGGCAGGGCCACCCGCAGGAACTGCGGCCGCAGCACGAACCGGCGCACGGGATCGAGCAGCAGCGCGCCCGACGTCATGAAGAAGCAGTTGACCGCGAACCGCCCGCCGGTGTTGGCGAGGTTGCCGAGGTTGAACTGCGAGAGCAGGTCGGGACGGGTGTCCTTGAACGCCACCACGACGATCGCCGCGACGTGCAGCAAGATGACGCCGAGCGTCGCCAGGACGCGCAGGTGGTCGAGCTCGTGACGGCGCGTGCGCGTGACCGTGGTGCTCATGGCGGCACCCTAGAGGTCGGTCGCGTCCGCCTCGTCGGTCGGCTCGCCCGGCAGCTGGCAGACGCCGTCGACGCACACGGGCGCCTCCTCGCCGACGACCTCGAACGGCCCGGTCACGCCGAGGCCTCCTCGGCCTCGTCGGCGGCGCGCTGGAGGACCTGCTCGAAGACCTTCGAGTCCTGCGCTCCCGAGACGCCCAGGCGGCCGTCGAACACGAAGAACGGGACGCCCGTGATGCCGTAGGCGCGGGCCTGCGCGATGTCGGCCTCGACGGCGTCGGCGTACTGCGCGGACTCGAGCGCGGCGCGCAGGGCGCCGGCGTCCAGTCCGACCTCGGCGCCCAGCTCGACGAGCTCGTCGACGCGGCCGACGTGGCGCCCCTGCTCGAAGTACGCCGACAGCAGGCGCTCCTTGAGCTCGGCCTGCAGGCCGTGGTCCTTCGCGAAGTGCAGCGCCTGGTGCGCCAGCAGCGTCTTCGTGTGCCGCAGCGCCTCGAAGTCGTAGGCGAGTCCCTCGGCGGCGGCCAGCTCGGTCATCTGGCCCAGCATCTGCTCGACCTGGGCGGGGTCCATGCCCTTGTGGTGCGCGAGGAAGTCGACCTCGCTGCCCTCGAAGTCGACCGGGGTGTCCGGCGCCAGCTCGAAGCTGTGGAACTCGACCTCGACGTCGCCGGCCCAGCTCGCGACGGCGCGCTCGAAGCGGCGCTTGCCCACGAAGCACCAGGGGCAGGCGATGTCGGACCAGATGTCGACCTTGACGGGACGGGCAGCAGACGTGTTCACGATCATGCAGAACGCTCGCGGCGCTGCCGCCATTCCCGCGTCCGCCTCGCGCTACGCTCGGCTCATGACCATCGCCGTCGCGTACCGTCCGGACGACTATGGCCGCGCAGCGGTCCGCTGGGCCGCCGCCAAGGCCGAGGCGAACGACGAGAGGCTCATCCTCATCACCGTGAGCGAGATCGACCCCGAGGTCGACGAGCCCGAGGAGATCGACCTCTCCGAGTTCACCGAGCGGTTCGACCTCGAGGGCATCGACTACGAGATCCGCCGCGCCGCGTCGCTGTCGGTCTCCGACGTGGTCATCGACCAGGCGGTCGAGGCCGGCGCCGACCGCCTCGTGATCGGCATCCGCAAGCGCACGCCGGTCGGCAAGATGCTCATGGGCCGCGTCACGCAGATGATCCTGCTCGACGCCCCGATGCCCGTCATCGCCGTCAAGCCCTGACGCGCCGGCGCAGCGTCGTGGCGGCCGCGACCGTGTTGGTCCCGCCGTCCCACGCCCACACCGCGCACAGCGTCCAGCGCAGCACGGGCGAGTCGACCAGGCCGGGCAGCAGCATGAGCGCCGCGACGACCAGCTCGGCGACGCCGTAGGCGAGCCACCACGCCGGGTGGCGGCGGAAGAACCTGCGCATCCGCGCGAACGGGCCGCGGCCCGGCAGCTCGCCGGTGTAGGCGTCCTTGACGCGCTCGGTCGCGTTCGGGCGGTGGACCGGTCGCGCCGCGCCGCCGTCGGCGTCCGGGTCGACCGCCCAGCGCGCCGCCACGGCGGGGAACTGCAGGTGGCCGGCGGCGAACTCCAGCAGCGAGCCCGGTGACGTCGAGGCGTACTCCATCGCCGCGGCGGTGTCCTCGTCCGGACCGCTCTCGGGGGTCTCGTAGTGGACGAACGCCGGGCGGGCGGAGACGAGCTCGTCGTCCGGTCCGAGGCCCTCGGCGCCCACGGGGCACACGACCCGCCAGCTCTCCGAGCTCCACGTCTCGCCGCGCGTTACGGCGACCTCGCGGTGGTCGCCGGCGGCGTGCAGGACGAACATCGGCCGGCGCTCGCGCGTCAGGTCGCCGCTGAAGAAGGCACGACTGCGGGGGCCGGCGATCTCGACGAGCAGCCAGCCGTTCACGACGAGGCTGCGTCGTCCCTCCAGCGACGAGGCGAACATCGCGTCCATGACCTCGTCGCGCGCACGGCACACGACGATCGTGCGGTCGGTGACCTCGCCGAAGAGGTCGGTCAGGTCCTCGTCCTCTGGGGCGTCGTCGATGCGCCCGTCGGGGTGGATGATGACCTGCGCGTCGAAGCTGACGCGGGCGGGGACCCGCCGGGCGAGGTGCTGGCCCAGCTGCGACCACTGCGGCCCGGGGACGAGCCCGCCGTCCTCCCACGCGGCGAGCCGCAGCTGGTCGTCCAGCGCGACCCGGACGACGACGGTGTCGGGCGCTCCCTCGCGCTCCCCGAGGACGGTGCCCGCGGCGACCCGGTACTCCGCCAGGGCCTGCCTCACCGCGGTCAGGCCGGCGGCGACGTCGCCGTCCACCGGCCTCACGTAGATCTCGGCTCGACTCCAGCTGGGCTCGGTCATGGTCAGGAGCGTAAGTGGCGTGAGGCTACCCTCGTGGCGGATGAAAGGGATTTACGTGACCACACATGTGATCGATGACCTGCAGGCGCGCGGACTGATCGCGCACTCGACCGACCTCGACGCCCTGCGCGCCGAGATGGACGAGGGGCCGATCACGTACTACGTGGGCTTCGACCCGACGGCGCCGAGCCTGCACGTGGGCAACCTGCTGCAGCTGCTCACCGCGCGTCGCCTCCAGCTGGCCGGGCACCGGCCGCTGCTCCTCGTGGGCGGGTCCACGGGCCTCATCGGCGACCCGAAGCAGTCGGGCGAGCGCGTGATGAACTCCAAGGAGACCGTCGCCGAGTGGGTCGAGCGGATCCGCGGCCAGGTCTCGCGCTTCGTCTCGCTCGACGGCGACAACGGCGCCACCGTGGTCAACAACCTCGACTGGACGCAGCCGATGTCCGTGGTCGACTTCCTGCGCGACATCGGCAAGCACTTCCCGGTCAACCGGATGCTGGCGCGTGACGTCGTGGCGAGCCGGCTCGAGTCGGGCATCAGCTACACCGAGTTCAGCTACATCCTGCTGCAGTCGATGGACTACCTCGAGCTGCACCGGCGCCACGGCGCCGTCCTGCAGACGGGTGGCAGCGACCAGTGGGGCAACCTCACCGGGGGAGTGGAGCTCATCCGCCGCGCCGACGGCGACCGGGTGCACGCGCTCGCCACGCCGCTCATCACGAAGGCCGACGGCACGAAGTTCGGCAAGACCGAGAGCGGCACGATCTGGCTCGACCCCGAGCTCATGAGCCCGTACGCCTTCTACCAGTCCTGGATCCAGGCCGAGGACAGCAAGGTGGGGGAGTACCTCAAGCAGTTCACGTTCATCGCCGTCGACGAGATCGACGCGCTCATGGCCGAGCACGCCGAGCGACCGGGGGCCCGGGCGGCGCAGCGTCGCCTTGCCGCCGAGCTCACGACGCTGGTGCACGGCGAGGCCGAGACCAAGGCGGCCGAGCTCGCGTCGACCGCGCTGTTTGGTCGAGGCGAGCTGGGCGACCTGCCCGAGTCGACGCTGGCGGCCGCGCTGCGCGAGGCCGGCGCCGTGGACGTGACCGAGGGGACGACGATCGTCGACGCCCTCATCGCCTCCGGCCTGGCCGAGTCGAAGTCGGCCGCGCGCCGCGCGATCGCCGACGGCGGCGCGTACGTGAACAACCAGCGGGTCGAGGACCCCGAGCTCGTGCTCGGTGCGGAGCACCGGCTGGCCGGGGGCTGGAGCGTGCTCCGCAAGGGCAAGCGAGCCGTCTCGGGCGTCCGGACGGCCTGATTTGCCCGTCGTTCCAGCATGTGACGCAGGGCACCCCGACCCCGATTTGGAGCCTCGCGAGATGTGTGTGTAATGTACTTCTTGTTGCTCCGCACGGCGGGGGAACAGCCCGAAACCGGAACGATCAACGCCAGGAGCTCCTCGGAGGTCCGGAAACTGATCGCTGACAACGGAGGGCACATCGTAACCGAACCGGGTTTGACCCGGATGAAAACGGCGATGTAAAGTGGATGAGCCTCGAGGGCCGACCCGGGAACGGTGAAGCCTGAGATGTGCGTCTGATCCTTGAGAACTCAACAGTGTGTCAAAAGTCGACGAATTTTTATCAGTACCCCGGCGACTCTGAAG